>CAZISM010000168.1:0-9553 GCA_964541895.1 uncultured Cytophagia bacterium
TCCAGCACCCCCGTGGAATCGATAATTCCTTTCTGCCGCAGCAGATCCGTATCCAGCAGCCCCTCATCGTTACCAAACAAAAAATTATCGATGATGAATTGGCGAATGATTGTTTTTTCCGACATATACAACTCCATTTCTTTTGTGTGATATTCACCCTCATAAAGAGACCACGAATGGCCTTTTTGCCGTTATGGAACGACATGCAGGGAAGCGGCGGACAGTTTGCCGTTATGGCCGTTTTCAGCGATGGTCGGCATTTCCGGATAGAATTCGATCGGTGGTGTCCGCAGATAGCGGGTGGTACGATGTTTCTGTTGAATGTCTTCCCATACGCGCTTGACCTGTCCGGAATCCAGATTCAGACGCATCGCCACCTGCATCTCGGTTTCGCCGCTCTCCATGGCATGCCAGATCGCATCCAGGGTCGCAAACGGCAACCGGAAGAAGAAATCCTCCTGCGTCACTTCAGCTGGATAGGTGTCGGTTGTCGGGCGACGGTTAATGATCTCTTCCGGCACCTGCAGATAACGCGCCAGCGCGTAGACTTGGGTTTTATAGAGATTGCCCAACGGAATGAAATCACTGCCGCCATCGCCGTATTTAACAAAAAAGCCAAGCTGTACTTCATTTTTATTGCCGGTGCCGACGACCGCGAAATTGCGCAGCTCGCCATGATAGTACAGCGTGCTCATGCGCATGCGTTGTTTCATATTGGACGCCGCCACGATTTGAGTATATTCCTGATAACTCAGACGAACCGATTCCTCCTCGCCTGATGCGTTTATCAGGGTGATCTGGAAGGTGTTCATCAAATTGTCCTGCACGGGATTGGACTGCAGGGTAATTTTAAAGGCATCACCCGGCTTGTAGTGCGGGAACACTCGCTGCACCGCTTCGTCCCGCCGCCGATACGCGCCTATCCCTTCCAAACCGGCGGTCAGATCTTCCACAAGCAGTTCCATGCCCAACTGCGTGGACAGTTTGCGGGCCAGTTCCAGGCTATCCGGGCTGGAATCTTTTTCCGGCATGGCGATACCGACGATATACCTGGGGCCGAGCGCGCGGCAGAGCAGAGCGGCATTCACCGTTGAATCGATACCCCCGCTGATGCCGATAACGACCCCCCTTTTTTTCAGGATGCCCTGGATGGTGGTCCTGATCCATTTTTCGAGTTGATCGGCCAGGGCGGCTACTTCCGGTGTTTCAGATGGTGATTGGTTCATGACGCACCTCGATTGAAAGACTAGCAATCATTTGTTTTTTGTCAATTTTGCCGTTCGCGTTTTTTGGCATCTCCTCCACGAACGTTACTGTTTTTGGAACACAGAACGATTCCAGATGTGCCGAACAGAAGCGAATGATCTCTTTGTCTGTCAGCGTGCAGGACAGGCCTCGTTTGACCACCGCTCGCACCGTCTGCCCGAGAAGCGTGTCCGCTTCACCAAAGACAACGGCTTCTTCGATGCCTTCCATCCGGTAGAGGACGTTTTCAACCTCCTTGGGGCTGACCTTTTCAACTCGACTCTTGATGATGTCGTCCTTGCGGCCGATATAGTAGAGATAGCCGTCCTGATCCGTTTTAAACAGATCACCGGTGCGCAGCGCCCGTTCATAGGGATGCCTGCCACGACAGAGCACGCGATCGGTTTCCTCCGGCAAGTTCCAATATCCCTGCATGACATTGGAGCCGCGTACGATCAGTTCGCCGATTTGATTAGGACCTACAGGCTGGTCGTCCTCGTCCACGATATACACTTCCGTGTTCGGCATGGCGTGACCGACCGAGTTCGGTTTGCGGGCGATTTCGTCAGGAGGAAGGAACGCCACCCGTTTGCACTCCGTAAGACCGTACATGGAATAAATACGGACGCCTGGAAACAGCGTGCGCAAGCGCTGAATAAATTCCTCAGGCAGCGCGGCGCCGGTGTTGCTGATGTAACGCAGGTTGGGGAATTTCATGCTCGCCATGGTCCTGTATTTGAACAACATGCCAAATACCGTAGGCACACCGGGAAAACCGCTTACATGCTCCTGGAGCAATCGCTGTACAAGCATCGCCGGATAGGTAAAATCTTTTTCCAGCACCAGGGTGCCGCCAAAGGTCATTACCATCAGGAACTGGTACAGGCCGTAATCAAAGGACAGCGGTAAAACGTTGATTACGACATCATCCGGCGTATTTTCCAGATAACTGATGATGGACCTGGCGGCGGAATGCATGTTGTGGTGCGTCATCATAACTCCCTTGGGATTCCCGGTGCTGCCCGAGGTGTAGATGAAAGCTGCCAAATCCACATCGATGACCGCCGGCAGGGTTGTCTCGCCGGGAGAGCCGGTCGTCACATCCGTCCAGGACGCGAACTGCGGATGGTTCGTGGTCCATGCCGGCTCCAGGATGAGCTCTACGAGACCAGGCGCCTGCTGCAGGAGACCGGCAAAATTCGAATGTCGGTCGGCTTGTGTCAGGAGGAAGCGAGCCTGACAGTCGTTCAGAATAAAGATCAATTTGTCCGCTTTGGATCCCGGGTTTATTGCCACAAAAACCCCGCCGGCCAAAAGGGCGGCATAGATGCTGATGCACGCCTCAATGCTGTTGTCCATCCAGATGGCGACTCTGTCGCCTTTTTTCAGCCCATGGGCCGTGAGATGACAAGCCAAACGTATGGCTCGATCATGCAACTGTCGATAGGTTACTGTTTGACCGTCGCATTTGATAGCTACTTTGTCCGGACGTATCAGGACATTAGTGTACCAAGGCTCGTGCAGAAGCATGATAAGTTCCTCCCATCGTCATGGGATAGTTCATTTCAGTTCTTTTATCGAACACAAGGCAATTGGGAATGTCATCGTTGTTAAGCAAATTCTGGCCGCTGATGAAACGCTCCTGCAGCATGCCGGTGGTGATGATGAACATGATGGCCATCTCATCCCGCGCTGCGACCGTTGTTTCCGGGCTGAGAAATTTTTGTTTCAGCCGCTCCACGCGGGTGGGATCAAACAGATTCAGTTGTTTGATCCATTCGCTGTCCAGGTACGGCCACTGCCTCTTTTCGCCCGTCTGTATAATGCTGCGTATCGGCGCGCGATAGGGCTGTTTGCTGCGTGCGATGATGGAGGGCGGCACCAGATGGCTGAACGATTTTTTCAGAATCCATTTTTCCTTCAACACCTTCAGTTTCAGCTGCGGCGACATGAGATTGGCCAGATTGATCACCCGCTTGTCCAGAAAGGGATAACGGCCTTCAACACCATGCCCCATGAGCATTCGATCGCCCTGGGACGATAACAGATAGCCGGGCAGGAACAGGTATGTTTCCAGAAAATGGGCTCTGGCCAGCGGCGATAAATCCTTGAGCTCGTTGCCGACTTGGCCTGCCAGATCCGCCACAGCGTCGTAAGCGCCGATGTGCCGGGTTACATCCGACTGCAGGAACTGGCTGACAAACGAGCCGATTTGCCAGCGCATGCGATGGGAATAGAACGGATCCTGCACGTTGGCCACGTCTTTGAGAAAATACTCCTGCCAGTATACCGCGTTCCGCGCCGATTTGCTATCCAGGTACGGATACAGCCGCTGCAGCAGATTAGCGCGAAACGGCGAATCCGACTGGCGGGCGATGAAGGAACGGATTTTGGTCTCTTTGTAGATGTTGTAGCCGCTGAAAAACTCGTCGGCTCCTTCTCCGGTCAGCACGACTTTAAAGCCATCGTTCCGCACCAGCTGCGACAGCATAAAGAGGGGAACCGGGGCGGAACGCATCACCGGTTTTTCGGTGTGCCAGATGACATCCGCCAGCCGCATGGCCATCTCCTCATCCTGGCATTGCAGGCGCGCATGGTCGGTCTGCAGGTGCTTGGCCATCTGTTCCTGATAGACGGACTCGTCGTAATGGGCGTTGGCAAAGCCGACCGAAAAGGTCTTTAAATATCCGGGCGACACCGTTCTGATCAGCGCCGAGGTGATGGAGGAATCCAGGCCGCCGCTCAGGTAGGCGCCGACCGGCACATCAGCACGCAGGCGGATACGAACCGCATCCGCCAGCACATCTTGAAGGATCTGCACCACTTCTTCCGGTTTGCTGATCTGCTCATCAGGGTCCGGATTAAAATCGGCACGCCAGTATCGTTTTTCTTCAGACCGCTCCTTGGTCACCGACATCAAATGGCCGGGTTTGACTTCGTAGACGTTCTGGAAAGGGGTCTCTCCCGGAATGGGCGCCCAGAAGGTCAGCGTTTGCATCAGCGCGGTCATGTTGAGCTGACGATGTACCTCCGGCAGCTGGTACAAGGCCTTCACTTCCGATGCAAAGGCTATGCCATGCTGCAATCTGGTATAATAGAGCGGCGCGATGCCTACATGATCCCGTCCGAGCAGCAGTCGCTGTGCTCTTTTGTCCCACAAAGCGAACGCATATTGTCCATTCAGGTACTCAACGAGGTCGTCCTGGAACACCTCATAGAGATGGAGGATGACCTCCACATCGGATTTACTGCAAAAGCGATGTCCCTGTTTGCGCAGCAGCGAACGCAATTCAATATAGTTAAAGATTTCGCCGTTGCACACCAGCCACAGCGAGCCGTCTTCATTGCTGAGCGGCTGAAATCCCCATTGCGGATCGATAATGCTCAGGCGGGCATGACCCAATCCGACGCGGTCGTCGATGTAGATGCCTTTTCCGTCCGGCCCGCGATGATCCATACTTTTGACCATTTGGCGCAGGAGAGCGGGGTCGTCCGGTGAGGTCCCGTTCCATTTCAACATGCCACTGATGCCACACATAAAAAGTCTCTTTCGTTCGAGGTTAAGATTACATTTTTGAGTGCATTTTTTTGGAATCTTCGCCGGTGCGAATCGTGCTCAACACCCCGGAGCGCAGCCGTTTTTTCCGCGGGGTGCCGTTGGGTTTCGTGTCCATCGGAATTTCGGCCGGCACCGGAGCGGACAGCAGCATCCGTTTCTCGGGCAGTTCCGGAACCAGGGTGCGCATCTGCTGATAGAGCTCTTCCTTGCGGCCGCTGCGAGCCAGTTTTATCAGTTTGGCGAACTGACGCTGCAACTCGGGCAATTCGATCGGCGGCTGCACCTGGATAATGCGCTTGATCATGGCGTGGGAGGTGGGCGTTGTGGATTCGATGTTGCTGACCAGTTCTTCGTACAGTTTTTCGCCCGGACGCATGCGCGTATACTGAATATCGATGTCCACGCGCGGGGTCAGGCCGGCCAGTTTGATCATATGCAACGCCAGTTGTTCGATCTTGACCGATTTGCCCATGTTCAGCACATAGATGTCGCCGCTTCGTCCGGTCACCATGGCTTGCAGCACCAGGTTGACGGCTTCCGGGATGCTCATGAAGAAGCGCTCCATGGCCGGGTCCGTGATGGTGATGGGGCCGCCGCGTTCGATCTGTTTCATGAACAACGGCACCACACTGCCGTGGCTGTTGAGCACATTGCCGAAGCGCACGGTCATAAAACGGGTCTGGCTGTACTCGGAAAACGATTTGAGATAGAGTTCGGCCATGCGTTTGGTGGCGCCCATGACGCTGCTGGGGTGTACGGCCTTGTCGGTCGACACCAGCACCATGGACTTGCAATCGTGCCGGTCCGCCATCATGGCGACGATTTGCGTCCCCAGCACGTTGTTGATCACCGCCTCGTCCGGATTGTTTTCGCTCAGGGGCACATGTTTCTGGGCGGCGGTGTGAAAGATCAGCTGCGGCTGATGCTGCGCAAAGATGCGATCCATCTTTTCGATGTTGGTGATGTCGGCTATCACATATTCGGTGTTTTCCGGAGTGCCGAGTTTGTTATAGTTCATCTCCTCCTGCAGTTCGAACAGATAGTTCTCACTGCGATCGAGCAGGATCAGTTTTTCCGGATGGTAGCTCGCCACCTGGCGGCTGAGTTCAGAGCCGATGGAGCCGCCGGCGCCGGTGATGAGCACGCGTTTGTTGCGGACCGCTTTTTCGATGGCGCCGAAATTGATCATCAGGGGGGTGCGGCCAAGCACGTCGGACAGTTCCACTTTACGGAACGTCGACATTTTGATTTTGCCGTTCACCAGATCGATCATCGCCGGAACCACCCGGTGAGGCACTTTGGTTTCGTTGCACGTTTCGATGATCTCCTGCATGTCTGTCGACGACGCATTGGTGATGGCGATCAGGATTTCATCGACGCGCAAGCGGGTTACGATCTCGGGGATGTCGTGACGGTTGCCGTACACCCGCACGCCGTGAATCATGGTGTGAATTTTCGCAGGATTGTCATCCACGAAACCCACAACCCGGTAATGGGCGCCGTTTTTGGGAAACTCGCGCGCCAGCGTTTCACCAAGGTCGCCGGCTCCGATGATGAGGACGTTCTTGAGCGGTTTGTAGCTTTTCCGCTCCGGCTTTTCCAGGATCAGGCGCAGCAGCACGCGCGCGCCGGCCATGGTGGAGGTCAGGAGCAGCCAGTCGATGACAAAAATCGATCGGGAGTGCATGCGCGAGCCGATAAAGAACACGGCGATGACGATGGCCGTGGAGCTGATGCTCACCGCCTGGACCATGCGCAGCAGGTCGCGGATGCTGAGGTACTTGAAGTAGGTCTTGTAGAGCTGAAAGTAGGAAAAGCTGACCACCCGCAGTACGATCACCAGCGGCAGCGTGATTAAAAACGTATGCAACTCGGACGCCGGAATCAGCCTATCGAATCGCAGGGCGTAGGCGAGGAAATAACTCAGCACCACCAGGAACAGGTCCACATAGAACAGAACCGGCCAGACGCTTTTCGATTTCATCTCTTTAAGATTGATGGACCCCGACAGGGTGGCCGAGATCCCCTTCAGCAACAGCTTAATATCCGCCATCAAACGTCCCTCCTGAGCATATTCCAGGTCAATCTTGAGTTTATCCGGCAGAATATGCTTGATGTAATACAATTCAGGGTCCTCAACATCTTTGGGAAACATATCAGCCTCGTTGCGGCCGATGATCTGTGCAGGCCCCACAATGCCCGGACGCACGCGCAAGACCTGACGCTGCTCCGGCGTATAATGTTCAACCATCTGCGGCACTTCCGGGCGCGGTCCGACGATGCTCATGTCGCCTACGATCACGTTCCACAGCTGCGGCAGTTCATCGAGCTTGGTGGCGCGCAGATAGTGACCGATCCGCGTTTCTCTCGGATCGTTGCGAACACTGATGCAGGCGCCATCCTGGTCGGCGCGTACACGCATGCTGCGGAATTTGTACAGGACAAACGGTCGACCGTTGCGGCCGATGCGCGTTTGTTTGAAGAGCACCGGCCCGCGCGAACTGAGCTTGATGCCTGCGGCGATCAGCAGGAACAGGGGCAGGGCGACGAGGCCGCCCAGGCCAGTGATGATCAGATCAAAAGTTCGTTTCAGCATATCTCTTCTTTTACGTAATGGTGAACGGTTTGGTGATGCTTGCTAATGATCGAACGGACGATATGGCTGATCTTGTCCACAGTTTCCAGTGTCATCTGCGGATAGAGCGGCAACGAGATGGCGGCGTCATACGCAGCCTCGGCATTGGGAAAATCCCCGCGCTTGAAGCCGAACACCTGCTGATAAAACGGATGCAGGTGCAGCGGAATGAAATGGACGCTGGTGCCGACGCCCTGTTCGTTCAGTTTCTGAATGAATTGATTGCGATCGATGGTGAGAAAACCGGGTCGCAGTCGAATGACGAACAGATGCCAGGCGTGCACCATATCTTTCGGCTCATACGGCAGCATCAACTCGTCCAGATCTTCCAGGTTCTGCAGGTAGGCCTGAACCAGTTCGCGCCGTCGCTGCTGCATATCGTTGAATTTATCCAGCTGGCGCAGGCCGATGGCGGACTGGATATCGGACAAATTGTACTTGAAGCCGGCGTTCTTTATCTCATAATACCAGCTGCCGCCGATGGCGTAGCGGTTCCAGGCGTCGCGCGACAACCCGTGCAGGCTGAGCTGACGCATCTGATCGGCGAACTCTTTATCGGCGGTGGTGCACATGCCGCCTTCGCCGGTGGTCAGGTTTTTGGTGGCGTAAAAGCTGAACACCGTGGCGTCGGAGATGGCGCCGATGGCTTTGCCGTGATAGGAAGCGCCCAGGGCATGGGCGGCGTCTTCAATGAGCACCAGGCCGTGACGATAGGCGATTTCCTGAAGCTCGTCCATCCGGCACGGTTCGCCGGCAAAATGAACGGGAATGATGGCTTTGGTACGGGGCGTGATCGCTTCTTCGACGCGCTCCGGATCGATGTTAAAGCCGCCGCGTTCCACGTCCACCAGCACCGGATCGGCGCCGGTCTGGATGATGGTTTCCCCGGTGGCTGCAAAGGTGTAAGGGGTGGTGATGACTTCGTCGCCCATACCGATCTCTTTGGCGGCCATGGCCAGGTGCAGGCCGGCGGTGCACGAGTTCACGGCGATGGAGTAGGGCGATCCGACATAGTCGCGCAATTTTTTTTCAAACGCGGCTGTTTTGGGGCCGGTGGTCAGCCAGCCCGATTTCAGCGCGTCGACGACCTCTTCGATTTCTTCCGGCCCGATGTTGGGTACGTGATAGGGGATGTATCCCGGTTTTTCCTTGGTGGCTGAAGCGTTCATAATGTCCTCTGTCCTTTTACCGTTTCGGTTCGGCCGTCTGATAGTATTGATTATAGTGGTACTTGGGCTGATAATAATAGGGCAGGACTTCGCCGGTGTCATTGAGGATGACGCCCCAGAGCGGCAGTTTGGCGTCCTGCAGTATTTTTACAGCATGGCTGGCCACCTCGCGCGGCGTCTGGCCGGCCTTGACGACCAGAATCGTGCCGTCGGCCACCTGGGCGAGCTTGAGGGCGTTGCTGACCGGAACCAGCGGCGGACCGTCGATAACAATGATGTCATAATAGGAACGCAGCTTTTGCAGGGTCTCTTTAATTTTATCAATGGAAAAAATCTGGAACGGATTGGACACCGCCCGGCCGGCGGTGATGATGTGCAGGCCGCGAAAGCCGGTTTTACAGATCACCTGGTCGACCTCACGTTCCCCCATGAGGATTTCAGACAACCCTTCAACGCGGCTGCAGCCGAATTTTTCGTGCACGGTGGGGCGATGGAGATCGCCATCGATCAGGCAATAGTAATTGTGAGAAGAGAGCGCGGCAGTGACCATGAGGAAACTCGCTACCGTACTTTTTCCTTCTCCGGCGGTGGCGCTGGTGACCGCCACCACTTTGCCGGATTGGCCGCCGTTCATCAGCGAAATGCGATGAAACAGGCGATAAAAGTCGGCGAAATAGGTGGAATGCTCGGAAAACTCATTCACCGGAAACATGGGTACTTGGTTTTTCATAAGACATCCTTTATAATGATTGCATGATCTCACGTTGCGACGGATGTGGTTGAACAACCACTCAGCCGGATCCCAGTCGAATCTTAAACAGACGACCTTTCGGGACTTCGGGCCTGATCTTGGGTATGATGGCCAGGACCGGGACGCCCAGGAATTGCGGTACATCTTCAACCCGCCGGATGGAGGCATCCAGGCTCTCCAAACCCAGAACGACA
>CAZISM010000169.1:0-7686 GCA_964541895.1 uncultured Cytophagia bacterium
TCGAAACGATTCCTGAAAAAATACGGCCTTGAACCCATTCCCTTTGCGCAGATGGGGCCGAGCAAAAACAGATGGATCAAAGAGCCGGAGCCGGTGCCCAACGCGGAAAGAACTCCAGAAACCGGACCTGGCGAGCCACGGCACCGGCCTTGACAAAAACATCTCTTGACTTTTATTGGATCTAGGATTATTTTTTACATATGGATAATCTCCTCCCTCGTACCGGATAGAATGACAGAGCCATTGTTCAGCATGCGGCGCCGGTTATCAGCGTCCGTGTCGGCGACCATCACTGATCTGACACAAGCGGGAATTACATGTCCGGCAGTTTATTAATTGTTCTCGGTGGTATCATTGCCCTCGGTTTTCTCGGGCATCTGTTTTTTGAGCGATCGCGCATACCGGATATTCTTCTACTCCTTGGCGTCGGCACCATCCTGGGGCCGTTGACAGGCATCGTGCCGGTAGAGACCGTCCGACCCTTCATGCCCGGTTTTGGCGCCATCGCGCTTACGATTATTCTCTTCGAAGGCGGTTTGGACCTAAACCTGCAGAGAACCATCACCCAGGCCTCGAAAGCGCTTTTGCTGGCCCTGTTCTCTTTCACCTTTTCCATGTTCATGATCTATTATGCGCTCACCCTGGGATTCAACATCAGCGGGCGGTATGGATGGGCGTTGTCGGCTGCGTTAGCCTGTACCAGCGCACCCATCGTCATTCCTTTGGCCGCCCGGATCGCACCTTCGTCAACGATGCGGCCGTTGCTGGCCGTCGAATCGGCCTTGTCGGATGCTCTGGCTGTTATTGTCGTATTGACTCTTATTCAGTTGCAGGGATTGGCCCTGGACGGCTCCGACCTGTTGCAGGCGCTTGGCCAATCGCTTTTGATCGGCACTCTCGTCGCCTTTCTCTCCGGACTCCTCTGGCTATGGGCACTCAGTCGGTTGTATAGTCAAAAATACTATTATCTCTTGACGCTGGGTTTCGTTTTTTTGATGATGGGCGCAGTGGAAATAGTACACGGTTCCGGCGCCATTGCGGTGTTGATCTTTGGCATTGTGTTGGCCAATGGGCAAACTCTCATGAACCTCGTGGGCAAATCCTGGCAGGCACGCCTGAGCAAATTATTTTATGGTGGGCAGATCGAGCTGCATCCCCGCATCACCGAGTCTCACTCGGAAATATCCTTTCTGGTGCGCACGTTTTTTTTTATCTACCTTGGGGTGATTTTTCGCTGGCCGGGCCATGATTTTCGTTTGTGGTTGACCATTCTGCTGGTCAGTGTGGCTATCATCGTCAGCCGGGAAATTTCCGTACAACTTCTTGGATGGATGGGGCATGTATCGGCCAGAAATCGGTTGTTGCTTGCAGCCATGTTGCCGCGAGGCTTGGCCACCGCCGTCCTTACCGCCCTACTGGTGCTTGCCAACAAACAACTGGCAGGTTCGCCGGAAACGTTGGCCATTTTCGTCATCGTCGTCACCAACATCTGGACCACCCTGAAAGCGCTTAAAATCAGAAATACGGCCGATGGAGAAGGGAGGGAGGGGTGAAACGAACATGTGCTATGGCCGCGCTGCTCGTTCTGTTCGGCCGCCATTTTGATGTTGCTGCCACGCCTGCGCTGCTTGTGACCGCTCCACCGCAGGTCAGCCGGGTGGTGCAGATTAACGGGTTCCCCTTGTACCGGATTGTCGCCGACGACTCTCTGGCAGCCGCCGCCAATGCACAACGTGTCGAGAAACTGCTACAGGAGTTGCGAGCCGCCGCCGCAGAGCCCGAGCGGCTGCAACTGCAGGAGGAGAACGGCCGGGGCATGGTGTACCTCGACAGCAGCCTCGTCCTCATCATCCATCCGGAAAACCGTACTCGTGAAGAGCTCTCTCCCCTCGCCAATGCCCTTATGGTTCGGCAATGGCTGGTGGAACACGCCGTTTCGCCGCCCTGGGAGGAAGAGGAATTGCTGCTGCGCCTGTTGCTGGGCATTGTGTTCCCCTTTTCTCTGATTGCGGTTTTGCGCATGACCAGGCTGGGTATCCGAACCTGGGAACGAAATTGGCGAACCGCTGCTATGCAATGGTTCATAACGCAAGCAGAACGACGCGGCGTGACCGACTCGAGAGAGTCCAGCAAACGGTTTGTGCATATTTTACTGAGTGTGGAGCGACTGGTATTTTATACCGGCATCGTGTTTCTGGTATCGTTAAGCTGGTTTACTCTGTTCCCGCAAACGAGATCTCTGGCAGCGTCGCTGGTAGATCGTGTCGTCGGGCCGGCGCTGTCACTGCTGGGAGATACCATACACGCGGTGCTGCTGATCATGTACATCCTGTTGGTGCTGGGCCTGGCCTACTGGCTCGGTAACCAGTTAATACGGCGGAGAAAATTTTCAGATGGGCCTGAATACCTCCTCGATCCCATCATCTATTTCCCGTTGCGCATTGCCATCTGGATTATCGCCCTGTTCATGATCCTCTTTCCCTTTCCCGGTGCGCCGCGCATCTTTGCGCTGGGAATTCTGTTCCTGGCGCTTGTCACCGGCCTGTTGGCCGTTCGGCCGATTATTGAAGAGATATCCGCCGGGATCTGGTTCAGCCGTCACTTTATGCTCAAACCCGGAGAGCGGTTTCAACTTGGCGATGAGGAATATACGCTGGTCAGCTTTCATTTGACAAATTTAAAAGCACTCTGCCGCGACCAGCACCGGTTTATTCCTTATTCCAGGTTGTTAAAGTCCGAATTTATCCTGCGCCCCTAGTCCGGTAACAGAATGCTCAAAGATCATAGCAAAAAGATCGAGCTGTTGGATAAAATGCTGGCTGTGGGAGGGTTCCTTGCCCTGGTGATGCTGCTGGCCCGCTACGGTATTCCCCGCTTTACGTTGCCGCAGACAGTTTTGGCTGCCTGGGCGGCGATTTTTCCAATCGGATTATTCCTGGAAGCCTTTTATCGGCTGATCTGGATCAAAGATCCCTGGCAATATCTTAAACGGCATCCGTTTCGCTATCTGATTTTGCTGATGCTTCTTTTGGAATTGAGCGGCGTGGCCACCTGGAGCTACGCTTATGCGCAAAAAGGGGGATCGACGGCTCTGGTGGTCGGCGAATTGTACGTCACCATTGCCATGCTGGCTTTTGTCGGCAATTGGATTAAAGGCGGCCTGGCTGCAAACCGATGGTTGGCCGAACGCCGTATTCCGATTCTGCTGATTCCGACGCTCTCATTCTCGCTGGCCATCGCCGCCGGCACGCTTGTGCTGGGGCTCCCTGGATTTCACCGAACCGCCACGGCCGGCATTGATATTCTTTTTACGGTAACGTCTGCGATCTGCGTCACCGGCTTGACCACCGTGGATATCGCTGCTACATTTACGGCGCCCGGACATTTTCTGGTGGCGCTGCTCATCCAGTTGGGTGGCCTGGGCACCATGACCACGCTGGGCATGCTGGCTCTCTGGCACGGCGGCAAGCTCACCCTGGAAGAGAGCGTTATTTTCAGAGAGTTGGTCGGCGGTCAGCATCTGCGGCAAACCAAAGGGCTGCTGAAAACCATTGCTATTGTCACCATCAGCGTCGAGCTGAGCGGGGCGCTGGTGCTTGGTTTTTTATGGCGCGAGCACGTTCCGCACGCCATGCTGCAGGGGGCGTTTCATGCGGTCTCGGCCTTTTGTAATGCAGGTTTTTCACTGTTTCAGGATAACCTTGTCGCGTTTCGCCAGGATCGTATGACCCAACTGGTTTTCATGGTCCTCATCGTCATCGGCGGTCTGGGATTTACCGTGGTTGCCGATCTGTTTCAAACAGGCACAAGCCGGGTGCTGCCCTGGGTGCAGGCTCGGCCGTTGAAAAATGCGACAAAACTTGTTCTTTACTCCTCCGCCGTGCTGATTGTTTTCGGTATGGTCGTCTTCTGGCTGGATGGGGTGTTGTACCATCAGCCACGCACTATTTTTTCCTCTCTGTTTCAGTCCGTCGCCTGCCGAACAGCCGGATTTCAGGTTGAATCGCAGCTACACTTTGGCCTCATGGGATTGGTCGCCGCCCTGATCCTGATGACCATTGGTGCGTCGCCGCAATCGACCGGTGGCGGTATTCGCACCACTGTGCTGGCCCGGCTTTTTGCCAGGATCGATCCACAGGATGCGGGTCAGCCCAAGTCCTTACTTGCGTTTAAGCCGTTTCGAATTGCCCTGTTTTGTGTGACCTGCTACCTCGCTATCGCCATCGTCGGTTCCATTGTGCTAATGGTTCTGGATTCCCTGGCCTGGAATGATGCTTTTTTTGAGGCCTTTTCCGCATTGGGAACCGTCGGATTGAGCCGGGATATCACGCCTTCATTGTCCACGCCCGCCAAATGGTGCCTCATCGTGCTGATGTTTGCAGGCAGAGTGATATTTCCAACTCTGGTGATCCACATGATTCGCTCCCGACGAACCAGTCGGGATCAGGTGGAATGGGTCTGAGTTCATTGCAGCAGGGACAGACGCGCACCGGTCGATTTAAACTGCTGATAGTGCGAAAAGAGCCGAGGGCGATTGCCGTACGAGCGTTGAAGGGGATGACCTGTCGAATCCTGCACCTTTCCGGGTATTCAGACTCCCGATATCATTTCGAGCTGATATACATGATTATGCGGTAACATTATCCGGTCCATCGCCGTATACCTTGGAAAAAGCAACGGCTTTGAATTTTGATTCGGAGCAAAGCTATGAAGACAACAAGAAATTTTTTGTATTTCATGCTCGCCATCTTTGGTTGCTGCCGGCCGCTCTATGGACAGCAGGCAGAGGCTGCTGCGGCAACTCCCTTTAAACCGGCCCTGCTTGTCATCGATATTCAGAACTTTTATCTGCCGATGATGGATCAGAAGGAGGTCGCCCCGGCTTTGGAAGCCATAAACACGCTGATCGATGTGTTCAGACAAAATAATTATCCCGTGATCACCGTCTACCACCATGAGATCGATCAGGATCCTGCACCGGGCAGTGAAGCGTTTGCCTTCCCCAAAACAGTCAGCATTACGGATGACGACCCCAGTGTTATAAAGAACCATGCCAGTGCCTTCCAAAAGACCGAACTCGATAACCTGTTGAAATCGAGAGGCGTAAATGCGTTGTACCTTTGCGGGCTTTCCGCCACCGGTTGTGTGCTGGCGACCTATTTCGGAGCTCTCGAGAGGGAATACGACGTTGTCATGGTCAGAGAGGCGGTGATGAGTGCTAAAGCGGATTACACCGACATGATTAATAACATCACCGGTGCCTGGAAACTGTCGTTTGCCAGGGTGGGTGTAAACCTACTGGCGGGTGAGATGAAAGTTTTGCAGACCATGTCCACCAAACACCTGGTATCCAGGTATGGCATCAGCTCGGCCGCAGATTTGAATTCCATCGGCTATCATCTGATTTTCAAAAATCGCCTGGCCGATGCGATCGCGGTTTTTAAGGCCAACGCCCGTTTGTACCCCGATGAAGCCAACTGTTTTGACAGTCTGGGCGATGCGCTGGAACGAAACGGGCAGAAAGATTTGGCGCTGGCTAATTATGAAAAAGCATTTCTGAAGGCCAAAGAAAAAAATGATCCCAACCTGCCGATTTTCGAAAAGAATTTCATGCGTCTGAAAGCGGCGAATGAATAGTCTCTCGCAGGGAGGGCTGACAAAAGTGTCCGCCCTCCCTGAAGCAATGGCCGGATGAGTTGTTGCCGACAGCCGTTACTATCAGGATGAATACATATATCCCCGAAATCAACCTGGATCGGGAGAGGAATCGGATGTGGTTATGGCCGGTATATATTCCGGCCAGCGGGCCTATCACGCAATCAATCGACTGCAAGACGGGACGATGTGGAATTGCTAAAAGCCGTATGACCGTGTCGATAATAAATTTCACTAGGAAATGAGAAAATTGTTATGTAAATTCATGAATAAGAAAATGTACACCGCTTGTGTAGTTCTGCTGATGAACCCAACGTATCTCCCCAAGGTCGGAAGGCTGTCAATCAGATTATCTTGTTGGCGTACACCTTGCCCGGCGGTCGAGCCGGGTCGTAACATATATACGAAGGGACAAGTTCCATGGAAAGAGGAACGGTCAAATGGTTCAATGCAGCAAAAGGTTTTGGTTTTATCGCCCGCACGAACGGTGAAGATGTTTTTGTTCACTTTAATGCGATCACCTCAAGCGGCTATAAAAGCTTGAATGAGGGCGACAACGTAGAGTTCGAAGTGGTAAAGGGTCCGAAGGGCCTCAACGCAGCGAACGTTACTGTCGTTCAGTAAAGACAAAGCACGGTTACGCAAAAAGCCCCGCCCTTAAGGCGGGGTTTTTTATTGGAACCAAGGAAAACCGCATACATCGTGGCGGCACGTCCTGGATGGTCCGCTGGTTCTTCTATCGCCTGGGGGATGTTTCTCCCGGCGTACGCGATTTATCGGACCATGATCCAGGATACATGGGGATACTTTCAGTGTGCCAGCGCAGCGGCACTGACCATTTAGCGATGACCAACGCTGCAGCGCTTTATTCATAGGTACGGCAACTTGTAAAAGATTACTTTCGATGATGAAATTGGATTTGATAGCAAAAAGCAATTATTCTTATATTTCATGCAACTATCAGTCGTTTTTCAACAAACAAATGGAGGTTGTATGAAGAGAATTCTCCTGTTGTTGCCAGCAGTTTTTGTGTTTTGGCTGTGCGCATCGGTATCCGCCCAGGTACTGGGGCCATGCAGCGCACCCCAGCAAGGTGGGAAAGAAAGTGTGACAGCCAAACCGGACAGCCAGGCGGAAGCACCTGAGTTAGCCATCAGCCCGGTGCCGCTGCCAGGACAACACGCCATAGATTTTGAATTGACGGCCGTTGTTGGCGATGACATTAAAAACGTCAAACTGTCCGATTACCAGGGGAAATGGCGCATACTCTGCTTTTTCCCCGCCGCCTTTACCTTTGTTTGACCGACTGAATTGTCCGCAGTTGCGGAAAAATACGAAGAACTCAAAAAGTTGAACGTTGAAGTGATTGCCATCAGCACCGACACCCATTTCTCACACTGGATGTGGAAAAAGACTTCACCGACCGTGAAGAACGTCCAGTACCCGATTGCCGGCGACCCGAGCGGCGCCGTATCCAGAGCCTACGGGGTATGGCAAAAGGATTCCGGATTGAACCAGCGTGGCCGTTTTATCATCAATCCGGATGGCATCATCATGGGTGTTGAGGTTCTGGCAGGCCCTGTGGGACGTAATGTGGATGAACTGATTCGCCAAATCAAGGCCATGCAGGAAGTCGCCAAAAATCCCGGCATGGCTGCTCCCGCAGGTTGGAAGCCTGGAGCCAAGTTGATCGGAACAGGAAAAGAGTTTATCGGTAAATATTAGGAACAACCGGATCGTTTGCATTTCGCAAAGGCCGGTTCGCCCTGTGCGGCCGAACGCCAGGCCGTCGCAGCTGATCCGATCCGCCTTTGCTGCTCAATGAACGGGCCTGGAGAAAACTCCAGGTCCCGTTTTTTGTAATGGTGCCCGTAGCGATCTCGCCTCTTCACCGCCAGCATATCTAATCTTTTCAAGCAGTCGCTACGCGACGCCTTTATATTTCCTTTTCCACCAGGCGTTGAAACGCCTGGCTTCAATGATCGCCCGGGGCATGTTGCCAATGATCGCCCGGGGCATGTTGCCCCGGGT
>CAZISM010000169.1:7786-9545 GCA_964541895.1 uncultured Cytophagia bacterium
CAATGATCGCCCGGGGCATGTTGCCAATGATCGCCCGGGGCATGTTGCCCCGGGTGGAACTATCGATCGGACATTCGCCCGAGATACAATCCGATCTGTTGAATCATTATTTCAGATTGGAAATGTTATTGTGTACAAGCCCGGGCTTACGATGGACGAATAATGCTCACCATAGCAGGACATGGCCCGGGATAAGTGGATATGCTTTCTATTTGCTATGTTGCAGCTGCGCCTTCGCTCTTTGCAAACCGGCCAGCACATTGTCCGTTGCGACCGCGATGGTAGCCTTTTTTGTTTTCCCCGGTTTAACAGCGGTGAATCCTGTCAATGTATTGCGCTGAAAATCATGCACTTCGCAATAGAGCTGCATCTTTTCCGACTTTAATGCGGTTCGTGGGATTTGTATGGTAAAGTGCAGCCCATGATCCACCGTGGTCTGCCAGCACGGTTTGCTGTTGTCGCAGGGATAATCCGGAGAGACCAGATAGATCGCGATATACGGCGGTCGGCGATAATAGGTGCCCAGCCAGCGATCGTCACAAAACACGTTGCCGGCAAGATCGATCTCTACGGTCCAGAAAGAGGGATCGTCGAGATTGCCGGAAAACGGCTGCGGTTCGGAACCAGAGCGGATATCAATATACAGCGGATCTGGATCGTCCCAGCGCAAACCGCCGTCGTAACTTGTATAGGTGCGAGTCAGGCTGACCAGACGCAATTCATCAGCCCCTTCACCTTTTTCCAAAAGCACGACCGGTTCGGGCAGGAGCCAATTGATCGGCAACCAGTTTTCCTGCAAGTTGAACGCACGCCGATAAACCAGAGGCTTGTCAGCCGCAAGGGCAAATTGGTACATGCCGTCGTGTAAAGGCAGATGAATAGTCGGCAGAACGGCTACGGTCGGGAATCCTTTGCTGTTGAATTTCCATGTAGCGCCGCCGTCTGTGGATTTGTAGACACCGACGTTGGTCCCGGCATAGACGATGTTCTCGTTTGTCGGATCCACGGCAAAAGAGCGGGCAAAAGGACAGGTGAGCGTTTTGCCCAGCTCTTGCCAGCTCAATCCGCCATCCACGCTTTTCCAGTTCGAGTTGTCACTTCCGGTGTAGAGGACGTTGATATTGGACGGTGCGGCAGCGAGCCCGCTGACAAGCATTGCGCCGTAATAAGGGGTGCGGCGCTGCGGCCTCATGCCACGACTCTGGCTGACCCAGCTGACGCCGTGATTGTAGCTTTTGAAAAAGCCCTGATGGTGGGTTCCGACCATGATGATGTTCGGATCCGTCGGATGAAAGAGAATCGGATCAACACGGCGAACAATGCCGCCCAGATCGAGATGCTGCCACGTGTCGCCGCCGTCGTCGCTGCGATGATAGCCGCCTTCCCAACGCGCCCCGATCATGATGGTCTGCGTGTGATGAGGATCGATCTCTATTTTCTGAAATCGGCTATAGCTCCACACCATTGTAGAATTGTTAGCCGTATTCCATTTGGCAATAAACGAGGGATAATCAAAAACATGTTCCCAGGGAGTGAAAAAGATGTTCCGACAGCGATAGACACCGTCATCAGCCAGTATCATAACGCAGTTAGGCTCTTGCGGATGCAGCGCGATATCACAAACAGACACCGTATCCAGGCCGATGCTTTGCCAGTGCAAGCCCTCGTCGGTGGACATCCACACGCCACTGCGCTCGCCGCCTGCGAACAAGCGGTTCGAATCGCGCGGATCGATTTCAATCACTTGCGCCGATTTGCC
>CAZISM010000170.1:0-9506 GCA_964541895.1 uncultured Cytophagia bacterium
GCGGCGATACGCCGGTGGTGCTGGCCTACAGCCTCGGCAAAGCGCAGGAGGCGATGAAAATGGCCGATGACGCCGGCCTGGCCGTTCTGGTGCAGCAGAGCGCCTGGCAGATGGCGGAGGTGTATAGCGAGTTCGGCATCCGCTTTAACAACTGCCGGCTCTGGGATGAAATCCCGCCGCCGCCGCGGCACGTGGTCGTCATGGCACCTCACCTCATCCGCACACGCCTGGTGCGCCAACTCGGCCGCCATAAAACCGTGCTGCTCTCCGGCTGGGGCAACGGCTTTAATCCCATGCGCAACAGCGCTGATCACGTCATTCCCCTCAGCGATCATGCCGATTTTAACGAACTGTTTCAGTTCATCGATCAGGTCAAACCCGGGCGCATCTACACCACCCACGGTCCGCACGAATACCCGCAACTGCTGCAGGAACGGGGCTATGACGCCCAATGGCTGATGTGAGAACCTGCTCTTCCCGGTGCCTGCCTTGAGGACGAATACCGTTATTGAATTACAGCTCGTTTTTATCTATATTAGTGCAGCCCGGCCCAATGCCACGGAATGCACGGATTGTATCGAATTCAAATCCTGAACCGGTTAAAATATTTTTCGCGTTCATTCGTGTCATTCGTGGTTAATGGGAAAGGCCGGAATCATTTTAACGATACCAGCATGTCCGACAAAGTAAATAAATATCTCTCTGCCGCGGTGGTCGAACTCATCCGCGCCGAAATCGACGCCGCCGGCGGCAATGAAGTCTTTTTCATCGGCTATACCGAAGAGGACCTCGTCGTCCAGGATGTGGAAGTAGTGGCGCGCGGACACAAATCCGCGGTGCCGGCGGTGCTGGAAAAGGCCCGCGAAGCCGATGTGGTCATTCACAACCATCCCTCCGGCGGGCTGACGCCCTCCGAGGCCGATCTCTCCATCGCCGCCCACCTGGATTCGTTCCGCGTCGCATTTTACATCACCAACAACCGCGTCGACGATCTCTATGTGGTGGTGGAGCCGTTCCGCAAAAAAGAGGTGGTGCCGCTGGACAGCAGCGCCCTTGTCGCCTTGCTGCACCCGCGCGGTCCCATTGCCAAAGAACTGCCCGGCTATGAGGATCGACCGCAACAATCACAGATGGTCGAACTCGTCACCCAGGCGTTCAACCAGGATAAAATCGCCACCATCGAAGCCGGCACCGGCACCGGCAAGACCATGGCCTACCTGCTGCCCGCCATCCGTTGGGCGCTGCAGAATAAGGAACGGGTGGTGATCTCCACCAACACCATCAATCTGCAGGAGCAGCTCATCAAAAAAGACATCCCGCTGCTGCACAAGGTTCTGACCGAACCGTTCGAGGCGGTGCTGGTCAAAGGCCGCAGCAACTATGTCTGTCTGCGCAAAGTGCAGGAGCTGGAATCGGAATTCGATCTCGCCAGCGACGAGGAGGAGCGGGATGAGCTGAAGAGTCTCATCGCCTGGGCCAAAGCCTCCAACGACGGCAGCAAAGCCGATCTGGCGGTCCTGCCCCAGGAACTGACCTGGGAAAAAATCGCCGCTGAAAGCGACACCTGCACCCACAGCCGCTGTTCGTTTTTCCGCCAGTGCTTTGTCAACAAGGCCCGACGCAACGCCAGCCGTGCCAATCTGCTGATAGTCAATCACCACCTGCTCTTTGCCGATCTGGCCATTCGCAACGAGTTGGGCACTGCCACCGAAGCGGCCGTGCTGCCGCCCTATGAACGGATCATCTTTGACGAAGCCCATCATATCGAAGATGTGGCCACCAGCTACTTTGGCGATCGCATCACCCGTACCGGCATTCTGCGCATGCTGAGCCGGCTGCATCGACAGCAGAAAGGGCTGCTGCGGGGCCATTTGCATACCGCGCTCCATAAAATCAACCGCAAGATCGGCGCCATTCCCATGGACCTGGTGACCAGGATCGATAAACTGGTGGCGGAACGGCTGGTGCCGGAAGCCGAGGGTTTGACCGACGCCACCCAGGAACTCATGGATCATCTGTATGAAACCGTGAAAAGCCTGGCCGTCGATGCCCAGTCTGAAGAGGTCAAACTGCGCCTGATCCCGGAAATGGCGGAGCAACTGCGCAGCAAAGGACTGGGCCCGCTGTTGCGCGATTACATAAAGTCTGTATATTCGTTCAGCGATAATCTGCTCAGTCTCATCAAAGAACTGGACAAAGCCCAGAAACAGGCCGATGACGATTGGAGCTCCCTGCTCATTGAAATCCGCGCCCAGGCGCAGCGACTGGTCAACGCCGGACAGATCATGGAGGATGTCATCTTTCAGGAAGACGAAGAGAACATTCGCTGGATTGAGGCCAGGCCGGGCTACCGCGGCCGTCCCATCGTGCGCTTTCTTAAATCGCCGCTCAATGTCGCGCCCATGATGCAAAAAGCGGTCTATGAACCGTTCGGCACCATCATCATGACCTCAGCCACCTTGACCGTGGAAGGAAAATTCGATTTTCTGCTGCAACGCACCGGCCTGCAAGAGATCACCGACAGCCGTCGTCTCGGCCTGATGCTCGCCGCTCCGTTTGATTACCAGAAACAGGCCATCGTCTGCATTCCCGTAGATATCCCCGAGCCGGGCCAGGGCACCTATAACAAAGAGATCGTGCGGCTGATCTATCAGGCCCTGGCCATCTCGCAGGGCCGGGCTTTCGTGCTCTTTACCTCCTACGGTCTGATGAATACGGTCTTTCGTCAGCTGGAAGATTCGCTGCGCCTGCTCGGCATCACCGCCCTGAAACAGGGACAGCTGAACCGCCATGATCTGCTGTCGCGCTTTCGCGAGGACAAAACCTCTGTTTTGTTCGGCACCGACAGTTTCTGGGAAGGGGTCGATGTGGTGGGCGACGCCCTGGAGTCGGTCATCATCAGCCGCCTGCCGTTCAAGGTGCCCAACGAACCGATCATCGAGGCGCGCTACGAAGCCATCGAAAAGAACGGCGGTAATCCTTTCATGGATTATGCCGTACCTCTGGCCGTGCTCAAATTCAAGCAGGGCTTTGGCCGTCTCATTCGCCATAAAACCGATCGCGGTTCGGTCGTCATTCTCGACAACCGCGTGGTGAACAAAAATTACGGCAAGCGGTTTCTCCGCTCCCTGCCGGCCTGCAAAACCGTGGTCGGAAAACGCGACATGGTCTATAAAGAACTGGAACAATTCTTCGATCGGACCACGCCGGGATCTGGCGCCAAATCCTGAATCCCCGTTTCCACCATCCCAGGCTTACTCCCTGAACCCTGCAGGCCCAAAAACCCTAGCTTGCTGTTATATCGCGTGTTACGTAATGGGAATTTTAGCGGCATCACCTTTGTTACCTAGTGCAAACCAAGACAGACTGAAGCAAGGAACGCAGTAGTATGAAACGCTATTCAATTCTTTTTATCATAGTAATGTTCGCAGCCATGACGCGGGCGCAAAGCCCCCTGACCGGCTCGATCACCGGCACCATCATGGACGCCACTACCAACGAACCGCTCATTCGCGCCACGGTGCTGGTGGTGGGCACCACTCTGGGCGCCGCCAGTGACCTCGACGGCCGCTATATTGTCGATAAAGTGCCGGTCGGCACCTATGCCCTCCAGGTCAACCTTTTGGGCTATAAAAGCGTTCTCATCCCGGACGTGACGGTGACAAACACCAAACCCACCGACATAGATGTACAACTGAAACAGAATCCGTTGGAACTGCAGGGTGTCACGGTAAAGCCCAATTTTTTTGAACAAGTGCCGGACAAGCTGCTCAGCACCCAATCGCAATCCAACGCCGAGATCCGGCGCTTGCCCGGCGGTCTGGAAGATGTGGTCCGGGCCATGTCCATCCTGCCCGGAGTGGCGCAGGTGCAAAACGGCCGCAACGATTTGATCGTCCGTGGCGGCGCGCCCTCTGAAAACCTCTATCTTGTCGACGGCATCGAGGTGCCCAATATCAACCATTTCGGCACCCAGGGCGCCACCGGCGGCCCGCTCAGTTTTATCAATCTCGATTTTGTCGACAACACCACTTTTTCCAGCGGCGGTTTTGGCGTGCGCTATGGCGACAAGCTGTCCTCGGTGACGCGCATCGACCTCCGTCATGGCCGGGAAGACCAATGGGGCGGCAAAGCGACCATATCCGCCACGCAATTCGGCCTCAACCTGGAAGGGCCGCTGTCGGATCGCGGCGGCCTCATTTTCTCGGCACGCCGAAGTTATCTGGATTTCATTTTCAAGGCAGCCGGCTTTGCCTTTGTGCCGGAATATTGGGATTTCATGATCAAAGCCAATTACGATCTGGGCGAGCGCGATCGCCTGACCCTGCTGGGGCTTTCGGCCATCAACGATGTGAAGCAGTTTAACGATACGGCGGAAAAACGGTACGACAATTCCCGCATCCTGAGCAGCGATCAATACCAGGCCGTATCCGGTCTGACCTGGCGCAGATTGCTGCAAAAAGGATTTTCCACCGTCACGCTGTCCCAGATATACTTTCGCTACGATCAAATGCAGTCGGACACCTTGCGCAACCCGATTTTTAAAAACGCCTCAAAGGAAATCGAGACCGCGTTGACCGCCAATCTGGTCTGGCGATTGGGCTCCAACACCGAAGCCACGGTCGGCGTGCAGGCCAAACAGATCCGCTTCAACAGCGACCTGGTTCTGCCGCCGCTGTATACAAATTTTGGTTCGCTCGTTTCCAGCCAGTCCAGCGCCGACACCATCGCCTGGAAGGCCGCCGGCTGGTTGCAGCTCGAACAGCGCGTCAAACGGTTCAGCATCATGCTGGGCGGACGCTTGAACTATTTCAGCTGGCTGGGCAGTCCATCGATCATGGAACCCAGACTGGGCGTACGCTACGAACTGTCCGCTCTAAGCAAACTCAACGCCAGCATCGGTCGCTATCATCAATCTCCTTCCTACATCTGGCTGACGGCCAACCCGGTGAACAAGGATCTAAGGTTCATGACCGTGGACCAGTACATCATCGGCGTCGAACATCTGCTGCGCGACGATGTCAAGATTAGCCTGGAGGGGTACTATAAAGACTATGCCGATTATCCGGTCAGCACATCCCGGCCGTACCTGATCATGGCCAACACCGGCGCCGGTTTTGGCGGCGCGGATGAAGGCTTTGCCTCCTTTGGCGTCGATCCGCTGATCAGCAGCGGTTCCGGCTATGCGCGCGGCCTCGAATTCTTTCTGCAGAAAAAAACATCGGCCGTTCCCCACTATGCGCTGCTCAGCATCAGCTACAACCAGTCGCGCTTTAAGGCGCTGGACGGCGAGAGCCGGCCCAGCAGCTTTGATCAACGCTGGATTGTGAATCTGGGCGGTGGCTATATTTTCAACAGCAAATGGGAGTTCAGCGGAAAATTTCGCCTGGCCACCGGCCGGCCGTATACTCCCTATGGCGTAGATCTGACGCAATACAGCGATGCCTACAACAGCAAACGGCTGCGGGTCAACCACGCCCTGGATCTGCGCGTGGACCGGCGCTGGAATCTGTCCGGCTGGAACATGATCACCTATATCGACATTCAGAACATATATAACCGGCCGTTTTATGATGTGCCGCGCTACAACGCCTATAAAGGCACGTTTGACGAAACCTCTTCCATCGGCATCCTGCCCTCCATCGGCATCAGCGCCGAGTTTTAAACCTGTTTGCTGCGGCCGCGCCGTTCAGAGCCCGGCCGCGCACCTCCCCCCCTGTCATAGCAAAAGATCGCCCTCCCCCCTGTCATTGCGAGCGCAGGCACGAATATCGCGTAAGAACAGGCTCTCCCATGCAGCGAAGCAATCTCCGAGAGCGGCTCCCATACCTTGCAAAGAATCTTAATTACAATCTCCTTGCTTGCTTTTTTGCAGATTTCTTGATAAACTTGACCATGTCAGGAATTCTGCTCATATACCCTCCCCTGGTCAAGGCCTGCGAACCCCCCATCGGCATCGCCCGACTGGCGGCTGCCGTGAATCAGCTCGGTGTGGCGTGTGAAACCTATGATGCCAACCTGGAAAGCCAGGTCGCACTCTTGCACTCTGCGGTCGACGCTTCCAATCCACGCCTGCTGCAGGCCGTACGAACGCGGAAACACCACCTCTTCCTCCTGCGCGACCAGCAAGGATATGAAAATTTCGATCGTTACAAACTGGCGGTGAACAGGCTCAATTACCTGCTGGCAGCCGCAGGCCAGGCCTGGCAGAGCCAGATCACTCTGGCCGATTACGCCCATGCCGACCTGCAGCCGGTGCGCAGCGCCGATCTGCTCCAAATCGCCGAACAACCGCAACGCAGCCCGTTTTATGATGTTCTGCTGAAAGGTCTGCAAAGCCGGATCAAACACAGATCGTTCGCATATATCGGCCTCTCTATAAACTATTTAAGCCAGGCGTTGTCCGCTTTTGCTCTCATCGGCATCCTGAAAACCATATTGCCTGAATCTAAAATTATCGCCGGCGGCGGCCTGATCACCTCGTGGATGCGCCGCCCCGGCTGGCGCAATCCTTTTAACGGTCTCATCGATCATCTGGTGGTAGGTCCGGGTGAACACGCCCTGACAGCCCTCCTCAGCGGCCGGCCTGCAGGCTGTGGTTTTCCCACGCCGGATTTTTCCGGCCTGATGCACCTCCCCTATTTCGCACCCGGCGCCATCATTCCCTACAGCACCTCGTTCGGCTGTCACTGGAATCGCTGCGCCTTTTGCCCGGAAAAAGCGGAACGGCAAAAATTTCAGCCTGTGCCAGCCGCTCAGGTCCGTACCGATCTGGCGACACTGGTGCAACGCCATCAACCCATCCTGCTGCACCTGACCGATAATTCATTAAGCCCGAAAATGCTCCACCTCATGGCGGACCACCCGCCAGGCGTCCCCTGGTACGGCTTCACCCGCATCACGCCCACTCTGGCCGAGCCCGATATGGCGCACGCACTGCGTCTGGCCGGCTGCCGCATGCTCAAGCTGGGCGTAGAATCGGGCGACGCCCTCGTGCTGCAAGAGATGCACAAAGGCCACACCCCTGAACTGGCCGAACGCGTTTTGCGCAACCTCCATGCGGCCGGTATCGCTACCTTCGTTTATCTTTTGTTCGGCACGCCCTGGGAAGACGAACGTGCGGCCCAGGTGACCCTGCAATTTGTCGAACGCAATCACCAGGCCATTACCTTTATCAATCCTGCCCTGTTCAATATGCCCATTGAACCGGAGACGGACCTGCAGCCGTTCTACGGCGGCGATCTTTCCCTGTACACGGCCTATGAGCACGCCTCCGACTGGTCACGGCAACGCGTCCGCCATTTTCTCGATCGTGTGTTCCGCCGTCATGCGGCTGTGGCAGAGATTCTGCGACGTACGCCGCCGGCGTTCACCTCCAACCATGCGCCGCTTTTTACATCTCTATGGTTGACCAGGGACAAACAACACCCATCGTCATAAGGAACAGCCCATGAAGACATCACAATACTGGATCGATCGACTTGCCTTGCAGCCGCATCCTGAAGGAGGCTACTTTAGCGAAATCTATCGCAGTCGGGAATGTGTGGACGGCGCCGGCCTGCCCTCGCGTTTTCAGGGCGCGCGCGCCTTCAGCACCAGCATCTATTTTCTGCTCAAGAGCGATCAGGTCTCCACGCTGCATCGTATCCAGTCGGACGAAATCTGGCATTTCTACTGCGGCAGCCGCCTCAACCTGTACATCATTCATCCTGACGGCCGCCTGCAGGTGCAGAAACTGGGGCCGGATCCGGAGCAGGGCGAGTCGTTCCAGCTCATTGCGCCGGCCGGATGCTGGTTTGGCGCCGACCTGGAGGCGGCCGACTCGTTCACCCTGGTAGGCTGTACCGTTGCGCCGGGATTCGATTTCGCCGATTTTTCCCTGGCAAAGCGGCAAGAGCTGCTGGCCCTGTACCCGCAACAGCGGGATATTATTCTAAAATTGACAAAAGAGGAGTAAATGATAGTGAACGATGGTATGAAACGACGCCCTTTTCTGAAATGGATCGGCGCTGCCGCGATAACCGCGCCGTTATGGACCGCACAGACCAGCCGTGGCGAGGCAATCACTGCACCAGAGCTGAGAAAAAAATGGGCGGCCGAGCTGGACCGCTCCCTGGCGGACTGGTTGAGTCGCCAGGAAAAAAACAGGTCACACCGCTGGTTCGGCGGTGTAATGGACCTTTACGGCATTCACGCCGCGCCGGAAACCGCTGTGTTCATCCGCACTCTGGCTACGGTTTTTGCAGAGCCGGCCTCCACCTATTATCGCTCTGATAAACTGCTGCAGCCCCTTCACAACGCCGTGCGCTATATGCTGCAGGTTCAGCATCCGGACGGCGCCATCGACCTGCACACCACCAATTTCGATTCGCCGCCGGACACCGGCTTTGTCGTCGAGCATCTGACGTTGGCGTACACGGTGCTGGCCATGCAAAAAGAGGCGGCACTGGAATCTTTGCTGCTCGACCTGCGCCGCTTTCTGGTCAACGCCGGCCGCATCCTGAGCAGCGGCGGCATCCACACGCCCAATCATCGCTGGGTGATCTGCATGGCGCTGGCCCGGCTGCAGGCGCTGTTTCCGGACCCCGCCTACCTGGCGCGCATCGAGCAATGGCTGCGTGAGAAAATCGATGTGGATCCGGACGGCCAGTATAATGAACGCAGCAGCTCGATCTATAGTCCGCTCACCGACCGCTGCCTGATCACCATCGCCAGACTGCTCAACAGGCCCGAGCTTTTGGAACCGGTCCGACGTAACCTGAATATGACCCTGTATTTCGTTCATCCGGACGGCGAAGTGGTGACCGAGGCATCGCGGCGCCAGGATCAGTACCAGCGCGGCTCCATGGCCCGTTATTACTATCCGTACCGCTTTCTGGCGCTGCACGACGCCAACGGTGAATTCGCCGCCATGGCCCGGTGGATCGAGACCACATCTATGGACAAACTGGCGCAGGAGCTGATCTTTTTCCAGGAAGACCCAGACCTTGGCAGGGATATGGTGGCCGGCAAACCGCTTACGGAAAACTATCGCAGGGTGTTCGCCTGGTCCCATCTGGCACGCATTCGCCGGCGCCAGGTGAGCGCCACTGTGCTGGCGCGCAATTCAACTTTTTTCACCTTCCATAAAGGCTCTGCCGCGCTGGAAGGGATGCGGTTCGCCGCTGCTTTTTTCGGCAAAGGGCAATTTGTCGGTGAAGAATTAAGGGAGGAGAACGGCGTCTTTATCATGACCCACTCTATGGAAGGCCCGTACTATCAGCCCTATCCGGTCGAAGAGTTGCCGGCTGACGGCGATTGGGAAAAAATGGACCGGGGTAAACGGCCGCGCAGCCAGGTGCAACACCTCACCTCGCGGGTGGAGATTTCAGAAAAGGAGGGCGTGTGTTCTATCAGCATCACCATTACCGGCACGGATCGTGTGCCGGTGGCGGTAGAGTTGGGATTTCGCAAAGGCGGGAGGTTGGAACAAGTGACCCCGCTGACCGCTGACACCTATCTGCTGG
>CAZISM010000171.1:0-3059 GCA_964541895.1 uncultured Cytophagia bacterium
TGCAGCCAGAACTGTTCAATCTCCTCCAGGCTTTTACCTTTGGTCTCTGGTACTTTTTTCCAGAAAAACCAGGTGGCGAGAAAGCATGTCGCTGCAAAGGTAAAGAAACCGACATGAACGCCGAATCGAGCCACGTACCATGGGAAAAGAAAGACGCTGATGAAATTGGTCGCCCAGTTGGTGAACGTTGCCAGCGACATGGCGCTGCCGCGCAGGCGATTAGGGAAAATTTCGCCGGTCAAAACCCAGATCACCGCGCAGATGGAAAGCGCCACACAGGCCATGTACACGCAGAGCATAAATCCGATCCACAAGGCGGAACTAACTCCGAGCGAAAATTGCAGGGCGATGACGAGCAGCGATGCGGTGACGACCGCCATGCCGCCCACCAGCAACGGCCGTCGCCCCCATTGATCGATCTTCCAGAGCGCCAGCACGGTAAAGATAAAATTGATGATGCCGATGATCACCTGGTAGGAAAGAGCGCCGCCCAGCTTGAAACCGGCCTTTTCCAGGATAATGGGTCCATAATAAATGACAATATTCACACCGGTCAATTGCCCAAAAAACGAGAGTCCGACACCGACGATCAACGCAGCTCGGATGCCTGGTTTGAAAAGCTCACGGATGCCGGCCGCTTCCCCGGTCAAAGAGCGTTTGATATCCTGCAGCTCTGTCTCAGCCACCATAGAGCCGCTGATTCTGGTCAGAATATCTCTGCCCGCTTCGTCACGGCCGCGATTGACCAACCAGCGCGGGCTTTCAGGCACCCGGAACAGCAGCACGATGAACAGCAACGCCGGAATCATCTCCGCAGCAAACATGCCGCGCCACACCTCGGTAATCAGCACCATGCGCAAAAGGTGCAAAGCCGGGAATCCATCCGGATGGCCCTGCGAAAAAGAGAGCAGCAGCCAATTGGAAAAATAAGCCAGCAGAATACCGATGACGATAGAGAGCTGATAAAACGCTACCAGTCGGCCGCGAATACGGGGCGGCGACAGTTCGGAAATATACAATGGGGCCAGAACAGACGCAATACCAACGCCGATGCCGCCGATCAGACGGGCGACGATCAGCATCATAAAGGTCGGCGGCAGGGCTGAGCCGTATGCGGAAATAAAAAGCAGTAACGAGGCGGCGATCAAGAGCCATTTCCGGCCAAAGCGATCGCTTAACGATCCGCCAAAGAGAGCTCCCACGATGCAGCCGATCAGCGCCGCGCTGCCAAACCAGCCCACCAGCAACTTATCCAGGTTAAATTGCGTTTCCACCATGCCAAACGTGCCGGAAATTACCGCCGTATCGAAACCAAACAGCAGTCCGCCCAGGGAGGCGACAAAACAGATGCCTGCCAGATAATAAAAACTACCCTGTCGATCATTTACTCTTGTCGTCATACGGCGCCTCCTGAGCTGATAAGCATTGCCGATTAAATATATTCTTCGTGCGTAGCTGCGCAACCTTTCATTTCTTTTAATAGGATGTGTATGAATTTGATCTCGCCGCTCTAGACGCTGCCCGGAAGCAGTTCCTACGGTTATATAGACTGACCGGCGATCAGAATGGCTAATTTTTGTTCGTTTGTTTCGCGAATTTCGTGGTTGAGGCCGTTTATCAAGCCTGCTTGCAATAGTGCTAAACAGCAACCTATTGTATCTCGGGCAAACGCCCGATCCATGGTTCCGCCCGGGGAAAAATTCCCCGGGCGATCAGAGCCCAGGCCGGCGCACAGACCGCGCCGGCCGGCAGTAACACGGTTACTGCACTCCAGAGCTAACGCCCGCAAAAAAAAATTAACCGGGCGAGGAGACATCAGGATTCATCATTCGCGTATCTGTCCAACAGCTGATAACAGCGGAACAGACTGCGGGGAATGTGGAAAAATCCTTTCCAGCCATTGGCTTTGGCGGTCCAGACGCGGCTGGCGTCCCGGTTCAGATAGCCGTACCATTCGCCAAACTCGGCATCCGGGAAAGCAGAAAAAGTATAGTCGTGCACTTTATCATACCACTCGCGCAAATCCGTGCGACCGGTATGCAGCCAGCCGAACAGCAACGCATACAGCGCCTCAGCGTGCGGCCACCACAATTTCAGATCCGCCTCCAGGCCGTGGGTCGGCGTCCAGTCGATATTGGTGAGATAGCGGATGCCGCCGTATTCCTGGTCCCAGCCATGCTGCAGTGACGCGAGCATGATATCGATGCCTTTTTGCAGCAGCGCAGGATCGCGAAGCAGATCGGCGGACTCCATCAGCATCCAGGCACTTTCAATGGCATGGCCGGGATGGAACATTCGCCCTTCCGGGATATCCAGCATGGCCGTGCCGTCCGGGGCCACGTTTTCCAGCAGCGCATTCAATTCCGGTTTCCAGTGCCTGTTGAGAATAGAGTCACAGGACATTTTGATGTCATTCACATATTTCACATCCGGCCAGATCTGATGATACACCCACGCCACGGTGATGCGGCACATATCGTGGGAGTGAAGGTGAAACTGCGTCTGCAGGGGATAACCCAACAGCGGCGTGTCCGACGGTTTGCCGAAGCGCTGCATCATGCGGTCGTACATGTCGATCGCCAGCGTTTGCAGTTCTGCCTGCGGTTCGATGCGATGATGTTCAGCCACCGCAATGGAGGCAAATACTTCGGTAAAGAGACTGAGCACTTCGGAGAGCGGCTTGCCGTCGCGTGTCAGACGAAAATACATCTTTCCATCCGGTTTATAAGCGTGTTTCACCATAAAGTCAAGGCCAAGCCTGGCGTACTCTTGCCAGCGTGGTTCCGGTTTGAATTGATTGTAGAGATGGCTGAACATCCAGATTTCTCGTCCGGTCATCCACATATCCTTGTCGCCGCTGTAAGAATGGCCATCGCGTTCCAGTCGGGTCAGATAGCCTCCATATTTTCGGTCGAGGCTGTGTTTTTCCCAGAACGGCACAATGTCCTCAAACAAGGCGCTGTAGTAATGCTCTTGCAGTTTTCCAGCTTTAGCCGGAGCAAGAGCGTCAGGGGCGAAGATGATTGTTTCTCTCTTTTGCGCTGACATGATGACTCCAA
>CAZISM010000171.1:3159-9273 GCA_964541895.1 uncultured Cytophagia bacterium
AATCCTTTGCCCAGATACCTGCCGCTCTTTTCCACCACCGCCAATGCCAGCGGATCGCCGTTTTTCGCCCATTCGACCACATCGCGACCACTGACATCGCCCGCCGGCTTGTAGCGATGGATCATCTCCTCTTTGCCGATCTCTTCAGCCAGGCACAACAGCTCGAACGCCATCATCTGCGCCAGTCCGGTGCCGCTGCAAAAGCCCTCGAAAGAGCCGCGTTTGTGATAACCGATGGGTCCGTCGTCTGCAAGACGAAGGTGGCCTGCTTCGCCGCCCAGATCGCAGGTGCCGCTGTACAGTCTGCCGTCCAGAATCAAACCTGCGCCCAGGCCGGTGCCAAAGGTCAGAAAAACCATATTGCGCGTGGCTCGACCGGCGCCGAATTTCCACTCTGCCAGAGCGCCGGCATTGGCGTCGTTTTCCAGAAACGCCGGCACCTTGAATTCGTTCTGCAGCAAGCCGACAACAGGCACACGATCCCAGCCCGGCAGGTTGGGCGGCGACAACAACAGGCCCTTTTTGCTGTCCAGCGGTCCGCCGCAGCTGACTCCGATCGATTTTATGGCCCGTTGAGCCGTAAAGCGTTTAATGATTCCCATCATCTGTTGCAGACAGGGCTGCCAGGCGTCCTTGCCTACCAGCGTCTGAAACTGTTCTCGTTCCAGCAACTCGCCATTCTCTTTGATCAGCAGTACCGCTGATTTGGTACCGCCGATATCGATACCGATGTAGAGGTTGTCCGTCATCGCTTCTCCATATTCGTTTACGTTTGAGCTGAATTGATCATTCTGTGTATGCCGCAAGTGAACGAATTTTGCCCGAGTAGCTGAGCTTGCGAATTATCCAGGCTGGCTAACCTCTGCCTGGTCATAATTTCTCAATGTAACCTGAACCATTCTTAAACCGCCGAGTACGCGGAGGAACGCAGAGAAAGGCAACAAGATAAGCAACGGATGAGTATTTTTATAATTCTAATTATTTCTCAGCGTTCTCAGCGTCCTCAGCGGTGAATAATCCAGAGATATAAAGCCAAAGCCAGACTGCTCAGCTGCTAGTCGCGCTTTTCCTCTGTTTTTATTTGCCGGGCCAGCTGCCAGAGACTGGTGTTCTGCTGCCGCATGGCCAGGACCATGGTGATCCAGGCCTGTGTCCAGCCGGTCTCTACGCACCAGGCGCCCCAGCCGGCATCGGCGTTGGAGCCCCAATATTCCCATTTGCCGAAATCGAACGCCCGATACCAGGCGCCATCCAATTCCGGATGCTTCTCACTTCTAATCTGGATGCGGCACAAAAATTCAGCCAGACGGTCTTCTGCCTGTTTATACAAAATATCCCCGGTCGCGGCGGCGGCTTCGTGCAATCCCAGCAGGGCAAAGTTGCTGGTATATAACAGGTCACTGACCTTGTCACCATTGCTTTGAATAAGCGGCGCTTCGTTAGTACCATAGGCCTGGTTCGATGCCGGCGGCTTGTATTGTCCCTGCCCGGCTTCGCCCAATGCTTCGCGAATGGCACCGCAGCTATCCTGGTAGACCAGCAGTTCCTGCGCCATCTCTTTCAGCCATCGCCGGTGTTCTGCCGTGTCCTGCACCCGCACCAGCCAGGCCAGCGCCAGCAGCATGCGGCTGCGTTCCTGCTGCAGGCCGTTGGTCCAGCGCCATGTGTGTGGATAAGCGGCCAGTGTCATGCGGATGGCTGTACGGGCGCGCTCCAGGTAGAGGGGCTCACCGGTCTGTTCATAGGCCCACAGAAAGCAGGCCCACAAGTAGGCTTGATAGTGGGGCGCATAGTTGATGGTTTCATTCTCAAAAAAAGCCTTTCGTCCATCCTTCAGCAACATCTCCTGTTCCAGACGATTGCGGCGAAAACCGAATCTGCCTGTGGTTTGCAGATTGGCATGTACGCACTGCAGAAAGCGCTGCGACCAGCGTTGGTCGCGCAAGACGGCGGCTGCTGCCATGCTGCCCATCAGGCCGCGGGCGTTGTCATCGCCGTAATATACTTCAAAGAATTTTTTCTTTTCATCTCTGGAATCATTCCAGCCGATCAGGCCAAAACCGGGATTGTCCGGCCTGGCGCGATCGCCGCGGGTCATGATGGATTTTTCATAGATGAATTCCAGAATGTTTCTTGCTGTCTCCAGGTAGCGATCGTCATGCAACAACACACCGGCCAGGGCCAGACTCCCGGCCACTTCGCCGTTACAGTCGAACCGACGGTTCCAGACGATCTCCTGCGAGCCGTCATGACGTATCAGCGACCGGATGCCCTCCAAAACTCCCAGTTGGCCATTGCCACAGGGCGGTTCCGTGCGTTCATCTGAGCAGGGCTGCCAGAGAGCGGTCACGCTGTCATATTTTGGACAGGATTGCGGATGGGGGAACTGCCTGGAGTGGTAATACCATTCCACTCCGCGACCGACAGCGCTCTTTTCCACAGAGGCCGGCAGGGGATCGTTCGCGGCCAGCGTCGGTCGCACCGTAGCCTGCCATTTCAATGTTACATCGCCGCCATTGGGCCGCAGCCAGTGCAGTATCGTCTGCCAGATATCCGTCCATGCCTGCATGGGCGCGAAACGGCCGCGGACGAATCGACTCAACGCCGTCGCAGCAATCAGCACCTTGCCCTGCTCATGCTCGAACAGGAGAGGATGGCTCTCTGTTCCTTGCAGACCGTATACCGCTTCATCGAAGCCGGCGACGTGCGCCAGCACCAGATGGGATTGGGTCGCCGCCATGGGAATATAATGCGCATCCGGTATCATGACGATTCGCATGGCCGGCAAGCCGGCGCCAAACAAATTGGACGTCACCACGCCGCGTTCGAATTGAATGCTGCGCACAGAATCCTGCTTCACGCCAGGCACAAAAGAGGGAAATTCCACATAGAGCCGCAATTTTTTGCGTCGAGCCAGTTCATAAACACCGATGTCCAGGGTGAGGGTTTGAACAGGATAACCATCTGCCAAAAGAAGCACACCATCCCCGTCTCTGGCGGCTGCCAGCGCATCTTGCGTGCGATCAAACCGTTTGACGGATGAACAGCACGACGATACGACTCTATAGAGGTCATTGCTTTCCCGGCAGCCAAAGATAAGGTCGGACGCCATGGCCGAACCGGCGAAAATGATCAATGATCCCGCCAGCAAAATAATTTGCTTGTCTGCTCTCATTTCAACAACACCATCCTTTGCGTTGATAACCGACCGGATTCATCAGAGATATAATACACGCCGCTGGCCAGACCATTGCTCTGCAGATAGATACGGTGATGGCCGGGTTCGGTCCACTGATCATAGACCACGCCACAACATCGACCCAATACGTCAAACAGAGAAAACTTGAAATGACGGCCGATCGAATTTCGAAAAGGGATTATCGTATGGTCATTGAAAGGATTGGGATAATTCGGCCAAAACTGAAAAGTGCGGGGGGACGTCTGCTGAACGAACGGCACAGTGGTGATTTTTTGCGGATAGCTGATGCGGAGATTATCGATGTATAACGCGCCTTGAAATGCCTTGCCCGCTTCAAACGTGCTGGCCAGCTTGATGGCCAGGTATTCAAACCGTAACGGGTATTCCAGCGTCGTGCCGGTTACCACAGCTTGCGCCGCTGTGGTGGCTACTCCTACCCTGTTGAACGCATTCACATCCGTGGGCTGCTTTCTCGGCACAAAGCGGAACAAGTCGCCGTTCTCATCACTGGCATAAAAGAGGGCGATGTGCTGCATACCATCCAGACCGAGATCGATCATGATCGAATCCGGCTGTCCGGGAATGAGCAAAGGCTTTTTCACATAGATCCAGTTCGCATAACCATTGCGATAGGTAAAGCTGTAATCCAGGCGCAAACCATATTGCCCCGTGCTGACCTGCAGGCTATCGACAACAAGGCGAGTAGCGGCGCTATCCATATGTATCAGCTGCAACGACCAGCCGTACAGGTCCTCGATGGGATCCAGAAGTTGCGTACCCCGGCCGATCATGACGGTCACCAGCGCGGTATCCTGCTGTCCGAGAGCTGCAGCGACGACTCTGGCCGTGCCGGCTTGGTCCGCATGGAAGAGACCGAGGGAATCCACAAAACCGATTTCCGGATCCAGACAGGTCCATAACACTTTTGGGTAATGGGTTAGGCCATCGCTGTCCCTGACCGATACCATAAACGACAGGGAACGGGTGGTATCGGTGACGGGACGTTTTGGCGAAATAGCGAATTCTGATATGGTCCTGACCTGAAGACGCAGAGAGTCAACAACGGCGCCGAAACTGATCGTAACAAAACCATCAAGATCGATGGACCCGGCCCTGAACAGGCCTGACGCGGTCGCGGAGCCCAGGAGAGGATCACAGCTATACCTGAACTGTGCCGGATCCTCCGTAATCACATTCCAGTATTGGTCCAATCCTTTCGCCGGCAGGACAATCTCTTGCCCTGCCAACACTCGCAATGCTTTTGGCTGCACAGCGAGTCTGGAGATGTCCCCTTTGGGAGCCGTGGAAATCAGCAACATGGCGTTGGCGACAGCCCGTTCGCCTGTAGCATCGGAAGGCGAGTTGACCATTACATCATCCACCACCATGGTAGTGGAACCGCCGCCGTCGAGATTGACGCCATGATAGACGCCGATGTGAATTAAAAAATCAGCCAGTTCTTTCAAACTCATGCCGTTGCTGAGCACCGGCTGCCGGCCGTCTACAGTCACAAAATAGAACCGGCTGCTGTCGGCATTGAGGCCGACGGCCGTGCGGGGATGGCGCGAATGGGTAAAGGCGTCATTGCCGCCCTCTTTGCGCTGAGCAGCCGCCACATCCTCCTTACCGTTGACAACAATCTGCGGCAGACCGCCGACCATTTCACGGATTTTTTCCTTGCACGGCGGCAAACCGAGCCAGAGCTTTACCGTATCCCCTTTGTGCAAGTTGGTTTTTATGAATGCAGCGGCACTGCCGTGTCCGGATAAAACCGCACCGCTTTGCGGGATCACCATGTTGCCGATACCGGCTGCCGTAGAATCGATTACGCAGGTCAGGGTATCATTGACCTGCCAGTCGTGCAGCGGATGGAGCACAGCCTCGCTGCCGAAGGCATTGGTCAGAGTGCTGCTGCCGAACCAGCGATTATAAAGCACCAGCTCGTTGCTGTCGCGCGTGCCGTTGATATCCCCAATGGTTGCGACTGACGATTCTTTGGCTACGGATCCGGAAAACTGCAGCCGGCCCCAAACCGGTTTTGCATTTCCGCTGAAGCCGACGACCGTACGCGCAATCGGCTTGCGCAGAATTTCACCATTGCGGATTTGCAGGTTGACCGGTGTGCCGTCGGCCTCAAAAAAGTCACCGTTGATGGCCGCCACTACGCGGTGACCTTTGTACTGGTTGCGTCTGGCCATGCTGCTGGTGGTTTCCCGGCCGGCCAGGAGATCTCTGGCTTTGACGGATTCAAACTTGACATAGGGATTGCGGAGATCGATCTCGAGCACGTGGATCTGCCAGGGCTGGCTCTTTTCGATTATTCTGCGATGCGTCATACCCGGGCCCACCGGCTCGTCGATGATGGTCTCAAAGTGATATTGTGCCTGAGCGACCCAAATGGAATACAGGAGCATCGGCACCAACAGTTTGAACCGTAACCCTCGCATGGCATTCCTTTCGTTTCGAATAATATATACAAACAGGAATTAAAAAACAATTACCAACGCGGTGCGCCAGGCAGAAAACGAAGATATGGGCAGGGCGTACTGGAAATTTTGGGTGGGAATCAGCGTGGATAGCAAAGACAAAAACGAACGGAACCCGGCGCTGCAAAAAGCGCTGCTGCCATAGGCAACAAAGACAACGGAATAACCACGGAAGACAGTATTCATTTTCGCACGAAGAAAGACGTCTGACGATCTCGTGTTACTGGTTGCCGGGAATGGCCTGATGCCTCGATAAACAGATACTTTTTTTGTCGGTGCCGATCTGCCAACAGATCCTTCGGCGCAACAGCCAGGCTATTACGAGTCATGGGCATTTTGTTGGCGCCTTGGGATGACAAGAGTGTTAGTGATGTTGTCCTTCTGAGGTCCGCCGCTTTGCGCGGACCGAAGAATCTGTGCGCGCACCTG
>CAZISM010000172.1:0-2003 GCA_964541895.1 uncultured Cytophagia bacterium
AACCTGGCCTATGAGAACGAAAAAGCGGTCTGGCAGGCCACCTTGCATCACGATGCCGATAATCGTGTCAGCTTTAACGGTTTTCTGCCGATGAATCTGGCCTTGACCAACAGCAAAGAGATTCTATATCCTGATCGACCGTTCCAGGTGGCCGTACAGACCCAGCAGCTCAATCTGGCTTTTCTGGCCAACCTGAGTCATAACGTTCGCCAGGTGCAGGGCCGGCTGAACTGCGATCTGCGGTTGCAGAACACACTGGCCAATCCGCACCCGTCCGGATTTTTATCCATAACCAACGGACAGGTATATATACCTCGTACCGGCAAAAAGTACCAGGATATCCTGATGGATCTGGACACCGACAGCACCAGTTTGCGACTGAACCGGTTGCAGGTGAAAAGCGGCGAAGGCCTGATCACCGGAGAGGGCACCATCGGTTTTGTCGGCGGCGGGCTCCAGCCGCAGTTGCAGCGGCTGAACCTGGCGCTCAAGGCGGACAATTTCAGCGCCGTGGATACCCGCGACATGGCCATGGTGTTGAACGGCGATATCCGTCTCACCAATTCGTTCCGTGAACCGCGTTTTGAGGGCGATGTTACCGTGGTGCGCTCGCGGTTCAATCTGCCTTCGTTGTCCGATTTGACCGCCACCACCTCGGCCGGAAATCTTCCCATGCTGGTGGCTTTGCAGCAGGACAGTCTGGCCGCCGCGGCCCGCGTGCGCGATGATTCCACTCTGTTTAAGCATCTGCGCAATGTGCGCGGATCGGTGCGTATCGAGATACCGCGCAACACCTGGCTGCGCAGTCCGGAGATGAATATGGAAATTTCCGGGCAGATCAATGTGGTGATGAGCGGTGCCGAGGTGGAACTGTTCGGCACGATTCAGATGATGCGCGGTGATTACAACTTGTACGGCCGCCGGTTTGAAATTCAGAGTGGCACCATCACGTTCCAGGGCGGTGCCGAAATCAATCCGGTGGTGGACCTGCAGGCGCAGCATATATTTCGTACAGCGGATAAAATAAAGCGGCTGCTCAAGCTGCAGGTCAGCGGCGAGATTCTGGAACCCAAACTCACCTTTCTGCTGGACAACAGCGAAATCGCCGAAACCGACGCCATCGCCTATCTGATTTTCGGCCGCAATTTTGATGAGCTCACCCAGGGACAGCGATCGGACCTGGCCCAGGATCAATCGGGCCTGAACAGCGACACCTTCAAGGAGCTTCTGGCGGGACAGCTGGCCGGCGAAGTGACCAAGGCTATCCGTAACACCCTGGATCTGGATGTCATTGAATTCAAAGGGGACAACAACTGGCGGCAGGCGACGGTGGTGGTGGGCAAATACGTTACCAACGATCTCTTTATCAGTTACCAGCGGGAGATCAAGATGGGGCGGACCTATGACACGACGCCGGAGCAGGTGACGATGGAATACGAGATCACCCGTTCGCTGTTTTTCCAGGCTACGCGCGGGGATGAAAAGAACACCGGTTTTGATATGATCTGGAAATATGAAAAATAGGGCAGGTAAACCGTTATAAGCGGAGCGCGATGCCCGCTTTTTTGGGCAGGGCGCGAAACAGGGCCTTGGCATCCTCGGGGCTGACGGTCAGCTCGATCCAGAGCTGGTCCTGCGGCAATTCGCCGCGGCCGAGCGCTTTCAGGGTCAGGCGGGCCTGTTCAAAGATCTGTTCCATCTCGAATTTCCACTTTTCCCGCCATCCTTCCACATCGATCCCCTGGGTCTGTTCAAAGCGCATAATCAAACCCCGGCTGCACTGCAGCGTAAAATGCACATCCTTTTCTTCCATGGGCTTGGTCTCTTCCTGAGCGTACACGCGTGCTTCATTGGAATCCTTGGGCGCTTTGAGCACACGGATGGGCGATTTGGAAATGGTGGCGAATTCGCGTTCGACGACAAAGGGCGGATACAGCCAGTTGTAGAGGCTGTCCTGGGCTTTAAAGTGGCGGATGGCAAAGCTTTTGCGAAACCGCAGCAGG
>CAZISM010000172.1:2103-3773 GCA_964541895.1 uncultured Cytophagia bacterium
GCTGTCCTGGGCTTTAAAGTGGCGGATGGCAAAGCTTTTGCGAAACCGCAGCAGGTGCGCCTTGCGCACCGGCACGCCTTTGATGAGCATATTGACCAGGCTGTCCTGCAGATCGACGGAGAGGGCGATGGAATCCTGCTGACTCAATTTATGGATGGAACTGTAATACGCTTCTTCAGCCAACAGGTCGGCCATTTTTTTGGCCGATTCCCGGTCCGGCGGCCGAAGGGTCGGAGTGGTCTTGCTGGCCTGGCGGGTTTTCTGCAGCATTTCAGTGCTCTTGACCACCGGCATGATGACCAGAAAGATCATGGCTGCAAGCACCGGCGCCAGCACGCTGAACAGGAAAACCCATTGGGCCGGACGTCGGTCCTTGAAAACGGGCAGCAGGTTTCGTTTTTTTCGTTTAATGGTCATGGCTAATAGATAAACACCGCTCCGCCGGTTCGCATACCTTTATACATGATTTCCAGGGTCTCGTCGTCCAATCGAACGCAGCCGTGGGTAACGGCCATGCCCAGGAAGCGTTTATACAGGGTGCCGTGGATGAGATAGCCGTTGCCGATGGCCAGGGCGTAATCACCGAGCACGTTGTCTTCATACCGTTCAGGAGAATCGCGCGGCGGTATAGGCAGCGCTTCTTCAATAAAAGCCCAGTCCGGTTTATGCCAGACCGGATTTCTCTGTTTGTTCTGCACTTTGAACTGGCCGCGCGGCGTTTTGAACACGTACTCTTTTTTCTTGTTCACCTTCAGCATCACATATTTGCCGGTGGAGCAGGTGCCCTTGTGCAGGACGGAGTCGCCGTTCATCAGGTAGATTTCGTTGCCGGAGGTGTCGACGATGATATAGTTGTCTTTGGGCTGTAGCAGGGCCACTCTTTTTTTTACCGCGGCGAGCCGTTTTTCGGTTTTGGCCAGTTCCTGGTTGAACCGTGAGCCATCGGCCTGCTGATCGATGAACAGGTTTTTGGTTTCCGGGATGATCCAGTATACATAATCCCTGAGGATCGGAGCGTATAAAAAGACCAGGAAGGCCAGGATCAGGCCGGTGAGCAGGCCGAGAAAAAGGGCCAGGCCTATTCGTCGTTCGGTCTCTTCCGGTCGAAAGTCGGTGCTGTCGTCCGGATCAGAAATGTTGGATTTTCTTTTCACCGCGGTGCTCTTGATAAAAATATATCGCTCCCGGTCATGCTATTCCCCGATTTTTTGCGGGCGGCCGTTGTTTTGGCCGTTGCTCCGCTTGCTGAGGGAGGAGGAGCGCACGTTTTTGGTCGAGCCGACGATGGTGACCGGGGTGCCGACCTTGCTGAGATTATACACTTTTTGCATATCCCCGTTGGTGAGCGCCACGCACCCGGAGGTCCAGTTGGCGCCTTTGCCGCCGTCGCCATGAATCTCGATCAGGCCGCCGATGGCGGCGTTGCTGGCGATATCGCCGCGGGCTTTGGCGGAATAAAATCGGGCCAGGTCCTGCTGGTTCGGGTAATCAATCTCCAGGGCCAGGTAATATTTGGTGTGGGGATGGCTTTTTTTTCTGCGAATGCGGTACTGGCCTTCGGGTGTGGCGTTGTCGCCGCGCTGCAGTTTATATCCCAGCCAGTTCGGTCCCAGTTCGATGTCAAACTCGTCGGTTTTCATGCCGGCCGAATAGACATGGCATTCGTGATC
>CAZISM010000172.1:3873-7599 GCA_964541895.1 uncultured Cytophagia bacterium
GGGGGCGACGCGGCCCATTGTATGATAAGCGTCATCACGCCCAGGGTGAGGGCCAGAACCAGATTGAGGATCAGGAACCAGTTCTTTTCAAAGAGTCGGCGATTGTCGGTATCGGTCTTTACAGCATCCATAGCACGTTATAATTCGGTTGAAACGGTCCTGCGCCGATGGCGCCATACCAGGTCTTGAAATAGAAAACCTCAGTCCACACTGCAAACAGCATGAACTGAGGTTGACATCGTGTATTACAAAAGGCTGATGACTAGCGGCCTTTTTTCTTGGCAATCGCTTGCTGCAGTTCTTCGTTGATCGAAGCGACTTTTTGCAGAGAAGCCTGGACCTTGTCGCGGGCGGTCAGGAAATCGCCGTTGGTCATGGCGGTGTTGGCTTCGCCTACGGAGGCTTCAACAGCGGTCAGTTCGGCATTCATGGCTTCCAGAGCCGCTTTGCCTTCTTTACCGCGCGGAGCTTTTTTCATGAGCTTTTTCACGTCGTCCATGGCCGGGCCGATTTTGGCCAGCAGGTCGGTGGCTTCGGCTTTCACCTTTTCTTTATTGGCGACGGCGGTGTCTTTGGCCGTGTTGGCGGCGGCCAGGGCGGCGGCCAGCATGGTTTTGGCTTTGGAGTAGCTGCGGAACAGTGCGAACTTGGAGTTCTGTTTTTCGACTTCGGCGTTGATGGCGTTCAACGAATCCTTAACGGCGTTGTACAGTTCCGGGGCGTAACGATCGGCTTCAACCGCTTTAGCAGCATCCAGAGCGGCTTTGGCCGCATCCAGTTCCTGTTGCGGAACTTTGGCGCAGCCCATCATCAGCGTCATCGCGAAAACCACGACAAGCACTGCAACGAGTGTTTTGACCTTCATGTAACGTAACCTCCTTGAAAGAATGAATGGGGTACAACAGTGTATGGGTACACAGCTTATAGTACTGCTCAAATTGTGTATAATTTATAGCATTTTTTCAGCAAATACAAGAGAAATTGCAGAAATTTATCTCTTGGGCTTTTCTGCAATTTTTGTTATCTTGCAGTGTTGGCCGGGAGGACGTGCACCTGCGCAACCTTGCCTGCTGTCAGACATCAAACTTTTCAATATGTTAAAAATCAACAGCAAATAATTTAACGGTTTTTTTTGTAATTAGCAAGAAAAAAATATGCCGACAAGGTGGAAGAACAATACGGCGAGCGAGCGATCGCTGGCCGCCGACCTGCTCACCGACCTGCTGGCAGCGGAACCGGAACGGCTGGCCTGGGCGCTGGAGTGGATCGAGGGAACCGCTGAACAGGAACCCGAGTATCATCTCCTGCTGCATCAGGACGGATCCGGCCGCTGTCTGGGCGTAGCGCCGTTGCGCTGGGTGGCGGGCGCTGATCAGGTCCTCGAGGTGCTGGATCTCTATGCCGCAGCGGACGGGGCGGATGCCGCCCGCACCGCGCTCTGGACCACCCTGCAGCAGTACGGCCGCGACCACCAGGTCCGCCTGCTCTGCGTAACGCTGGCGCGGCCGGAACAGGAGCCGCTCTACGAATTCCTCCGCCGCCAGGGTATGCAGGCGGCCGGCGAGATCAAGGATTATTATAAACCGGGACACAGTCAGTCCATTCTCATTCAGCCATTCTACAACCGGGATGTGTGATGATCAGTGAAACTGTTATGCTGGTGCTCTTTACCATAGTGGTGATTTTGCTGTTAATTCTTGATCTGTTTGTATTTCACCGAAAAAATCAGGCTATCAAAGTAAAACCCGCCCTGCTGTGGAGTGCGTTTTGGATCTCGCTGTCGCTGCTGTTCAATGTTCTTGTCTATGTGCTGTACGGTCGTGAACGAGCGCTGAATTTCCTCACCGGCTACCTGATTGAGGAAGCGCTCAGCGTCGACAACCTCTTTGTCTTTCTGGTTATCTTTAAGTATTTCGGCGTTTCCGGAGCATATCAACGCAAGGTGCTGTTCTGGGGTATCCTCGGCGCTCTGATCATGCGGGGCATTTTTATCGCCGCCGGCGTCACTCTGGTTAATCAGTTCCATTTCATCATCTATGTGTTCGGCGCCTTTCTCGTTTATACCGGCATCCGCATGTTCAGCCACGATGAAGAGGAAGTGGATCCGAGCCGAAATCTGATCCTGCGGATCTTTCGTAAATTTTTTCGCGTCACCGATCGGTTTCGCGGCGGTTCGTTTTTTGTCCGCGAAAAAAACATGCTCTATGCCACGCCGCTGTTCGTGGTTCTGCTCGTGGTGGAAAGCACCGACGTTATCTTTGCCATGGATTCCATCCCCGCCATCCTCGCCATCACCACCGATCCGTTCATCGTCTATACCTCAAACGTCTGTGCCATTTTGGGCCTGCGATCGCTCTATTTCGCGCTGGCCGGGGTCATGGACGCTTTTCGATATCTCAATTACGGATTATCGGCCATCCTCATTTTTGTCGGCTTTAAAATGCTGATATCGGATTTTTATAAAATCGATGTGACCGTGGCGCTGCTGGCGGTGGGTGGGCTCTTGCTGACCTCTATTCTGGCCTCCTTGCTGATTCCTGAACAGAAACGCAACGGCTAGCCCGGCCCAGGCTCACGAGGCCGGTCGAAGGCGGATCATCGTGATTTCCGGAGGAGAGAGAAAGCGGATAGGCAAAAAGGTGGTCCCCAGGCCGCGGTTGATGTAGAGGATAGTGGAGCCGACCTGGTGCCGGCCGCGCACGTACTCGATGTTGTGATCCGTCAGCGCCCACGGCGCGCCCAGCGGCGGCAGATAGATCTGGCCGCCATGGGTATGACCGCTGAGCTGCAGATCGATGCGCTCTTCCACTGCTTCGTGTATAGAGCCCGGGCAGTGCGCCAGCAGCACGGTCAGGCGGCTCTGCGGTATGTCCTCAGCCAGCATGGCGATCGCCTGATCGTCCCAGTTGTAATCCACCCAGCGCGGTGGTTTGAAACCATCCTGAATGTCCTCCATATCCTGATATAGCAACGTATCACCGTCCGCCCCGATCACCTGGATTTCGTCAAATTCGTGCACACCCCTCCGATTGGTGTACAAGCCGACCGTTCCACCCTGCAACCGGCTGTTTGAGCTGTCCCAGGCGGAAATCTGCCAGAGCCTGGGCTCGGTAGAGTCGGCCGGCCAAACCTTGGCGTGCATCAACGTTCGCCTGCGCTCGTTTTCCACCTGCACGGTCGCATAATACCAGACGGAAGGCTGCAGGGTGATGACGGCCGTGTTCGTTTCTTCCACCGTTTCGGTGCCATGGGGAGAAAAGCGGAAGCGCTGTTGGTCCGGAAACCAGCGCAAACGATAGTAGCGGTCGTAACCATGGTGAAACTGCGAATAGACGTTGAATCCCACCGTACTGCTCTGCGGCCTGCTCAGACGAAATTTCACCCGATAGCGGTAGTCGTGCCAGCGGCTCTCCTGCGCGGGATAATAGTGGGTATAGGAATTATTGCTGGACGGCCCGGAACGGATAAACCGGCTCTGGCGGTCAAGGCGGACCGGAAATTTGGCCACATCTTCACTGGCAAAGCCGCTGTAATCCACGCCCAGCAGAAACAAAGAGTCGCCGTCCACGGGAATGATCGTGCGCTGGTTGGTCAGCACCGTAATGCCCAGGTCGCGCAGCAGATGAAGAAACAGATCCGAGAGCTCTTTGTCGTCGCTAAAGTCGTGATTGCCGCGTACGGCAAAGAGGCCCAGGGGCGCGTGCAGTTTTTTCAGCCAGGCCTGCA
>CAZISM010000172.1:7699-9212 GCA_964541895.1 uncultured Cytophagia bacterium
GAAGAGGGCTGGACCCGCATCATTGTCGAAAAGCCGTTCGGCCGTGATCTCGACAGCGCCAGATCCTTGAACGACATGATCAGCGCCGTGTTCCGCGAAGATCAGGTCTATCGCATCGATCATTACCTTGGTAAGGAAACAGTGCAGAATATCCTGGTATTCCGCTTTGCCAATGGAATTTTCGAGCCGATCTGGAACCGCTACTACGTCGATCACGTGCAGATTACCGTTGCCGAACACCTGGGAACCGAAGGCCGCGGCAAGTTTTTCGAAGAGACCGGCATTCTGCGCGATATCGTACAAAACCATTTGCTGCAGCTGCTGTGCCTCACCGCCATGGAACCGCCGGCGACCATGGACGCGGCAGCAGTCCGGGATGAAAAAGTAAAAGTGTTGCGTTCCGTGATGCCGCTGCAGGAAACTCCGGCGGCGGCGCTGCGCGCGCAATACGGCCGCGGTTCCCTCTGGGGTGAACGTTTGCCGGGCTATCTGGAAGAGGAGGGCGTAGCCGCCGATTCTAAAACAGAGACTTATGTCGCTCTCAAAATGTTCGTCGATAACTGGCGATGGGCCGGCGTGCCCTTTTACCTTCGTGCCGGCAAACGACTGACGAAAAAAGTGACCGAAATCGCCGTGTTCTTCAAGGAGGCGCCGCTGCAGATCTTTGGCGCCAACACAGGCGGCCAGGTCAAATCCAACATCCTGGCGCTGAACATACAGCCGGACGAAGGGATTTCCCTGCAATTCGACTCCAAGGTGCCTGGTCCCAGCGCCCGCATCCGGCCGGTGGTGATGGATTTCCGCTACGGCACCAGTTTCGGCGAAGCCACTCCGGATGCCTATGAACGGCTGCTGCTGGATGCCATGATCGGCGACGGCACCCTGTTCACCAGGCAGGATGAAAACGAAATGGCCTGGCAGATTCTGACCCCGGTGCTGCAGCACTGGCAGGCCGATCCTGCCATAACCATGCACCAGTATGACGCCGGCGCCTGGGGACCGGAGGCGGCGGATGATTTTATTCAACGTGACGGCCGCCAATGGAGACGGCTATGACGGAGACCATCCATTGGGATTCCGGCGGCATACCGGTGGCGCTGCCACAGATTGAAAAAGAGCTCAACCGGTTCTGGCGCCGGCAGGCTCAGTCTGAAAATAGTGCGGTGCTGCGCGCCTCCACGCTGACCCTGATCATCATCACCCGCAGCGAGGAACAGTATCAGTCCGGCCTGCAGGCGTTTCCGGATCTGATCAATCACCACCCCGGTCGTATTATTATGGTTCGCCAGGGCGTGGCCACGGCCGGCGGCCAGGTGGAGGGATTCATCTCTGCCCATTGCCAGTTGGCTCACCCCGGCGGCCGGCAACTGTGCTGCGAACAGATCACGCTGTTGTGTCCACCTGAACAGGAGAGGACGCTCCATGGTATTCTGCTGCCGCTGCTGCTGCCCGATCTGCCGGTGTTTTTATGGTGGCCGGAAGAACCCGGTGTCTCGCTGCAGCCGCTGCAGTC
>CAZISM010000173.1:0-8975 GCA_964541895.1 uncultured Cytophagia bacterium
GGTTGTTCGATTTTCTCATGAAACAGTATAACGGCCGCAACCGCGCCGAACTGGGTGATGTCATTTTTAATGAATACTCCATTCGGACGCCGCGCGCGCTGCATCAGAAAGGCATGACCTATTATCCGCTTTTGCTGGATCAGAACGTCTTGCCCTACGGTTTGCATCTCTCGTTCTGCAAAAGACTGTTTGCCAAAGAATATCGCAACCTGCTCTACCGCGCTGATAAAAAGCTGGCGCGATTGGAAACCACCAAGGCGCATACCTCGCTGTCGCCGGAATGGACCTGCCTGGCGGTCGATTTGATCAAATTCTTCAGCAACGCCTTCAAAACCAGCGTATTGAAAAAGAAGAAAGTGTATCCCGTCAATCCGCTGTACGCCTGGATCCGGCAACAACCGCAAACGGAAGGTTACGTGGCCGCTGTGAGGAGAGCCGGTATACTGCCGGACGGTTTGACGGTGGCGCAGATACCGGATCGGTATCTCGGCCGCATTTATACGCTGGGTCAGCTGTTGTCGAATTAGCGCTCTGACCCTGATCCGTCACGTCCAACGCAGATCACCCCGGGTGAAAATCGCAAAACCAGAGATCCTGAACGCTGCCGTGGTTTTACGGCAACTCCTGGTGTCCCTCTATCAATTCTTCATGAGCAGATCGGCTGTCGGAACACCCGGGGTCGCAAAGAGCGCGACACCCGGGGTTCCCTGGTCAACCTGACAACGGCTCAAATCAGTCCGGTATTATTTCGCGCCGTCTGCCTGTCCGGCGATCTGCAAAAACTCTTCTATTTCGCTTCGAAACGGTGCAGACGGCTGTGCGCCCAATCGGGACACAGAGATGGCGGCTGCTCCGTGAGCAAAGCGCACCGCTTCCCGCAATGGCCGCTTTTCCGACAAAGCCACGGCCAGGGCGGCGTTGAATACGTCGCCCGCTGCGGTGGTATCCACCGCGGCGACGGCAAACGCGTTGCTCAATCCCTGAAACTCCTTTCCGGATATAAAAGCGCCGTTAGACCCCATGGTGATAATCACCAGGGGCGTGCCCATTTTGTGCAGGCAGCCGGCCGCTGCGGCTGCCGATGGCTCATCCCTGACCGTGATTCCGGTCAGGGTCTGCGCTTCCCATTCATTGGGCGTCAGGATCTCGATCTGCTGCAGCAAAGAACCCGGGAGCGCTTGCCGGGGAGCCGGCGCTGGATTTAAAATGACCGGCACGCTCTGTTGGCGCGCCAGCCGCACCACTTCGTTCACAGCCGCGATCGGCGTTTCCAGCTGTATGAGCACCACATCGCATTCGGCAAAGGCAGCGGCCGCGTTGTGCACATCGCTCTCCGACAGTCGACTGTTCGCGCCGGGAGCCACGGTAATGCAGTTTTCGCCGGCGTCATCCACCACGATAAAGGCGACCCCGGACGCCGATTCCGCATCCTGAATCACATAGCGCACATCGATGCCTTCGCTCGTGAATCCCTGTATCGCCGCCGCGCCCAGGTCATCGCGGCCGACACGGGCGACCAGAGTTACCCGGGCGCCGGCACGGCTGGCCGCCACCGCCTGATTGGCTCCTTTGCCGCCGGCCGCCGTGCTATAGACACCGCCGGAAACCGTTTCACCCGGACGCGGGATGCGGCCGGTCTTGATGATCATATCGGTATTGGAACTGCCGATAACCAGGATTCGCGGCACACTCATCCTCACTCCTCGCTTTGGCGAAAAATGGTGGCTCCGGTTATGTAAATTTTGCTGCCAGTTGCCTCGGGCTTTTTGCCGGCTGCGACCACCAGTTTGACGGTGTGGCGGCCCTGCGGCAGATTCATGGCGTGCCACAAAAAGCTGCCATGCTTGGGTTCACCGGCCCAGAAATAGTGTGTGTCGATGTGACGATGCAGCACACCGTCCAGATAGACATCGGCCTGGCCGCCGTCCTGGCGCCAATCGCCCTTAATCACCACGCCGTTGCCGTCAAAGGTAAATTCAAGCGCTGCGTCCTTTTCATCAGACACTCTTGCCACAGGAACCGGCTCCGGCGCCGCCCCTCTTTTGATTTTATAGTCCTGCCATGTACCTCGCCATTGCCAGTCCGTTGCCTGCAGAGCAGACACCGACGTATCGGCCACCGTATTGGGAAAAGAGACCTCGAGAGCAGGCGGCGACGGCGGCTGTCGCCTGATATGGACATACTCGTTATCAACCCGTCCGCCGTTTTTCACTATCAGCTCCTTCGCGTAGTGCAACGTGCGATCGACCACGCTGTTGAACGAATAATCGGTGAAAATAAACTGTGAATCGGCAATGGCCGGAATGCCGCTCGTCCAGCCATCGGGCATAGCCGCAAAGCCCTTGACGACGCCGATCACGGCCGCGGCGTTGGAAGGATTGCAGTCCGAATCCTGACCGCAGCGGGTGCTGATCTCCATGGTTTTGGCCAGGTCGCCGTCGCCATAGAGAAGCCCCATAACAATATAGGCGCCGTTCAGTTTGGCATCGATATTAAAGGTCGACAGGGCGCCGCAAATATCCACATGGCCCCAACGCGCTTCCAGTTCCTGCCAGGCGCTGCGCCAGTCGTGCGGATATTTGTCCTTCAACTGCAAAACATGGCTGATGCACTGACTGTAGCCGCTTTCAGCCGGAATGGCTTGCAGGGCGGTCTCGACAATACGGCGGATATCCTGTTCGAAATAGGCGGTGGTGTACAATGCGGCGACAAACATCCCGCCGTAGACGCCGTCGCCGTAATTCATGATGTGACCGATTTTATCGGCGATCTGGTTGGCGGTCTGCGGCATGCCTGGACACATCAGGCCGATGTAGTCGGCTTCGATCTGAAAATCGATATCATCGGCGTGCAGATTGTACTGGGGGCTGCCGGAGGCGGGCGGCATGATGCCGTCCTGAAAATTTTTGCGCGCCTGCACATTGGCATGCCACAACCGGTAGCCGGCCCGGGCAAAAGACTCGGCGAATTTATCCACCGGCGCATCGACGCCGTATTTGTCCATGGTCATCATGAAACTCATCTGCACATAGAGATCGTCCTGCCAGAGCGAGCCTTTCACCCCTTCGCTGGACCAGGTGATGGAATCATCATAGGTCCGGCCCTGAGCGCGGAATTCCGTCGGCGCGCCATAGGCCACACCGATCATTTTCCCGGCCCATCCTCCGGCGATTTTGTCCCGCAAAGCGGCAACCGGCATCTTTGCCAGATCGGAAGAGTTGCAGGCAAGACTGCCCATGAACGCCACCAGCACCACCAACAGTTTGCGCATCATAACGTTCCCTCACATTTCTCTTTGGTCACCAGTTCCAAAGACACCATTTTTTCCGCAGGAATAGTCTGCCCGGCCAGGCCCTGCACAGCCAACACCACCCCCCAATAGCCCATCTGTTCCGGATGCTGGTCGATGGTGGCGTGCAAGGTGCCCTGCATGATCGCCGTACGGGCGGCCTGCAGATTATCGTAAGAGGTAACGTGGATTTTCCCGGTCAAACCTCTCTGCTCGATCGCCTGAATCGCACCGAGCGCCATCATATCGTTGGCACAAAAAAGGCCGGTAATATTCGGATTGGCCTGCAGCATGTTGGCAAACACATCCAGACCCTGATCCTGGGCCCAATTGGCGGACTGGGATGCGACCACGTTTACAGCGCTCCCAGCCACAGCCTGCAGAAAACCGCGTTTGCGGGCCTCGGCGTTATCGACGCCGCGGATCCCTTCCAGCATGGCGGCCTGGCCGCTTCCTGACATCAGGGATACGAGATAGGCTCCGGCCATTCGACCACCCTCTTCATTATCCACGCCGACATAGCAGGCAAGCGTCAAGCCGGCACCGGCGGCAGTGGCGGCGTCGATGCGGTTGTCCAGATTGAAAATCAGGATGCCCTGATCCTGTGCCTTTTTTAAAACGTTGACTATGGCTTTGGAATCGGCAGGGGCAATGAGGATGGCGTCAACCCCCTGCACGATCATATTTTCCACAATGGCGATCTGGCCGTTGATGTCCGTTTCCTGCGGAATGGTGGCAACCAGCAAAGGTACGGCCAACGAGTCAGCCGCCTTTTGCGCCCCTTCTCCCATTTTGGCAAAGAACGGATTGCTGCTGGCCTTCATCACCAGAGCGATGCTCTTTTTCCCTTTCACTGCTTTTTCAGCACAACCGGCCAGCATCAGCGCAGCGGCAAGCAGGAGCAGCACAACACGTTCAGCTTTACCCACAGAACACTCCTTTATATGTGATCGAACGGTACCCTCCCGTCAGATCCGTTTTCTGTCCATCATCACGGCCAGGATAATGACCGAACCGATGATAACCTGCTTGATCTCGTCGGCAATGTTCATCAGAGTCAGGCCGTTGTTCAGCACACCGATGATAAGAGCGCCGACCAGCGTTCCCAGGATGGTGCCTTTGCCGCCCATGAGACTGGTGCCGCCGATGATCACCGCTGCGATGGCATATAATTCATAGCCGGCAGCGATGGTGGGATTGGCAGAGCCCAGTCGGCTGGTCTGTACCAGAGCGGCGAGACCGACCAAAAGACCGCACAGACCATAGGCGATGATTTTATAGACGCCGACGCGCACCCCGGAGAGCCGCGCCGCCTCTTCATTGCCGCCGATGGCGAGCACATAACGACCGAACAGCGTGTGCTTGAGAAGAAAGTGCCCGATCGCCACCACCAGCAAAGCCAGCACAGCCGGCACCGGCACACCGGCGACGCTGCCGTTGCCGATAAACGAAAAGGCCGGCAGGGTCTGACCGATGAGATTTTGGGTCTGACTGTGGCTGACCCACAACGCCGCGCCTCGGCAGATGCCCAGCATGCCCAGGGTGACGATGAACGGAGGTATGCGCCAGCGCACCGTCATCGCGCCGTTGGCCAGGCCGACTGCAAGCCCGGCGGCCAGGGCAACGACCACGCCGGACAACAGTTGGCCGGCGCCGTGATCCAGGCCAATGGCCAGCATCACGGTGCCGAGAAGAACATTACACAACGCCAGCAGAGAACCTACAGAAAGATCGATGCCGCCGGTCAGGATGACAAAGGTCATGCCAACGGCCATGATGGTATTGATGGAGGTCTGCAGGAGAATGTTCATCAGGTTGGTGGAATGAAAAAAGACCGGTGAGGGTTTCAGCATCGCCTCCACTCCGCCGATGAGGGTGCAGAGCAGCAGCAGGGCGAGAATAATTCCACTGAGCGGGCCGGCAAACACTCGGCCGATCTGTAGCCCATATGCAATGAAATTTTTTCCCAATCCCATTTTTTACGCCGTCGTATATATGCTGTGAGCAGGTCGTATCACCCCATTGTCCGCTAAATTAAGAAAGCAGGCGGGAAAAGGCAAGCGAATTTGTGCAGGCCCTATTATCAAGAGGCGGTGTCACGGTTGCAGATAATGGGCAAGCTGAACTTTTCACCGTTTTCAGAATGGCCGGCAAAGCCTGCCATTGATCGGCCGGGGAATGTTTCCCCGGCCGGTACTATTAATCGGGCATTCGCCCGAGATACAGCTGGAGCCCTTTTGCCGTGCGACAGAAATTGCCTTGTGCACAATGACCGGGTGCAGTGAACTGGCCTAGCGCAACGCGCTCTCCAATGCCGTAGCCCGGTCGGTGTTGGCATCCCGATATTTTATGATCAGGCCGCACTGCAGGTGCAGCTGCTCCTGTCTGGCAAAATCGTTGCCTGTTATCGGACGGCTGCCGGCGATCACCACCGCGCGTTCCGGAATGGTCAGCGGTGCTTCAGCGGATCCGCGCAGAACGGTGTGGTGCACCAGATCGTACACCGGGATCGAGCGCGTCAATATCGTGCCGGCGCCCAGCACGGCGCCTCTGCACACGCGTGTGCCTTCATAGACGCCGCAGTTGCCGCCGACCAACACGTCATCTTCGATGATGACCGGCTGGCTGCCCACCGGCTCCAGCACGCCGCCGATCTGGGCACCGGCGCTGAGATGGACCCGCTTGCCGATCTGCGCACAAGAGCCCACCAGACTGTGGGAGTCGATCATGGAATCGGCATCCACATAGGCGCCGACGTTGATATAGGCCGGCGGCATAATGACCACGCCCTTTGCCACATAGCTGCCGCTGCGCACACTGCTGCCGCCCGGGACGACGCGAACACCGTCCTGCAGCGTCAACGGCTTGAGCGGAAACGTGTGTTTGTCAAAAAACGGCAACGGGCCGTTTCCGCTGAAATCCTGCATCACGCCGGCGCGGAATCCCAACAGGATGCCCTTTTTCACCCAGCTTTGCACCTGCCAGCCATCGTCGACCGGCAGGGCGGCGCGAACCGCGCCGTCGTTGAGCCGGCGCATAAATTCGGCAAACTCTTCGGCGGTCAATTCACTCTTTGTATCAAACGCCGCTTCGATACGTTCACGTAAGGGAGTCATGCGGCGCCTCACACCAGTTTCAAATCGACTAGACACTGGCGCAATTTTTCTTTATTCTCCGCCATCATCGGCACCAGGGGCAGGCGGAACTGTTCGTCGATCAAGCCCATCATGGCCATGGCGGTCTTGACCGGAATGGGGTTGCTTTCGATGAAATTCATCTCCATCAGCGGCAACAGCAGATGATGCAGCTCCTGCGCGCGCTGCCAATCGCCCTTAAAGGCCGACCACACCATTTCGTGCAGCAGGCGTGGGGTCTCATTGGCCACCACGGAAATGACGCCGTCCGCGCCCACAGCCAGGATGGGCAAGGTGATGGCATCGTCGCCGGAAAATACAAGAAACTCTTTGGGCCGAATACGCAAGATCTCCATGATCTGGGTGATATTGCCGCTGGCTTCCTTCACGCCGATAATGCCCGGCACCTTCGCCAGCCGCATCAGTGTGGCCGGGGCGAGATTCACCCCGGTCCGGCCGGGTACATTGTAGACGATGAGAGGCAGCCGGATCGATTCGGCAATGGTTCTAAAATGTTGGTAGAGCCCTTCCTGGGTCGGTTTGTTGTAATAGGGGCACACCGACAGCACCGCCTGGCCGCCGGCCTTTTCGGCATAGCGGGACAGATCGATGGCTTCGTGGGTGGCATTGCTGCCGGCGCCACAGATGACCGGCACCCGGCCGTTGGCCTGGCTGATGACGATATCCATGACGCGATGATGTTCTTCATGACTCATGGTCGCGCTCTCGCCGGTGGTGCCGCAGGCCAGGAGCACGTCCGTGCCCTGTTCAATCTGCCAATCCACCAGCTTGCGCAACTTTTGCTCATCGATCTGCCGGTTCGAATCCAGCGGCGTGACCAGCGCCACGATTGTTCCACGTAATTTTTGTACGTCAAACATGATTATGTCTCCTCATCTGGTATAGTGTCGATTCTGTGCCCGGATGCGCCGGGAGCTGCGGCAGGACCCCTCATCAGCGTCCCACCCTCTGGACCATTCTATGGACATGACAGGCATGCGCCGTTATATTGAACGAATTGGACGAGCCAAGGCTGTGCAGCAAATGCCATAGTCGGTTATGGTTGTACCGATCGGCTCCGGCCGACTGTTGCCTCGCCCTCTGCTACTGGTCAGCCATAAAATCGTCCATGGTAAACACGCCAGTTTTGCCGCAGATCCACTCGGCGGCGCGCACGGCACCAAATGCAAATGCATCACGACCAAAGGCCTGGTGACGAATGGTGATCTGATCGTACTGTGAATCAAAACCCACTTCGTGGGTTCCGGGAACCCGCCCCACCCGCGTCGACGATACGTGCAGAGCGGACGGCGCAATTTTCCCTGCCGAGGCGGTGGCCAGCAGTTCTGACTTGTTGGGCAGCACTTCGACAAGGGCGTTCGCCAGACTGAGCGCCGTGCCGCTGGGGCTGTCTGCTTTGCCGGTGTGGTGCCATTCATGGACATAGGTATCGTACACGCCCAACCGGCCGTACAATTGGCCGGCGAGCTTGACCACCTGCTGGAAGCGATAGACGCCAATGGAAAAGTTGGCGCTGTAAATCATGGTCAGATTGGGAATAGTCGCCAGCTCCTGGCGGCGGCTCTGCCAGCCGGTGGTGCCTTGCACCAGCGGAATTCCCAACGCCGCGGCGGCGACCGCGTGATCGATCACCGCTTCCGCCGTGCTGAAATCGATGAGCACCTGGACACCGGGCAGCGGCGCGCGGCCGGACCATTCTTGTCCGACATCGAAATGGTGCGTTATATCGTGCCCCATGCCGGCAGCCATGCGCTCCACTTCATGCCCCATGCGACCATAGCCGATCAGCGCTATTTTCATGTTTGCTCCTTTGTGTCATGCAATTTATTTTTTATAGTAACGACAGATATACTGTGCTTGGTGACGGGCTAAGCATATACCCGCAGCCAATCAACTGCAAAACATAATAGCGCGACCAGGTTGGTCCCGCACCCGCGCTTCCTGACGGGCTAAACATATACCCGCTTCCAGACAGCTGATAAATCTGCAGACCATGCCGCCGTGGTCAAGCGCGACCAAACTGGCCGCGCTACAAAAAAGGCTGCGTGTTATCTACCGCGACCAAACCGGTCGCGCCAAAAAAGCCTGCGCGTTATCCGCTTATCCGGGTTATTTCATTCCACCACAAAAATATCCGGATTCAACGGCCCGCGGAAAAACCGGTCGTGCAAGGTGCTGATCACCACGGGCAAATCCGACTCGTCAATGACAAAGCTGATGTTGATTTCCGAAGCGCCCTGGGAAATCAGATGTATGGGGACAGCGCCGAGTTCACAAAAAATCTGCCCCGGCATGCCCGCGGTTTGGCGCATCCGTTCTCCCACCAGACAGACGATGGCTTTGCCGGACTGGACCTCCACCTGGCTGAAATGGCTGAGCTCTTTGCGAATGTCGGCCAGGTGCTCACTGTGGTCGATGGTCATGGAGACCGAGACCTCGGAGGTGGTCACCAGATCCACCGCCGTTTTGTAGCGGTTGAACACGTCAAAGATGGAAGCGAGAAAACCATGCGCCATCAGCATGCGGGATGA
>CAZISM010000174.1:0-8949 GCA_964541895.1 uncultured Cytophagia bacterium
TGGCTCAGCGGTACAATCGAGCTCCAGGCCGCCGCATCGTACACGTCCTGATCCAGCGGCAGACCATTGCGCAGGCAATCTATGAGCCGCCAATCCTCCAGCAGATCGGAACCGCCGTGGCCGGCGTTCAACTGCCGGGCCAGCTCGCTGAGCAGCAGCGTAATTTTGGGCGTATATTTCGTTTTCAAGGCTTCGAATTCCTCGACTGAAACCCACTCGTGGTTGCCGGCAGCCAGGCGCGGCGGCTGGGGATCGTACAGCGCTGCACCTCTGGTGCCATAGATGCCGTGGAAGAGATTGTGCGGCGACGGCGTGGTGGCATCGTGCTGCAGCATAATGGTTCGGCCCATGGTGGTGCGTATGGTGGTGACGTTCATGTTGCCGCGGTATGATTTATCAGCAAAGGGCTTGAAGAAATCGTCCGTAGCCGACAGTTCCTTCGCTTTGGTTTTCATCATGAAATCATTGCTCTCCACCGAGACCAGGAACTCGAACTTGTCGCCGCGGTTGATGTTCATCACCTGACTGACCGGACCGAGGCCGTGGGTGGGATAGATGTTGCCCCGTCTGGTGGCATACTGTTTCAACCACCACATATCCCAATACATGGTTTTGGAAAAGTTGTTTCGCATTTTGCTGGTGTTGTAGGCGCAATCCGCATGCACCAGATCGCCAAAGAATCCCTGCCTGGCCATATTCAGTGTCAAGGCCTGAAACCACATGTAGCTGTTGTTCTCCATCATAATGCAGTGTTTTTGCATCTGTTCGGCTGTCTCCACCAATTGCCAGCACTCCTCAATCGTGCCGGCCGCCGGCACTTCCGACATCGCATGTTTGCCGTGTTTCATGGCATAAACCGCCATGGCGGCATGCATATACCATGGCGTCGTAATGATCACCAGGTCGACATCGTCTCGTTCACAAATTCTTTTCCAGTCTTCCGGCCCGGTGAACACGGCCGGATGATGACGGGTGCCTGTCAGCATGTTCTGCGCCGCTGCCGTTTTTTCCGGTCTGACATCGCACAGCGCCGTAATTTCGGTGCCTTCGATTCGACTCATCAGCGTCAGGTGGGCAGGGCCGCGCTGACCCAGGCCGATAATGGCGATCCGGATTCGTTCCATCGGTGCAACGGCAAATCCGGACATGTTACGCCGCTGCACATGTGCTTTTTCCAACTGCCGGCCGATCGCGGCTGTGTCCGTTTCGCCGGTACCGCTCTGTGGTCGATTCCGGCAATTGAGCAAACTGCTTCCGGCCAGAGTCAATCCGGATGCTTTCAGAAAATCACGTCGGTTGGTTCTCATATGGCTCCTTGCTGTGTTGGGAGTTGCTTTATGCGCAACGGAATAAAAACGGTCGCCCTCTTTTCTGGTTGTCGCAAAATCAGGGCACCCGGATATTGCCGCGTTTTTTTGACCGCTCAGGGGATCCCGGTTTAAATGAGTAATCGGATATGGCATGCCCAGAGTTCAAAGGCTTTGAGCGCCAAACCCTGGTGGTGTTCGCCATTAGTTTCGCCTGATCCGGTTCCGACGGTTGCGTTTTACCGTTATGGCGCTAAAATACAATGATATCGCCATTTAATCAAGAGAAAACCGGCCTGGTTTCAGTTATTTCTCCTTGATTTTATCGGACTGTTTGACTAAACTAGGTACGATGGTTTTGTCTGCCCCGCACTTTACTCCATCGGTTCATGCAGAGAGAATAGAAACATGATCCAATCGCGCCCGTGCCGCGAAAAGAAATACTATAAAAGCTGCATCGAGGTAATTTCTATACGCTCAACGGCAGCAATCCCGGCGAGCTGTGCGCGCGGCGGTTCCTGAATTGATCAGGTCAGCGAAGCCATTGATCACATAATCGATTTGCCGAGGTAGTATGATGAGTAGAGAGGATCAAACCATGCGCGGTATCCATAAGGAGCTGCTTGTTCTGCTGGCCCTTGCTTGTGGGCTGACGCAGTCGCAAGTGCACGCGCAGCACGTTTCGCCGGCCATTTCGGGCTATGGGCTGCAACAGGGTTTGTTTCAATTATCCGAAATGGATCTGCACCTGCATGCCGGCATGGAGCGCGAACTGGAGATGTCCGCTTGGATTGATCTGGCGGTGAACGATGGTCGCAAGGTTTTGCTGCTGCTGGATCATCTGGAGTTGTACCGCATGACACCGCAAGATCACAAGGCATGGGTAGCGCAACATAAATTCAGGGACTGGTATCCGGTCGGAAAAGCGGGTCATTTGGCCCTGATGAAAAGTTTCAAAGAGGCCGGGAAGCGCAAAGACGTTTTGGTCTTTACGGGTTGGGAAATATCCGAGACCGAACTGGACAGCGTGCTCGAGGCCGAGCCTATGCGGCTGGCGGAGGTGATCGGCTGGCATATTTCCTCCAACAGAAATGGGCCGCCGCCGGACGGCAAAAAGCTGCTCAAACGCACACGGCAGATCATCCAGGCTCAGGAGCGCTTTCCGGTGCCGATGATCCTCTTCCATCCCTTTTCCATGCGCATTGAAAATATACTGCGGGCGGCGCAACAGAGCGGCCGTGATCCGGCCACCATCACCACAGCCGAGTATCGTTTTTTCCAGCCGAACGAACAGAGCGAATTGGCCGGGCTGTTGCGTGGCCGTTCCATTTATATCGAAATCCCCCGCGGTCTGACAGGGTATTGGCAGAATCCGTTAATTCGCCAGGCGTTTATCGAAGACATCCGGCCCCTGGCGGAGGCCGGTGTTCAGTTTATCGTATCGACGGATGCGCATGGTGTCAGGAGCTACAAAACAGCGTTCAATCCCCGCTTGTATTGTGACCAACTCGGTGTGACGCCGGAGAACAGCAACAGCCTCATACGGGAGCTGTTAGCCATTCGGGCACGGCAGGCTCTGGCCGGCGGCCGCTGAACCGGCTGCGAGGGGGATCCCGTTTTCGCCAGTTCCGTTCATCATTACAGAAAGCCGTCTCTGCATGTATAAAAGAGTTGCTGTTATTTTTTTGCTCTTGGGTATTGGACTCGCCTTTGCTTCCGGCCCGGGGCCTCGCGACGAGACCTGTTCCGCGGTCGTGCACGCGTTGAATCTAAAGTTGCCGGAGAAAATTGACGAAGCCGAACTGGTGCATATTCTCATGTCATTGCAGACGGCACGGTGGCTGCCTGCCACGTTTGTCAACAAAGGGCAAGCTCGAAGCCTGGGATGGAAGCCGGGGCAGGATTTATGGAAAAATAAAAAGTTATATGGCAAGAGCATCGGCGGCGATCGTTTCCAGAATCGGGAGAAAAAATTGCCCAAAATCAAGCATGTCTATTATGAAGCCGACCTGGATTACAAAGGCGGCAAACGCAATGCCAAGCGCCTGATTTTTACCCGCGAGGGACAGTGCTACGTTACGGTGGATCATTATCAGACCTTTACAGAGGTGCCGCCATGCCGATAAAAAGCTGCACGATCAACGGCAAGAATATAAAAACCATCGACGATGTCTATGACCAGCTGGCGTCGCAGCTGGAATTTCCAAATCATTTTGGACGAAATCTGGATGCCCTGTATGACGTGCTCACCACGGATATCCCCGGCCCGCTGAAAATCGTCTGGCATCATCCCGGAGCGTCCAGATCGGTATTGGGCGATCAGTACAACCTGATCAGAGCGGTTCTCAAGGACGCAGCGGCAGAGCGTAAAGATATCAGAGTGGTATTCAAATGATCTGACGTTTCAAACGTGTCGTTGCCTGTAAGTTGTCAACCACCCTCGGACCTGCCCGCGTGGCAGGGACCTTCTCCCAAACCGTTTTACATACGATGCACGCTTTGAACCATGATGCCTATGTGCAGCCTGCCGGGTACGGGCAGGCCTGAATAACAGGCTTTGGAGGTGATGATATGTATGATCTGCTGGATCATGTTTACCTGGGAAATCCCATTCATGCCTATGTCTGGTCGGTGGGATATTTCACGGTAGCTTGCCTGGTGCTCTATGTTCTGCGCTATGGAGTTCTGCGCAAGCTCAAGCATCTCACCGCGCTCACTGAAAATCGGGTTGATGATTTTATTCTGTTAAGCGCTGAACGCACCATCATGCCGCTGCTCTATTTCGGTGTTTTTTATCTGTCTACGCGACATCTCGTGCTGTCGCCGCCGGTGCAAAAGACGATATTTACCATCGGCGTTGCTGTGGTTACGATTCTCATGGCCCGGTTCATTTCAGCTACGTTGACTTTTTTAATGCGAGAGGTGTGGCTGCGAAAAGAGCAGGAGGAGAGCCGCGAACATAACCTGAAAATACTGCTGCCGATCATGCGCGTGGTGCTTTGGGGATTGGCGATGGTGTTCCTGCTTGACAACCTCGGCTTCAGGGTGTCCGCCGTCATAACCGGCCTGGGCATCGGCGGCATCGCCATTGCCATGGCCTCGCAGGCTATACTGGGGGATTTTTTCTCTTATGTGACCATTCTGCTGGACAAGCCGTTTGAACTGGGAGATTTCATCATTCTCAGCGACGGCTACATGGGCACCATTGAGCATCTCGGCATAAAAACTACCCGTATCCGCAGCCTGTCCGGAGAGCAGATCATCATGCCGAATTCCGATTTGACCAGCCACAGGGTGAGAAATTATAAAAGGATGGAGGAGAGGAGGGTGGTATTCACCCTGGGAGTGACGTATGATACCGATCCGGAAAAAATGCAAAAGGCCGTTGCGCTCATTAAAAATATCATAGTGTCCCGTGAGGATGTTCGGATCGACCGTGTCCATTTTGCCAGGTTTGGTGATTTCAGCCTGGTGATCGAAGGGGTGTACTGGATCCTTTCGCCCGAGTATATGGCTTACATGGACATTCAGCAGGATATCAATTTTCAGCTGCAGAAAGCGTTTGCGCAGGAAGGCATTGAATTCGCTTTTCCCACGCAAACGCTGTATGTGCATAAACAGCCTGGAGGGGCCGGGCTGTCGTAGGCAGCCGTAAAATTCCTGCTAATCCGGCCTGGTGGTGAACCGGACCCCTTGTAGCGGCTTGCCATCGCGATCGGTGATGCGCAGGACAAATCCCCAGTCACGCTTGTTATTGCACACCTTGATTAAAATCGGCGTTGTGCCCGCGGGCAGAGTCACCGGCAACACCTCGCGGTCGAGCATGATGCGCCCGGCATCAGCGCTTTTATGCACCAGTTTGCCGCCGACCCAGAGTTTCCATACGTCATTGCCGCTGACGCGGATTTGCACTTTTTGCGCTTTATCAGTTTGGGCGTAACAGAGCGCATAGGCGCACACTTCTTCAGTCGGCTTGATGGCCTGGGCCAGATTTACCATAACACTGTGGGGCGGGCAACGATAGTCGCTCCAGGATATCGGGCCGTCGAGTCCGTCGACCACCACCTTCAGGTTAATGCTCTGTTCCGGCTGGTAAATGGTGTCGAGTCCGCGATTATCCTTGTTGCTGAACGGGCCCAGCAACAGCCAATCCCTCTGGGCAGGAAAAAGGGTCGGCAGGTCTACCATCTCGCCGGCAAATTCCCGCCGGGCCACGTCCCACAAGGCCTCCTGCATAGACGCGTTCGGACTCTTGTCGTACAGTTTTTTGGGTATGATTTCCAGTGCAGAGTCCTGGAGCGGGCCGATGATGGCCGCGGCCAGGGTCAAGCCGAGCTCCCGGCTGTAATCACGCAACATCATTCGACGCAAATCCTGAGCGATACGCACGTATTCGGGATTAGTGGCCATCTGGCGGTCGCGCATGACCGGCAGGTAATCGGCTACTGGCGCCTGGCCCGGGTATGATTTGTCACTGCGGCCGAGCATGGCTTCGTAGGCATCATGAGAATAAACCCAGTTGTAGCGGGCACTGGCCATCAGGGAGGCGGCGTAGGCCTGGCGGTAGTCTGCCGGCGTCGGAGCTGCACCATGGCCGTTGCTGTCCGGGTCTTCGCCGTACGGCCATAGTCCTTCAGCGATCGAACAGGTGTTGATCCAGTACGCTTTGCCTTTTTCAGAGAGCAGCGATTGTATCACGTGGTTGTTCAGCCAGGCATGAGCGAACATGTGGCGGATGTTGGCGCGTCGATAGGTGTATTCAAGACAGTAGTGAATCCCGCCCGGCGCCTGGCGGCGCGCCGCTTCCTCGATCCAGGCTATATGCAGCCAGGTGCCCAGATGATAATACTGTTCCGGGAATGTAAGAAAGCGCGCTTCCGGGAAAGCGTCCAGAACGGCGCAGGCGATCTGGGTGCCCCGTTTGCGAATCAGTTCGGCAAGATCGCGGCGGCTGTAGCCGGCATAGTCATATCCTTCCCAGGAGTAACTGTACTGCTCACCGATATATTCGATATCAATGGCCACGCCGGTGCAGCCGGACGTTTTGGCGAAAAGAGCGAATTGTTTGAAATTATTTTCAATTTTCTGCCAGGCCAGGTCGTCGAACCAGTCAAAATGATGCGTGAAAGCCATGGTTAAAAAAGTCTCGGCGCCCAGCTGTTGGCAGCGTGCATTGGCCTTGCGAACCAGTTGCCAGTTTTTGTCTGAACGTCCCAGCGACCAGGATTCACCATCCGAGCCCCACACGTCGGTGGACCATTCAGAGGCCACGCCGGTTATAAAGAAGGCGTCGAATCCGAGCTTTAACAACTGATCGGCATCGGCGGCCAGCGCGGTTGGAGACACGCTGTAGAGAATGGTTTTCGGCAGGTCGAGCGCAGGGACGGTGCCATAGGTGACATTGACCTCTGCCGTTTTGCGATCATAATGAGGGTAACCATTGGCCCCCATACGATAGGGACTGGTCTGCGAAAATGCCATGGTGCTGGTGAGGGTTATCAGGGTGATCAGAAAAAAAAGCGACAGCCGGGCAAAACGTTCACTTTGATGCATACCGGGTTCTCCCGTGTTGGGGTGCAAGACTGGGTGTGTCAGGAAAAAATCAGTCTGGTTGGGATCCGTCGAATCAACAGTTGGCCAAAAAGGCCAGAGGTGGTTCCGGATATCCGGAGCTGGACTTTTTCGAGTCGTGCAAAGTAACCAAATCAGGCGGAAATTGCAAGTTGAATTTGGCGTGGCTCGCCGCGAGGGAGAGCTTGAAAATTTACAGGTCACCGACGGCAGGGGGCGATGCGGCAGGATGAGATGGGAGGAAATACGGGCAGGGTAGGCCCGAATCAGACAACAGCAGGAAGCAACCCGGCGATGATGCGGCCGGGTCGTGACCGGGACAACACCTGATCTGTCAACCGACCAGCCGGACCGGAATACGCTTCACGATGTCCTCATAGACGGCGTAGAGGTCCGCGGCGGTGGGCGCATAGTAATATTTCCCGCTGGTGATGCTCGCGATCTGTTGCATCAGGGATGGATCGGTTTCAGAACCCAGGCTGATCGTATAGATTCTGATGTTGCTGTTTTTGGCACTTGTGGCTTTGGAGATGGCATAATTTTTTGCCGTGGAATTGGTCGGCATGCCGCTCCCGGGCTTGTTAGCCATGCCGTCGGAAAACAGGATGATTGTTTTTTTGGTATTGCTGGGAGAACTGCCGTTCAAATGGCTCATGGCCTTGTTGATACCATCCCCGATATTGGTATTACCATTGGCGACGTAGGCTTTGATGTCAGATTTCATTTGTGAAAAGCCTCGGTCCAATGAATGATCCAGGGAAGCGTTGTCGGAGTAGGACACCAGTCCCATTCGGTCGACCGTAAATGTGTTGGCGGCGATTTGATCGATCAGGTAATACGCCGCCTCTTTGGCGGTAGTGATGGGTTGAGGTTTTTTGATGTCTTTGGTGTCATCGTCCATGGATCCGGAACGATCAAAGACGAGGATGATGTCGCGGTTGCCGCACTGCGCGGTGGCCGTGGCTGTGATCGCTACACTGTTCCTGCCTGTAATTCTTGTAAAAAAAAGCGGAACCGTGCGCCGGGCGGTGATGGTGATGGTTTTATAATTGGGGAAAGAAATCTCGTTGCCGCCAAGATTCAACTGATTATGCATAATGGTGTTGGAAGCGGACAAAGAAACCGCTCGGGCCATCGCTGTGCTCTGGTTCAGAGGCAGGCCAGTGGCGCCGGCGAGCGCAGAGGCATCTACGGCGGTTTGCAGATGATTGCGGGCTGTGAGCATATAACCGACATCAATGGCCAAGGCGGCACACATGATTAGAACCGCCATACCCAAAGCCGTAAAGACCAGCATTTGGCCGTCTTCGTTTTTTTTCAGGGCGAACATGGTAATGCTCCTTTTGCCATAAGAGGCAAGCCAGGGCCGGCTTGCCTTTGCAGCGGCATTAATGTATTTTCATTATTTTTATTTGGTAAATGATGCGCCGTAGGGGTATTGCGGAACGGCCACTCGATCGGAAAGTATCCAGCCCTGGTGGGATATTATGCAAGTAAAGTGCCAAAAAGGCAGAGGCAGGATCAGGTTGTATAAGTCTAATTTTAGCCGGTATCTACATAATGGGGCCTTGCAGGCAAAGTCATCGGATTTCGTCGTAAAATTATAGCAGCTGTCTATAAAGTGTTACAGGATTATTTTCTCAACCAGCTCTTGTCTTCCCAGTTACTGATACCGGTCTGGGTGATGCCCTCCGTACGATCGCCCCACTGCGTGCTCATCAAACCCAGCAGCTGGGGATCGGACTGATGATCGGCCAGAACGTTCTCCCAGGTTTTATGGTTCGACAGATCGTCCCATGGGCACCCGTACATGCGAAATCCCCGTTCAAGGAAAAACTTGCTGCCCAGCCGCAACAGATCGACCTGTTCATAGTCGTCTGCGTCATAGTACCAGTGCGCCATGATAATATCACGGTACAACAGATCACAGGTGCGTTCCAGATTCTTTTTGCCGGCATTATGATAAGGGTTCACCGCATCGGCCCACATGATCATGTCCACGCTGGCGTCGATGCGTTTGATGACATCGCGCATGCGGTTGATCTGATACGCCACCAGCTCGACGTCCGTC
>CAZISM010000175.1:0-8898 GCA_964541895.1 uncultured Cytophagia bacterium
AACGGCTGCATGGCGCCGGCGTCATAGGTCCAGAGCGTGTTGCCGTTCTTGTCCAAAGCATAAAGGATACCATCCGCATCCCGAGTATCCAGGATGATGGCCAGGGTGCCATGTTTATCCATCCGCACGGCCGCCGGCGAACTGAGCAGAGCGCCGTTGAAATATCGACGCCACCACAATCGGCGTTGCCCGGCCAGAGCTAGTGTTCCACCGCCGTCACAAGGTGCAGTGACAGTAGCCGAATGGACATCGACACTGGCGCCGGGCACGGCTAGCCATTGTGTCCCCTGTTGCCGGCGGGCCGTCAACGTCGAAGGCAGGAACGGCTCCGCATCCTTTGGATGGTACGGCCACAGCAGTTTCACCCGCACGCCGTTGTTTTTCATGACATCGTCCACCTGCACCCTTGTTACCGCCGGCAACAGCTCCTGATCCGGCGCCTTTCCTTTGCCTGGCAACAGAGTCGGCAGATATTCCACAGCAACGGCAGCATGCGATAGAGTGACGGGTGATTCAACAATGAGCTGAAGGCCGGCCAGGTCGGTGTGCACCGTACACGGTCTGGCCTTTTCCAGAGAAAGAGCAAAGGTTTTGCCGGCCGCTACAGACACCTGTTTCGCGGAGGAGCGCCAGGTCAGCGGATAATCGGGATTATACCTCACAGCGGCCTGCAGTGACACGCTCGCTGCGCCGACAGTCCCCAGAGCGGGAATGGTAAAGATAAAACGATCCTTTGCGTCGCCTGCCGGTGAACATACCACCGAATCGCTCACGCCGGTATCAGTCAGATACTTGCAGGTTACAGAGAGCACGCCAGCCGGATTGGAAAGCTGCAGCTCGCCGGCAAAAGGAGCTGATCCATTAATCCATTCCGGGATGTTCCAGGTTGCCTGCGGCGGTTGGCCGATTTCACAGACCATCACGTGACCCTCGGCCAGTTCGCGACCGGATTTCTTTTCAGAGAAAATCAGCCGTGCCGGACCCTGGGCCACCGCTTTGGGCAATGTCAGATTAAAAATATAACGCCCATGATCCGCTGCCGACACGGCGCTGGCATGTTTGCCGTCACGAAAGCGCACGACCAGCTGCAAAGCACCAGAACCGTTGCCGGCTGTGGCTGAGACCTGCAACGTGTTATCCTGCACCAGTATGGGATCACTGGTTGTCCAATGCAGGTTTGCCTGCCGGTCCGCCTGGTACAATTTGATCCACGCCCGCAACAGTTCGCCGGGCCGGTTGTAGTTGTGATAGACAAATCCGCCGGCGGATTCCAGAATCATATCATGATCGACGAGATGGCTCAGGGTCCAGTCGGCCAGGGTGCGGCTGTATTGCAAAAACAGCTGGTCGCCCGTTTCGAGATACACATCGGCATACAACCCAATCAAAGTGCCGGCGGCCTGCGGCGTCAGGTTGCGTGGAATGACGGCGCCGGCGATGCGATTCAATACCGTTTTGGTTATGTCCAGATAGTGCGGCTGCCTGCTTAACCGGAAGGCCTGCCAGCACGCCTGCACCCGAAAGTATTCCGGGAAATCCGGAAAGGTGAGCTGTGTAGAATCCTGCCAGGTGGCCTGACCGGTAGCCGGAACCAGGTGCGTGGCAAAAACGCCATTCGGTTTGTACCCGTATTTCAGATACGAATCCACCATCTTGAGGGCTGTCTCTTTAATGACCGGATCAGGATACAGCTCAACGGCGCGCATAAGATAATAGGCCAGCCACAACTGTACCGTGGACACATCACCGGCGCCATGGTGGGAGACATAGCCGGGAACGATCTCTGTTGCCGGGTCGCGATGCTGCCAATACAGGTTGGCCATTTTGCGCGCCCACTGCAGATGCTGGTCGTCATGCGTTTTGCTGTACAAAAACAGAAAGCTGTAGGCAAACAGACCCGAGTGTTTGATGTAGGTGCCGCGCACCGGCAGCGGATCGAATTCTCCGCTGTAATAGTTGGCGTGCCGATCATAGAGAAAGCGCTCTTTGTCATAGATGTTGATGGTGTAGATGGCCTCGATCTCTTTTTGCACAGCGGCCGGATTGACATTCCACAGCAACTCCCATTCAGGGACGTTGTGTTCCATTTCGTGACGAGTGGCCACCAATTTGTCACGCACGGTGTTGTAGGACATGTGCTCGCCCCAGGGAAACAGGCCGGTGGTCGGGCTTGGCAGATTCGAGAGGTAAAAGGAAAGGTAGGCATCAACACCGTTGCGATACTGTGGATCGCCGGTCACAGCGGCCAGTTCGTACAAAGCTTTCAGCATCGGCAGGTCGCGATAAAGATTACAGCCCTGCGCGGTCATTACATAATCTTCTGCGTCCCAATAGGTCTGCCAGTTGGGCGGTTTGGTTTTAATCAGGCTTGCGCCGGTGGGCGAGATCACAGAGAGCCACAGCGGCGTCTGCGTCTGGCCATAGCGATCGGGCGCGCGCTGCAGCAAAGCGTCGGCCGAGCGTCGGCCGGCCTGCAGAAAGCGGTCATAGTTCCAGCCGCCCTCGCTGCGGACGAGGCCGGCATGCATCAGGCTTTTTATAGTATCTGCCGAGCGCAACGGGCAAGTCAAACTCGTGAACGTCAACCATAGAAAAATAGCCGGGACAAGAGATCGAGACCAGTTCATGCTGCTTGCTTCCTTTCTGGTATCTTTTCCATGATCCTGTGGCGTGTCTTTCCCCGCAGCCTTGCTCTGTTAACAGACTATTGGTCTGCCAAAAAGTTCAGTTCAGGATTTGAAACACTGTGTATCATATGGCAAGGCCGGAGGTGATGATAAAGTCGGCCATGACAATGTATCGGTAAGAGCAGTCTCAGCGGTGAATAATTCAGAATTCTAAAGCGTGGAAATTTAATGCTAAACCGATTTAGGTAGATCGGTTTTTGACACATAGTAAACATACTGATCGAAAATGTCAAGACTTTTTTAATGAATTTGCCATGGGCAAATATTCAAAAAAAAAGCTTGACAATTTGCGCAAAAATTATTAGTCTAAAGCCGTAAACCGGTTTAGCTGAACCGATACATCCACCATCTCAAACTTTGCCTTTACAAACATGTCTTGAACTGTGCGGGCACACGGTTGCAAAGCATACGGCTGCCGTGATTTCACCTTCCACACCCCTCACACGATCAGGATCACAAAGTCCACCCTAGTCGAACGGGAATTTAATGGCTTATAGCAAAGAGGCAAGAAAGACCGACTGGCAGCCCACCACCATATCACAAGTGGCGGAGCGAGCCGGGGTCAGCAAAGCTACTGTCTCGATTGTGCTCAACGCCAGACCCAGTCCTATCAAAATCAGCGAAACGACGCGCCAAATCGTGATGAAAGCGGCCAAGGAGCTCAACTATTCTCCCAACCGTCTGGCGCGCGCGTTTTCCACCAGTCGTTCGCATGTGCTGGGCGTCATTGCCTCTTCGGTACACGATCTTTTTTCCAGCGATTACTCTGCCCGCTTGATGAAAGGCATCACCCACGCGGCCAATCATTCTCATTACAACATCATGATCTTTGACGATGAGATCATGTCCAATCCCGACTCTACCCAATCCTATGTCTCCCTCATCACCAGCAGAAATGTCGACGGCATCATCCTGATCTCCCCCGACCGTCTTAATCCGGCGATGGCGCAGCGGGCGCGGGAGTTGAAGGAAAAGGGCATGCCGTTTGTCTGTGTGTGGCGCAGTCCTCACAGTGTAAAGGGCACGACCATCAAAGTCAACAATGAACTGGGCGTGCGCCAGGCCACACAATACCTGCTCTCTTTGGGGCACCGCCGTATAGCTGTTATCACCCACGGCATCAGGTCGCAGAGCAGCCAGGAACGTTTACAGGCGTTCCAAAAAGTGCTGGCGGATCACCACGTTCCTTTTTGCCAGGAGATGGTCTGGCATAACGAATTTCACCCGGCGGATGACCACAGGATCGCTGAAGAGATTCTGGCCATGCCCAACCGGCCGACGGCGATTTTTTCATTCTATGATCCTGTCGCCGTCAACGTCATCAACATCCTCACCAACAAAGGCGTCCGCATCCCGGAAGAGATTTCGGTCATGGGCTTTGGCGATGTCTACACCGAAGTGTTTGCCCGTCCGGAACTGACGACCGTAAAGGAATCTCTGGTGGAGATCGGACAAAAAGCGGTATCGTTCCTGGTTGACTATCTGCAAAAAGAAAACAGCGTCCTCCCCGAAGTGGAAATCACCATTGATCCGTCGCTCATGATCCGCGCCTCCTGCGGACCGGCGCCGCCGAACAGCGGCTGGCGGGACAGATAACCAAGCGTACGACTCTGACCAGTCTGTGCAACGCGCATCGAAATCGAAGAAACCAATCAGCAAATGTCTAATCAATCAAACGGTGAGTTATGAAAAAGAAAACGACACGGCAAGTAACCATCCTCTTTTTCCTGATTCTGGGCCTTGTCACGGCAAGCCGGGCGGCTAACGGCAAGCTCTCCGGAATCGTCAAAGACTCAAAAAGCGGGGAACCCTTAATCGGCGCCAACATCATGATCGAAGGGGTCTGGCGGCAGAACAAAATCGTCCCGCTGGAAGTGCGCCTGGGGGCGGTAGCCGATCCGGAAGGGTTTTACTACATCCTCAACGTGCCGCCGGAAACCTATGCGGTCCGTGCCAGCATGCTGGGGTATGAAACCAAAACCATCACCAACGTCCGCGTCGAATCAGACCGCACCATCACCCTCAATTTCGTCATGGAGCAGGTTGCTCTGGAAGGCAAGTCGGTGACGATCACGGCCCAGAAAGAGGTGGTGCAGCTCGACGTCTCCTCCAGCCAGATCGTCATGAGCAAAAGCGAAACGGAAAATCTGCCGGTCAACACCATCCAGGAACTCATGAACCTGTCGCCCGGCGTGTCAGTCAGCTCCTACGACAACAAGATCAACATCCGTGGCGGTGGCTCGGATCAGGTCATGGCCTATCTCGACGGTTTTTCCCTCAAGGACAACGTCTTTAACGTGCCCTTTCTTTCCTACAACAGAACGTCCATCGAAGAAATCTCGATCCAGACCGGCGGTTTCCTTGCCGAATACGGCGACCTTCGTTCCGGTGTTATCAATGTGACCACCACCGAAGGCGGCAGCCATTATAACGTTCTGTTTGACGGTCGCTACGCGCCTGCGGGGTATAAATATTCCGGACCTAAAGCGTATCTGGAAGATAAACAGTATCTCATGTACGGCAGCGACATCGCCTATGACTCGGTCAAGCTGGCACAGATGTTCCCGCTGCCGGAAGACAAATTCATGGGCTGGATCAAGTATTCAGAACGCAACCTCACCGACACCGATTCCACTAACGATCGTTCGCCAAACCAGAACCGGGAGTTATGGCGCTGGCAGCATCGCGGACGCGAAGAAGGCCATCTTCCCGATTATGTCGTGGATGCCACGGTGAGCGGACCGGTTCCGGGCGCCAAACTGCCTCTGCTGGGTCCCATGCTCTCCAAGATGAACTTTATGCTGTCACACCGTTCCAACTATGTGGCGTACGAACGGCCGGCCCTGCGCGATCACTTTGCCGAAGGCAACAGCATGCTGAAACTGACCTATCACATCACCCCCAACATGCGCCTCACCGGCATGGGCATGGTGGCCGATGAAAGCGGCACCGGCGCCACCAACCACGAACAGGGCGATGACGCCTACGTCATGCGCGCCGGCGGCGGCGGTTCTTACGGCGACTCGAACTATCCCCTCGGTGATATCCGCACCACCAACTGGGGCTTGAATTTCGTGCACACGCTGTCACCGAAAACCTTTTACGAGATCCGGGTCTCCCGTATGGAACGGCAGTACAATTTCCGCCACGGCCCGGCTCGCGATACCACAAAAATCCAGACCATCCCGGCCGAGTACTATACGCTGGAAACCGGCGTTAAGGCAAAGGGATACTGGGATGTAAAGAGTGGCCATTATGTCAAGAAAGACACAACCTTTAAAGCCGGCGATGTGCTCTGGTTCCCGGCCCGTTCCTATGACGAAGCACCGGAAGGGTGGTCCATTCCCGGCCGATCGGTCTATGATCAGACCGGCAAAGTCAATCTCAACGGCGGCGATGGCGTCACTGATCAATCGGACGGCTGGTCCCTCACCGTCCGCGGTGATCTGACCAGTCAGGTGAGCAAGTACCATCAGATCAAAACCGGTTTTTATTATAATCCGACCAAAATACGGCGCGACTATTACGAAGTCCGCACTCCGGTGGAAGACCGAGCCATCCGCTATACCGAATATCCGCAGTACGGCGGCATCTATTTCCAGGACCGCATGGAACTGAACGGTCTGATCGGCAACTTTGGTCTGCGCGGTGAATTCTTCGACGCCAACGCCAACTCGTACGATCCGGAAGATCCTTTCAACGACACCTGGTACATGGGCAATCTCTGGACCGATCTTGACAGCATGCCGGTTGCAGAGAGCAAAAAATATTTCCGTCTGAGCCCGCGTCTGGGTATTTCACATCCCATGACCGCCAGCAGCAAGATCTATTTCAACTATGGTCATGCCTACAATGCGCCCTCCAACACCTATCGTTACGGTTTTCTGCCGCATCCGCGGATGACGTCGCCGGCAGAATGGCGCGGCAATCCGGACCTGAAGCCGGCCAAGACCGTCCAGTATGAACTGGGCTACGAACAGGTGCTGTTCCAGGATTACATGATCCACACCGCGGTATACTATAAAGACGTCACCGACGAACTGGGCTGGGTCTATTATCAGAACGTGTTCTCCCCCAATCCTACGTGGCGATATCGCACCTGGGATAACAAGGCCTACCAGGACATTATCGGCTGGGAGTTCCGTTTGTACAAACGTGTCGGCCGTTTTGTCAGCGGCTGGGTGCAAACCGAATTCCTCGGCCAGAAGCGCGGCGAGATCGGCTATCAGAACCAATACGTACCCGGCGATCCGCTCAATCTGCCGGCCTTTTCACGATTCTCATATCCCGACGAGGTGCTCTGGGAATGGACGCCCAGTGTTGTAGCCAATCTTGACTTTCACACACCGACCGGCTTTGGTCCCACCCTCCTGGGCGGCAAGTTGCTGGGCGGCTGGCGCCTCAACGCCATTCTCTCCTGGGCACAGGGCGGCCGCTTTACCTGGAATCCAACGAACAGCCCGTTTGTGCGCAACAACCTGCGTTATACCGATTCCTTCGGCAACGACTTTTACCTCAGCAAAGAGGTTAACATTCGCGGCCTGGGCGCTACCCTGTACCTGGATCTGCACAACCTGTTCTCCCGCACGCTGTTGAACGTGGGCGTCTTGAACGGTTTGGCGATAAATCCGGGCAGTGAAGTATATCAATACTTTGCTTCTTTAAAATCAGGCGACCGTGTCGGCCAGTACAAACAGTCCCATCTGGTATATCCGAAAGAAAAACCGGGTGAAAACTATTATTATCGCGTCGGCGGCCCGGTGCAGGTCTTTTTCGGTATGCGCTTCAACATGGATTTCGGAAAATAGAAAAACAGGTCTCAAGAGTAGGACTGAATCTTTTTCCGTAACAACGGTGGAGAACTCGAATGAAAAATAAATGGCTTATTCTAATCATCACACTTTTTTGTCTGAGCTTGAGCGCCCAGGCGCAGATGAAAAAAGTGGCTCAGACCAAAATGCAGTTTCTGAAACTGGGTATCGGCGCTCGCGCGGCCGCCATGGGCGACGCCTTTATTGCCATCAGCGGTGACCCCACGTCCGCCTTCTACAATCCGGCCGGTTGTGCCGACGTTAACGGACTGGCGTTGGCCGTACATCAGACCAACTGGATTGCCGACATCGATCACAAAGCCGGCGTGCTGGCCTACAACACCGGCCGTTTCGGAGTGATCGTGGCCGACTATATGGCGGTCGATTACGGCACCATGGAACGCACCGTGGTCGACGCCCATGCCTGGGAAGGCTATCAGAGCCAGGGCACCTTTTCCGTCGGCGAATATGCCGTGGGGCTGGGCTATGCCACCAGCATCACCGATCGCTTTTCCATCGGCGGTAAAGTCAAATACGCGTATCAGGATCTGGGCACCAGCCAAACCTGGCAATACCTGCGCACCCAGTTTGAAACCACCAAAACCGTGAAAAATGAAAACGAAGCCGTGGCCTATGACTTTGGCACCTATTACAACTCGGGATTCAAAAACATCCGCATCGGCATGTCGGTGCAAAACTTTGCCAACAAACCGATACCGTTGACCTTCCGCTTCGGCGTCGCCATGGACGTGAACACCCTGCTCATGCCGGAAAACAAAACCCATGTCATCACGCTGGCCATCGATGCCCTTCATCCCAAGGATTATTCCGAACGGATCAACTTTGGCCTGGAATACGGTTTTAACCAGCTGTTCTTTCTGCGCGGCGGCTACAAAATGAATTACGACGAAGAAAAATATACGGGCGGTGTCGGCATCAAAACAAAGGTCAGCGGCTTTGGGCTGATGTTTGATTATGCGGTCACCGATTTCGGCGCCTTTGGCATCGTCAATCGATTTTCGCTCTCCTTCCTGATGTAAGGAGAGGCATATCTCTAATCGCTGTTTCTGCTTATCATGGAGGTAAGAGCTCGTATGCATGCACACAACATAAAAACATTACTCCTGGCGCTCTCGGTCATCACCCTTATTTTTGCAGGCGCTGTCCTCGGCCAGGTGAAGACCAAAAAGGATCTGCATATCGGTGAATTATGGCATCAGGATCAGGATGTCCCCAGCGGCGGCTGGGAAGAGTCCTACTGCTGGCCGGGCAATCACTGGCGTGAAAAGCTGGTGGGCGAAGTACGCATGATGAACGGCACCGGCCGCATGTCCGGCTTGTGTTATGGTATGAAGAATTGGAAAGAGTACACCGGCATCACCTACCCCTATGTGGTCGGT
>CAZISM010000176.1:0-3671 GCA_964541895.1 uncultured Cytophagia bacterium
GACGTGTCGGGAAAAGGCATCCCCGGCTCCATCCTGATGTCCAACGTGCAGGCCTCTTTTCGTTCTGTGGCCTATCGTCATACCTATCCGCATCAGGTTGTGAATGAAGTCAACCGCCAGCTCGCGCACACGACAGCGGCCGGCAACTATGCCACCCTGATCTATGCGGTCTGGGACGAAGAGCTCCTGCAATTGAGCTATTGCAGCGCCGGTCACAATTATCCGATCTGGCGACAGCAGGGCGAGGGCGTGCAACGGTTGCAGCGAAGCGGCCCGCCGGTCGGCATCGAGACGGAGGTGACCTGGCTGTCGGATACGGTGCAGATGCGCGGCGGCGATGTGATCGTGTTCTATACCGACGGTGTTACGGAAAGCATCAACAAAGACGGCGAGGACTTTGGCGAACAGCGGTTGCTGGAGCTGATTGCATGTTTTCCGCGTTCAGACGCCGCCGAGCTCTTGAATCATATTTATGACCGGCTCAATAGGTTTTTGGACGGTGTCAGTCCTGCGGACGACATGACCATGATCGTGTTGCAGGTGCTGTAACAGCGTCCTGATCTTGTTCTCGTATTCAATCGTATAGGCTGATATGCAAACCATAAAGCGTACAGGGTTTGTTGCTCTGTTGGCAGGGCTGGGGCTGGTCTCGTCGTGGCAGTGCACCATGGCGGCGCCGGCTGATTCCCTGCGCATTCGACACATCGTTTTGGTGGGCAATGACCACACCAGGGACTTTATCATCCTTCGGGAGATGAAGAGCAGAGAGGGCGGGCGCTACGATGAGCGCCTGGTGGCTGAAGACCGCATGCGCATCCAGAATTTGCGTCTGTTCACGCGCGTCGACATCGAAGCCATGCCGATTGATGAAAGTGTGGATCTGCTGGTGATGGTGGCGGAACGGTGGTATCTGTTTCCTTACCTGATATTAAACACCAACGAACGATCGTGGAAGAAATTGTCGTACGGGGCGGGTCTGGCGCATCAAAATCTGGCCGGGCGTAACATCTTTGCCAACGCAGCGTTCTGGTTCGGGTACAATGCCGGTTTTACACTGCGCTATGTGGATCCGTGGATCGATCGCAGGCATAATCTGTATTTTGAAGGCGAGATCTATTCCAAAAAGATAAGCAACAAAAACAGCGACTGGCCGGAATTCGATGAACAGCATCAGGGTGTGACGATGACGTTCGGCAAGCGCTGGGGTCTGCACACTTACTCCGCCGTGCGAGCGGGGTATCGTCGTGTTCATCTGCCTTCGGCGCTGGTCGGCCGCGGCGGCGCCAACGGCCCGGACGATTTGCCGCAGGCCGGCGTTCTTTTTACCTATGATCGACGCGATTTGCGCGAATATGCGCGCCGCGGCTGGTACATCAATCTGGGTGTCCATGAAATGTACGACGGCGGCCGGATCCATTTTCAGAAATACGGCATCGATGTGCGCCGTTATCAGCCGCTGTACCGCCGGATCTCGCTGGCCGGTCGGCTGGCACTGGACGGCAGTGCGGGCAGGATCCCGCTCTATGAGCGCTATTTTGTCGGTTATCAGGAGCGGGTTCGCGGTCATTTCAATGAGCAGGTCGAAGGGGCGCAACGCCTGCTCTCCGGTCTGGAGTTGCGGATGCCGCTGTTACCGATCCGCTATTTTGATTTGGGAGACGACAGCAGCGCCCTGGGCGCCTATATGAACAATTTACCTTTCGGCGTCAGCTGGGTATTATTTGCCGATGCGGCAACCGTCAGCGACACCTGGTCGCATCTTCGCCGGCAGCGTTTCATGCAGGGGTTCGGCGGCGGCCTGCATATCCATCTGCCCTATGTGGAACTGCTGCGCCTGGAATATGCCGTCGATGCGCATGGACATGGCCAGTTTATCAGTGATCTTTACGTGTGGTTCTAACATGCCCCATTACGAACAGTTTTATGTCAGGCCTGAGGACGTTGATGCGGAATATTTTTCTCTGCGCGACCAGGAGTGCATGCATGCGGCCCGGGTGTGTCGCAAGCGGGCGGGTGAGTGGTTGATCGCGGTTGATGGTTTGGGACAGCGCTATCAGGGCGAGATTGTGGAGGTTTCGGCCGAGCGGGTGCAGGTGCGCCGGCAACAGCAAGACAGCAACTGGGGCGAACCCCGGCTGCAGCTTACGCTGGCGCAGGCCCTGCTCAAGGGCGGACACGTAGATGAGATTGTCGAAAAGGCCACGGAACTGGGTGTGGCCGGCGTGCAACCGCTGTTGACGGAACGCACGATTGTGGAGCCTTCGCCGCAGCGTCTGGAGCGCTGGCAGGACAAAGCCCGGGCGGCGATGAAGCAGTGCGGGCGCTCGCGCTGTCCCGTGGTGGCGCCGCCCATGCCCTTGCGCCGGTACATCGAACAATGCGCCGGTATACCTCTGTTTGTGGCTGAAGAGGCTGTTGATGAAAAAAAGGCAACGTTGTCGGACCGCCTGGTGCAGGCGGAGCGCGCCATTCTCATTGTCGGGCCGGAGGGAGGCTTGAGCGAAAGCGAAACGGCCCTGCTGCAGCGGCAGCAGGCCTTTTTCTTTTCGCTGGGTCGACGCCGTTTGCGCAGCGAAACCGCCGCGCTCGCGGCGGTAACCCTGCTCTTGGCCGCTGCCAACGATTTGACCTAGCCGGGACCGCGGCTAGGCGGCGGCGCTACGATTTTTTTCTTTTCGATCCGTGAACAGCGAAGCCGCCACGCCGATCGCGAGAATCAGCACCACAATCCCCATCATATAAAAATTGAAACTCTTGCCCAACAGATCCTTGAGCCATTCCGCCGCCAGCATTTTCACACCAACAAAGATCAGAACGAACGCCAGGGAGACTTTGAGATATCTGAATTTATCCATCAGGCCCGCCAGTGCAAAATAGAGGGAGCGAAGGCCGAGGATGGCGAACACGTTGCTGGTAAAGACCAGGAACGGATCGGCGGTGATGGCAAAGATGGCCGGGATGGAATCTACGGCAAAGATCAGATCCGTGGTTTCCACCACGATCAGCGCCAGCGCCAGCGGGGTCAACATCCAGGTGCCGGGGGCGGCCTTTTCGACCGATTCGTCTAATTCCATATCCTGGCCCGGCATTTCGCTCTCCCGGGAGGCGGCCGAGCCGGCCCGCACGAGAAAGTGTTCGCCATGAAGCCGGTTGGTGATGGGGAACAGCCGGCGAGCCAGGCGTACGATTACGTTCTGGTTGAGATCGGCGGCTTCGGTTTTCAGGAATAGCATTTTGATGCCCGTGATGATGAGAAAAGCGCCGAACACCAGCAGGATCCAGTGAAACTCGGCGATCAGTTTGGCGCCCACGGCGATCATGATGCCGCGCATGATCAGGGCGCCGAGAATACCCCAAAAAAGAACGCGGTGCTGATAGAGGGCCGGGATGGCAAAGAAGCCAAAAATCATCACAATGACAAATATATTATCGACGCTCAGTGATTTTTCGACGATATAACCGGTCAGGTATTTCACCATGGCTGTTTGACCGTCATTAATAACGCCGTCCACCGCATCAGGAGCGTTACCGAGCCCGAACCAGTGCGCATTATAGCCATGGTAAATGAATGCACTAAAGCTGAGGCCCATAACAATCCAAACCGCCGACCAGGTCAGGGCCTCTTTAATGGAAACGACGTGCGCCCGTCGGTGAAATATTCCCAAATCAAG
>CAZISM010000176.1:3771-7243 GCA_964541895.1 uncultured Cytophagia bacterium
GCATCCAGCAGTTCATCCTTGATGAACGGCTTTTTCAGCGTGCCATCGGCGCCCAGCTCCTGGGCCATATTCAGATAGTCCCGGGCGCTGCCCAGGCCGCCGCCGGACATGGCGAGGATTTTTATGTTGGGACGGTTGCGTTTCAGCTCGAGGATGGTTTCAAGCCCCTCTTTTTCCGGCATGAGGATGTCGGTGATCACCACCTCGATCTCAGCCTGTTGCTGCAGCAACACCATGGCTTCTCTGCCGTTGGCCGCTTCCAGGGTTTCAAACTGCTCAGGCGGCAGCATTTTCCCGATCATGGTGCGAATGGCCGGATCGTCTTCTATGATCAATAGCTTCATACCCTATCCTCCGCTTGGTTTGGTTAGAGCCATACGAATCGTTGAAGCCAATTCGTGCAGTGTGATCGGTTTAACCATTATGAATTGAACGGCGTTTTGCGCCTGTATGGCTGATGGAATATTTTCACCGTACCCGGTCATGAAGATGATGGGGATGATCTGGTGCATGCCGCGCAGCCGCTCGGACAACTCCAGCCCGGTCATAGTCGGCATTATGACATCCGAAATCACAAGATCGTAGGCGCCGGGGTGGCGATGAAAGGCGTCGAGGGCGGCAGGGCTGCTGGAAAAAGCATCTACCCGGTAGCCCAATCGCTCCAGCATTCTGCTCAGCACATGCACAACCTGTTCGTCGTCATCCACCAGGAGGATGGACTCGGAGCCTTTCTCGATCTCGAACGCGATATCGCAGATGTCGGTGGGGGCCGGGACGATGGGAAGATAGACCTGGAATTCAGAGCCTTTGCCGAACTCGCTTTGGACGACAACCTCGCCCTGGTGGCTTTTGACGATACCGTGCACGACCGAGAGGCCCAGCCCTGTGCCTTTACCGATACCCTTGGTGGTAAAAAAAGGTTCAAAGATTCGGTCGCGGGTGGTTTCAGTCATGCCGGTGCCGGTATCGCGAACGGTCAGACAGGCGTAGGCGCCTTCACTCAAGTTTGGACAGGCCTTTGCCATAGCGCTGTCAACGGCCACCTGCTTCAGGGCGACCGAGAGGGTGCCGCCTTTTTCTTCCATGGCGTGAAAGCCGTTGATGCACAGATTGATAATCACCTGGTGCATCTGCGAGGCGTCGGCCAGCACCTGGCCGCCGCTTTCATCGATGTGCTGTTGAATGTCAATGTTGACGGGCAAGACGGGCCTCAGCAACTGCAGAGCCTCTCTGATGATCAAATGGAGCGAGACCGGCTTGCGTTCTTTTTCTATTTCCCGGCTAAAGATCAATATCTGTTCCACCAGGTCCCGGGCGCGTCTGGCGGCATTGAGAATGTGGTTGATATCCTCGCGAACCGGATCAGTGGCGACGGTGCCGTTGAAAGCCATATCGGCATATCCCATGATCGGCGTCAGAATATTGTTGAATTCGTGGGCGATGCCGCCGGCCAGGGTGCCGATGGTTTCCAGCCGTTGCGAACGGCGCAGGTGCTCTTCCAGTTTGGCTTTCCCCTCTTCGGCATGCCGGCGCGCGGTCTCGTCCCGGCCCACGCCGAGCACGGCCCAGATCTCGTTTTTTTGATTGTGCAACGGCACCTTGAGCGTATCCAGGATTATTTCCTTGCCGTCGGCAAGGCGGATCGGATCATAGGGAACATGCAGGGAGGTGTTTTGCTCCAGGACGTGGAGGTCATCGTTGCGATAGCCGCGAAGGCCGCGTGTGGGATCGCCGAAAATCAGCTCATGCGGAAAGCCCAGCTCCACATCGTTCTTGCCGATAATCTCCGCACCGGGGATGCTGATGCCGTCGGCAAAGCTTTTATTGGCGAGGATATAGCGGAGGTGGCGGTCTTTGGCAAAGATGAAATCCGGAGTCGAATCGATCACGGTGCGCAGCAGCTGTTCGGATTGGCGCAGGGCTTGCTCCGCCTTTTTGCGCTCCGTGATGTCGCGGCTGACACCGTACACCTCCAGTCGCCCGGATTCCGGATTTACGGCAAAGCGGGTGGTCGATTCGGTGCAGACGATACGGCCGTCTTTGCACGGCTGGCCCACTTCGTCAATGTGGGGTACGGCCAGACCCTGCTGCCATTCCCGCAGGCGATCCGGCAGGAGCTTGACAAATCGCTGCAGCGATTCGGGAGTGAGGATTAAAGAGATATCTTGCGACATCACTTCTGCAACCGTATAGCCGCGCAGATGTTCTACGGAAGGGCTCACATAGCGAAAGCGAAGGGACTCGATGTCGAGGACCCAGAGGACGTCCGAGATGTTTTCCGTCAACAAGCGGTAATGCTCTTCGCTTTTGTGCATTCGTTCCTGGGACCGGATTCGGTCCGTTATGTCCATGGAAAGAATAAAAAGGCCTTCCGGCACCGCCTGGACGCTCAATTGATACCATTGTGAAGAACCATCCGGGAACGTGAATTCATTATCGAGCAGGGCTGAGGTTCGCTCGCTCATGCAGCGGCGCAGCGTGGCGAACATGGCGGTCTCTTCGATACCGGGATACAGCTCCATCATGGTATGGCCCAGCAGGTTCTCTCTCGAGTGCCGGGCCTGACGGCATACGGCGTCATTGGCGTAGAGATATTTCCAGTCGTGACCGATGATCTGGCATCCTTCCAGCATGGTGTCGAGGGTGTGATAGTAGCGGGCGGCGGTTTCGTTCAGCGCCTGTTCCACTCTGATGCGGGAGGTCAGATCACGGTAGTACCAGAGATGTTCCACATTACCCTGGCCGGAGTCGACCGGCGTGTAATCACGCGAAAGCATCCTGCCATCCTGCAGGGCAAGAATTTCGTTTTGCACCGGTCGAGCGGCAGCGAGCAGTTCGTCGATGCGCCTGAGGAAACCGTCGCCGTCCTGGAAAAGAGTTTTAATGTTTTGAACCAATTGCCGGCCATCCAGCCCGGCAAGAGAATCCGGGGGCCTGGAGATGTCAAAGAGATCGCAAAAGGTCTGGTTGGCTTTTATTACGTTGCGTTGTGGTGTTTCGATGAGCAGGCCGCCCGGCAGGCTGGAGAAGAGTGAAGACAGCCGCTGTGCCGTTTGGTCGGAATGCACTCCGGCCTCGACGTGACCTTCCAGCTCTTGCAGCCGGGCACGCAGCTGTTGGAGTTCTGAAGCTAGTTTCTGTTTCGTCATGGCACTAGCATGCATCGCGGCTCTCCAGTGCATTGCAGACATTCATTTCTGCGAGTGTCATAGACAGACCAGGGAGGTAGAGTCCGTTTAAACGTATTGCCCCGTTGGAAGGTGATGGTCGGCCCCAATAGTGCCTTACAGTTGGGAGCCTGGGATGTGATGCTCTGCGCCGCAGCGATGGCCGGTACGTTTAATTCGACCGGTCTTCAGACGAAGCATCGACATAAAGAGCCGAATGTTGCACAATATAATTAGCGCGATAAACAAAAGCAATAAAATAGTCGGATTAATGTGTTTTTGCCATTCTTTGGGCCGCAGCGGCC
>CAZISM010000176.1:7343-8870 GCA_964541895.1 uncultured Cytophagia bacterium
TGGGCCAAATAAAAAAGGGCACAGACTGGAAAACCATTTCTGCGCCCTCAGGGAGGCTTGGGGAATGCTGCCACCGTTTTTGTATTAGCCTCAGCATCTGCTTAAAGATACACCGGTTATGGCACATATGCAAGACCGAAATTGATGCCGAGGCTGCTGCGTTCTAAAAATCTCGAATCTGAACTTTGCTTTTTAAGGCGTCCGCTGAAAGTGTTCCGGAATAAACCTGGGCGATGTCCGCCATTCTGGCTCTGCAGGTAAATCCCTTGCCGGATTCTTCACCAAATCCTCTTGATATTTCTGCCTGAATGAAGAGGATCTCTTCCGGTTTCAGGGAACGCAGTGAGCCGGCAAAGCGAGCCAGCACATCCAGCACATCGTCCTTGATCGCGGGCAGGCGTTTGTTGCGGTTCTCGTTCCGTGTTTTGGCGACAGCGGCCACATCCAGCACGCCGGTGGATCTTTCCAGGCCGGCAACCGCCAGGGCGGAGAATTCGTGCAGGCTTGTCATCACCACGACACCATAGCCCGGCAGGTACATGCTGCGGATGCTTTTGCCGGGCAGGGGCCCCTGATCGGCACCGGCCAGGGCATTGCTGAGGATATTTTCGAATATATCCAGCTCCCTGGTCAGCTCATCAGCGGCTGTTTTTTCGCTATAGTGGATCGCGCCGGCTGCATTCTGCGCCTGCCGCAGTTGTGCCAGCTGTTCCTGACGGACGCTGGCATAAAAATGAGCAGGGGTTGAGGGCGATGGGGTGTCCCAGAATGCAGATGACGCATCGGTCCAGTCCACCATCACGGCCATGACCTCGCCAGGGGCCAGGCCGCGAACGGCGACGGCATAACTGGTGAAAAAGTGGTAGAGATCCTTTTTCAGTTTTTCGATCGTCTGTGTGCGCTCTTCGGCGCGGGATGAATCCGTCGGTTCGGCGACAGCGGCGGCATAGTAGGTCTCCGCCAGGTTGCGGCTGCCGGAGCCTTTGGGGGCTCTGGTTTTGGGGGCGCGGGCCATGCTGAAGGAATGCTCATAGGGCACATTGAAAATGATCCCGAATCCTTCCAGATACATGCCGCGGCAGCTGCCGCCCCAGAAGCGGCTGCTTTCCCCTTGTCCCAGGACCTGGCAGAGTACGGTTTCGAGGATATCGATATCACGTTGGAGATCGGAGTGTCGGCTCTGACTCGAGAGCGGCGTGATCCAGGACAGGCAGCTGAGGCTGAACAGGAGCAGCCAGCGCTTCACAGGGGTACGAGTTTCAACTTTGAACATGTCTCACTCCTTCGTTATTGTATTTGTTCCGAATAATTAGCTTTGATGAATTCCGTCAGGATCTGATCGGTCATTGCCAGCCGGGTCGCGGTATGATCCTGCAGGGCATCGAGGCCGGCGCGGACCACTTGCAGGTCCTGCAGCCGTTTACGATCCACTTGTACGGCCAGCTCGGCGATCGTTTTGGTCAGCGTTTGTTGCTGCCGGCTTTCGCTCTGTGCCACCAGGCTTTGCATGAACTGCAGATGTTTGAC
>CAZISM010000177.1:0-1722 GCA_964541895.1 uncultured Cytophagia bacterium
ATACAGGCTACCGACAATATGCGCAGTCGCAACACACTTTTCATGGTTTTAAACGAATCGTTGGCCAATGCGTCCTGGACACAAACTGGAAGCCGGGTCTCTTTCACTTTATTGATGATGGACCAGCTTACTTCAAAATCGGCCTGCGCAATATCATCCTGCTGCAGATGACGACCGATTTTGTGTACGATATCGCCGTTTTCATTGAAAAGAAGCAACAAACACCGTTCGGCTGAGACCAGCTCAATGAGCCGGTCCAGCAGCGTGTCGATGATCTTGTCGATCTGCGTCTGTGAGGTGACTATTTTGCCGAATTCATATAAAAAGCGATAATGAAGGTAGGCATCGTATAGTTCCGCTTCTGTGCCTTCAAAAAGTTCGCTTTTTATCCGTCCTCGATGAAACGATTTTTCCGAATGGGCGCTTTTATAGTCGCTTAATGGATGCTCAATCATCATGCTCCCCTGCCCGAACAATGCTAAGCGTAAGCCTTGCACAAGATGCTACAAATGAGATTGGATTACTCTCTCGTCTTGAGAGGATGTACCTCTGATGCCGAGCAGGGGATGCCATTTCGAAATGAGGTAAAGCGCGGGTCGAGTTGGTTTTGCCGCCAACCCGGTAATTCCAACGCCGTTGTCCGGCTTGTGGTGACTTGACGTTGAACCATGATCCTTCAACGACATCAAGGACGTGTGCTTGCGAGCAATAGCTCAACCTCAGAGAACAAGCTGGTCGGTGTTTTGTGATTAAATCTTTAAATAACAACTATTTTGATAACTGGCCCGCAACCAGAGCAGGAGAGAAGGAAGTAGAAGAAAGATACGAGATCCCCGAAATGCCGAATCACCGGGAGCCAGATTTATACTGCAAAATCGCTCACCATTGAAGTTCTCTTACATTTGAATATAGGCAATTATTCTACTGCTGTCAATAACTATTTGGTTATCAAAGATAAATTTTTTACTTTTTCATGAAAGCCATGGAAGGATCATGGTTCCAGCCTGATCGGTTCAAAACCAATGAGGGCTCGCTGGACATAAAAAGCCAATGCATGGACTAAATCAACGGGTATTGTATGCTAAACGGAACGTACCTCCAGCTCTACAAACGACTCAACAAAAACATTCCCTCGAGTCGACTGTTACATGATGATCTCTCGGTTCTCGCCTTTGGCACAGATGCCAGCTTTTACCGCCTGCTGCCGCAGTTGGTCGTCAAGGCAGAAACCGAAGCCGAGGTCATTCAGATTCTGCAAGAGTGCTCCACCCTGGAACTGGCCGTGACGTTTCGCGCGGCCGGCACCAGCCTGTCCGGGCAGGCTATTTCGGATTCGGTGCTGGTGCTGCTGGACCAGGGATGGAAAAAAATCGATATCCTGGACAATGGCCGCCAGATCAAATTGCAACCCGGAGTCGTGGGCAGCGTGGCCAACAAGGTTCTCCTGCCCTATGCCAAAAAAATCGGACCGGATCCCGCTTCTATCAACGCGGCCATGATCGGCGGCATCGCCGCCAATAACGCCAGCGGTATGTGTTGCGGCACTGCGCAAAACAGCTATCGTACGCTGGCCGGCATGCGCCTGGTCCTGCACGACGGCACGGTGCTGGATACGCTGGACAAAGGCTCGCTGGATCGATTCCGCCAGAGCCATGCCGGCTTGCTCAACCGGTTGTCTGCTCTGGCCGATAGAGTAAAAAGCAATCCGGGTCTGTCCCAGCG
>CAZISM010000177.1:1822-8850 GCA_964541895.1 uncultured Cytophagia bacterium
TCTGGACGAACAGGCGGCCGCCTTGCTGGTGGAGACACGCGGCGCCAGCCCCGAACTTTTGCAGCAAAATATTTCCGCGATTCAAACGGCCTTGTCACCGATTCCGACGGTTTTGCCGCTCGTGTTCACCACAGTAGCCAAAGAGTACACGCAGCTCTGGAACATCCGCAAAGGGCTGTTCCCCTCGGTAGGTGCGATGCGGGAAACCGGCACCACGGTGATCATCGAAGATGTGGCCTTTCCGGTGCCTCGCCTGGCGGAGGCGACTCTGGACCTGCAGAGCCTGTTCAATAAACACGGCTACAACGAGGCGATCATTTTTGGCCATGCGCTGGAAGGTAATCTGCATTTTGTCTTTAAACAGGATTTCAACCGCCCGGCCGAAGTGGAGCGGTATCGCCTGTTCATGGAAGATGTGACTAACATGGTTATCCAAAAATATGACGGCGCCTTGAAGGCGGAGCATGGCACCGGACGTAATATGGCGCCGTACGTTCCCTTTGAATGGGGCGCGGAAGCGTACGAACTCATGAAAGAGATCAAACAACTCCTCGACCCGAAACATCTGCTCAATCCCGGCGTCGTCATCAACAGCGATCCGCAAATACACTTGAAAAATTTAAAGCCTCTGCCGGAGGCGCATCCGCTGGTGGACAAGTGCATCGAATGCGGTTTTTGCGAGGTGCATTGTGTTTCCAATCATCTGACCCTGTCAGCCCGGCAGCGCATCGTTGCCTATCGGGAAATCCGGCGGCTGCAGCAGAGCGGTGAGGAGCCGCATCGTCTCGCCCAGCTGCGCGACAGTTTTCGTTATCACGGCAACGCCACCTGCGCCACCGATGGTTTGTGCGCCACCGGATGTCCGGTGAGCATCGATACCGGTCAACTGATCAAAACTTTGCGTCATGATGGCGCTTCGCCGGTGGCGACCAGGATCGCCTCTTTGCTGGCCGCCAACATGAGCGAGGTGACCGCGATGGCGCGGGCTGGTTTGAATACGGTCGATTTTTTCCACGCCCTGTTGGGCTTTAAAGCGATGTCGTTTATGGCCAGGTCCATTCGCACGGTGTCCAAAAACAGCATCCCGCTCTGGACCCGTTTTATGCCCATGGGGGGCAGGAAAATTTCAGCCGCTGCGGCATCCGGTAACGTCGCCCGGCAGATGGTGTATTTTCCGTCATGCATCACGCGCTCCATGGGCAACACCAGAAACGACGGGGAGGCGCAGGCGCTCACGGAAAAGACCGCTCATCTCATCCGAAAGGCGGGGTATGAGATTATATATCCCGAACGGATCGACGATTTATGCTGCGGCATGGCTTTTGCCAGCAAGGGATTTAAGGAAGCCGGTGACGCCAAGGCCAAAGAGCTGGAGAAAGCGCTGATGAAAGCCAGCCGCAACGGCGAGCTGCCCATCCTCTGCGATATGAGTCCGTGCCTGTACCGGATGAAAGAGACGCTGGACAAGTCGTTAACGTTGTACGAACCCATTGAATTTACCCTGACGTTTCTGGCGCCACATCTGAAATTTCACAAAGTCGCAGAGAAGGTGGCCGTCCATCCCGTCTGCAGTGCCAAAAAAATGGGATTGGAAGATCCCCTGATACGGTTGGCCGGCATGTGCGTCGAGGAGGTAATTGTTCCGGACGGCAACTGCTGCGGGTTTGCCGGCGATCGTGGTTTTACATTTCCGGAATTGAATGCGCATGGTTTGCGAAGACTGCGCGAACAGTTGCCCAAAGAGTGCCATGAAGGCTATTCCACCAGTAGAACCTGCGAGATCGGTTTGTCGTATCACAGCGGCATTCATTACAAATCCATTCTGTATCTCGTGGATCGGTGCACGGTGGCAAAATAGTGCGATGGGGTTCTCTGGTTGCCGTTAACGGGTTTTCTCTTACGGCTGTGGAGGTTGAGGCGTTCGGCCGTCGCTACGCGACGGGCCTTTTGGGGGATCTAAACCAGGCGTTGAAACGCCTGGCTACCTTCGTACGGTCGCTACGCGACCTGTGCTTTGTCGACAAACAAAGATTCGTGAAACTGCGGCATTAGTTTTGTGCAGAGAGCCGAATCCCCCACTGTATCTCGGGCTAAAGCCCGATCCATGGTTCCGCCCGGGGAAAGATTCCGCGGGCGAGCAAGCGTACGGTCGCAATGCAACCTGCATGGTTCTGTCAAAAATCAATTCGTAAAGGGCGAATCTTGCCAAAGTCGCCGCTGGGAAGCGCCTCCTGCGATGTTTTTTCAGTATGGATTGCGTTGAGCGATTGGTGCGCAAAGGCCGGCCGAAGCGAGACACTTCGGCCACAATGATTGCTGCATTCTGGCCTAAAATCGGGAATGTAGCAAATAACGTCAAATCAGGGTCACTTATGAAAACACAAGCTTTACTACGCCGCACAAAAATCTATGCAACGGTCTTTGTGATTCTTATTTTCAATTTTTTATCTGCGGCTGCACAACCTGCCGGCGAAAAACCGTTGTATCAGGACATTACCAAATCGTTCGAGGAGCGCACCCGCGATCTGTTGCGGCGCATGACTCTGCAAGAAAAACTGTCGCAGATGATGAGCCGAACGCCGGCTGCCATCGACCGGCTGGGCATCCCTCCCTATAATTGGAGCGGCGAACCCGGACATGCGGTCATGGCGAAAAACGGCGTCGCCACCATTTTCCCGCAGGCCATTGCCCAGGCGGCGACCTGGGATTATGATCTGATTCTGCAGGTCGGCGTGGCTATCTCTGATGAAGCCCGCGCCCGCTTTCATGCCGGACTAGCCCGCGCCGGCGTGACCTTTTGGAGTCCGGTGGTGGAACTGGCTCGCGATCCGCGCTGGGGCCGAACGCAGGAATGCTATGGCGAAGATCCCTATTTGACCTCACAGCTGAGCATGGCGCTGGTGAGGGGATTGCAGGGTGATCATCCCCGTTACCTCAAAGCCATTGCCGCGCCCAAGCACTATGTGGCGAACAATGAAGAGTGGCGCCGCCATTCCGGCTCGTCAGAAGTGGATGAACAGCTGTTGCGGGAGTATTATCTGGCTCCCTATAAAGTGCTCATCGAGCAGGCCAAAGCTCAGTCCATTATGGCCGCCTATAACGCCCTGAACGGCGTGCCCTGCGCCTGCAACAAAACGCTTCTCACTGATATCCTGCGCGGTGAATGGGGCTTTGAAGGCAGCGTGGTGTCCGACTGCAACGGCATCAACGACATTTACCAAAACCACCACTATGCCGCCACGGTGGAAGAGTCGATTGCGCTGGCGGTCAACGCCGGCCTGGACATGGAGTGCGGTGATCTGTTCAAGGTGTATCTGGCCAGGACCGTTGCAGCGGGACTCATCAGTGAGGCGACCATTGATCAGGCGGTCTATCGTCTGCTGCTGTCGCGTTTTCGATTGGGACTGTACGACCCGCCGGAGATGGTGCCCTATACCAAAATCCCCATGTCAGTGGTGGATAGCAAAGAGCACAGAGACCTGGCGCGTCAGGCGGCACGCAAAGCCATTGTGTTGCTCAAGAACGAGAACAGTCTGCTGCCCTTTGACAGCAACGTCTCCTCCATCGCCGTGATCGGTCCCAATGCCAATGTATGCGAACTGGGCGCCTATACCGGCGCCTATTCCAAAGCTGTTGCGCCGCTGGAAGGCCTTCAGAACCGGCTGGGCAAGGAAAAAGTGTGGTATGAAAAAGGGTGCGAGATAAAAATGATACCGCCCGTCGTCGCCTCTGCCCAACTGCTGCCGCCGGATGGCAAAGCCGGCGAACATGGATTGAAAGGTGAATATTTCAATAACACCACCTTGTCCGGCAAACCTGTGCTGGTGCGGATCGATCCGACTCTGGATTTTGATTGGGGCCGGGGCTCGCCCGACCCGGCGGTGCACGTCGATACCTTTTCTGTGCGCTGGACCGGTCAATTCATCGCTCCGAGCACGGGGGATTATTATTTCGGCGCCGTGTTCGATGATGCGGTGCGGCTGTTTTTCGACGGCCAGGTGCTGATCAACAAGCCCAACAACAGAAACAGCACGTCAGAGATCAAGCGCCTCACCCTGCAGGCGGGGCGGTCGTACGACCTGCGCATCGAATTCTGTGAACACTGGTACAAGTCAAAAATGCAGCTGTGCGCCGCACCGGTCAATCCGGCGCAGTTCCAGCCGGCCGTGGAGGCGGCGAAAAAAGCCGCTGTGGCTGTCGTCGTCCTCGGCACCGACGCCGGCGTGGAAGCGGAGGGCGTCGATCGTTCGGATCTCGACCTGCCCGGAGTTCAAGAAGAATTATTAAAAGCGGTCTATCAGGCCAATCCGAAAACGGTGCTGGTTCTGCAGAACGGCAGCGCGCTGTCGATCAATTGGGCGAAGGAGAACATCCCGGCCATTCTTACCGCCTGGTATCCCGGTGAAGAGGGCGGTAATGCCATCGCCGATGTGATCTTGGGCGATTATAATCCCGCCGGCCGTCTGCCGCTGACGTTTTACAAATCCGTGCAGCAGCTGCCGCCGATGGACGATTATGATATTCGTCGCGGCCGCACCTATATGGCGGAAATCCGCAAGGCCGGCAGTTATGTATCTGAAAAGGACGAGCCGTTGTATCCGTTCGGCTATGGCTTGAGCTATACCCGGTTCAAATACAGCAATCTGCAGATCTCTCCCAAATCGGTCGACAGCAAAGGCCGGATCCAGGTGAGCGTCACCGTAAAGAATGTCGGCAGCCGCAGCGGGGAAGAGGTAGTCCAGCTTTATATTCGCGATGTGCAAGCCAGCGTCCCCAGGCCCATCATGGAATTAAAGGGCTTTAAGCGGGTTGCATTGAATCCGCAGGAGAGCCGAACGATCACAATGACGGTGCCGGCGAACGATCTGGCCTATTGGGATGTACAGAAAAAAGCCTTTGTGGTTGAGCCGGGTTGGTTCGAGGTGAGGGTGGGCGCCTCTTCATCGGACATTAGAACACAGGGCCGGTTTGAAATAATCGGCGATTTTAATTAGGAATTTTTTCAATCCGGATGATCCAGAAATGAAACACCAACACTCAAATGACGGCAGACTATTTTTTTGCAAAACAATAAGCGGCAAACAACACATAGGTCAGACCATGCAAAAACGTGCAAATTTGATTTTTGCTGCTTTTTTGATCTTTCTAGCCTGTGGCAGAGAGCCGGCTCCGCTTGTTTTTTTCGTTTCGCCGCAGGGGAATGATGACTGGAGCGGCAGGCTTGCGACAGCGAATGCGGACCGATCCGACGGACCGTTCGCGACGCCGGAGCGTGCCAGACTGGCCGCGCGCGCACACAAGGATCGGCCGGTTGATATTGAACTGGCCGCCGGTGTCTATAGCTTGCAACGCAGCCTGACCCTGGATTCTCTCGATAGTCGATCTTCCGAGTGCCCGGCGGTATATAAAGGGGCTGAGGGGGCTAAGGTGCAGCTGGTGGGAGCACAAATTATCCAGGCCTGGCAGCCGGTGCAATCGTCCGCTCTCCTGGACCGTCTGCCGAAAGCGGCGCGCCCGCATGTCCTTGAAATCGATCTCGCCGCCGAGGGGATTGCGTCAATACCGGACATGACCATGCGCGGCGGCCCGCCCATGGAACTGTTCTGCCACAACCGGCGGATGACCATGGCCCGCTATCCCAATGAAGGCTGGCTTCTCATTGCCGATGTGCCGCAGAACGGCGCCAAAAGGTATAACGAAGGTCTGGAGCGGGAAAAGCGGTTCAAGGGCGTTCCCGTCGGCCGCCATTACGGACGCATCACGGTCGCGCAGGATCAGCCGCTGTCATGGCTACAGGACCCGCAAATCTATGTGCACGGCTATTGGACCTGGGACTGGAGCGACTCCTACCAGAAGGTGCAGGCGCTGGACAGGCAGGCAAGAGAGGTGACCATCGCCGAGCCGCATCACCACTATGGGTATACCACCGGTCAGCGGTTTTACTTCCTGAATGTCCTGGAAGAACTGGATCGCCCGGGCGAATGGGTGTTGGATCGAGAACGAGCCAAAGTCTATTTCTGGCCTCCGGAACCGCCGGCCAGCGGCGATGTCAAAATCAGCACCTTGGCGGAACCGCTGCTTTCTCTGAAACAGGTTTCGCATGTCACCTGGCAAAACATCGATTTTTGCCAAACGGTCGGCCAGGGCGTGCTGCTGTCCGGCGGTGCACACACCTCGCTGGCCGGCTGTCGATTGTATCAAATCGGCCAGGATGCCGTGACCATCGAAGGCGGGCGGGAGCATACGGTGGCAAGCTGTGATATTTTCGATGTCAGTGTGGCCGGCATCGTCATCGCCGGCGGCGATCGGCGGACGTTGACGCCAGGCGGGCATCAGGCGATCAACAATCATATCCATCACTACAGTCAGTGGATACGGTCCGGCAAATATGCTCTGTTTATCGACGGCGTTGGCCACTCGATCGCACACAACCTGGTCCACGATGCGCCCCATGAAGCGGTCTATATTCGCGGCAACGACCACGTCATCGAATACAACGAGTTCCATGATATCTGCCAGGAAACCGGCGACGCCGGCGCGTTGCACACGGGTCGCAACTGGACCTGGCAGGGTAATGTTATCCGTTATAACTATTGGCATCATCTCAAAGGCCCGGGTTTGCACGGTGTGGCCGCGGTGTATCTGGATGACTGGGGCAGCGGGTTCCATGTCTATGGCAATCTCTTTTACCGCGCCGGCCGGGCAACGCTGATCGGCGGCGGCCGCAGCAACATCGTCGAAAACAACGTCTATATCGAGTGCCAGCCGGCGCTGCATCTGGACGCCAGAGGTCTGGGTTGGGCGCAGTACTATTTCAACGGCACCTATCCGACGCTCTTTGAAACCTATGCCGAGTTGAAAGCCGATCAGCCGCCCTACAGCGATAGATATCCGGCTCTGAAAAACCTGCTGCATGACGATCCGGCCATGCCCAAGTACAATCGGCTGGAACGAAATATATCAACCGGCAGCCGTTGGCTGGACATCTATGACTTTAATGTCTGGAAACCGGATTGGGTGGTTATCAA
>CAZISM010000178.1:0-8823 GCA_964541895.1 uncultured Cytophagia bacterium
TCAACATGAGCTGGGGCGACACCTTTGTGACGCGCCTGCTGGATGATGTGATCCGCTATGCCGCCAGCCAGAACGTCACCCTGGTGGCTTCCTCCGGTAATTCCAGCACGGATATCATCCATTATCCCTCCGGATTCGAACCGGTGATCTCGGTGGGCGCCTCGACGCAGGAGGACCGGCTGGCCGGTTTTTCCAATTTCGGCCCCACAGTGGACCTGGTGGCGCCGGGACAGAAAATTCTTTCCACCACCCTGGATGCAAAATATGACAGCACCTCTCTGCAGGGCACCTCGTTTTCCGCGCCGTTCGTCTCCGCTGCAGCGGCTTTGCTTTTGAGTGAAACGCCGACCCTGTCACCCGTGGCCGTTCGCGGCATCCTTACCGGCACCGCCGATGACCTGGGGCCTGCCGGCTGGGATGCCCAATATGGCGCCGGCCGCTTGAATGTGTACGAAGCGCTGCGATCACAATCCCTGAGCCATGTCGAGATCACCTTCCCATGGCTGGATGACGGCTTTAGCACCGGCCCCATAGAGATCAAAGGGAGTGCATGGACCTCGACGTTCGCCTCCTATCAGCTTTTTTATGGTTTGGGCTATAATCCGAAAAACTGGAGCGCCATCACCGCGCTGCAAAACCGGCGCGTCATCTCCGGCACCTTAGGCACCTGGCAAAGCATACCGGCCAAGGACAGCAGCTATACCATCAGGCTGGTGGTGAACAATCAGGATGGTTCTGCAGAGGAATCGGCGGTACGCATTCTCATCGACCGTACACCGCCGAAGATTTCTCAGGTGGCGCTTTTGCCCATGATCGATGCCGATCGGCACTCGGTTCTGGTCCAGTACAACACCGACGACTTGAGCGAGGGTATCGTGTTTTATCGTCAGACGGGACTGAACGAACGTTTTGTCGAAGTGCCTATGGCTTACCGTACCACGGAACCGCGCCTCAATTTTACGCAATCGCTCGCCAGACAGAACGTGGAGCTCAAGCTTTTGGCGCGGAACGGAGCCGGACTTGCCGCCATCGATGATAATCAGGGCCGTCTGTATCAGGCCGATCTGACCGCGCCGCCCCTGGACCGTTTGCGTTTTACCGCCGGCAACATCACAGTGCCGCACGGTCACCTGTTGAACGCCTATGTGGATTTCAATCAAAATTTCATTCCCGAACTGATGATCAGCACCTATTCGCCGCAGGAAGGCTATATCTTAAAGCTGTTCGAGTTCAGCGGTCGTGAGTATCGTGTGGTCGCTACCTTGCCCAAACAGCTGATTCCGCGGGACGTCGGCGACAGCAACGGCAACCGCAAGATGGAGCTGCTGGCCGGATTCGGATTTTCCACCTATCTGTTCGAAAACCAGGCTACGGCTGCCATCGAGCTGGTGCCGATAAAAACATGGGAGGGCGGCAGCTCGGTGCAATATTGGGGCAGCCGGCTGGTAGATATCGATGGCGATGAAAAAGATGAAGTCATCATGCGTGTGGTGAGGACGGAAAACAAAAAGACCACCGACCAGTTCGAGATCTGGAAACGCGGCAACGACGGCGAGTACACTGTTTGGGCGGCCTTGCCCAATCCCGGCAAGGGCGACAACTATAACGGCGTGCCGCACTGTCTGGTGGAGGACTTTGACGGCGATGGCCGTATGGAGATTTTGCTGGGCGACAGTGACGGCGATCTCTATATGTACGAGCGTCAACCCTCCGGATTCGTAGTCAACTGGACCGATTCTCTGCCGCTGCTGGACAGCATTGAATGGACCGCGGCCGGCGATTTCGATGGCGACGGCTTCGCCGAGTTCGTCGTCGGCTCACATTCCGATCCCAGCCTCAACAGCGAGCACAGCTATGATGCGCGCCACTGGTACTACCGGATCTATGATCGCAGCGGCGACAACCAGTACACGCAGGTGGCTGACTACCGTTTCTTCGGGTACGAGAGCAGCAAAGACCATCCCAGCGGCGTCAGCAGCGGTGACGTGGATCGCGACGGCCGCGATGAAATTTTAATCTGTGCCTATCCGGATTTTTATATAGCCGAATGGAGTCCGGACAACAGCTACCCGTTAACCTTTTATGGATCTGATATCGAATGCAACAGCCCTATGGTTCTCGATTCGAACCATGATGGCCAAAAAGAGTTCTGGCTCAGCGACGGCGAATCCGTCCGCCCCTATACTATGGTGGGCGGCCTGACCGCACCGCCGGTTCCGGTAGGCTTTACGGCCCATCCGCTGGACGGGTCCACTGTGCAGCTGTCATGGTATGAGGTACCCGGTGCGGATGAATACCGCATCTATCGCGGCACAGAAACGAACGCCCTGGACTCTGTGCAGACGGTGAGAGCCGTCACCTGGCGGGACACGACCGTGATGGCCGGCCGCTCCTACTGGTACAGTGTCGCTGCGGTGGATGTGGAAAAAACACCGGCCATGAGTTTGCGTACCTCGCCATGGCTTGCCAGACCTGGTGACCAGCCTTATCTGGTCAAAGCCGTAGCTGAGAACGAACGCAACGTCCGCCTGTTCTTCAGTGAGCCGCTGTCGGCTGATGCCAAGAACGCCGCCCATTATCGTTTCAGTGGCGATCTGGGCCGGCCTTCGTCCTGCGGGTATGACCAGAGCGGGCAGGAGATCCTTTTGAGCGCAAGCAAGCCGTTCCCGGGCAACGGCGAATACACAGTTCAGGCCGAAGGTCTGTTTGATGTGGACCATACGCCGCTGGACACGACACGTTGTCGCGCGACTTTTAGCGTGCAGGTTGCGCCGGCTCCGCCTTATCTGCTCTCGGCCGAATTGAGCGCTGACCGCATCATTCATCTGACGTTCAGTGAAGCCATGGTGGAGCAGGATCTGCTGGATGTCGCCAACTATGAACTGGACAATGGCCTGACGGTGCAAGCGGTGACGTTGGCGGAACATCGCAACACCGAAGTCTTGCTGCAGTTTAGCAGTGCCGGCAATCTGGGCGCGTTTGGCAAAAAATATCTCGTGCGAGTCAGGAACATTAAAAATCTGGCCGGTGTCGCCATTCAGGCCAGTCGCGGCGATGCCATTCAGCTGGTTTTCTCCAAATACGATCTGGCGGATGTATACACATACCCCAATCCGTTTCGTCAGGGCATTGACCTGGCAGGGATCACGTTTGCCAATCTGACCATGGAAGCGGAAGTCCTGATTCTGACGGTGGAGGGCCGCACCCTTCGCACCCTGCATGAGAGTAACGGCGACGGCGGGCTGGTCTGGGACGGTCGCGATGAACAGGGCCATGAACCGGCTGCCGGCATTTACCTCTATCGGGTGCGTAACAACTCGGAAACGAAATGGGGCAAGCTGGCCATTGTCCGTTGAGCCGCAGCGAACCGTGGCCGACCTAGAGCCGGCAGACCGAGGAGCATGAAGATGATGCGTGTGGGACTGACCGGCGGATTCAGTGCCGGCAAATCTTTGGTTTCCCGAATGCTCCACGACCGTTTTGGCATCGCTATCGTCGATGTGGATATTGCCGGTCGCAGAGCCGTGAACGATCATGGTGAAGTTTTAGCCGCGTTGCGACAGGCGTTTGGCGAGGCCTACTTTCTGGAAAACGGCGCGTTGAATCGGAAAAAACTGGGTCGGCTTGTTTTTGAAGATGCTCAGGCGCGGCACAAGCTGGACGCTATTGTGCATCCGGTCATGCTGGAGATCGTCGAACAGGATATACGAACGATCATGCAACAGAAAAGCGATGCGCCCTATTTCGTTGTGGATGCCGCCCTGTTGTACGAATTGAACCTGCAGGAGCGGCTGGACGTGGTGGTGCTGGTGCAAGCCTCCCTGGAAGCCTGTATCGAGCGGGCCTGGCGCCGCGACGCTCTCCCGGCGGATGAGGTGCGTCGCCGCTATGACGCCCAGATGCCTGTTGCGGAAAAGCGGCGGCGGGCGGACTATATTGTTGAAAACGACGGTGACCTGAACGATCTGACGGACAAAGTGAGCGCCCTGCATACGACCTTGCTGGAATGGGCCCGGCAGAAGGAAACCGGTTAGTGTAAAGTTGTTATTCGAGCACCATGGTCAAAAAATGTCGGGCAGCTGTAAGGTGACCGATATTTGGTCCGACTTGTCCGGATTATGGAATTCGATTCGGAAAGGCATCTCGTGTCAGGCAGCCAAACGCATCGTTTTATGTCTCCGGCCTTAAAAGTCCTGTTGCCCTTTATTCCGGGCATTCTGGTCGCGGCCGAATTTTTCATCCCTACCCCGGTCTTGCTGGCAGCGGTCGTTGCGCTGTTTGTTCTGCTGGTCTGGACCTTTACCCGTAACTATCATCACCTCTTTTTTATCATCGCGCTTGTGCTGATCTTTTGCCTCGCCGTTCTGCGTACCAATCTGGTCTGGCGGCACACGACCGACCATGACATTCGATTTTTTGTTGCCAAGGCACCCGTGGCGGTGGAGGGGGTGATCAAGAGTCCGGTCATCCGGTACCAGGACAGACGAGCCTTTGAGCTGGAAGCGGATTCCTGCTGGGTGGAGAACGCGCCTCATCCCGCCCGGGGCCGGATCCTGGTTAACCACTATGATACCACAGCGACGGTTCAGTACGGCGATCGCGTGCTGGTCAAAGGAGTGTTGCGCAGACCGCCGGGCAGCCGCAATCCCGGTGATTTTGATTACCGCCTCTACCTGGCCGGCCGACGGATCTTTGCGCTGATGAATGTGTCCGACTCGCCGGTGTACCTGCTGGCGCATGCGGAAGGCAACGTCCTGATGGAGTACGTTGTGGTGCCGCTGCGGGAGTGGTGCTGGATGGTGTTGCACCGTCATCTCTCCCGGGATTCGGCCGCACTGATATACGGCCTGTTGATCGGCGACCAGTCAGAGATCAGCGATGACATACAGCAGTCGTTTCGTGACACCGGCGTGATTCACGTGCTCGCGGTCTCGGGCATGCATGTCGGTTTTGTCATCGTGGCGCTGATATTTTTCTTCAGAACCATTCGCATCACCGAACCATGGCGTACCGTCCTGGTTATTCTGTTTGTATTTTTTTACGCCACCCTGACCGGCAACCACTCACCTGTTTTTCGTGCCTCGATGATGGCCGCTCTGATCCTGACCGCGCCGCTGCTGCAGCGGCGGATCGATCCGCTGAACATTCTCTCGCTGGCCGCCCTGGTGATATTGCTCGACAATCCGTTGCAGCTTTTCATGACCGGCTTTCAGCTAAGCTTCATGGCCTGCCTGGGCATGCTGCTGCTCTATCAGCGCTTTCGCACCCTGGCCGTGTCCTGGTATGAAAAACCCTGGCTGAAGCACAAGTCGGCGCGTTACCTGCTGGATCTTTTTTGGGTCTCTCTGTCGGCTCAATTGGCCACCTTGCCGTTGCTATTGTACTATTTTTACAACCTGCCGATCATTGCCGTTTTTGCCAATCTGATTGTGATTCCGTTGACAGGGGTGGTGATGGGACTGGGTTTTTTGCTGGTGGCGTCGGCTTGGCTGCCGGTCTGGCTGATCGGGCCTCTGGCCGGCGGCATCGATGTGCTGGTCCGTTTTTGGGTCGCCTGGATCCATTTTTTCGCCCAATTGCCGGGATCCCATTGGTCGGTGCCGCGTCCATCGTGGATTGTGATCTGGATCATGATGTTTTTACTCGGTTTGTTTGTATATTGGCATCACGAGCGGGCTGCAAAAAGAATCTTGGTAATCTGTTTATTGTTGGTTAATTTATACGTCTGGCAGCATGCCCTGCAGGATCCGTGGCGCCTGCGAGTCACTTTTTTCGATGTAGGACAGGGAGATGCGTGTCTGTTTGAATTCCCTGACGGCCAGACGCTGCTGGTGGATGGGGGAGACCGGACCGGAAAGATCGATTACGGTGAGCGCGTCATTGTGCCCTATCTGCTGCGCAATGGCATTTATTACATAGAAAACATCCTCATAACTCATCCGCATGCAGATCATTTGGGCGGTATACCTTATATCATGGAGCATATCCGGGTCGGCAGAATCCTCACGTCGCCGTTCACATTTGAAGATAGCCTGTCGCAGCAGATCCGTTCGCTTGCGCAGAGCCGGCAGGTGCAGATGAGCGGCGTTAAAAGGGGGGATATCGTAAACGAGTTTTCCCACACCTGCCTGTATGTTCTTCATCCGGATACCGGACAGGTTGTGGTGACCGCCGAGCAAAGCAACGACCTTTCGGTGGTCGTTAAGCTGGTGTTCGGCCGCTGTTCATTTCTGCTCACAGGCGATGCCGGCTGCGATCCTGAATCGCAATGGCTGCAGCGATGGGATGACTCGTTGCTGGCTTCGGATATCATCAAGGTGTCGCATCATGGCAGTGCCACAGCCAGCAGCAAAGAGTTTTGTGATCACGCCGCAGCAAGGTTTGCCGTGGTCAGCGTCGGCAGGCAAAACCGTTTTGCCCTGCCTGAGCAGGAGGTGATCGAAAGATGGCAGGCGAACGGTGCTACGGTGTGTCGAACCGACGAGGAGGGCGCGGTGGTCTTTACCAGCAACGGCTATGATTTGCTCAGAACCTATTAATCATCAAAAGGAATGCATAATGACAGAAAAAGAAAAAAATCTGCAAGCGATGGTGGACAGCGGTATTGTTGCCATCGTACGGGCCAACACCTCGGAGGGATTGCTCAACGTGGTGGAAGCGATTGAAAAGGGCGGCGTCAAAGCCATTGAAGTGACCATGACGACCCCGAAGGCGATCGAAACCATAGCAGCGGTGACGGACAAATACAAAGGGGATGTGCTCGTCGGTGTGGGCACGGTTCTGGATGCCGAGACCGCCCGCCTGGCCATTCTGGCCGGAGCCAAGTTTGTGGTGACGCCCATCATGAATCCGGAAGTGATTCGCATGGCGAAGAAATACAGTCGTATCGTTGTCTGCGGCGCCTTCACCCCCACCGAGATCGTCGCGGCCTGGGAACATGGCAGTGATATTGTGAAAATTTTCCCGACCTCTTCGGTCGGACCGGAATACATCAAAGATCTCAAAGGTCCTTTTCCGCAGATCAGCATGTTGCCCACAGGCGGTGTAACGGTGGAGAATACCGGTGCTTTTCTCAAAGCCGGTGCCTGTGCGGTTGCGGTCGGCAGCAATCTCGCCGGCAACAAAGCCATCAACGAAGGGCTCTACGATCAGATAACGGAAAATGCCAGAAAATTCGTCCAGGCCGTCAACGCCGCCCGGGCAAAATAAGGAGTTCGGTTGTCCGAATACAAGATCATACGGACTCTATCGTCCGGCCCGCTGTGGGTGTTGCAGCATGTAGAGAATCAGGCCGGCCAATCCTCCTGGTTGGCCACCCTGCATCCTCTGTTGCAGCAGGAAGAGTCCTTACGGCCTCTGGTGGAGGAGGCCTTTACCGACAGCTATGGCTTGCGCCATTCGCATCTGGGTGAAGTGCTGCAGTTGGAGACGGTCGGCGGTGCACCTGCTCTTCTCTATGCCTCTTATGATGCGCGGCCATTGGCTGAAGTGGTCGCCGGGTCTCCGGTGGACGAAGAGAGCGCTGCCCGCTGGCTCTTGCAGACGGTGCAGGCCATCCAGTTTGCGCATCTAAACGGCATCTGGCATGGCGGGCTCGCCTGGCCGGCGCTCTATGTGAGCCCGATAAAGCAAATACGACTGATGTACATCGGTCATGGCAAACTGCTTGGTCAGGCCATGCAGCTGTTTCCGCAACACATGCTGGAGTACGCCCGTTTTGCCAGCCCATGGCAGCTCGACCATCCCGGTGAATACAAAATCCAAAGCGAGTTGTACAGTCTCGGTGTTTTGTATTACGAATTGCTCTCCGGTCGTCGCTGTTTCACAAGTGACGACCTGCACACTCTGCGGGCGGAGAAACGACACTATTGGCAGCCCGACGAGAGCTTTAGGGGAAAACCGGGCCGTCTGCTGGAACGGTTGACAAGCCCGGAGCCGGAGGAACAGTATCAGAATCTGAACGCGCTGCTGGACGATTTGCGGCCCAGGAGCACCATGATCGCTGTGGCCGGAAGTGAACATGAAAATTCGTCGGACCGGCCTGGCCTGTTCAAACGATGGCACAAGAGAACAGAACACCTGTTTCCATCCACCTGGGTGGGTCGAAAGCGTCGACTGGCGCTGAGCTTTTTTGTGGTCGCCATGCTGATTTTTGTCGCCACTCTTGTTACCTGGATCTCGCAAGGAGGGGAGCAAGAGTGGCAGAATCAGGCGCTGTATCAGGCGTTTATGGCAGAGCAGGATTCAGTAAAGCGGGTCGAAGCCGAATCCGCACGACCCGTTTTGCCGGCAGAATCTCCCAGTGTCAAAAAGAGAGAACAAGCGGCAGAGGCACCGCCCACCTCGGCGGCGGTCAGTGCACCTGCGGATACAGGCGCCATCGACTTTGTGGCTCTCGCAGTCACCGTTTTTGCGGATTCCGTGCCCGTGGTCGCTGATGTGTATGTTCAGGATCGGCTGGAGGGAAGAACGACAACGTCCGCTCCGCTAATGATCCATGGACTGGCAGCGGGCCGGGCCTATGACATCAAAGTACAAAAACAGGGATTTGCGGTCTGGCAGGAGCGTAGAGTTCTTCGCGCCGGCGGCGAGTCATCGCTGCACGTCGAACTGTTGCCGTTGACCGACGTCCTGCGGCGGTTTACGCTGACACGAGTTCCCTTTGCCGATCGGGTGAGCATCGACGGCCGATTGCCGTCTTTGACCTTGCCCTGCGAAATCGATCTGATGCTGGGCACGCACGAATTGCGCTATCTGGACGGCCAGGCCGGATTTCAATGGACGACGCACATCACGCTGGACATCCAGTCGCCTCGAACCATC
>CAZISM010000179.1:0-4767 GCA_964541895.1 uncultured Cytophagia bacterium
CCGGGGTTCGATAACCGCTCATGATCACCAGCGCCGCTTCAGGAAATTTTTTCTCGACCAGCCTGTCGATGATCAACTCCAGTTTGTGCAGCAGTTTTTCCTGCAGAACCAGGTACTTGGGAAAGCCGCCTGCCTGCTTGCATAAAAACTGTCGCAAACGAAAATGCGGCGACACATACAGCGATTCGTTGGCAGGCGTGACTTTAATCATGCCGGCCGGCGGGCCGCCCCAGAGTTTGCCGAGCTGGAGCTTGGGATAGGAGCCGATGTTATATCCGTCCAGGCTTTTTTGCTGATCATAGGGAACCATCACTATGAGGTGCAGCCGTATGCTGTCGGCCGGATGCAACTGGCGCACCGTGTACGGATAAACGCCGGCACTGTCCGGCGGCTGAATCCGCCATTCTGAAGAGCCGGAGGGTGCGGCGGCCATGGCCGGCTCGACGCGGTATCTCGCATCAGGACGGCCGGCCAGGGTGAACGTAACCGGCTCGCCCGGCAGTACCATGATCGTTTGAATGCGAGCCGATGAGCCGATGCCGTCATGGACCACGCTGAATCCGGCTTTCTGCAGGCGAGCAGCCGGCCAGAGCGGGCACGAAGCGAACAGCAGCAGGAAAACCAGGGTGCCGGTGCAGTGTCTCATCATGGTTGCTTTGGCTCTACTTTTATTTTAATCCAGGCTCCGTTCTTTTTTTTGCTCTTATCCGCCGCTTCCATAAAGGCGAACATGGCGATAGTCTCCTGTGGAGGCACGGGCGGCCGGCCGGTGCGGAAAAAGGTCATGATCTCCTGCAACAGAGGCTTGTACAACGAGCCGCTGCCGTATTGGTAACTTTTGGTACCCTTGTCGCCAAACACGGTCACGCCGTAACTCTTGTTGCCTTCACGGATGCCGCGAAACTGGCCAAGGCGGCCGTTCGGCCAGCGGCCGATAATGATATCCACGCCCTCTTCATGAATCCGTTTTACCTCCTCACAGCCGGGTCCCATGGCCGCAAACAGCATTTCGATGCCGTGGATGCCGTACCACATCATGTCCGGATGATGCGGCTCCAGCGTGGCCGGACTATAGGCGTCACAGCCGACAATATCGCCGAGTGCTTTGTCGCGAATGGCCTGATAAAATCCATCCAGGTAGCGGAGGCTGGAGGAGCTGAAACAGGGCGTGCCGTACTGTTCGGCCAATGCAAAAATATCCTGCACATCACGCAGGCTGGCCGCCATGGGCTTGTCGATGAACACCGGCTTGCGGGCCGCCAACACCGGCCGGACCTGCTGCAGATGAACCCGACCGTCCACGCTGTGCAAAACAACCGCGTCCACCTTCGTCAGCAGGGTCGGGATGTCAGCGACGATATCCACATTCCATTTCTCATGGATCTCTTTGGTAAAACCCTGTACCCTGGTTGCGCTGGCTTCCACATCCGGACTGCCGCCGGCATAGGCACAGACCACAACGCCGCCGGGTACGTAATCTGCAGAAGTAGAGTCGTTCAAACTTTTTGTAAACGCCGGCGCATGCGAGGTGTCCAGGCCGATGAGTCCGATCTTCAGGGGTGTCTCAGCTGTCATGGCTGCTCCGACTATAAGTACTAGTAAAAAAAGGGGGATGAGGGAAGGCTTCATGCTCTCTTACCTGTTTAGAATTCTGGTCGTAATATTATAAGATACGTGTTAAGGGATTCATTCGCAAGCTTTTTGCGGGATTGGGCCGATATAGCGCCAGAGTCCGCGGACAAGATTCTTGTTGCAGGTGTATATTTTTTGATGTACAATACGGGCACAGCGAAAGTCGATCGCTTTCATTAATCAAGGAGAAGAACCATGTTTCGAACTCGCAGACCGGGCAGTACGTTATTCGTTCTTGTCAACCTCCTGGCGCTCTGCCTGACCATGGCGGCAGCATACGCTGCCGGCATCACATCCCCATCCCTGCAAAACAGTTCTGTGCGATGTTATGAATCCAGCATGGTCATCCCGACCTATCCCTGGCAGGGACATGATGACATCAATCCCCATTTTCGCTGGACCAGCAATCCCGGCTACTCCAACTGCACCACCATCTATCCCTATCCCATGCAGGATAATCTTTCCAGCGTAAAAAAAGATGTCACCTATAAAACCATGGTTTTGGAAAATGAATATCTGAAACTGACCGTCACACCGGAATTGGGAGGTCATGTGCACTCCATAGTGGACAAAATCACCGGTGAGAATATGCTGTACGAAAACAAAGTGTTGAAACCATCGCTGATCGGACTGCGCGGCGCCTGGGCCTCCGGCGGCATCGAATTCAACACCGGACCGCAGGGGCACACGGTCACCTGCCTGTCGCCGGTAGAAGCCTCGTTCGTGGATTTCGGCGACGGCAGCAAGGGCATCGCCATCGGCAACGTGGAACAGGTCTATCACACCCAGTGGGTGGTGACCGTGCGTTTGTATCCGGGCCGCTCGTTTGTCGAAGAACGCATCCGCATCTACAATCCGACGCGCAACCAGCACGTCTACTATTTCTGGAACTGCGTCGCCATGCCCAACACCGAATCGACCCAGTTCATCTATCCCATGACGCTGGGGCAGGATCATGCCGGCACCACTTTTTTTGACTGGCCGATTCATCAGGGCAAGGATATTTCGTGGCTGAAAAATTTCACCGCGCCCACATCCATTTTTTCCTATCAGTGCGACCAGGATTTTTACGGCTCCTACGATCACCAGCTCGACCGCGGCGTGCTGACCCACGCCGACCATTTTGAACTGGAGGGAAAAAAATCATGGACGTGGAGCAAAAGCCCGTGGGGCCTGCGCGCCCAGGCCGCGCTGACCGATGACGGCAGCTGCTACAACGAAATTCAGACCGGACCGTTGCCCACCCAGGCCGATTACGGCCTGTCGCTGCCGCAGAACACCGTGGAGTGGCGGGAGTGGTGGTATCCGGTGCGCGGCACCAAAGGGGTTGCGTTTTCCAACAAGGATGTTACCGCCAATGTACAACGCAGCAAAGAACAGAAAACGATTACGCTGTGGCTGCACAGCACCGGCACGTGGGACGCCACCTGCTCCATCGACGGAAAAAACAGCGTAGCCATAAAACTGTCGCCGGCCAAAGCGGTTACCGCGACGCTGCCGTGCCAGGATGGCGATGCCCCGGTCAAACTACTGGTGCGCAGCGGTGATACCGAGCTGCTGAGTTTCACCTATCCGTTGCCGCTGCCGAAACGTACGCCGCCGGAAAATCCGCGCGCGCTGCCTTCCGATCATACGGCCGCCGGTTGCTGGCTGCGCGGTGTGCAGGCGGACAAAGAGGGCGGCACGCACATGGCGCGTCAGTGGTATGAAAAAGCGCTCAACCTGGATGCCAACTTTGCCGCTTGTCACACCGCTCTCGGCGAATTGGATCTGGCGGCCGGCCAATATGCGAGCGCCAAAAATCATCTGGAAAAAAGTCTGAAACTCAATATAGATGATGGTTGGACGATGTACTATCTGGCCCAAGCCTATCTGGAGTTGCAGATGCTCCCGGAAGCGCTGGACATGGCCTTTCATGCCTGTCGCAAACCGGAAACCGCTTGTCCGGCCTATACCCTGGCCGGCTCGATTTTTTTGCGTCAGAAAGAGTATGCAAAAGCGCTGAATCCTCTTCGAACAGCCATTGCCAAAGACGACCGCGATATCGTCAGCCGCACTTTGCTCGCCTGCGCGATGTGGAAAACAGGCGCTGCAGAAGGCGCACGCCAGGTGCTGGAAGAGGTGTGGAGCCGCGATCCCCTCGATATACCCAGCGGTGTGATCGCCGAGATGATGGGAACGCGGGATGACGAGTTTGCCAAACGCATAACCGGCCGCAGGGAAGAGATCCTGGATGCAGCGGATTTCTTTTATAACAGCGGCTTGTACAAAGAGGCCCAATATGTCTTAAAGGAATTCTATCTCGATGCGGGCCAAACTGAGCCGGATCCGTTGCCCTATTACTATTACGGCATCCTGACCGGCGACGATCAGTGGCTGGCCAAAGCGCAGGATAAGAGTCCGGACTTTGTTTTCCCAAACCTGCGCTCGAGCTATAACGTATTGCAGCAGGTGGTGAGAAAACAGCCCAAAGACTGGAAAGCCCGCCTCTATCTGGGCAACTTTTTATTCGAGAACTGTCAAAAGGAGCAGGCGGTGCAGGCCTGGCAGGATGCGCTCAAGCTGAACGATTCGTACAGCGTTCTGCACCGCAATCTCGGCCTGGTGGCGTGGAAAATCGATAATGACTACTGGAAGGCCATCGCCGCCTACGAGAAAGCGCTGGCATGCCACCCGGATGATTTCCCCTTGTATCGTGATCTGGCGTCGATTTACATGAATCATACGCAACAGTATGTCAAAGCCTGCGCTTTGCTGGAAAAAGCGCGCGAGAAAAAATGCAAGCGCGCCGATATCGCTGTTCTGTTGGGCCGGGCCTATCTCAACCTCGGCGAGTACGGTAAAGCCGTCGCCATGTTGACCGGTGACTCGTTTACCAACTGGGAGGGACAGGGTTCGTTGTATGCGATTTATAACGCCGCCCGCATCGGGTTGGGCGAACAGTTGTATCGCAAGGGCGATCACAGCGGCGCGCTGCGCGAGTTCCGCGCTTCGGTGGATTATCCGCTCAATCTCGGCGCCGGCCAGATGGATGATGCGCCGGATGCGGAAAGTCGCTACTGGATCGGTATGGCGCTGAATAAACTGGGCAAGAAAGCTGAAGCGGCCAGGGAGTGGCAGCTGGCGGCCGGACAG
>CAZISM010000179.1:4867-7560 GCA_964541895.1 uncultured Cytophagia bacterium
AGAGCCGGCAACACCGGCACCCGGCTGCGATCGCCGCCGGAGATCGGCTCCCGATACGGCTGTTTGGCAAACGAGAACCATTTCATGACATTATCCACTACAATGATCACCGCCAGCAACGCCATGATGCACACCAGAACCGTATCCAGATTCAGCGTAAAACGCTCCAGGGAAGTCAGGTTGGGATTGGCGAGTTGCTTCTGATAAACCTGCACCTGCATCACCGAGGTGGTCAGGGTGATGACCAGCATCACCACCATGGGCACCAGCGTCACCCAGATGTACTTGAATTTTTTCATTTTTATGAGAATGGTGGTGGCGATGGTCAGCGCCAGACCGGACAGCAATTGGTTTGAAATGCCGAACATGGGCCATATGGTGGCCACGCTGCCGGTCCAGATGAGATAGCCCCAACCGAACACCACCAGCACGCTGGTGAACAGGGTGCCGGGCATCCAGTTGTATTCGCGAAACGGCTTGTAGGCATAGCCGAAAAATTCCTGCATGATGAAACGGGCCACGCGTGTGCCGGCGTCAATGGTGGTCAGGATAAACAGCGCTTCGAACATGAGGGCAAAGTTGTACCAGTAGGCCATCAGCGATTTCATGCCGGGAATGCCGGAGAGGATGTTGGCCATTCCAACCGCCAGAGTCACCGCGCCGCCGGTGCGATGGGCCAGCTCGATGCCGATCTGCTGTTCGAACCAGTGAATTTTGTCCGGAGTGAATCCCATGGCGGTCAGCACATCCTGGGACAAGGGACTGTTGATGAGGAAATAATCGCCGGGCGCCAGCGAAGTGGCGGCGATCAGGGCCATGAGCGACACAAAGCCTTCCATCAGCATGGCGCCATAGCCGATAAAGCGAACGTCTTTTTCCGTGCGCAGCATCTTGGGCGTGGTGCCGGATGAAATCAGCGAATGAAATCCGGAAATAGCACCGCAGGCGATGGTGATGAACAGATAGGGAAAGAGCGGGCCGGGAATGACCGGACCGCCGCCCTGGGCAAAGCGGGTCACGGTCGGAAAAACGATCACCGGCGCCATAAAGAGAATGCCCACGGCCAGGAGCATGATGGTGCCGATCTTCATATAGGTGGAAAGATAATCCCGCGGCGCCAGCAGCATCCACACCGGCAGAATGCTGGCGAAAAAGCCGTACACCACCAGCAGGATGACGACGGTCTTTTCATCCAGCGTGAGCAGTTGCGACAGGGTTGGCGAATCGTGCACGGTTTTGCCCAACACCACCGCAAGCACCAGCAGAATTACGCCGATGATCGATACTTCGCCCACTTTGCCCGGCCGCAGCTTGCGCAGATAGAATCCCATCAGCAGCGCAATGGGAATGGTGGCGCCGATGGTAAAGGTGCCCCATGAAGAGTGTGACAGCGCTTTGACCACCACCATGCCGAGACCGGCCAGGGCGACGATGATGATAAAAAAGGTGGCCACCATGGCCGTGAATCCGGCCACAGGTCCGACCTCTGTTTTGGCGATCTCGGCCAGCGACTTGCCGTTGCGGCGCGTGGAAAAGGCCAGGATGATGAAATCGTGCACGCCGCCGGCAACCACCGAGCCGATGAGAATCCACAACATGCCGGGCAGATAGCCGAATTGCGCGGCCAGCACCGGCCCGATCAGCGGCCCGGCGCCGGCGATGGCGGCAAAGTGATGGCCAAAGAGCACCCATTTGTTGGTGGGATCATAGTCGTGGCCGTCGTTGAACAAGTTGGCTGGTGTGACGTTCCTGTCATCCAATGCCAGAATTTTGGCTGCAATAAATGCAGAGTAGAAACGGTAGGCCAGAATATAAATGCAGACCGCGGCGATCAGAATCCAGACCGCGTTGACCTGTTCCTCTACCCGAATCAGCCGTGTCGCCACGGCAAAGGTAAAAGCGCCCACCAGCGCCAGAATTCCCCAGAGTATTTTTTTCCAGATCGTCATACCTTCCCGATTCCCTTTCTGTATCATATGCATAACCCGGATCAACCGGAGCCAAATGTAACCATTTCGCGCTGAAAGAACTCGTAATGCCCTGATACATTTGTTCCTGATGCCGCAGAGGCCGTCGAATTATAATCATGGCTGCGGCGGATTCGATGACCGGAAATAAATATTACAACTCTTGCCGATGAAAGGCAAGACCAAAGTTGTGGTCTATCGCGGAGCATCTGTACTTTTTGCGGCGCCGCTGCCGTTCAGAGTTGACGCTTTGGCGTGTCTGCGGGCGGGAACGAATTCTGCATCCGCGCCTTTTGCAGAAGTAGGCCGCACTCTAAACTGTCGCTGTTCAGCGCCCGTGCTTTGACCCAGTGGCGCGAAGAGCAACTTTTAACGCAGCAATTTTTCAAAATACGCCGCTGTGGCCAGGGCGCTGCCGCTGCCCCAGTCAAAGCCGCTGACGCCGCAGAGGCTGTCGCGGCCGCCGTGGGCATGGTTCTCGGCCGCCTGAGCTGCGGGTTTGCGCCACCAGCCCGTGGGATAGACGCGGTGATTGACCGGCGCAAACAGCGTCACCACTCCGGCCCGGCAGGCAGCCAGAGCCCGCTCTTTAAATTCGTTCTCGCCGGTGACGCGGTAAAAATCCAGCAGCGTGTCGGCAAACTGAGCCTGACGGGCGTCGTTCCATTCGCCGTCGGTGTTCATTACACCGAATCCGCCGAACCCGTAAAAATTCAGAAACGGCGG
>CAZISM010000179.1:7660-8802 GCA_964541895.1 uncultured Cytophagia bacterium
CGATCTTGCGTCCAGTGGCGTTCCAGCATATAGGGGATATACGCGTCGCCGCCCGGGTGTTTGGCCAGGTCCTGCAGCAGGGCCTGATGATGCACCTGTTGCACCGGTGCAAAGGTAATCGCGTCTACAAAAGAGGGCATGCCGCCGCCGGGTTCCTGCAGGGCGATGATGCCATCGCTGTATCTTTTGCAGAACGCGAGGATCTCTTTTTCCGGCGTGCAGTGACGATACCAGCGCAACAGCTGGTACGCGGTCCAGGACATGTCGAACAGATGGTAGATGCCCGGCCCGCCGCCCTGATGGTGGCTGTGCACCCAGCGGGGCGGATCGGAAAAAACAAAAACCGTGGGAAACAGTCCCTGATCCTGCGGCGCCTGCAGCACCAGATCGCGGGTTTGCACGGCTTTGTCCTGCCACTCTTTCCGGTTCAGCTGCTTCCCCCAAAGATACAGACCGAACGAGGTGCGCAGGCTGTTGAACCACGGGCAGAACCAGACATCATCGCGATACGAGCGGTGCAGGCGAATGGCGCCGACGGTTTTTTGGTCGAGTCGGCGCTCGGCCCAGCGTTCCTCCAGTATGGGCGGGTAGATGCGTTCTGCATACTCGGCCATATCCGGCCGATCGTCGGTTGCGGCCAGTTGGCTCGCACCGGTTTTTCTCCAGAGATGGCTTCTCGCCCGGCTCATCGCTTCCGCCGGCTGGGCTTGAGCCGATACCCAAAGATAATAACTGTGATGCAGGGTCTTGCAGGTGACCGGTTGTCGTTCCTGTTGAAAGTAGACGTGACTGCGTACGCTCTGTCCAACCAGTCCGGTATGGAACAGCGGTCGCTGCTCCTGCCTCAGCAGGTTCATCGCCGCCGGGATCGGCTGCTGCTTGGTGATGGCGGCTATGTCACCGATGAGCGCTGCGGCCATGGTTTCGAATTGCGCGATCAGGGCCGGACTGCGCATCACATGTCGACCGATGACATCTGTCGGCGCCGGCACCAGGTGCGGTGAGAACACCTGCCCCGAGCTCCGCCACTCTGTCATTTGCCACACCGCCTGCATGGCGAGCACCGGCACGCCCTTATCCTGGTCTTTAGCCGCCAGCGTTTCCGTAATGTGCAGAAACGGCGAATCGGGATGCAGCTCGAT
>CAZISM010000180.1:0-7275 GCA_964541895.1 uncultured Cytophagia bacterium
CGCTAACCATGGCAGCGAGTCCAGCAGGAGGGGGCACGACGACACCCTCTATTGGAGCGCACACTTATAATTCAGGGACCGTCGTCACTCTCACTGCCTCGCCGGCTTCAGGGTACCAGTTTGTGAATTGGAGCGGAGACGTTGCCAATCCAAACAGCGCAACCACCACGGTGACGGTGAACAGCAGCAAGACCGTGACGGCCAATTTCAGCCAGACCACATATACGTTGACCGCCGGTAATAGCGGCCATGGCACAATAACGTTGAATCCATCCGGCGGTACCTATGCGGCTGGGACCACAGTGACATTGACGCCAAATCCGAGCTCCGGATACACCTTCAGCTCTTGGTCTGGAACCAACGCCGGGGATGTTACCTATAGCAGCGGGGTCTATCGCATTGTCATGAACGGCAACAAATCAGTGACGGCCAATTTCACCCAGGTCACCTACACGTTGACCGCGGGCAACGATGGCCATGGCACGGTGACGTTAAATCCGTCCGGCGGTACCTACCCATCAGGAGCCACGGTTACATTGACGCCGGTACCTGCTTCAGGATATACCTTTAGTTCCTGGACCGGGACTAGTGTCGGCGATGTCATCAACACCGGCGGAGTGTACACGATCGTCATGAATGGAAACAAGACGGTGCAGGCGAATTTTATTCAAACGACCTATACATTGACCGCGGGCAACGATGGCCATGGCACCGTGGGATTAACTCCGTCCGGCGGCGTTTATGCGGCCGGGAGCACGGTGACGTTAACGCCGAATCCGAGTTCCGGATATACGTTCAGTTCCTGGTCAGGAACCAACGCCGGGGATGTCACCTATAGCGGCGGAGTGTATCGTATTGTCATGAATGGCAACAAATCGGTGACCGCCAATTTCACCCAGGTTACTTATACCCTGACGGCGGGCAACGACGGCCATGGCACCGTGGGATTAACTCCGTCCGGCGGCGTTTATGCGGCCGGGAGCACGGTGACGTTAACGCCGAATCCGAGTTCCGGATATACGTTCAGTTCCTGGTCAGGAACCAACGCCGGGGATGTCACCTATAGCGGCGGAGTGTATCGTATTGTCATGAATGGCAACAAATCGGTGACCGCCAATTTCACCCAGGTTACTTATACCCTGACGGCGGGCAACGATGGCCATGGTACGGTAACGTTGAATCCGTCCGGCGGCGTTTATGCGGCCGGGAGCATGGTGACGTTAACGCCGAATCCGAGTTCCGGGTACACGTTCAGTCACTGGACCGGCGCCAATGCGTCAGAGGTGGTGAACAACGGCGGCGTGTTCACTATGGTCATGAACAGCAATAAAGCGGTGACGGCCAATTTCACCCAGATCACCTATACCCTGACCGCCGGCAACGACGGCCATGGGACTGTCACGTTGAGTCCGTACGGCGGCACCTATGCGGCCGGGACCACGGTGATGTTGACGCCGAATCCGGGTACTGGATATGCCTTCAGTTCCTGGGCCGGGGCCAATGCGGCAGACGTGGTGAACACCGGCGGAGTGTACACCATTGTCATGAACGGCAATAAAGCAGTGACCGCCAATTTCACCCAGATCACCTACACTCTGACGGCCGGCAACGATGGTCATGGGACTGTCGCATTGAGTCCGTCCGGAAGCATTTTTGCGGCCGGGGCTACGGTGACGTTGACGCCGAATCCGAGTTCCGGATACACCTTCAGTCACTGGACCGGCGCCAATGCGGCAGACGTGGTAAACAACGGCGGCGTGTTCACTATGGTCATGAACAGCAATAAAGCGGTGACCGCCAATTTCACCCAGATCACGTATACCCTGACGGCCGCTAACGATGGTCATGGCACGGTCACGTTGAATCCGGCCGGCGGAATCTATGCCATTGGAACGACGGTCACTTTGACGCCGGCGCCCAGTTCGGGGTATTCGTTCACTTCCTGGAGCGGCGCGGATTCCGCTGCTGTAATCAACACCGGCGGCGTATACGCCATCGTGATGAACGGGAACAAAACCGTGCAGGCCAACTTTAGCCAGATCCTTTACATGTTGACTATGGAGGTGAGTCCGCAGGGAAGCGGAACGACTACGCCTAGCGTCGGCGTTCATCCTTTTGCCGCCAACAGCGTGGTTCCCATCGTGGCTGTTCCAGCGGCCGGTTACCGGTTCGTCAATTGGTCCAGAGCGGCGGCCCAGGCGGACAGTGCTTCGACCACGGTCACATTGGACGGCAACCGCACAGTGACCGCCTATTTCAAAGAGATCGAGGAGGTCGTCAGCGTGCCATACATTCCGACCGGTCCTTCGTTCGCTTTTAGAGGGCAAATGGTGACATTTTCCGCCGACAGCGCAGCCAGCAACCTTGGCCATGAAATCGAATACGAGTTCGATTGGGGAGATGCCAATTTTTCTGAATGGGGCGCCTGCACCGATCAACTGACGGGCAACATCACCAAAATCACCTCGCCGAACGGCCAATCCGGATTGCCCGGTTGGGGCCGTCTGATGGATTACCAGTCCGGCGATCCGACGAACATCACCCTCGAGGTGACCGGCGGCTATTTTAAGGATACCGCCCAGTTGGGAGCAGAGCCGAAAGCCGGCACCGATGCGGATAAAATTTTCAACGGCATCGTCAGTTGCCTCGGGACCATCTCTTATGAAAATGCGCCGGACAGCCCGCTGATCCTCTCTTTGCGCGGTTTGGCGCAGAACAAAAAATACCATCTGGTGTTCTTTTCCAACATGGGCAGCGGCGGCTGGGATCACGCGTCGTCGGTTTCGCTGTCCGGGGCTGCGGGATTCGCCAATGAAAGCTCGAACGGAAAAGATGAAGCCGGCCACCCGCTCTTCTCCGGCGCCAATGATGCTTCAACCCGGCTTCCTGCCGATAACACCAACACCGGCTATATCGCCCGTTTCACCAACCTGCTGCCGGGCGAGGACGGCGAGGTTGCCTTGCGGATCGACTTTGCCGGAAAATCCGGACAGGAGTACAAGGGCAAAGCCGCCAGCGCTTTGATGCTGCAAGAGTTGGATGCCGGCTCCGGCGACACGCTGATGACCGCGTACAATGATTTCGCCTGGGGGGACGTCTATCGGTCGCACATATACAAAGCCGCAAGCATCTATTCGGATGGCATCATGGTTCGCGCTCGAGCCCGCTGTCGAACCCATCCGGAAATTGTTTCGAACTGGAGCGATGGCCATACGGTGGTCGTCAAAGGGATAACGTTTGCCGTCTCTGCGGATCCGGTCAGCGGCGGACAAGTCAGCCAGAGTCCGCAACAGGCGGATTATGATTTTGGCTCCCAGCTCACTTTAAGCGCTGTGGCCGGCACGAACTATCGGTTCACCCGCTGGAATGGCGATAAGAAGGATACAACAGCGGTAAAAACCGTCACCCTCTTTGACGACACCACCATGGTCGCCCATTTTATCCTGACCACTGATGTGGCCAATGCCGGTGATCCAAGCCGTATGAGCTTTTGCCTGCAGCAGAATTATCCCAATCCCTTTAATCCCGAGACCTGCATCTCTTATCAGATACCTGAGCCGGCCACTGTGGTTCTCAGGGTCTTTAACACCCTTGGACAAGAGATCGCTACGCTGGTCAATGGAACGCAGAGCAGTGGCAATTACCAGATCAGGTGGGATGCCCGGGATTACGCCGGCCGCCAGGTCACCTCAGGCGTTTATCTCTGCCGGTTGGAGGTGGTCAGCGGCGAGCGAAGGTACATCAAGGATATGAAAATGCTTCTGATGAAATAAACAGACCTATCAAAGGAAAGATTCGAGTCCGGCCGGCTGTTGATCGGCCGCCGGACTCGAATCAGTATGAGATGAAATCGAACTTGGCTGGAGAGCTGCGCCGTGATGTGAGAAGCATGCGTTAAAGAGTTGTTTTTTTTATTCTATTCCGTTCTAGGGCGCTATTGTCGGAAGAGGGTGAAAAATATCATATAAATAAATAATTATTAATAGTTTAAATTAAGAAAAAATTCGCTTGACTTGTTCGTTTTTTTTATTTATCGTATAATGACGCAGAAATGAAATTGAAACGGTACGAAGGAAAAAGCGTCATCTTGGCGCAGGAGGAACGTGAAAAGCGCAGCTTTAGCAGTGCCGTAACTATGCAATGGTGTTTTGCACAGGCCGTGTTTGTTTGTTCTGTTTTTAGAATCGTGTTATGGAAAGAGATTGCCCATCTGTCAATGTGGCTTGATGGCGTGATTGATAACGCGGTCGGTGCCGTTCAAATCAAGCAACGACGACGGGCGACGTCCATTCAACGGAATAGCTGGAATTCATCCCGGGGATTTTTCTTTACTCTTTTTTTCAACGAGCAAACTATTTTTTCACGTTGTGCCTCATCCAATCTGCGGTAAAGCATGATTGTTGTATATATATATAGAATAGAGTGAATCCGCTGGGAGGCGTGTGATGCTCTTTCAGTCATTTCATTTGCACAAAGCAATGCGAAGGCTAGGCCGTTTTTTTTCTGTCCGACTGCGGAAGGATGATGGGCAGACGCTGATGGAGTATGCCGTCATCCTGCTGTTGATCGCCTTGGTGGTGATTGCGGGTTTAATTGTGTTCGGCGGCCAGGTACTCGCACTGTACAATCAGGTTGTCGGCAGCTGGCCTTGATTAAATCATACAATTTTTTATGGCGTTTGCCTTTTTTAATAAAAGCGCGGCAACTGTCTTGTCGGCCATCTCGACTTTCTGAAAGGGGGGATGCAAAGGCGTTCTATCTTCACCAGGCGGTACCATTTAACTCACTGTAAACCAAAACAAAGGAGTAGAACATGCAAGTAATCATCAATTTTTTGCGCGGTCTCTTTTCAAAAGAAGAGGGACAGACTTTGGCAGAGTACGCTTTGATTCTGGTGTTGATCGCAGTGGCGGTTATCGCCGCTGTCACAGCGTTAGGTGGTAATATCGGCGCTGTTTTGGATCGGATAGGGGCCGCACTAACGGGCGAGTAATCCTGTTAGTCAGTATATCTTCATCGCTTGATTTTTGGGAACCGGGAATAGACGCATTGTACGAGTAATTTATCTGGCTTTGGGATAAAACAATCGGGATGTATGCTATATTCTAAGCGGCACTCATGAAGAGGGGAAATTACCGGCACAGCTTCTATGGAGAAATCCATACGGTTCCTTCACAATTCTGGCAAATGACTCGAGGTGATTTCTGATAAGTCTGCAGATTGCACTGCTTTCTATTTTCGCGCTTGCGGCTGCCTGGTGGGATCTGCGTCAACGTCGTATTCCCAACTGGCTGACCCTGGCGGCGTTCATCGCCGGCATCGGTCTGCACGCAGCTGCTGATGGAATCGCAGGCTTGTCCGCCTCTGGGCTTGGAGCAGCGGTGGGAGCGATCCCATTCGCTGTGGTTTATTGGTTAGGCGGCATGGGCGCCGGCGACGTCAAACTGATGGCCGGCGTCGGCGCCCTGTTCGCCTGGCCTGCTGCGTGCCTTGCGCTGTTCTGCATCGTCCTTGCCGGCGGACTGTTAGGGCTGGTGAAAATCGGCATGCATCTTTTTCAGCGGCAAGGCGGCACAAAGATGCCTGGTTCTCTTCGGCGCTTAGAATTGCCCTATGGGGTTGCCATCGCGGTGGGAACCTGTTGTACCATTTTTCTGGGAATGATGTGATGAAAAAATTTTGCAAGTCGCAAAAAGGCCAGTCCCTGGTCGAGTTTGCCCTGGTGATTCCCATCTTTATTCTGCTGCTCTTCGGCATCATCGAGTTCGGCCGGCTTTGGGAGACCATGAACGTTCTGACCAGCGCCGCCCGGGAAGGCGCCCGCATTGCAGCGGTCACCTCGCCGGATGGAGCGCGCGTCAGAAGCAGAGCGTTGAATTTGCTGGCAGGCAGCGGCCTGACCGGCATCTCTGTCACCATATCCGGCCCCGGCGGAAGCCATGATGTGACCGTAACGGTAAGCGGTACCTATGCACCGCTTACCAATGCGGTTATACCCGGCCTGGTCGGTCCTTTTAACCTTACGCGCAGTACCACGATGCACTGGGAAGGCTAACCCGGAGACCATAGAATGTTTCTGCTCAAGATCAAGTACCTGATCCCTCTCGCTGTTTTGGCCGCCCTGCTGGCTACTCTGGGCACCTATTCCTATCTGCAGAATCAAAAGACCTCTCTGCAGCGACGCCAGGAAATGGTGCGCACCGTGCTGATCGCCAAACTCAATCTTCCGGTTGGCACACGACTGGATGAGAGCATGCTGCAGGTGAAAGAATATCCCCCAGAATTAACGCCTGCCGGCAGTTTTTCCCAGGCCGCTGACCTAATGGGCCGGGTTACAAAATCTGAGATCTTTGCCGGCGAAGTCGTGCTGGAATCGCGCCTGGCTGTGCTGGGATCCAACAGCGGCTTTGCCGCCGCTATACCGGCGGGCATGCGCGCCATGACCGTGGCGGTCAATGTGGTCAGCGGCGTCAGTGGATTCATCCTGCCCCATGCCCGCGTCGATGTGCTGGCTACGGTTTCCTCCACCGGCGACAAGGAGGAATCCACCACCACCACAATTCTGGAAAACATCGAGGTTTTGGCCGTGGACCAAACCGTGGACAACAAGGACAACGAACCGATCACCGTCAAGTCGGTCACGCTGCTAGTGACCCCGGAGCAGGCGGAAAAGCTGGCTCTGGGAAGCTACGAGGGCAAACTGCAGCTGGTGCTGCGCAATACGGCCGATCAGGCGGAATCCGCCCCTTCCGGCGTGCGTCTGAAAGAGCTGATCACTAAAAACAAGCCTGTGCCGCCGCCTCAGCAGCCGCGCGTCTCGCGCATCGAGCCCACACCGCCGCCGGCTGTTCAGCCGCAAACGGTTCAGGAACCGCCCAAACAGGTGATCGAGGTCTATCGTTCCAACGTACGTTCCGAAGTGATTCTGGATGAAGGAACCGCGAAAGAGGGCAAGCCGCAAAAGCCGTGAAGGATGGCTGGAAAAGGAGATTTGCAGAATGAGGTTGATTGCATGTTTACCGTTTGCTCGCCAGCTGCGATGGGGGTTGCTCACTCGCATCCTGGTGCTGGGCTGGGTCGCTTTTGCCGGTGCGGAACAAATCGAGTCCATTACCATTGAGCCCGGGCATTCGCAGGTGCTGCGTTTCAGCCAGGCCATCAGCAAGGTTTCCATCGCCGATCCCGAGGTCGCGGACGCCAGCGTGATCTCTGCCTCTCAACTTGTGCTGATCGGCAAGGCGGAGGGCTCCACCACGCTGATCGTGTGGGATGACC
>CAZISM010000180.1:7285-8724 GCA_964541895.1 uncultured Cytophagia bacterium
ACCAGGGCAATTACCGGCAGCAGCGCGTCCTGGTGCGCCGGTCTGTGGCCCTGCATCAGGTGATGCTGCGGGTGCGTTTTGTCGAAATCAACCGCATCGCCATCCGCGAACTGGGATTGGATTTTCTCGTCAAGGATCGCAAGATCGGCAGCGAGCGCGTGGACGTCGGCGGTTTTGCCGGCAATGTGATCGCTCCCAACGACCCGCTCGGATTCAGCGAAATAGTGGATTTTTTTATCGCCGTGCCGACGCAGAATCTGACCGCCATGATCAAGGCGCTGGAGGAAAAAAATCTTCTTACCACCCTGGCCAAGCCCAATCTCAGCGCACGTGAGGGCGCTGAGGCCAGTTTTCTCGCAGGCGGTGAATTTCCCATCCCCATCGTTTCCGGCACAGCCGGCATGCAGACCGTGACCATTCAGTTCAAAGAGTTCGGCATCAAACTTAAATTCACCCCCATGGTCCTCGATTCCAATCTGGTCAATCTCAAGGTGGCCACCGAAGTGAGCAGTCTTGATTTTGAAAACGGCATCACCCTCTCCGGCTTTCGCATCCCTGCCCTGTCCACGCGCAAAACCGACACTAATGTGGACCTGCAAGAGGACCATTATCTTATTCTCGGCGGACTGTACTCGCAGGAACAGGTCAGAGCGGTTTCGAGAATACCCCTGTTGGGGAGCCTGCCGGTGCTCGGACGGTTGTTCAGCAGCACCAGTTTCAGCAACAAGGAAAGCGAATTAATGATTATGATTTCTCCGCAAATCATCAAGGGTGCGCAGCTTTTGCCATCCGGGGAGTGGTAATCATGAAGAACAAACGATTCGGCCTTCACCTGCTACGAAACGAGCACGGCAACATATTAGTGCTGGCTGCCGTCTCTATGATGGCGGTGGTGGGCATGGCGGCCCTGGCCATCGATGTCAGTTATGTGTTGACAGCGCGCAATCAGCTGCAGGCGGGCGTGGATGCCTCGGCTTTGGCGGGCGCAGCCGGCCTGATGACCAGCCGGTCTGAGGCCACGCGGCGTGCCATGGATTTTGCCGGCCGCAATCAATGTATCCGCCAACCCGTGGCGGTCAGCGCCGGCGACGTCACCTTTCCCAGCTCCAGTCGCGTTCGCGTGCAGTCCTCACGGCGGCTGCCGCTATTTTTTGCCCCTGTATTGGGCATGGCCAATTTGAATATAACGGCCGACGCCACGGCGGAGCTCGGCTCCATTACCGGCGCCAATCACCTCAAGCCGTTCGCAGTGCCTGATTTCGGTTTTGACCTGGGTGATCGCGTGCTGATCAAATCAGGCGAGGTCGGCGCTCCGGGCACCAATCCAAGCTTTTTCTATCCCAGCGATTATCCACCGGTAAACCGGGGGGATCCGATCGAGGGTGCATCAGAATATAAAGATAACATTATCAACGGCTGTTCCGGTGTGGTCAAGATCG
>CAZISM010000181.1:0-8635 GCA_964541895.1 uncultured Cytophagia bacterium
GAGAACAGGATTGGCACAGCCAACAGATAAACAAGATTTTTCATCGGTTTGGACCCCTAGTTCTCATCTTTTAGTAATAAAACCAACCCGGCATCCTGACGATTAAGGTGTTTTTTCAACTTTAAAGCATCCAGATAGAAAGAAGATTTGCTGCACGTTTCAAACCGGCAGTTTTCCAGAAACGCATTTAAAGCATCTCTGGCCAACGGATAGCCCGGATAGGCCATCACCATGCTTTCCCGATCGGGATACAATGTATTTGTGAATTCAGTCAGTTTGTCCCAATGTTCCGGCTTTTTAATCTGCAACAGACAATGATCGTTGTTCATTTTTTTCAGGGACCACAAACACCAGCCGAAATTTCGCTCTTCACATCCGGCCCTGACCGAATCGACAAATGAGGGGCTCACTTCGCCAAACTCACCGATCCAAATCGGCACGTTATGTTTTTCACTAAAGCGCTCATAGTAATCAAGGGACGTATAGGCGTGAGTAAAGTTGTACAGGTGCGTGGTATAAACCAGTTTCGAATCGAAAGGAGAGGTAAAAACGTCAAAATTGCGATTCCAGAATGCTCCGGCCAAAAAGAAGATATGGTTTTTGTCCACCTTGCGAATTTCAGCACACAGGCGTTTGTAAAACGGCTCGAGACGCCTGTTAAAGCGGGTGGTATCAATATACTGATGAATCGGTTCGCCCAGCAGGTCGTAGCCCAGCAAATTTGTGTCCTGCGCATAACGCCTGGCAATGGCCGTCCAGATCTCGATCGTTTGCCTTCGGCTTTCTTCCCCATTATCTTCAAATAGCCAGGGATAAAGATAACCGTCATCCGTGGTCCAGCCGGCCTGTCCGCCGGGAGCGCTATGCATATCGAGTATGGCATACACGCTTTCCTGACGGCACCAGCTCAAAACGCTATCCATCAATTGAAATCCGCGCGGCTCCAGACTGCCCAGAAAAAATTCATCGACAAAAATCCGGTAATCAAAGGGGATTCTTACCGAGTTCAATCCCAATTGCTTGATGTAGGCAATATCCGCCCGCGTAATAAAGTTTTTCTGATAGTTACGCCAAAATTTCCTGGCATCATCCGGTCCGATCAGGTTAGCTGCAATATCATAAAATTCACGAATGGCAAACCGGCCATCAAAGCCGAAAGGATAACCCTCCGGTTCCAGCCAAAAACCCAGGTTTACGCCCTTTAACGATAAAGGCCTGCCGTCGGGAGTGATGATATTCCGGCCGCTTACGCTTACAAAAGCGCCTTCCGGCACGGTACGCTCCCGATCAACATAGTGACAAGCCATACAGAGAAGAATCAAACTTAAAACCAGATGCACCTTTTTCAACTGTTTGGCCCTTTCATGCTTGTCCACTGACCTGTTTCGCCCGGTATGAAACGAATGCGGTACACGCCAGCTCCGTCACAGCCCCGGACTTTATTCACGTATTCAATAAAAATCGAATACAAGGCGATATCCTTGAACGGATGTTTTTATAAATCGGTGAGGTCCTGGACATCACCGACCATGTATGCATATATGTTCCACTCCCGCCAGTGCGATCTCAAAATCCACATAACACGATTCACCTACCTTGTTGACAGCAAAGGGCCGTGGACCATTACCGGCTACTACAGACAGCGGCGAAAAAGCGGCGGGCAACAGGATATGACCTTTCAGAGTATGGCCCGATCCGGTGACCGTCAAATTAATTTTTTTGGCCGGATCATCTGTTTGATAGCGATAAGCCACATAGCCGTTGGATGATGGATAATGTGCGACCACCGTGACGCAATCCGTTGTCGTGGTACTCCAGCGCGGCGCCAATCGGACGCGGTCGAAGGCCAAACCAGTGTTCTGCACGCCGGCCAGGCCCTCCATCAGTGCAGCCATGGCATTAGCTGCGGCCCAGTTGTCAGGTCCACCGAAGGATTCCAGACTCGGTTGGATATAGAACGGCTGGTCGGCAAGGGTGATCGCCAGCACGGTATAAATGCCGCCTTCGATGGGCGCATGCAATACCAACTTTTGGATCTCCTTATCCGGTTCGGGATTTTCGAGAGCCATCCAGCACACGCCTACGCGGGAGCTTACCGGATTAGGCCCGGCCCAGGCCACGCCTGCCCGGGGCTGCTTTAGTTGCGCGAACCACCAGTTGGTGACGTCCTTGAATTTGATGATGTTGCGCGATTGTTCGCTGCCGTCGCGATAACGAAAGGTGACAGCGCCGGCAAAGGTGCTGGGCGTATTGTCCGAGGAAGAGTGCAGCAGATAAACCGTGGCAGCTTTATTATTCACGGCAAGTTCCAGGGCTCGTGGAAACCCTGGTTTGGTGGACACGGCTACCGCGGCCCGGCGATGGTTTTTCGACGGATCGATCACCTGAAAGCGGATGTCGTGGAACCGCTGCTCGCCTGTCGGCAACCCGCGCATGTCGTTGCCCGGGCGGTCTGCGTTCATCCATTTAAAGACTTTATTGTTGCCGATGTCCCACAGATCCATATTGGCGTATGGCGAGAGATCAACGGGCCGAAAGACCGGCGCCGGCGGCGGCGCAGGAACAGCACCGGTGTAGGCAAAATAGAATCTATCTTTCCCCCGTTTGATCAACTCCAGGGTCCGCAGCAGGACATCGGAAGCATAATGCTCATAACCGTTTTCATAGGCGCCGCGCACCAGCTCGCCAATGGCATGCCCGGCGACGCCGCCGTTCATATACTGCCATTTGGCGTCATGTTGCGAAAAACCCTTTTCAAACGGCGGGTAGATGGCGTACCATTCGCCGGGCGAGCCTTGCGGAAGCTTTTTGCGCAAATCGAGATAGGTGTTGATAATAGCCGCGTTCATTTCGCGGGGCAGTCCGCGATTAATGGAATACATGTTACCCTGCGCTATCTGCGATTTTTCATCAACGCCCAGATTGCGTTTCACCGAGGGATCCTCGTCGATGAAATGAACAAAGTAACGGCCGTTCCAGGACAGCTCAATCAGCCGTCTCAAAATTTCCTGCGCCCGCTCGTGGTACACCGCAGCTTCTTGTTTGCGTCCAGCATGCTCCAGCATTTCAGCCAACCGGTTACAGGACTCGTAATAACCGGTATTGTCGCCGAAAAAGATGCCGAATTTTGTTTTACCCGGCACCACCACCATGGTGGGACTGATCGGCCAGGGGGGCGTATACTCATCATCCACCTGAAAATCCCACGAATCGATGCAATAGGGACGTTTCAACAGTTGCAAGCGTTTGGACCACTTGAGCGTATCAGTGACGCAATAATCCAAAGCAGCCATGGCAGAAGCAAGCTTGCCCTGCATCCACTGGCTGTCTCCGCCGGCCTTCCAGTGCTGCCAGATCATGCCGATGTAATTGTACTCTACATGATTTTCCGCAGGCTGACGCACAAACCAGGCGCCGTTGTGCCGGTCGTAATAGCCGAGAAAGGCGTAGGCGGTCTCATAATAGTAGTGATCGTCGGTATCAGGCCGGACAAAACTCCAGATCATCCCGTCCTTTTTTTGATTGGCAGCCAGCAGGTCTGTCAAATCCCGGCTATAGGGGCTGAAATATTTCATGCCCTGGATGACGTTGTTGTTGTCCAACACCCAGTTGACGAAATAGCGATACACATCGCCCTTCCACACCACCTCTTCATAACCATCCGGCGCATAGACCAGCATGCCCTGGTGGAGCAATTTGAACAATTCGCTGAATCGTCCTCCATCATTGACACGGGTTTCTGCCTTGAGTTGAAATGAGGTGGCGGCAAGCGCTCGTCCATCGACGTCAAACAAGGTTGCGACTTGAGTTCCGGCAGCACCGCCGGCGAGAAACCGATATTCACCATTGGCCTTGGTAGAAATATATGCCCTGCCCGCTCCATCTTGGACTGAAAGACGGCCTTCGGGAGCGCAGACCAGAGTAACCGTGTCCAACGGCGCAAACACAGCCGATGCATGGCGCACGGCCAGCAGGCTCATGGATTGACCGGCAGACGACTCAAAGGCCGTCAAAACCGGAATAAGAATCACTAAGATTAGTTGTTTCATCTTTTTCTCTCATCAGGATTATTGAATCTGCAGGCCGCGGGTGTTTTGCGTTCTGATCCTGGCATTTGCCGGATCGGTCAAGTGCCTACCCATATAGGTCAGATTTTCAATGCGGACACGCGCAATGTTTTTCTCTTCATCAAAACCGTGAAAAATGGAAAAAGGCAAAGGCCCGGCTACCACCTGAATATCCTTGAAAACCAGATCACTGATGCGACCGCGGAATTGTCGATGATAGACTTCTTTATCAGCGGGAATTTTGAATACTCCGTCCCAGGCGCCGTGCAGATAATTTGTTTCGGCAAACTTGGGATCGCGATTACCGTCCGGACCCCACTGCGAATAAAAGATTGCAACATCAAACAGCTTTTGCCGGCTGTCTTCGATGCGGATATTTTCAAAAATCACATCATGCACGTGCGCCGGACCGGCGTTGTGAATGCTCAGCGTGGCGCCGTCCTCCACGTGAATGATATCGATATTTTCGAAACGAATATTTTTCACCTCGTTTGAATATAATTCGAATCCCACTTCGACCGCATTACCCCAGATCGAATTCCAGAAAGTGCAGTTGCGCACCAGAATGTTGTCGGTAGGGTGATCCTGCGGATAATTGCCGTGCGATTTAACGGCGATGCAGTCGTCTTTGGTGTGCGCGAACACGCCGTCCACCAGAATATCCCGGCAGCGCACCAGGTCGATGCCGTCGTCGCCGCCGCTTTCGCTGACGATGCGAATTCCGTTGATTTCCGCAAAGCGGCAATGGAACAGGGCGGTCTGCCAGGTGGTTCCGTTATGCAGAGTAACATCCTTGAGTTTGATACTTTCACAATCGGTCAACGAAATCCAGCGATGGAGGTTGCCGGGCAGGTCGCGAACCCGTGAACCGTCAAGAATGCCGCGGCCGCAAATTTTGATATTCTTTTTCCCCGTGGCGGAAATGGTTCCCTGCACCACGGCGCCGCCTTCGATGTAGACCGTCTGGTTGTCGGTCAACTCGAGCGCCACGTTTTTATGGACCCGGCCGCCGCTGAACCAGATCACATTCGGATCCGAACGATCCGGTCGTTCGCTCTCGGGGCTGCCGGCAAAGATGAATAAAGGTTGTTGACGAATACGACCGTTCAGCTCGACGCTGAGGTTTTCCGGCCGGTCGATAGTGAAACGGAAGGAGTGGTCGGTGGTGTACTCGGCCTGAAGACCGGTGCGCAGCGGACGAATGTCCACCCAGCGTACGTCGAACATCGTGTTGACCTCAACGGTGACCGGCCCTTGAAAATCGAAAACGGCATAAGAGGCAATGGGCGTATCATACACCGGCACCGGGATGCCGTTCACGGTAACGACGTAATATTTGTCCGAGACAAATTCCGTCGGCCCCGGCCAGGTGATCACCTCCGACATCAGCCTGGAGGCCGAAAACAACAAAATCGTCAGGTGGTAAATGATCTTCATAATTTGGGCATGTTCTCCATCACGGTTTTCAGACCCTTTTATAAGCGCACCTGATTCACTCCGGCAGCCAACTTTATCTTCTTCGTTCCCCAGACCAGCACGGCCTGCATCTCCGCTCCCACGGTAATGCTCCCCTCCACTCCTTCTCCTTTGCGCTGTAACCGCATTTCGATGGCGCCCAAGGGGTGCGGATAGCGGGCGTTAATGCTGTTCAAGGATCCAAAGACCGGTTTTATGTCCACCTTTCGGTGGCCGCGGCTCATCGGCGTAATTCCGCAGATGGTGCGGAAAAAGAAATGGTTGGGCGCCGTGCTCCAGGGGTGGCATTCGGAACGCTGGTTTTCTTCGCCCCATTCCAACGGCACTTCGGCAAAGGTGGTCATGCCGCGCTCCAGCATGGTGCGCCATTCGGAAAGTTCAGGGAGGAATCGATCCTGTAACCCGGTCTCGTTCAGCGCTTCAAAAAGATAGAGGTGCAGAAACAGGTCCACCTGTCCGAACCAGTCTTTGGGCTCCAGCAATTTGAGCATCAATGCGCGCGCCTCCGCGCCTTGTACGGCGCCGGCAAGAATCGCCATGATGTTGGTGATCTGGCTGATCTTTTCATGGCCGGGCGCTTCGCGATAAAAGCCGTCCGCTGATTTGCAGAGTCGGTTGACCGTCCGGCAGATTTCGTCCGCGCGCTCCCGATAGACTTTCGCCTGAACCTGGTTGCCGATGAATTGCATGATTTCAGCGGCGTGACGCAATGTATAGGCGTAATGCAGGGTATAGAGCGTATTGTTACCCTCGGACATTTCCGGCGGTACACCGTTCTTATAATGCCGGGGCCATGCCAAGGCCGGCCACCACTCCATTTTGCCCAGCAAGCCTTTGGCTTGTCTTCTATTTTCAAACCATTCGAGCACGTTGCGAATGCCGAGGTCGAATTGCCGGACAAACTCTTTGTCGTCGCGCCACATCATGTAATCATGAATCTCATCGATCCAGATCAACGAATAGGATGGGATGATGAGATGAAAGGCGTTGGGATAACAGGCCCAGGTGAGTCCCTCGGGAATGCGCGATTCATTGAACTGGATCAGACTGTTACGCGTCAGGCGATCGTCGCCGGAAAGAGTCAACAATGTGAGGTTGTGCACGCGTGAGTCGCCGACGTATTGCATCTGTTCATAGGCGGCGTCGGACATTAAAATATCCTGGCTACAGATAGAGGCGGTGCGCCAGCCGGCCGGCATAAGTGAATTGACAAACGAATCGTCGGTTTCGAAGACAGCTCGCAGATCGATCGGCGCCATGCTTGCCATCTGACAATAGTCTTCGATGCGCAGCGCTTCGTCACAGGTTTGGATATCGAGTTGTACGAAACGAAACGCGCGCAAATAGCTTGGCTTGAACACTCTCCGGTTGCCGCCGTCCGGGATGAACACATCCTTGAGGCCGATCAGATACTTGCCGTCGATTTCGTTGCGATTCCCCTTGGGCGATTTATTTTTAACGATGAGATTTTCCCCGTACATGATCTGAATGTGCGCGTCTTTGCCGGCGCTGATGATCATCTCCGGATAGCCCACGGTTTCATGGTCAAAATCCAGCAGGATACTCACCTTGCGATTGGCCGGAATTTCAAACGGAGCACGTCCCTGAATAAAGTCGTCGTTCTTTTCGACGCCGCGGGTTCTGGCCACTCTGGCAAACCGTTCCTTTTTTTCCACCACCATACCGGTCCGACGAGGGATGAGCAATTTGCCGTTACCGTACAAGATACCACCGGCATGTTGGCTATTGCGCGCACCGGGCACGTCGCACCATTTCGCCCAGGGCCAATGACGGTCATCGTATTCATGCTGCTCCCAACCCCAGGGATAGAGAGCGGCCGCGACGCTGTCGGTGGGGTTGCCGACATAAAGACCAAAGTCGATAGTGTTGCGGTCGAAAATCCAGTCCACGGGTTTGGCATGCACCGCGGTATTGTGCAGGCACCGCCAGGCGCCGTCGCAGGTATTGATGCTTTTTTCCTGATCCGAATCGGCTTGCACCAGAAAGGAGGTCATTTGTGAAAAATAGGTAAAAGATCGTTTCGGTCCCCAGTTGATCACCTCCGCCGCTATCGTGTTGCTACCCTTTCTGAGATGGGGTGCAATATCGTACGTTTCATAAAACCAGTGGTGTAAATCACCGCGCGCTGGACCGCGCCCGAGATAGTGGCCATTGACAAAGAGACGATAGTGATTATCCGCGGAAACGTGAATCACATACTTGGCAGGACGCTCCCGCAATTCGATGTTTTTGCGAAAGAGCACCACGCCGTGGGCCTGCGGTTGCAGCGTGGGATGCATGATCCACTGGGCGTTCCATTTCATCTCGGCGAAAAGTGTTGTGGTCATTAACAAAAGAGATAGGTAGATCGGTTTTATCATTGTGTGCTTCCCAAGAGAAATTCGTATAGCCTTTAACCCGGTCTGAAAATGAATACGTGTCGGACACCTGTGAGGTGTCCGACACGTGCCTTGGAAAAATACTTGTCATGTAAAGCCGGCTACTTCAGGCCATCCACTTCCTACGGCGCTGCTCCGTCAATGTTTTGTCATTGAGAAGGTCGAGCGCAATATTTACGTCCTGCACCATCTGAAAATCGTAGATGCCGGCGCAGACAATATCGGCGCCGTTGGCAAAGGCATAGCGGAAGCCGTCCTCCGGCTTGATGGCGCCGGCCGCCAGGGTTTTGAAGGCGATGAACGGCTGCGGTAAAGTCTCCATAAACGCGACGGTCTCTTCAGGCTTGAAGCAATACATATTATCATGCCATTGCGGATGTCCGGCCGACCAATAGTTGTGGTGGTGCAGGGTTTTCATCCAGAAATCGGGATTGAAGCCGGCCTGCACACAGGCTCGGACGGTTTCAATGCGGTGAGCGCCGATGCCGGCAATGACGTTGTTGCGACGCATCAAATCAAAAGCTTTGGCCAAGGCATCCGCGTTGCCGTGTTCCATATAATAATCCGCGGTTTCACCCTGGATATAGCAGGCACAGGCGCCATGATCGATGGCCATTTGAATACGATCGATGAACTCCTGATAGGGCGCTGCCGAAGGCTTGCCCTCTGCCGAGTAATTCAATCCCACACAAT
>CAZISM010000182.1:0-2775 GCA_964541895.1 uncultured Cytophagia bacterium
AAACGGAGTCGGTATGAAAAAAATTATCCTGGCGAGTGTGCTGTCTCTGCTGGCCTGCTCCAGCAAACAGGTTCAAACTGTAGGCACGACGTTTCAGGACGACGTCGCTTTCCTGCAAAAGCATACGCCGGTGGTGGTGCTGGCCACAAAAAGCAACCTGGCCATGGTGGCGATTACGCCGGCCTTGCAGGGCCGGATCATGACCAGCACCTATGGCGGCAACGAGGGCCCGAGTTTCGGCTGGATCAACCGCGAGCTCATCGCCTCCGGTCAAAACAATCTTCATATCAACGCCTTTGGCGGCGAAGATCGTTTCTGGCTCGGTCCTGAAGGAGGCCAGTATGCCCTGTTCTTCAAAAAAGGCGACCCGTTCGATCTCGATCACTGGTACACGCCGCCGCCCATCAACGAAGGACCCTATGATATTGTCGCCCAGGACGATCACCGTGTGGTCTTTAGAAAAGCGATGTCCATCCGCAATTACGCGGATTTCACTTTTGACCTGGAGCTGGAACGGCAGGTACGGCTGCTGCATCGCCCCGAGCTGGTAAAGAGTCTTGGTGTGGAATTGCCTCATGCCATCGATGTGGTGGCGTTTGAGAGCGTCAACAAGATCACCAACACCGGCACCACGGTCTGGAACAAAGAGAGCGGTCTGGTGTCGATCTGGATCCTGGGCATGTTCAATCCGTCTCCTGCAGCGATTGTTGCCGTGCCTTATGTAGCGGGCCCGGAGAGCGCAATAGGACCAGTGGTGGTGTCCAACTATTTCGGTGATATTCCGGCGGATCGCTTGCAGATAAAAAGCAATGCCATCTTTTTCAAAGCCGATGGCCTTTATCGCAGCAAGATCGGCGTCCCCAAACCGCGCGTCAAGCCGGTGATGGGCAGCTATGATTCCCAACTGGGCGTATTGACACTGGTGCAATTCACGCTGCCGGAGCAGGCCACTGACTATGTGAACAGTTTATGGAAAATTACCGAACAGCCGTTCAGCGGCGATGTCGCCAATTCCTACAACGACGGACCGGCCGGCCCGGGCGCGAAACCCATGGGACCGTTCTATGAACTGGAAAGTTCGTCGCCGGCTGCCGCTCTGGCGGCAGGGGCTTCCATGTCCCACAGCCATCGCACCATCCATCTCCACGCCGATGAAGCCAGGCTGGACCAAATTGCACAATCCATATTGGGTGTGTCGATAGAGGATTTCAAGACCGCCTTTTGAGGCCACAGCAAGCAAGGAAGATCAGCATGAGTTCAACGTTTCTGGAAATGCGCAGTATCAGCAAGTCCTTTCCCGGCGTCCAGGCTCTGGACGGGGTCAGCATGATTATTGAGCGGGGCCAGGTGCATGCCTTGCTGGGCGAAAACGGCGCCGGCAAATCCACCCTGATGAAAATTCTCAGCGGTGTCTACCAGGCGGATGCGGGCCAGATTCTCATCGAGGGTCAGGCGGTCGAATTCCACAATACGCGTATGGCCGAAGCGGCCGGCATCGCCATCATCCATCAGGAGCTGAATCTGATTCCGCAAATGTCCGTGGCGGAAAATATTTTTCTCGGTCGCGAACCCAAGACCCGGCTGGGACTGGTGGATTATAAAACCATGCGCGCGCAGGCCCGCGCGGAACTGCAGCAGCTGGAGGTGGAAATTCCGGTGGATGCGCGAGTGGCTGATCTGCGCGTGGGCGAACAGCAGCTGGTGGAAATTGCCAAAGCGTTGTCCCTGCACGCCAAAGTGGTGATCATGGACGAACCGACGTCGGCGTTGAGCGAATCGGAAGCGGAAAAGCTGTTCAAGGTCATTCAGAATCTGCAGAAAAACGGCGTCGCGATCATTTATATTTCGCACAAGCTGGAAGAGATTTTTCGTATTGCACGCTGCGTGACGGTGTTGCGGGATGGTAAATATATCGGCACCCACCTGGTGGTCGACACCTCGGCCGGACAACTGGTGAATATGATGGTGGGACGGGAATTGTCGGACCTGTTCCCCAAACAGAGTCTCGCTGCCGGCGATGAGCTGTTGGCTGTGGAAGGTTTGACCATCAAGCATCCGCAGCAGAGTCACCGTCATCTGCTGGAGAATATCACCTTTACCCTTCGTCGCGGTGAGATCCTGGGCATCGCCGGACTTATGGGAGCGGGACGCACTGAGCTGTTGATGACGCTCTTCGGCGCCGCACCCGGCGAACGGCTTTCCGGCCAGATCCGCATCAAAGGCAAGGTTGCAGAGCTGGTTTCACCGTTGCACGCCATTAAGCATGGACTGGCGCTGGTCACCGAAGATCGCAAGGCTCAGGGCCTGTTCCTGCAGTTGCCGGTGCAGTGGAACATCACCATGGCCAACCTCAAGCAGGCTGTGAAAAACGGTCTTCTCCGCCGCGGACTGGAGCGGGAGATGGCGCAGAGGTATGTGGAGCAGTTGCACATCAAGGTGCCGAGCCTCGCCGGCGCCGTGGAAACGTTGAGCGGCGGCAATCAGCAAAAAGTGATTCTGGCCAAATGGCTGGCGACGCGGCCGGAGGTGCTGCTGCTGGACGACCCCACCCGTGGCATCGATGTGGGCGCTAAAGCGGAAATATACCAGCTGATGAATCAGTTTGCCGAACAGGGCATGGGGGTGATCATGGTCTCTTCCGAATTGCCGGAGGTGCTGGCCATGAGCGATCGCATCCTGGTGTTGAGTGAAGGGCGCATAACCGCCGAATTTTCCCACCAGGAGGCTACCGAAGAGAAAATAATGGCCGCGGCCACCAGAACGCTGGCGGCCTAG
>CAZISM010000182.1:2875-8552 GCA_964541895.1 uncultured Cytophagia bacterium
TCGCCGCACACGGAACCGAACAGGCCGATGCCGCCGCTGACGCCGCCGTTCAACTCGGGGTGTTCCATGTACAGATAACGATGGAAATTGTCATCCACCGCCAGCACCTGCAATGTGTTGCTGCCCCAGAATACCAGCATGGACCCGTACCAATAGATCGTATGACGACCGCCATAGAGCGGCGCAGCGATATCCTGGTATTTCATAAAGGCGCGAATGTGTCGCGGTTCGGCATTGCGGCCGCCGTCGTACTCTTCCTGATTGCGCGGATTTTTGTTGTTGTCGCTGAAGGGGTTGATATATTCGGCGTTGTCGAACGGTTCGTTGCAGTACATATCGACCAGCAGGATCTGTTCCGGTTTATCGCACTCTACGAAGATGGGCTGTTCAAAACCCAGGTTGGCGGGCTGGACCCGATTGGCCGAATCGCCGGAGAGGGTGGTGTTCAGCCGTATGGCCGCCGGCACGCGGGTTGCGGCCGTGACGGTACGTTCCTCGACCTGGATCGTCAGCGTATAGGTGTGATCGGGTTGAACGAGCAGAGTGTCGTTATAATAATAGGCCGGTGCCGCGGCGGTGTTGTGCAGCACAATCTGCCGGCCGGTCTCTTTTTCCGTCATGACCACGTGGGCGTGCGTCAGAGCCGCCTCATTAAGGCTGTAAAGATCGGTTATCGGTCTGGTCCAGGTCAGCAACAAAGCACGATCGGCGCTCAACGGTTTGCCGCCCCACAGATAGCCGAACACGCTCACCTCTTTCTGATAGGCCGGGGCAGTGGGATTTTTGCTGCAACCGATGACCAGCAACAGCGCCAGGTAAAACCATTTTTTCATATATACTCCAGGGGTCGTCATGTTCATCCTCGCACCGGTTAGAAAAACAGCGAGACGCCAAAGGTCGGCAGAAACGGCAGCTGACTGTAATCCTTCACCTCGGCAGGATTTTTATACACCAGGTATTGCCGGTACCACACGTTTTTGTGGTTGTACACATTGACGGCTTGAACGTACAACTCGGCCGGCCATTTAAAGATATGAGTGGTGTAAAAAGCGCCCAGATCGAGCCGGTGATAATCCGGCAGGCGGTAAAAGTTCTTTTTGCCGTCCAGTGATTCGTAATGAACGTGGCCGGAAGGATCCTGCACCGCATACCGGGCCGTGGCTTCGGTATAGGGCTGGCCGGAACCGTATTTGAAGGCCAGGTTCAAGCGCCATTTGTTATTGAGGCGATAGTCCTCGATCAGAGTCACGCTGTGTCTGCGGTCATAGGTGGGGTAATACTCGAGCCCGAAATTATATCCATCCACCTGTTTGGTGGTCCAGGCCAGGGAGTAGCCAAGCCATCCTTCAAGGCCGAACAGATTGTTGCGGATGTAGACGTCGGCGCCATAGGATTCGCCGGTTCCGGAATAAAAATTCTGCGCCGTGGTCTGGTCGCTCAGGCTTTCATCGCCGGCGCGGAAGGTGCGGTATTCGGCGATGTGGTCATATTTCTTATAGTACGCTTCCGCGGAAACCGAAAAGCTGCGGCGGTTATCATAATTGAGGCCGAGGATAAAGTGATCGCTGCGGCCGGGCTGAAAGGTGCGGTCCACGGGGAACCACATATCGGCAAAGCTGAACCCTTCCTGCTGCACCTGGTTGAGGTATTGATGATACTGTCCAAAGCTCAACGTCATATTGATCTGTTCGGAGAACAGATGCTTGAAGGAGAGGCGTGGCGCCAGCCTGGTATAGTTGCCGTCGCTGTAATGGTCCAGGCGGACGCCGGCCTGGATCTGATTCAAGACATCCAGTTTGTAATGATCCTGCAAAAAGAGGCTGTAATAGCGACCCTGAAAGCGGTTGCGATATTGCGCGTCGACGATGAAATAGTCGAGATGGAAATGCAGGTCCTTGGCTTCAAAGCCGAGGTCGAGGGTGTGGCGGTTGTCCGGCGTGTAGGTGAGCATGCCTTTGGCAGCCAGGTCGGTGATCTGGTTGGCCAGGCCAAAGGCGACTTTGTCGAATTTCACCTTGGTGTCGCTGTCAAAGCGGCTGCCGGCTATGACAAAATGGGAAAACAGGTTGCTGGAAAAAAGGTGTGTCCACTGTGCGGAAAAGGTTTTATTGCCCCAATCCAGGCCGATGCTGGTGCCGTCGTTATCCAGGTCGAGCAGATCGTTGCCGAGGTAGAAACTCAGGCTGGCCACATTGTTTTTATCGATGTCGTAATTGATTTTGGCGTGTCCGTCATAAAAATAGTAGGGCAGATCGATTTTGGCCATTTTGCCGGCCAGATCGAGATAGGTTCGCCGTCCGGAGAGCATCCACGATCCTTTTTTCCATGGACCTTCCAGCGTTGAGGTGGCGCTGAGCAGGCTGAGGCGGGCGACGCCGTGGCACTCTTCACGATTGCCTTCCTTGTTGTAGACGTTGAGCACGGAAGAGAGCCGGCCGCCGTATGAAGCCGGAAAACCGCCCTTGAGCAACTCGACCGATTTGACGGCATCGGTGTTAAAGGTGCTGAAGAAGCCGAACATGTGGTTGGGATTGTAGACGTCGATCTGATCGAGCAGGATGAGATTCTGATCCGGACTGCCGCCGCGGATGTACAGCCCGGCGGAAAAATCGGACAGCGTCGCCACGCCCGGCAGCATCTGAATGGCGCGAAACAGGTCCGCCTCCGCTACCTGGGGAATACGGCGCAGTTGCGGTGTCTGCACCGAAATCTGGCTCGGCTTGATTTCGTTTTCCCGTTTGTCCCGTTCGGCGGTGACCAGCACCTCCTTCATGCGGATCGGTTCCGGTTCGAGCTCGATGTCCAGCGTCTGATCGCTGTCCGCCGCCAGCGTTTGTTTGACGATGACGGTTTTGAAACCGACAAAGCGAACGCACACCTCATAGTCGCCGGCCGGCAGACCGGAGAGCACATAATAGCCCTTCATGTTGCTGGTGGTGCCGATATGGGTATCCTGCAGCCAGACGTTGGCCATGATCACTGGTTCTTTATTGCTTTTTTCACGGATGAAGCCGTGTAACGTGGCGGAAAAGCTGCAAGTTACGAACAACAGTACAGCGGAGAGTGTTTTCAGCATGAACCGGTCCTTTATGAGATTAATGGTCTTATACGGTTGCCGCTCCTTCAGGTTACATTAATTTTACATAAAGGGCGGCCAGGAGGATGTGAAACCGGTTTCACATTTATTCGTACAAAAAGGTGTACTCGGTAAAGGTGGTCCTTATGGATATTCTGACTCAATTAGGGGAGTTGGCGTTTGCCAGCCGGTTGCGGCGACTTGGTGAACGACTGCAGAAAGAGGTCAGCCATCTGTACAAAAAGCTCGGCATTGACTTTGAAGCACGCTGGTTTGCCATTCTCATCACACTGTCGCACGATGCCCCCATCACCGTCACTGCTTTGGCCAAAAAAGTCCATCTCACCCACACGGCCATAAATCAGATCGCCGCCGAGATGATGGCCAAAGGTTACCTGACATGGTCGCCGGCGCAGGATGATGGGCGCAAGCGTTTGCTGGTGCTCACGCCGGCGGGGCTGCAGGTTCTGCAGCAGCTGTTGCCGATCTGGGAGGAAGTGCGGGCCGCCACCCGGGAGGTGCTGGCAGCTACAAGTTGTGATGTTATCGCTGCGCTGAACGACATCGAGCGGCAACTGGATCAGCACGACATGTACGAACGCGTCTGGCTGCGATTAAAGGGGCATCTTCCGGCTGAAATTGAAATCATCGAGTATCGGCCGGCGTTGAAAAAATATTTCCAGTCCCTGAATTACGAATGGCTGCAGGCCCGCTTCACGATCGAACCGCTGGATGTCCGCCTGCTTTCCGATCCCAAGGGCCGCATCATCAATCAGGGGGGTGTCATCCTGTTTGCGGTGATGGATGATATGGTGGTGGGCACCTGTGCGCTGATCAAACATCGCCGCGGCCTCGTGGAACTGGCCAAGATGGCGGTGACGCGAAAATTTCAGAGCCGCGGCATCGGCCGCATCCTGCTGCAGGCCGCGATTGATCGCGCCCAATCCATGCAGGTGCGTGAACTCTATCTGCGCACCAATCCGGAGCTGGAAGCGGCCAACCATCTCTATCACGCCATGGGGTTTGAAAAAATAGACCAGGATCCGTTTCCCGGCAAGCGCTACGACCGACCTACCTTGACGATGAAACGTCGCATCAGAGCCTGAAGCGAGGTCACGGCTACTCTGCGATGGGCGGAGTGCTGTGACATTCGGAACAGTTGCCTTCCTTCCATGCATCCCCGATATCTACCGGATGATGAAATTCCAGAGATTGATCAGAGCTGCTGTACACCATCTGGCCCGGCGCGCCCTGCGCCGTGATCTGATGGCAGGTTTCACATTGCCTGGAAATGACGCGACCGGATTCGCTCACGTGCTGGTCGTCGTGACAGCGAAAACAGCCGGGACTGGTCTGGTGGCCGATATGGTTGGGGTATTGATCCCAGCGCACTTTCATATCCGGGAAGATATTCTGATTAAAGGCGGCCTGGACGCCGGCGATGGCGGAACGGACACGATCGCGCTGGTTTTTCCAGATCTCCGGGGCGTTCTCCATATAAAAGTGTTCCATCAGGGTCGAGATCCGATCCATGGCCTGATCCCTGGATTCGTAGTCTTCCACACACGCCTGCAGCGCCGCTTTTTTGATCCAGGGCAAGCCGGCATCGATCTGCCCGGAAGCGATGGCGATATTGATGAAACGGCCGGGATCGTTGTAGATATGGCTGGGACGGTTATGGCAGTCGATGCAGTCCATGACCCGCTGTTCCGTGCGGTTTGCCAGCGAATCCGGCAGCGGTTCAGAGGTGCTGTTGTAGACCGTGGTCACGTTTTTCTTCGTATCGGTGAGAATAACGCGCGGGATCTGCAACCGCTTGGCATCGGTGGCCAGGTATTCGATTTTGATATCCGGGTTGATGTGCCAGTGAATGCCGCTGCTTTGACCCAGGGCGGGGTTGCCGCCGCCGGTGTTCAGCAGCAGGTCGACCTCCCAGCGGCTGTTCTTTTCATCCGCGAGATGATAGATTTCGCGGCGCTGTTGTTTGCCGTACACTTTTTGCGGCCAGTGGCACTGCTCGCAGGTCTCCCGCGCCGGTCGCAGGTTTTTGATCGGCGTAGGAATCGGCCGGGGATAGACCTTGGCGACGGTGGCATAGACCTGATAGAGTCCGCTCAATTTCGATTTTACATACCAGCTGGCGCCTTTGCCGACGTGACATTCGGCGCAGCCGACGCGGGCGTGCGGCGACAGCTGGAAGGCGGTGTATTCCGGTATCATCAGTTTATGGCACATCGTCCCGCAGAACACGGTGGATTCGGTAAAATGGTACGCCTCATAACTGCCCAGGGCGGAGAGAAACAGAAAGATCGATGTGCCTATGGCAAATATGATCGTGCCGTTTCGATGCGAAGGGATGTTGAGGTTGAGGATGGGCAGATCCGTACCTTCTATTGCACCGGTGCGTTTGATCTTGCGGCTATGCAGGTACATGCCCAGGGGAATGATGACCAATCCCAGGATGATAAACGCCGGAATGATAACAAAGAGCACGATGCCGACATAGGCTTTTTCCGTTCCCGACACCGACGCCAGCACAAAAAGAAAGACAAACATAGAGGTGGCGATGGTGGCAATGGCGGCGCCTATGTACGAGATCGT
>CAZISM010000183.1:0-5920 GCA_964541895.1 uncultured Cytophagia bacterium
GGCGGAATAATGGCATTGACCCGCGATCCGTCCGGCAGGCGGGCATCCACCATGGGGCTGGATTCATCAACGCGGCGGCCGACCTGCGAGACGATGCGGTCGATGATATGCAACAGATGCATATCGTCCTTGAACACCGTGTTGGTCCGTTCCAGCTTGCCGAACCGTTCCACATATACCTGTTTAAAGGTGTTGACGAGAATATCCGAAATCGAGGGATCGGTCAGCAGCGGTTCCAGAGGACCCAGACCAAAGGTTTCATTGAGTATCTCCTCCACCAGCCGGTCACGGTTCAAATCCGGAGCAATGTCGGTCTCTTCGGCCAGGTCCGCCACCACCTCGCGAACCTGTGCATGCAGCACGTCTTTGGCGATGGTGTCCAGCCGCATCAGATCGAGGCGATCGATCAGACGCCGGTGTATCTTTTCCTTGACCTCATAGTAGTGCGGCAGGGTGCGCTGCACCACCGACGGCGGCACCCGCACTTCCGGTTCAGCGGCGATCGTAACGGTTTCGCGCTCCTTGACCGGGGCACGACTGTTGTCCTGCAGTCTTTTCAATAGTCCCATCAGATTCCTCTGGCCGGAAACAGTTTTTTAAACAGGGCCCCCCTGCTTTTTTCCGCCTCCCCATCAGCGGCAATGTTCATGGTGCCGTTAAAGCGATCCAGCAAATCGCTCAGGCTTTGCGTCAGCCTCGATTTGGGTATGCTTTGGCTCAACGGAATACCCTCATTGATGGATCGGATCAATGTGCTGTACTCCTGGTTGGGAATGCGCCAAAAGATCGGCATTCCGATGGTGCGTTCCACGGCATCGGGATCCAGCGCTTCGTGAGCCACATACCGGTTCATGATCAGATGCACCTTTTCTCCGCCATAGCCGAGACGCTGAAACAGCTCGATGCAGCGCTTGGCGTTATACACAGCCGGGACGTCGAACGTGGACAGCATCAGAATGATATCCGCCTCATCGAGCAGTTTCAGGTTAAGCTCATCGAACGACGGCGGCGTATCGACAAAAATATAATCGAACATGGAGCGCATCAGACTCACCATCGGCTCCACGTGGGATGCTTTGATGGCTTCCGCCTCTTCAATGCGGCTCGAGCCGTTGAGGAAATGGACGCCGCAGTCCGCTCTCGACAGCGCCCCTTTCAACAGTGTCGGATCTATTTCTTGGAGATGCTGGATGATATCTATCATGGTATATTGCGGCTGGATGTTGAGGAACAGGGCCGCCTGGCCGAGTTGAAAGTTCCAATCCACCAGCAGCACCTCTTTTCGGCTGCGGTTGAGCGTGGTGACGGCGAGGTTGGTGGCCAGGGTGGTGGTGCCAACCCCGCCCTTGACGCCGAACAGGGCAACGAGTTTACCGCGGCTGGCTGGTTGGCTGGACTGCTTTTTCAGCCGCCGTGCGCTCTGCAGACCTTCCTGCAAATCCTGCACGCGAAACGGTTGAATCCAGAATTCACGAGCGCCGGCGCGCATGGCGCGAATGATCAGATCCGGCTTGGCGTGCGGCGCGGTGACAAACAGGGAGCACTCGGGCAATTCGGTGGATATTTTTTCTGCACATTTCAGAGCTGGTTCTTCCAGAGGCGCCAGGCTCAGCACCACCACGTCCACATCACTTTTTTTCAGCAGCGCCAACCCTCTGGAGAGGTCTGACTCCTCACCCACGATCGTCACATCGTCCATCTCGCCCAGCGCGACTTTGAGCGCATGGCGGGCGGATGGATCCGGATCAATGAGGATTAAAGAGATCAGCTTCGTCATCTGCAATGGGTTCCAATCAAACTACAAGTTTGTACTTATTGAGCAAGATGCACACCATATAGAATCGAATAGCCGCCGCTGCCATAGGAACCGTGGGTGATCATTTTGACAAATCGGCCGATCACATTCTTGCCTTGCATGCCTTCGATAAAAAATGCCGCCAGCCCGATGCAGGTAATCTCATTCCTGCCCGAATCGGGCGGATAAGCGGGATCATATAACGGAATTTTGACCACACGCGGACTGGACATACCCACGAACAGGGAACTCTCAACATGATCTCCCGCCCAAAAGGCGTTTGGGTCCAGGCCTATCAAGTCGGTGATCCCCTGTGAGGTCGGACCGGTTTTGTTGCCCGGCTCAACCTGCAGGACATCGCCTATGTACACCCAGTGGGCAGTGCCGTAACGGATGTTGTCTTCATATACGCTGGCTCCGGTCTCGGGTGTGCCTCTGTTGATAGGCGGAAAATCGATGGGATAAAAATAGCTCGGCTCGGTGCCGGCCGCTCCGATGGAACCGGATTTTATCAGCACCGCTTCTCCCACCTGCCAATTAAATTTTGGCACACCCCATGGCCGCATGCCACTGGTGCCCTGCAACGTCCCTGCATCGGCCGACGCCTGCCTTATAATGGATAGCTGTGGAATGCCAAACGCTTGCATAAAAAACGTTGGCAGATCCCGCGTCACCCGCACCTGAATGCGCGTGGCGGTCGGAAAGGTCACGTTGGCGGGAGAAATTTGTACTGGCGTATTGATGCAATCGTTCCGGCCGGCAAAGGCGATCGCGCGATCCGTAGCTTCATCAGTGTTATAGATCAATCCGGAGGCCCCTGCGAGTGCCGCGGCATCTACGGCGTTTTGCAGTTGCGTGTTGGCCGTGAGAACATAACCGACATCAATCGCCCAGGCGGCAAAACCGATCACAAAGGTCAGGCCGATGGCGGACAACACCAGCATGTTCCCCTGTTCATTCTTGAGCAGCTTTTTCATCATAGTCTCAACTCACGGTTGCATGGTTCTCGTAAACACCGCATCCTGGACATCGCCGGCCTGCACGATGGCCGGCGCCGCCATAACCAGCAGTTCACTCTCTTTGCGGGTAAAGTGGCTGCTGCTGAACAGTTTTCCCAGCACCGGGACAGAGCCCAGCAACGGGATTTTTGAAATCGACTTGCTCATTTCGCTGGAGAGCAGTCCGCCGATCACCAGGTACTGGCCCTGACGCAATTCGACGGTGGACTCGGTGCGACGGCTGCTGATATTGGGAATGCTGAATCCGCTCAACATGATGCCGTTGGCAAAATCGAGGCTGCTGACCTCGGCCACCACTTTGAGGTGGATCATCTCGGAATCCAGCACCGTGGGCGTAAACCGCAATTTGATGCCATACTCTTCGAACTGAATGGTCACGGTCTGCTGACCGCCGGAGCCGGAGGCAATCGGTACCGGAAAGCGGCCGCCGGCGAGAAAGCTCGCTTCGGCACCGTCGATGACGCTGAGGTTGGGCCTCGCCAGCACGGTGAGCAGGCTCTGGTCCTCCAGCGCTTTAATAATGGCGGAAAGGTTCTGCGTCGGCACATTGACAAAAAAATCTACGGCATCGCCAAGGGTGAGCGGATCGGTGGGCGAGTTGACTTTGCCGCCATAACTGCCCAGGTGGATCGCTTCCGAACCGACCTTGATCCCCTTGCTGAGCATATCGACGCCGAACTCTTTGAGGTTGCTCTTGTTGACCTCGAGAAAACGTACCTGCAGATTCACCTGATGGCTGGAACGCTCTTTTTGCACCTGCAGCCTGTACTGCTGGACCTGTTCCTGTTCGTTCCACACCACCAGACTGGTGACACCGGCTTCTTTACCGTTGATCAGCAATTGCGAGGTGGAGGTCACCGAGGCATCGGCGATGTCGGTATTGGCGATGGACACCCGCTTGACCGCCTCGGGGAAATTCAGCACGGTCGACTGTCCCACGAACACTGTCACCCGGTCCGCCGCTGTCATGCGGCCGCACAGAATCGCCAGCAGGAATAGCAATGTCAACTTTTTCATAAGTGTTCCCGAATACTAGAGTACCTTTGCTTCAAGAGCAGGACCGTGCGACTATTTTTTTGTCTTTTCCTCTTTCACCGTGCCCCCTTCGAGGATCACTTCCGATCGCACGTTGGAACGGAGCACTTCGACCACCTTGACCGGCGGCGGCTCGGCTGCCGGCGCTTTCTCTGTTTCACGGACCAGAGGGCGCACCGGGGTTGCCGCTTTACGGCCGCTGGTGATCAGCTCCTTAAGCTGGATTCCGCCGGTGTCGGTTTCCTTGCGATCCACCATGTTGCGCAGAGTGAGCTGCAATTTGCCTTCATTGCTGCCCAGAGCCAGCTTTTCTGCCTGTTCCGGGGATACCAGCAACGTCACCGATTGCACTGTGACAGGATCTTCATCGCCCTTGCGAAAGGTCTGATCCACCGCCAATACTTCGATGTCCTCAAGAATGATGCGGGTAGTCGCCTCTTCTTTTTTCGTCGACGGCGATACGGTGACCAGCACGTCGACACGGGTGTGCGGTAAAATGAAACCGCTGACGCCGCTGACCACATTGACCGCTACGGTCATGGCCCGCAGGCCCGGAGGGATCAGCCCGAGAAAGCCGCCGGTAGAACCGCGAGGCGCCAGTTTGGATTCAAGAATGGCTTCGCCGGTGTAAACGTCCGTACGCACGACGCGACCAATGGCTGAATCGATGGCAGCAAAGGAGCCCTCGCTCACCAGATCAGCCGGCCAATCGGCCGCGCGAATCATGGTCGGCTCCAGTTTGGTCCCCAGGTGCAAATTTTGCGTCGCCACTACCACCTGCTTTACCGACACATTGGCCGGGGCAACGTGCCCTCTCTGCTTTTGCAGATAGCGGTACACACCCAGCGTGGCCAGAATGCCGGTTATGATGGCGATGGGTATCATCCAGTTGGGTCGAAGTAAAAACATGAGACTCTATCCTTCCCAGCGCATGGTAGCGCTGCGTGACAATTGCAGGTTTCGATTCAATCCGGGGATGATGGCGCCGGTGATAGTCGTATAGGTCAGCGAAACCGTCACCCGTATCTCGCTGGCACTGTTGGGTCCGGAGATGCTCACCGAGGCACCGGAAATATTCCCGGAGCTCAAGACGTTGAGCGCAGTGGTGCGGGCCTGTGTGAAATTCGTGCCGCTGACCGCCGCCACTCTGGCGCCCTCGCGAGCGGCACCGGACATGACGTTGACGGTCATCCATAACCGCCCGAACTCGATGATGCCAAACAGAATGATGGTGAACACGGGCAGGATCAACGCCAGTTCTACGATCGACTGTCCGTTCTCACAGCCATTCTGTTTATGTCTGAATCGGATCACAAGAGCTCCCTGGCGCGATGAATAAATAGAGTAACCCATGTCCCGGCCGCAATCGCCCACCCATAAGGCACGGTCAAAGCGTCGGGCTGGTCCTCAATGGAAGGAAGCCTGGAGGTTTGAAACGAGGAACGATGTACCAGCAGTAGAATCGCAGCCAGCAAGCCACCCGCCAACGTAGTAAAGAAAAAAACCGTCAAAATCCACCTCAACCCCAGGACCGCTCCTACCGCTGCCATCAGTTTAAGATCGCCGGCGCCCATGCCGTTCAACAGGTACAACGGCAGCATCAGGAGCAAGCCCAATGCAAGCCCTGTCAATGACAGCCACAATCCGGACAGGCCGTGCAGCAGAACTTGACCGGCGATGCCGATTAACAAAAGAGGCAGAGTAATGAAATTGGGAATCAGCCGCCACCGTCCATCCCAGTACACGACCGCGACCATAGCCAGAGCAAGAATAACGAGCAGTACGATAGACAACGACATGACATTTGCCAACCCTTTACCACAGTGTTGAGCCGGCACATTTGAACCAAACAATCGGATGGGGTTGATGCCGAACCAGGGCCTGAAACAGCACTACGATCTATGAGGCGTGCTTGCCCCCTCACGAGAAAGAGCGATGGGGCGGCATCGTGTTTGTGTATCAATGTGCCGGCTCGTTTTTTTGAAACGCCGGCGCAGAGCGCGGCGCAGAGGCTATATCGCGTTGGCGACGTTGTTGATGACACCGGTGATGTTGACACCCAGCAACGTCA
>CAZISM010000183.1:6020-8545 GCA_964541895.1 uncultured Cytophagia bacterium
TATTCCGACAGCGTTTGACCCTTTTGTTTCCGGAACAGATTTTTGATCAGCGACATGATAACTCTCCTTTGATTAGGATGTGGGTTAAGGGATTAATACAACGCTTGGATGCTCCAGGTGGCTCCATCACCTTCCTTTCTGAATTAGAATTTTTTCCGTTGGCCAGGTTGTTGTAAGCTGATTGTGTCCATTCTACCTATACCTGTGATTCAGCCATTTTCTCCAATTATGCCTATTCAAAACACATGCCACGATCTTGCTAAAGACACAGCAACCATAACTGCACTAAATTTATTGAATTATAATTAATGGGTTTTGAACGGAAACGGGCAAGAGATTTCAATTTGAAATGCGTTGCATTTCAAATTGAAATGACCGGGGATATATAGACGGGGGGTGGAAAAAAAGAGCCGGAAATCAATCGGCTGCTAGCAGCACGTGTGTGCATCGGCCGGGCCCCGTTGCAGCACAGCAAAAACCAAGCCAAGGGTCAATCCATTTGGCGACCGAACCCGAGTGGTCTTGATACGTGCATGAGGATGAGGAATTCAAACCGCTCATAGACGCGAATCGACGCGAATGTCTTTTTTGGCGTTCATTCGCGTCCATTTGCGGTTACTAAAGGATTTTTGGTACGGCGTTAAAACGTCGGACGCAGCTGTGCTTCGCTCTTGAGCTGCTGTACATACTCCTGGCGCTGGTTCTTTCTCTTCAGCTGTCGAACCTCTTCTTCCAGGCCGGATCGCACCTGCGCCAGCGGCCGGTTTTCCTTGTCACGGCCAAGAACTTTGATATAGTGTGTACCCTGATCCGTGGTGACCTCTTGCACCTGTTGCAGGGGCGCTGAAAAAATCAGCTCATCCAGTTTCTGCGGCCAATAGCCGTGCGGGATATCCTCATACAGGCCGCCGTTGCGACGGCTGTGCGGATCATCCGAGAACGCTCTTGCCAGTCCGCCAAACTCTTCTCCGCCGGCTAAGGCATCCACCAGTTTTTGCTGCCGCGCTTTGAACACCGAGTCGGGTACGCCGCTATTGACCAGCAGAATGTGCCGAAAGGTGGCGGTTTTATCCTGCTGATACAGGGCCTGCACTTCCTCTTCGGTTACCACCGGATCCTGAGCCGCCAGCGTGTTCAGCAAACGACGAATGGTCATATCTTCATCCATGCTGTTGCGGATCAGCTCTGCGTTCAGGCCGTCGTTTTGCAGCTTGTCCATAAACACCCTGGCGCCGCCGTTCTGGCGGTACAACCGCTGCATGGCACTATCGACGTCGACGGCAGGAATAAAAATGCCCTGACGATGGGCGGCCAGCCGCAGCAACCGGCGCTCGGCCATCCGCTCCACGTTGACGGATACCGTTTGCCGAATCTGCTCCACAGGCAGCGCCTTCATATCGAATATGGACTTGCCGGCGACGGCGTGCATTTCGATCAGGAAAGAGTCCACCCGGATCGTAAAGTATTTGCATTCAGCCAATACATTATTTTGATCCGGATTGAAAATCGGCCACTTGTCAGCCAGCTCTGTCGCAAACTGATACAACGGGCTGCCCTTCACCAGCGCCGACTGACGGCCGGAACGGCCACAGGATAATGCCAGAATCAAGACCAGCAGCGTGATATAACTCTTCTTCATTCTTGCTCCTTTAACTAGATAACAGTCATCGGGTTATGATACGGAAAAATTCAGAGATTTCATAGTGGTTTATCACAGAATCCTCCTGGTTCGCAGCAGATTGTCGACAGCCCGCTCTCGGCCATGGCATTAAACTTGCATTGCCCGTTCTTAAGCCGAACTGGTAATGCAACCACAGGAAATGGCAGTGAACGTAATAAAAAAATATTCCGGCGCTTGTGCCCTTGCAGCCGTTATGGTGCTGGCTCTGGTGTTGCGCGTGCATCATATCGCCTACAAAAGCATTTCCATAGACGAGGCGATCGGCGCGTTTTACGCCAAAGAATCCCTGTTTCGGGTGTTGATTATGACCATCAACGACGTCCATCCGCCGCTGTTCTATCTGCTGCACCATCTCTGGATCCGCCTGTTCGGCATTTCAGAGGTGGCGTTACGCAGCATCTCCGTCATCTTTGCCCTGGTCTCTGTCTGGGCCATCTACCAGCTATCCGTCACCCTGTTCAACAAAAGGACCGGCCTGGTGGCGGCTCTGCTGCTGGCGACATCGCCCTGGCACATCTGGATCAGTCAGAACGGCCGTTCCAACGCCATGCTGGTGTTTCTGATACTGCTCTCCACCTGGTTTTTTGTTCTTGCACTGCATCGCCGGCAGCTGCGCTGGTTTTTCTGGTATGGAGTGGTTACCTGGCTGGCGCTGCTCACCCACTATTTTGCCTTTATGGTGTGGGCCGCGCAGCTGCTGTTGTTGCTGCTCCACCCCTCCATGCGGCGACAAACAGGCGCAACCTGGTGGTATACGCAGGGTTATATCTTTTTAGCCTATTTTATCTGGCTGCCGTTCATGGTCAGCCAATTTATCAGCAAAACGAGGCCGATGTATAAAACG
>CAZISM010000184.1:0-8513 GCA_964541895.1 uncultured Cytophagia bacterium
CGCGGTCTGATCGGGGATCGGGACCTCGCCGTGAAAGAACAGCTGCTGCCGTTGCTGATGCGGGAGTTCCAGCAGGTGTTTGGAAATCCGCCGGCCCAGCCACTGCACGCTGCTATGGGTCAGCCGCCAGTAATTTGATTTGCGAACGGCCAGGGCCATGCCCGCTTTGACAAACTGCCGATCCGGCACCTCGGTCCAGTCGGCATGCAAAAGCCAGAGCTTGTGCTCGTTAATGAGAAAGCGGAAGGGCATAAAAACGGCCGGATCCACCCCCCAGTAGCGCTGCAGGCTCTCCAGCGCAGCGGCGACCTCGGGATCCGCGGCTGTTTTCGTCGCCAGCCAGCGCAACGGTTCGTTGACCGGCCGAATGGGCAGCGGCGCCACCTTGCGCAACCGCACCAGAAAAAAACCTTCCCAGGCCTCCGGATACGGATACAGCCGCACCGCATGGCGCATCGCCTCTGGAAACACCTGCGCGCCATACCGGAGCAATCCGGGCTGTTTGCTGGCGATGGGCCAGTCGGGCACGGCTTCAATGCGCACAGGGTAACGTTGTAATATGCGGGCGACGACCATTTCGTTTTCTTCCGGCGCAATGGAACAGGTGGAATAGACGATGACGCCGTTCACCCGGGCCGCTTTGATGGCGGAAATCAACAGCTGTTCCTGAATATGGGCGATGACGTTCAGGTAGCCGACGTTCCAGTACGGCGTATGAATGCGATCGGGCATGTAATGCAATCCGGAGCAGGGCACATCCGCGAGCACCCGGTCAAAGTATTCGGGAAAGAGGCGGCCGATGGCCTGGCCCTGCAGGTTAAGCACAACATCGTTTTGCACAGCAGCGCGGCCAAGATTGGCCATCAGCGCTTCCAGACGACGCACGGATGGATCGTTCAGCACCAGCCGTCCCCGGTTCTGCATGCGGTCGGCGATCTGGATGGCCTTGGATCCCGGTGCCGCGGCCAGGTCGAGCACGGTTTCTCCAGGCTGCGGATCCAGCGCCGGCACCGGCAATTGTGAAGAGAGCCCCTGATGACGAAATCGTCCACAAAAATAAGAAAGCGTATGACTGAGGGGCAGGTCGTCCCGCTCCAGAATACACCCCTGCTCATTCACCGGATGCGGACGAAACCCGATGTGCCAGGTGCGCAGCTTTTCCTGCAGAGGCTTCAGGTTATAGCGCATGGCATTGACACTGATCGCCGGCGGCTCCAGGCTGGCGGAGATGAATCGTTCATGATCGTCACCCAGCAGCTGTTTCAGGTAATCGGTCAGTTCCATGCCGGACGCCTACGTTGATGATGGCGCACTGCGCAATATTGCATTGGTATCCTGGGGAAAAATGGTTATATTGTCAAAACGAAATGGCTGAATAAAGGAGAATTATGTCGTTCGATTGTCTGAGTTATCCCTGCAACGACGGATGCTGCTCACTGGGCGTGCGGGCTACGGCCGCAGAAAAGAAGCGGATCATCGACAGCGGCCTGGGCTCTGCCGCCGATTTTCATGATACGCCCGTGCACGAAGACGGCGAAGAGTATTACTATACGCGCGCCGATCAACGCGGCTGCGTATTTCTGCGACCGGAACGGGGATGCCGCCTCCATGACCACAATATCAAGCCGGAAATCTGTACCTGTTTCCCCTACGATCGCGAAGACGCGGAAGAGATGTACGAATTGGGCGCCATGCCCTGCTTTCATCATCGTACGTTCGACAAGTAATCGGGCGCCTCATCGCCGCTGCCGTGGTGCGGCGGCGCTCCTCTCTCTCCCGCCTATCGGATCTGCCACGATCCCAGAGCCGCTGACTGCAATTCGCTGACCGTGTTGCCCCATTTGATGCGAACCGGACCAACCCCTTTGGCAAACCAGACGTCATGCTCCCTTGCCATCAAGCCCGCATCCTGACCCAGATAGCGAAACTGCATGCTCATGCGAATAACATTGTCAAAAGTGCCGGACGGGACGGTTGCGGTCGACACCTCCTCGATCTTGCAGCGCACCATCAGCGGCCGCTCCGGCCGGCCATCCACTTTTTCCACAGACTCTATCTGTTTCTGGTCGCCCACCTGATCGCTGAACGGCAGGATCGGGATAGCAGGTTCAAATCGTATGATGGGCAAAACCGGCGTCGAAGGCGTCAAAAAATCCCAATAGAGATTGCGATCGCGGCTGATATAATGCTCCCGCCAGGACACACAACCTGTCGAATCACTGTACAAGGCAAAAAATCCGGATTCTGTGCCGGTTCGGTCCTGTTCAATGGCGATGCCGGCGGGCAAGCGGCTATACTGCCAGTTGTAGCCGTCGAACAGAGGCCAGTATGCAGCCGGATCGAATGGGTCGGAACAGCCGCAGGCCAGCAGCGGCAGTATCGCCATCAGCCACCGCATCTGCAGGCCCCTATTCCTCATGAAAAGCGTCCACGCCTTCCACATACACGATTTCGCCAAAGTACATGCGATGGTAATCCTTTTGCGGGTAAAAGCCTTCCAGGTCGGGCAAGAGAAATCCTGCAGCATCGAGTTTTTGCTCGTGCAGGATGCGGCACTCGATGATGAGAGAGGCACTGTCGATGGAAGGGGTAGGTATGGCGCGTCCGGCCAATTTTGTAAAACCGCACGCCGCCCATTTATCCAGGTTGCGGCCGCTGCGGGTGCCGCACAGGGCCAGTTGTTCGCGATACTGGCTGGACAGGAAATTAATGGCAAAAAACTTGTTCATTCGCAGCAGGCCGGCGCTGTAACGCGTCGGTCGGACTACGGCAATCCAGGTCGGTTTGTTCCACATGGTGCCGGAAAACCCCCAGCTTACGGTCATCAGGTTGCTGTTCTGCTGATCGCCGGCGATCAACAGGGCGCCGCGCCGAAACTCTGAATTAAAGAGATTGAGGTGCAGCTCATCGACAGGAATGATTTTTCGTTCCATAGCCTCTCCCAGATGCAGGAAATATAGCAATTTTTTTGATTTCCGCAAGCACAGAAGCGGAGGGCACTCTAGTGGGCAGGCGTCGCATGTTCGGTTTTGTAGCGCTGCAGCGCCTGTTGCAGCGAACGCCAGGCGAGCATGGCGCACTTGACCCGGGTGGGGTAGGCGCACACCCCCTGCAGGGCGTTCAATTCATCGAGCTCGTCATCGGAAAAACGGTGCCGACAGTGACCGTCACAGACATGATCGCCATGTGCATCGGATTCCTGTTTGAGCATTCGGCTAAAGCGCTCGATGGCTGCTTCGGCTTCGCCAATGGTCATACCTTTGATTTTTTCCGTCATCAGAGAGGCGGAGGCCTGGCTGATCACACAGCCATGGCCTTCGAACGCTACGTCCCGGATTCGATCCTGGTCAAACAGAATCGTGAGCAGAATCTCATCGCCGCAGAAGGGATTTTTCAGTTCCACATCCAGATCCGCCGACGTCAGCCGGCCTTTATTGCGCGGCTGCTTGTAGTGATCCAGCAGAATTTCCTGGTACAGTTCATCTAGAGCCATTTTTTGAAATAGTCCTTTGCTTTGTTCAAGCCGTCTACGAGCCGGTCGATGTCGCGGGTATCGTTGTAGAGATAAAAACTGGCACGTGCGGTAGCCGCCACCCCCAGTTTTTTCATAATCAATTGCGCGCAGTGATGACCGGAGCGCACCGCAATGTGCTCCTGGTCCAGAAACGTGGCCACATCGTGCGGGTGCAAACCGTCGACGTTGAACGATATGGCCGGACCGTGCTCATCGGCAGGTCCGTACAGGGTCAATCCCGGAATCTCTGCCAGCCGTTTTAACGCATAGCCGGTCACAGCCTGATCGTGGGCGGCGATCGCCTCCATACCGATCTGCTCCAAATAATCCATGGCCGCCGCCAGTCCGAGGGCGCCGGGGATGTTCTGCGTACCAGCCTCAAATTTCCAGGGCAGGTCGTTCCAGGTCGTCTTGAACGGCTCCACCTTGCCGATCATGCTGCCGCCGAACAGGACAGGATCCATATCGACGAGCAGCTCGCGACGTCCGTAGAGAACGCCGATGCCCAGCGGACCGAGCATTTTGTGACCGGAGAAAGCGAGGAAATCGGCATCCAGGCTTTGCACATCGATGCGCCGGTGGGGGATGCTCTGCGCCGCATCGACGAGCACCATTGCGCCGACGGCGTGCGCCTCACGAATCATAAGGTCAATGGGATTGATGGTGCCCAGAGCGTTGGAGATATGGCCCACGGCGAGCAGACGGGTGCGCCTGCTCAGCAGCGCGTGAAATTGTTCCAGATCGAGCCGGCCCTGCGCGTCAAAGGGAACATAGCGCAGGCTGGCGCCGGTCCGCTCCGCCGCCATCTGCCAGGGCACCAGATTGCTGTGATGTTCGAGTTCGGTGATTAATATCTCATCGCCCGCACGGAGGTGCTTTTCAGCCCAGCCGCGCGCAACCAGGTTGACGGATTCCGTGGTGTTGCGGGTATAAATAATCTGCTCGCTGCGGCCGGCGTTGATAAAGCGGGCGACCCGTTCGCGCGAACGCTCGTATTCGCCCGTCGCCTGTTCGGCCATGGCGTAGCTGCCGCGATGGGCATTGGCATTAAACCCGGTATAAAAAGCATCCATAGCCTGCAGCACCGCTTTGGGTTTTTGCGTGGTGGCGGCACTGTCCAGGTATACCAGCCGCTCGTGCTCCTTTTGCATGAACAGCGGGAAATCCCGTCGAATACGATCTGTAGGAAGAAAAGACATAACAGGCCTCAATCGATATCGATCTCTACCATACCTTCGTGCACGCGTATCGGGTAGGTCGGTACGGCTTCATAGGCAGGGAGTGAAAGAGCCGCGCCGCTCTTCAGATCAAAGGCGGCGCCATGCATGGAACAACATATTTTGCCGGGCTCCAAAAAGCCTTCTGACAAAGCATAGTCCTCGTGGCTGCAGCGATCGGCGAGAGCATAGACAGCCTCACCCTGCTTCACCACGATTATTTTTTTACCTGCCACCTTGACTTTACGAATGGTCTGATCAGACAACTGCGCCAGCGGAAAGAGCGGGACGAAAGCCATAAGGGCGTTCCTGTAGAGAGAGGTGATCGTCTTCTGTTGATTATAGCCAGCCCAGCTCGAGCCGGGCCTCTTCGTTCATACGCTCCGGCGTCCATGGCGGATCCCAGACCAGTTGGACCCGCACCTCGCCGGCTTTGGTCATCTTGCGCACGACCTTTTCCACCTGGCCGGGCAAGATACCGGCTACCGGGCACATCGGCGACGTCAGGGTCATGACGATCTCGACCGCATCTGCAGAGGCCACATTGATTTCGTAAATCAGACCCAGATCGTAAATATTGACCGGGATCTCCGGATCATAACAGAGCCGCAGCGCCTGCACGGCTTTATCGATGATCTCTTCTTTTTCCAGGTCCGTCATGATCGTTCATCCCATCCCAAATAATTTTTAACACGCTCTTCGATCCGTTCGCGCAACCCCTCCTCGCGAATCCGCTGCACCACGTCGCCGGCAAAAGCATGCACCATCAGATTTCGCGCCGTCTCCCGGGACAGGCCGCGCGTCTGCAGATAAAACAGACCTTCATCATCCAGTTGACCGACTGTGCCGCCGTGCGTGCAGCGAACGTCGTCGGCATAAATTTCCAGCTGCGGCTGCGTATTGATCGTAGCCGAATCCGACAGCAGCAGGTTGCGATTGGACTGAATGGCATCCGTCTGCTGCGCTTCCCGGCTCACATGGATGCGGCCGTTGAACACCGCCCGGCTGGAACCGGAGAGAATACCCTTGTACAACTGACGACTGAAGCTGTGCGGCCTCCTATGCAGCATCGCCGTGTGATGATCGACATGCTGCTCGTTGCCCAGCATGTACAAGCCGTTCAGTTCGACCTGTACGTTTTCGCCGGCGATGATGGCGTTCAGATCGTTTCGCTCCAGTTTAGCGCCAAAGGAAATGGTGAAACCCTGAAAGGCGCTGTCGCGCTCCATGAACACGGCCTGCCGGCTTACATGATACCCGTCCGCCGCTTCGTCCTGGATTTTGTAGTGCCGGATGTGGCTGTTCTCGGCCATCACCCACTCGCTGACCGGGTTCATAAAATACAGAGTTTTTTCGAAACCGACAAACGTTTCGATGACCGTGGCCTGGCTGCCGCGATCGAACAGATACAGAGCGCGCGGGTGCATCGCCGTGGCCTGGGCGGTGGTCTGCAGGTAAAAAACCTGGATGGCTTGGCTCAGGCGCTGGTCGGCCGCAACGCGGAGATAAAGACCATCGCTGAACATCGCCGTGTTCAAAGCGGTGAAGGGATGACCTTCGTAACCGGCATAAGCGCCCAGATGCGTCATGACCTGTTCCGGGTCCTCCTGCAACGCTTTTTTCAGCGAGCCCACCTGCAGGCCGGCCTGCGCCGGTATGCTGCTCGTGACGAATTGTCCGTTCACCACAATCACCTGCCAGGGCGAGCTCTGCCAATGGGACGCCAGGCCGGGCAAACCCATCGCCGGCAGCGGCACCGCGTGAGCCGCGGTTTGCCACTCGGTGTCAGCGATGTCGCTGACATCGGTGAAACGCCACGCCTCCTCCTTGGGGCCGGGAAAGCCATGCTGCTGAAAACTGGCCAGGCTATCGTTGCGCAATGCCTGCAGCCGGGCCGGCATGGGCTCATTCAGGGAGATGACAGCAGATGCAAATTGATTACTGGTATTCATGACAAGGTCGAACCGTTTTGTTCTTTGATCGTATCGTATCCGTTCTCTTCCAATTCCAGCGCCAGCTCTTTGCCGCCGGAACGGACGATGCGGCCGTTATAGAGCACATGGACAAAGTCAGGCACAATATAGTTCAACAGGCGCTGGTAATGGGTGATCACCAAAAAACCGTTGTGGGCGGATCGCAGCTTGTTGACACCTCCGGCGACGATTTTAAGGGCATCGATGTCCAGGCCGGAATCGGTTTCGTCGAGAATGGCCAATTTCGGCTCCAGCACCGCCATCTGCAGCACTTCGTTGCGCTTTTTTTCACCGCCGGAGAACCCTTCGTTGACCGAGCGGCTCAAAAACGCCTGATCCATCTCCACCAATTTAGCTTTTTCCCGAATCAGCTTGATAAACTCGGCGGCGCCCACCTTGGCCTGGCCGCGATAATGGCGCACCTCGTTCAACGCCGTACGCAAAAAGTAAGAGGTGTTTACGCCCGGTATTTCCACCGGATACTGGAACGCCAGAAACAGCCCTTCGCGAGCGCGATCCTCGGGACTCATCTCCAACAGGTTTTTGCCGACAAAGGTGACCGATCCACCGGTCACTTCATACTCTTCCCGGCCGGCCAGCACATGCGAGAGTGTGCTTTTGCCCGACCCGTTTGGTCCCATAATCGCGTGAATTTCTCCCGGTTTGATCTCCAGATCGACACCGCGCAGTATGGGTTTGCCGGCAATGGACGCCTGCAATTTTTCAATCTTTAACATGGTGTACTCCACTATCATCTCTCTCGTGTCAGATCCGCCGATCGGCTCATCAGCCGACGCTGCCTTCCAGGCTCACGCTCAACAGCTTTTGAGCTTCGACCGCAAACTCCATGGGCAATTCGGCCAGCACCTCTTTGCAAAAGCCGTGTACGATCATCGACACCGCATCTTCGGTGGAGATGCCGCGCTGGTTCAGATAAAAAATCTGATCCTCACCGATTTTCGACGTGGTGGCCTCGTGCTCGACCTGAGCCGTTTTGTTCTTTACTTCAATATAGGGAAACGTATGCGCCCCACAGCGGTCGCCGATCAGCATGGAATCGCACTGGGAAAAGTTGCGCGCATTAACGGCGTTCTTCAACACCTTGACCTGGCCGCGATAGCTGTTCTGGCCGAACCCGGCCGAGATGCCTTTGGAGATGATGGTGCTCCGGGTGTTGCGGCCGATGTGGATCATTTTGGTGCCGGTGTCCGCCTGCTGGCGATGGTTGGTGAGGGCCACGGAATAGAACTCGCCCACCGAATCGTCACCCTGCAACACACAGCCCGGATATTTCCAGGTTATGGCTGAACCGGTCTCCACCTGCGTCCAGGAAATTTTCGCTCGCTCCCCGGCGCACAATCCCCGTTTGGTGACAAAATTATAAATGCCGCCCTTGCCCTCTTTGTCGCCCGGATACCAGTTCTGCACCGTCGAATATTTTATGTGTGCGTCCCGCGCCGCCACCAGTTCCACCACGGCGGCGTGCAGCTGATTTTCATCACGAATCGGCGCCGTACACCCTTCGAGATAACTGACATAACTCTCTTCCTCAGCCACGATCAAGGTCCGTTCGAACTGTCCGGTTTTGGCGGCATTGATGCGAAAATAGGTCGACAGCTCCATGGGACAACGCACCCCCCTGGGAATATAAACAAACGAACCGTCCGTAAACACCGCCGAGTTCAAGGCGGCAAAAAAATTGTCCGTGTACGGCACCACCGTGCCCAGATATTTCTGCACCAGGTCCGGGTGGTTCTGGACCGCTTCGGAGAACGAACAGAAAATAATGCCCAGCTCTGATAATTTCGC
>CAZISM010000185.1:0-8489 GCA_964541895.1 uncultured Cytophagia bacterium
TTTTGAATTTATACGTATCATATCTGATCACGCACACCGCGGCGCCAGCCTGGATGGGGCCGGCCTGCGGATCTTGAAATGGAGGAGTTACAATGGCTGATCAATTCCCAGTAGCGGAGAAAAAAGGCGGACTGACGCCGTTTGCCAAGATTCTCATCGGTCTCTTGATCATCGGCGTGGTGGCTTTTGCGGCATGGAAATATCTGCCCGAAAGCGGCGGCGAATTGCGCGTGCATCTGGTGACCTATTCCGGCATGGCGCCCGGACCCTATTTTAACGGCGGCATGTCGCCGAACACCGATTCGCGCTATCAGAAAGAGTATGGCCTGAAAGTCAAATTCACCGTCATGGATGTCATTCCGGACGCCATTCAGGCCTGGAAAACCGGTCAGTTGGACATTCTGGTGCTGACCGTGGATTCCTATCCCATCGGCCTGCAGGAACTGCTGTCGTTCAAGCCGAGAATTTTTTATCTGACCGACAAATCGCAGGGCGCTGATGTCATCGTCGCCACCTCTGTGGTCAAATCCATGGCCGATCTGGCCGGCCGCAAAGTGGGTTTTGTGCCCGGTACGCCCTCGCAGTGGCTGCTGATCAACATGCTCAAAGCCGCCAACATGAGCATGAAAGACATCCAGCCCATCGAGTTCATGGAAGTGCCGCAGGTGTTCAAAGCGTTCGAAACCGGTCAGCTGGATGCAGCGGTGGGCTGGTCGCCGGACGACATCGGTGTGCGCAACCGCGTCCCCGGCGCCCATGTGCTCAAGAGCACCAAAGAGGCCTCGGAGATGCTCTTTGGCATCATGTTCTGCAGCCAGGATCTGATCGAAAAACGGCGCAATGAGGTTAAATCCTTCATCGAAGGGTGGATGAAAGGTGCGGCCGAATTGAACGCGCAGCCGTCGGCGCGCGCCCGTGCGGCAAAAATCATGACCGCCGGTTACAGCGGCACCAGCGAAGAGTATTGGTCCGAGACCTTTGGCAATGTCCGCTTTGCCACCTATGGAGACAACGTCGGCTTTTTCGGATTGAACCCAAGCTATAAAGGGGTCACCGCCGAGGTCGTCTACGACGAAGCCAGCAAAGTCTACCAGGAGCTGGGGCTGGCGTCGCCGACGCTGCCGCGCTGGCGCGGCGTTTCGGACGTCAGCATTGTCAGCGCCATCTCGCTGACCGGCACCGAGCACATGGCGCAGGCGCCGGCCACCTTTACGCCGCCCACCAGCGCCATGCTGACGCAGCCGGCTGTGGCCACCAAGCTGGTGCGGGTCAATTTTGATTTCAATTCGGCGGCGCTCGAGCCTATTGAAAAATTAAAGTTGAAAAACGAATACGGCCAGATCGTGTCCATGAATCGCAACTCGCGCTTCCGCATCGTCGGCCATACCGATAATGTCGGCACCCGCGAGTACAACATCGAGCTCTCCCGCCGGCGTGCCAGAGCGATCGTCAATTTCTTTGTCGAGACCTATGGCTTGAGCGCCAATCAGTTTGTCTATGACGGCAAGGGTTCGGAACAGCCGATCGCGGGCAACGACAGCGAAGAGGGCCGCGCCCTGAACCGTCGCGCCGAGTGCTCGCTGCTGTAACTCTATCGATTCCCGGTTTTAAAATGTCGGACCTCAAAGGTCCGACATTTGGGTCAGGCTTGTCCGGGTCAGGATATAGAATACTCTTACTTTCAACATGGGAGCGTTGGATGAGTTCCTCCTGGTTTGAACTGCGCAGTGAATTGCCGAAACAGCAAAAGATACAAATCGGTCTCATCGGCCTGGCCGCCATTCTGATCCTCTGGTGGCTGGCCGTACAACTGCGCCTGGTTAATCCGCAGATTATCCCTTCGCCTCTGGCCATCCTCGGTTCGTTTCCGGAGCTGATCGGCCGCGATCAGATGTTTCGCCATCTCGGCCTCACCGTTTTCATGAACGCCGCCAGCTGGCTGGAGGGCGCTGCCATTGCCCTGCCCATTGGTTTTGTCATCGGTCTGTTTCCGGTGTTCAACGCGCTCTTTGGCGGCTATATTCAGGCGACGCGCTATATCCCGCTCACAGCTACCATTGTACTCTTTATGGCGGCGTTCGGCATCTATATGTTCATGAAGGTGCAGTTCCTCACCTTTGCCATTCTGATCTATCTCATCACCGCCGTGGTGTCGCGCGTCCACGAAACGCCGCAGGTGTATGTGGATGCGGTCAAGACCCTCGGCGCCAATAAATGGCAGATCATCAAGACGGTCTTTGTTCCGCACGTGTTATCGCGCGTGTTCACCGATTTCATCAACATCGTGGCCATCAGCTGGACCTATGCCGTGTACGTCGAACTGATCAACAAACAGGAGGGAGGGATCGGCGCCCTGATCTACAACCTCTATTTCCGGCAAAATGAAACGGAAAAGCTGTACGCTCTGATTCTGTTGATGGTGGCGGTCGGTTATTGTTTCGACCTCGGGCTACGCTATCTGGACCGCAAAGTGTTTCCGTTCAAGTACAGTTGAGAGGCTGACGATGAAAGATACCAATCTCCCGGATATCATCGAATTACAGGATATCGCCACCAGTTTCGACAAGGGGCGCACGTTCATCATCAAGGATTTCAATCTGCTGATACAGGACATCCCCGACCAGGGCGAGTTCATCGTCATCCTGGGCAAGTCCGGTTGCGGCAAAACCACGGTTCTGAAATACATCGCCGGCCTGATGACGCCGTCCCACGGCCGGGTGCTGATCCGCGGCAAGCATCGCGACGAACAGGTGCCCATCGCCATGGTGTTCCAGGAGCCGTCGGCCCTCGAACACTACACAGTGCTGAAAAACGTCATGTTGCCGCTGCTCTACCACGGCGTCTCTGAAGCCGAAGCCGCGCAGCGGGCCATGAACATGATCAAGGCGGTAGGCCTGGAAGGGCATGAGCACAAATTCGCCAAATTCGGCAAACTGTCCGGCGGCCAGCTGCAGCGGGCGGTGATCGCGCGCAGTCTGATCGCCAATCCCGGCATCATTCTGATGGATGAACCCAACCGCGGACTCGATAACGACACCGCGCTGCAGATCGATCTGCTGGTGAGCAACCTCTGGCAGCAGCTGCAGTCCACGGCGATCCTGGTGACCCACGACATCGATCAGGCCGTTTTTCTCGGCACCAAAATTTACGTCATGGGCGGCAGACCGGCCAACATCGTCAAGGAATATGACGTCAAACTGCCGTTCCCGCGCGATCGCGAGACCAAACGCAGCGAAGCGTTCCTGCGCCTGAAAAACAGCATTGAGGATTTTATGTTTACACTTTAGAGTCCTTCTGTCCCGATCGTTCAACTTCTCGCACCGAACAGCTTCCTGATGTTCCGACCAGAGATCACATCGTTGTGATCAGGACCTTGCTGCACCGGTAAGGCCTGCGACATGACGCATCCAACCAAGAGAGGTTTGTATGAGAGTGCTATTTTTCCTGATGTTTTCCTGCCTGCTGATTTCGTGCTCCGGTTTTCAGAAAAAACAATGGATCCTCACCTCCCCTGATAAACAGATTTCCATCACCGTCCAACTGATCGATCAAAACGGCCACAATCAGCCGCGGTTGTATTATGCGGTGAGCATGGGCGTCGACAGTCAAGCCGTGCAGATCCTGCAGCCCTCTCCGCTCGGCATCAGCATCGACGAGCAGAATTTCGTCGACGGCCTGACCTATTATGCCGAAAGCGCCGTCACCCGTCTCGATGAAACCTATACCATGATGACAGGCAAGCGCCGGCACTGGCAGGCACGCGGTTACGAACAGACCCTGATGTTTCGTAACAAGGCCGGTAAAACCCTGGAGCTGGTGCTGCGCGCCTACACCGACGGCGTCGCCTTTCGTTATCGCCTGCCGGACAAAGACGACCGTGTGCACGTCATGAACGAAGAGGTGACCGGCTTTAAAGTGCCTGGCGCCGGCAAGGCGTTTATGCAGCCATATGACGAAGCGGGCATGTACACGCCGGCGTATGAAGCGTTTTATCAAAAAGAGCTGGCCATCGGCACAGCCTCGCCCAACAAGGCGGGCTGGTGCTTTCCCGCGCTCTTTCAGGTGTCTGATCGCTGGCTGTTGATCAGCGAAGCCGGCCTGGATCGTTCCTATTGCGGCTGCCGGCTGGCCCAGGATGCGGTGGATGGCTTGTACCGCCTGCGCTTTCCTGATGCCGCAGAGGGAAACCAGACCGGCGAGGTCCATCCGCGTTCCACGCTGCCCTGGCAAACCCCGTGGCGGGTGCTGGTGGTCGGCGAATCGCCCGCCGTGGCCCTCGAAACCGGACTGGTGACCCATCTCAGTGCAGCCTCCACCATACACGATACAGAGTGGATCCGGCCCGGCCGGGTGTCGTGGAGCTGGTGGTCCGATCAACCCAGTCCCAAAAATGAAGTCACACTGAAACGCTTTGTGGATCTGGCCGCCGAGATGGGCTGGGAATACTCGCTGGTGGATGCCAACTGGAACGAAATGGCGCCGGAGGTGATCCCCAATCTCGTGCAGTATGCCCGCGGCAAAAACGTCGGCATTCTGCTCTGGTACAATTCGGGCGGACCGCACAACGTGGTCACCGAAGCGCCGCGAGATCGCATGTTCGACCGCGAACGCCGTCGCAGCGAAATGGCCTGGCTGGAACGGACCGGTGTCAAAGGCATCAAGGTGGATTTCTTTCAAAGCGATAAACAGAACGTCATACAGCTCTATCAGGATATTCTGGAGGATGCCAGAGACTTTCATATTATGGTAAATTTTCACGGTTGCACTCTGCCGAGAGGGTGGCAGCGGACCTATCCCAACCTGATGAGCATGGAAGGCGTCAAAGGCGCGGAAAATTATATTTTCGAACCGGCCTATCCGGCGGCGGCGCCGTGGATCAACACCCTGCTGGTCTTTACCCGCAACGCCGTGGGCTCGATGGATTACACGCCGGTGACCTTCAGCGACAACAACAATCCGCATCTGACCACCTGGGGCCACGAACTCGCGCTGGCGGTGGTGTTTGAATCGGGCTGGCTCCACTTTGCCGACAGCGCGCCGGCCTACGCGCAGGCCGGCGCTGCAGCCAAAGCTTTTCTCCAGCAGGTCCCGGCGGCATGGGATGACACCCGCTATATCGCCGGCATCCCCGGCCGCTATGTGGTGCTGGCGCGGAAAAAGGGAGAGGATTGGTACTTTGCCGGTATCAACGGCCAGAGCAGCGCTCAAGCCGTACAGTTTGATTTTTCATTACTGGGCAGCGGTCGTTTTCAGGCTCTGAAAATCAGCGATGGCGAATCAGCCCGCCAACTGGTGGACGAAACTCAGATCGTCAGGCAGGAAGATAAAATTCAATTGAATATGCCGGCCTTTGGCGGCTTTGTCATTCAGGCCAAACGCCTGCCTTCCTGAGCCCCATATAGCGAAAAACATGTACCGCGACCAGCTTGGTCGCGATTTAGCGAATCCGCACTTTCCGGATAAGGTCATTCGCTCTCGAATAGTAATTGTACCGCGACCAGTCTGGTCGCGATGCAGCGAATCCGATTAATCCCTGTCAGGAGTGTATTATGCAATGGTGGCGAAATGCAAAAATAGTTTTGGCGTCAGCCTGCTATTTGTTCGGCGTTGCCCAGGCGACTGAAAGCACCAATGCCCAGCGCGCGCCGGTTCTGAGTTCTGATGCAACGCTCGCTCAGGTGGGCCGCGTCCTGCTCAGCAGCAGCGACTATCACCCCTTTCCAACGTGGCAGGAACATGCCGCCTGGCAGGCTTTGCCTGAATCTATTCGCCAAAAGTACACATTCGAAGCTGAAAAACTGCTCGGGTATAATTGGCCCGAACTGCCGGCGACGTTGTTTCTGGAGTTCAGGAGAAACGGCAATCGCAGCCATTATGAAAAGCCCCACTTTGAACGCCGCACCCGTCTCGGCCAGCTGGTCCTGGCCGAATGTATGGAGGGCCGCGGCCGATTTCTCGACGACATCTCTAACGGCATCTGGGCCATATGCGAAGAATCCTTCTGGGGCTTGCCGGCCCATATGAGTGCGCAGAAAGCAGGCAACGGTCTGCCCGATATCGCAGAACCCATCGTCGATCTCTTTGCCGCCGAAACCGCCAGCCTGCTGGCCTGGACCCACTATCTGCTGGGTGAGCAACTCGATTCCGTTTCACCGCTGATAAGACCGCGCATCCGCCTGGAGATCGAGCGGCGCATGCTGCAGCCGTGTCGAACGCGGGAGGATTTCGGCTGGATGGGATTTCATGACCGTTCGGTCAACAACTGGAATCCGTGGATCAATTCCAACTGGCTGGCCTGCGTGCTGCTCATGGAACAGGATAAAGAGACGCGCGATCGCACCGTTGTCAAAATCCTAAAGAGTCTGGACCGTTTTCTCGCCGGCTATGGCGACGACGGCGGCTGCGACGAAGGCCCGAGCTACTGGGGTAGGGCCGGCGCGTCGCTGTTCGACAACCTGGAGCTGCTGCACAGCGCCAGCAACGGCCAATTGAATTTTTATCAGGCGCCCCTGGTCCAGGAGATCGGCCGCTATATCTATCGCGTTCATATCGCCGGCCACTATTTTGTCAATTTCGCCGACGGCCCCGGCGTCTTGACACCGACCGCAGAACTGGTCTACCGCTATGGCAAACGCATCAATGATAGCCGGATGATGCAACTGGGCCTCTTTTTGCCGAGAAGCAGCGGCATCGGCCGGATCGCCAGCATCGGCCGGGAGCTGGCAGGTTTGTGGGATCCCATGCCGGCCGCTGCAACGCCGGCGACAGCGCCGCTGATTCGGGATCATTTTTTCAAAGACGTGCAGGTGATGGTGGCCCGCGCCCAGGCCGGTTCCAGCAAAGGCCTGTACGTGGCGGCCAAAGGCGGACATAACGCCGAGAGCCACAACCACAACGACATCGGCCACTATGTCATCTATCTCGACGGCCAGCCCATGATCGTCGATGCCGGCGTCGGCACCTATACCGCAAAAACGTTCAGCCCGCAGCGCTATGAAATCTGGACCATGCAGTCGGCCTATCACAGCCTGCCCACCATCGACGGCGTGATGCAGGCGCCTGGCCGCGAGTTTGCCGCCCGCGCTGTCAGGTATACAGCGGACAACAGCAAGGCAGAGCTGCAACTGGATATCGCCGCCGCCTATCCGGCGGAAGCGCACCTGCAAAACTGGTTGCGCACGATTCGCCTGCAGAGGAACGAGCACGTCATGGTAAAAGAGAACTATCGCCTGACGGCACAGGCCAGAGAGATCACGCTGTCCTGGTTGACCCCGTGTCAGGTGCAGGAGCTCAAGCCCGGCGCCCTCCGACTGATCTCCACCATGACCGGCGGCGCCAAAGCCGCCGAGCTGGATCTGTTGTACAATGCCGACGATTTTTCCGTTGTCCTGGAACCGGTGCTTTTGGATGATGAGCGTCTGAGTTCCATATGGAGTGCCGGCCTGATGCGCATCATGCTGAAGGCGAAGAATCCGGCCCTGCAACAATCCTGGAACCTGCATTTCAGGCCGCACACATCCCGATGAGGAGACAAAAAGATGGCGAGAATCTTGCTGGTCGCACTGGTGATTGGTTTTGGGTTTGACGCTATCGCCGTGCCGGCGCAGGCCGCGTCCGTGACCGGGAAATGGATCATGGATCGTTTCAGCTCTGCAGCACAGGCGCCTTTTTCGTTTCGCTATGGCGGCGCTCCCTCGAGCACTCTGCTCAGCAACTGGCGGGTGCGACAGGAGGCCCGGCCGCTGGATGAATTCCGCACCTCGATCGTTTTTTACTACACCGATCCAGCCGGAGGCCTGCAGATCCGCTGTGAATGCGTGGCGTATAACGACGTGCCGGTGGCGGAATGGGTCGTTTATCTGAAAAATACTGCAGCCAAAACATCGCCCATGCTGGAGCAGGTGCAGGCGCTGGACATGAACCTTCCGGCCGCGGAACAGGAAGCGGTCCTGCATTACGCCAAAGGCGCGGTCTGTTCCATGGATGACTATAAACCGCTGCGGCGGGTGCTGAACAAACGTTCCCAAGTATGGCTGCAACCCGGCGGCGGCCGCTCTTCAAGCGATTATCTGCCGTTCTTTAATATCGAACAGATGCAGGGCAACGGCATGATAATCGGCCTGGGCTGGAGCGGCGAATGGGCTGCTGCTTTCATGACCGATTCGGTGCGACAGACGCGAGTGACCGCCGGCATGGCCCTCACCCATTTACGGTTGCGGCCTGACGAAGAGATTCGCACGCCCAAGGTGGCGCTGCTGTTTTATGATCAGGGCGTGTTGCAGGGACAAAATCTCTGGCGAAAATTCATCCTCGCTCATCATCGCGCTTTGGTGAACGGCAAACCGTTTGCCATGCCCATCCTCAACGGCACCTGGGGCGGAACAGATGCGGCCACGCACCTGGCCAACATTCAAACGATAAACAAATATGCATTGCCCATCGATTATTACTGGATCGATGCCGAGTGGTTCGGCAAGGGCAAATGGCAT
>CAZISM010000186.1:0-8456 GCA_964541895.1 uncultured Cytophagia bacterium
GTGCCGGAAATGAAAATCACCCCCATACAGCTTCCGTTCGGCGGCGGCACCTATTCACCGTTCCCGGGCGGCGGATTCCAACTGGGCACTTTTGATAACTTTGATTTCAAAATGACGGTATCGCAGCCGTTGTTCACCGGCTTTCGCCTGTCCCAGCGCGTGCAGGCGACGCAGGCTCACGTGCAGGCGCGCAGCGAGGATCTGAATCGGCAACGGGCCGAGCTGATCGCGCGCGTGGAAAATGCCTACGGCATAGTCCTGAAAACAGCCAAAATTCTCGCCATTGCCCAAAGCGGCAAGGAGCAGGTGGCGGCGCACGTGCAGGATGTGCAGAATTTCGTCGATCAGGGGCTGTTGAAAAAAGAAGAGCTGCTGAAAGCGCAGGTCAAGCTGTCGGAAGCGGAGCTGCTGGTGGTGCAGGCGGAAAATGGCTGCCGCATGAGCCGGACCGTTCTGGAAAATCTCAGCGGCCGCACCTTGCCTGCAGAAGCTACTTTTGCGGACATGCCGGCGCCACAACAGGAGCCCCGGGAGTTGCAGGCTGCCATCGCGCAGGCGATGAGCAACCGTCTGGAACTGCGCGTGCTGGACGCCAACCGCGGCGCAGCCACGGCGGTAAAGAAAATCGCCCAGGGCAATCGTCTGCCGGCCATGGCTGCATTCGGCACAGTGGGATATGGCAAACCCGGACTCGATCTGATCAAAAAAGAGTGGATGGATTACTGGGTGGTCGGCGTTGCCGCGGAATGGAAGTTATGGAACGGCGGCCAGACGCGCTCGCAGATTCAGCAGAGCGCCATCCGCATCAACGCGCTCGATGAGATGGAGCGCCAGATCCGCGACGGCATCACCCTGGATGTGACGCAGGCGTTCCTGCAGCTGCAGGAAGTGCAACAGCGGTTATCCGTATCCCGCACCATGGAGCAGCAGGCGCTGGAAAGTTATCGTGTCGCCGAACTGCAATATCGGCAGGGCGTGTCCACTCAAACCGATTTTTTTGATGCGCAGTCGGTGTTGACCCGCAGTCGGCTCAGCCTGGCGCAGGCGGATATTGACTGGTGCCTGGCTTTGACGAATTGGCGTCGTGCATTGGGTGTAATAGAGGAACCTTATGTCAAATAAAGAGGAAGGTATGAGATCGCTCTTTCGCGTGAGTAGTCTGGTCGTGATGGTATTGCTGTCGGCCTGTCACAAGGAGAACAAGACGGATGTTTCCGGTTCCGGAACCATGGAAGCCACCGAGGTGATGGTCAGCAGCAAGAGCGCCGGCACCATCGTCAAACTGGCGGTGCACGAAGGGGATCGGGTCGGCAAGGGCGAGGTCCTGGCGCTGATCGATTCTGAAAAGGTGGTGCTGCAGGAAAAGCAACTCCTGGCCGGCATCGAAGAGTTGCGCCTCAATACGATCAACGCCCGTCGCGGTGCTGATCTGGCCAAAGAGAGCCTGGAAAACGTAAACAAAAAGTACCAGCGTGTTCACGCCTTGTGGCAGGCAGGCAGCGCCACTCAGCAGCAATATGAGGACGTTGACAACGGCTTGAAGGCGGCGCAGACCCAGTACGACAATGCGCTGACCAGCCTGCTGGCGCTGCAGGCGAAACAGGCGCAGCTGCAGGCCCAACTGGGACTGGTGCGCAGTCAGTTGAGCGATACCCGGGTTCTGTCGCCTATCGACGGTACGGTGGTGGAGACCTTTGTGGAAGAGGGTGAACTGGCGCGTCCGGCCGGACCCGTGGCCAATCTCGCTGACCTGCAGCACATGTGGGTAAAAATTTATATAACGGAAAAAGAGCTGGGCCAGATCCGTCTTGACGGCCCGGCCAGGCTGTTTATCTCTTCGCGTCCGGAACAGGCGTTTCCGGGACGGATCACCTGGATTTCGCCCAAAGCGGAATTCACGCCAAAGAATGTGCAAACCAAAGAGGCGCGGGCCGATCTCGTCTATGCGGTCAAGATCAGCGTCGACAATCCGGATGGAGTGCTGAAAATCGGCATGCCGGTGGATATAACCATTGCGCCGGCGTTCTGAGTCGGCGCCATGGCACGCAAACGGCGTAGGCACACATGAATGGTACGATAGACATAGAAGGCTTGAAAAAGTCGTTCGCCGATGTGGTCGCGGTGGCTTATCTGCACCTGCAGGTGCGCAAGGGTGAGATGGTCGGTCTGATCGGTCCCGACGGCGCCGGCAAAACCACAACGATGCGGATCCTGTGCGGGCTGTTGCTGGCCGACAGCGGCCGCTGCCTGGTGGGCGGTCTTGATGCCGCCAGAGAGGTGCGCAAGATCCGCCAGTTCATCGGTTATATGCCGCAGCGGTTTTCCCTGTACCCTGATTTGACCGTGGCGGAAAACCTGCGTTTTTTTTCCGATCTGTTCCGGGTGTCGCGCCAGCAGCGTGAGCAGCGGCTGCAGCGGTTGCTGGAGTTCAGCCGCCTGGGCCCGTTTGCGCAGCGCCAGGCGCAGGCGCTGTCCGGCGGCATGAAACAAAAGCTGGCGCTCTCCTGCACCCTGATTCATACGCCCGAAATTCTGCTGCTGGACGAACCCACCACCGGCGTTGATCCGGTGTCGCGCCGGGAATTCTGGGACATTCTGGCGGATCTGCGCAGGGAGGGTGTCACCATTCTCGTCTCCACGCCCTATATGGACGAAGCGGCACGATGCGACCGGGTGACGTTCGTACACAAAGGCCGGGTTCTGCTGGATACGGTGCCGGCGCAGATTCCCTCTTTTCATCGCGGCACCCTGCTGGAAGTGCGCGGGCCCAATATGGTAATCCTGGCGGCACGCTTGCGCGCCTCCGGCCGTTTTGGCACGGTGCAGGTGTTTGGCGACCGCCTCCATATCGGCGGCGACAGCGATGAGCGCACGCTGACCGGGCATATGCACGCGTTACTGAACGAAGCCGAGCGCGCGGCGATGACCATCAAGGCCATTCCGGCCGGCATCGAAGACGTCTTTGTACAATTGCTGGATTGAGAGCGTATGGATAGAGCTTTTTCCGTTCAGGTTCAGGATCTGACCAAATCGTTTGCCAGGTTTGTCGCCGTGGATCACATCAGTTTCCAGGTGTATGACGGCGAAATTTTCGGTTTTTTGGGCGCCAACGGCGCCGGCAAAACCACCACCATAAAAATGCTCTGCGGTCTGCTGTTGCCCACCTCCGGCAGCGGCTATGTGGAAGGTCTGGACATTTTTAAACAGACCGAAGAGATCAAACGCATCATCGGCTATATGTCGCAGAAATTCTCCCTCTACGAAGATCTCACCGTGGAGGAGAATCTGCGCTTTTACGGCGGCATCTACGGCATGGGCGACAGCGAGCTTCGCCAGGCGTGCGAACGGACCAGCACCGGCATGGGGCTGAACGAACACCTGAAAAAGATGACCCGGTCGATTCCGCTGGGCTGGAAGCAGCGACTGGCGCTCAGCTGCGCCATTCTGCACAATCCGAAAATTCTCTTTCTCGACGAACCCACCGGCGGGGTGGATCCGATTTCGCGGCGTGATTTCTGGGACATGATTCATCAACTGGCCGCCGCCGGCACAACCGTGTTTGTCACCACCCATTACATGGATGAGGCGGAGTATTGCAACCGTCTTTCCATTATGCACGACGGCCGCATTGTCGCCATGGGTTCGCCGACCGAATTGAAACAGACCTTTCTCGAGCCGACGATCGAGGAGGTGTTTATCAAACTCATCAAGAAAAATAATCCATAAGGCGTAGAGCCGTACCATGAAGAAACCGCGTCTGTTCGCCATCGTTCATAAAGAGTTCCTCCATATCATCCGCGACCCGCGCAGCCTGGCCATCGTCTTTCTGATGCCGGTGATGATGATCGGATTGTATGGTTATGCCATCACCTTCGACATCAAGCATATCAAACTGGCTATTCTGGATCAGGACCGTACGCCGGCCTCACGCCGGCTGGTGCAGGACCTGGCTTCGACCGATTATTTTAACATTACGGCCGAACTGCAGGACCGCGCCGAAATCGAGCCGGCGTTTCTGGATCGGAACATGGTGGCGGTGGTGGTCATTCCCAGCCATTTCAGTCGCGACCGGGTGGAAAAGAATGAATCGCCGGTGCAGGTCATCGTCGACGGCGCCAACTCTAACAGCGCCACCGTGGTGATGAACTATCTGAAATCCTTTTTCCTCAATTACTCCCTGGCGGAGGTGCCAAAAGGCTTCAGGCTGCCCCTGACGATCGAGCCGAGGGTGTGGTACAATCCAGATTTGCTCAGCACCCATTTCATCGTGCCTGGACTGCTGGCCATCATCATGATGATGATCTGCGCGCTGCTCACCTCCCTGACCATTGCGCGGGAGCGCGAAACCGGCACCCTGGAGCAGATCCTGGTGTCGCCCATACGTCCGGCGGAGATGATTTTCGGCAAAGTGGCGCCCTATGTCGTGCTGGCGCTGCTGGATGCCGCGCTGATCGTCATGTTCAGCCGATTCATTTTCGGCGTGCCCATGCGCGGCCAGCCGCTGTTGCTGCTGCTGTTCGGCCTGATATTCATCTATGCTTCGCTGGCCATCGGCGTTTTTATCTCGAGCTGGGCGCGGACGCAACAGGTGGCGCTGACCGCCGCGATGGCGGGGACGCTGCTGCCGTCCATTCTGCTGTCCGGATTTGTTTTTCCCATCGCCTCCATGCCGACGGTTTTGCAGGTTATCACCTACATTGTGCCGGCGAAATATTTTCTCATTCAGGCGCGCGGCATCATGCTCAAGGGGGTGGGCTTTGCGCATCTGTATGCACCGACCCTGTTTTTGTTGCTCTTTGGCACCGGCGTACTCCTGATCAGCGTGAAACGGTTCAAAACCAATCTGGAAGGGTAGGGCATGCGCACCATTTTACACCTGATTCGCAAAGAGTTCATCCAGATCCGCCGCGACCGCGCCATGCGCGGGCTGATCCTGGTGGTGCCCATTATCCAGTTGCTGGTGTTGGGCTATGTGATCTCTTCAGAGGTGAAAAATATCCGCACCGTCATTTGCGATCAGGACCAGAGCGTCACCAGCCGGCAGTTGGTGGAACGGGTCGCGCACTCGCCCTATTTCACCATCGTCGGCCACGACCGCCGAACTCAGAACCTGCATGAATATCTGGATCGCGGCGAAGCCAGCATGGTGCTGGTGATTCCCCTGGATATGGAAAAAAACCTGGCCAGCCTGAAATCCAGCGAGATCCAGATTCTCAGCGACGGCCAGGATGCCAACACCGCCGGCATTTCGCTGGGATACATGTCCGGCATACTGGAAGATTTTCTCTCCGGCGAGATCAGCCGACTCAGCGTCGATGGGCTCCACATCAACCTGATCAAACCGGTGATCCGGGTATGGTACAACGAAAATGTGCGCGCCAGCGATTTCATGATCCCGGGCATTGTGGTGTTTTTGCTGACCCTGGTTACGTCGCTGGTCAGCGCCATGGGGCTGGTGCGGGAGCGCGAGATCGGCACCCTGGAACAGCTGCTGGTGGCGCCGATCAAGAAACATGAACTGCTGATCGGCAAGATCATTCCCTTTGCCATTCTCGGCCTGCTGGTGTTGACCCTGTCGGTGCTGTTCGCCCGTTTGTGGTACCGGATTCCCATCGTCGGCAACCTGGCCCTGTTCGGCTCTTTTGCCGTCATCTATCTTTTTACCACCCTGGGCATCGGCTTGCTGGTGTCGGCGGCGTCGCGCACACAGCAGCAGGCCATGTTCATCACCTGGTTCATCACCATCTTTATTTTTCTGATGTCGGGTTTTATTTTCCCCATTGAAAATATGCCGCAGGCGGCGCAATGGCTGTCGTACCTGAATCCCATGCGCTATTTTATACTGGTGACGCGGGAAATTTTTATCAAAGGATCCGGCGTTACACATTTATATAACCAGGGATTGGCCCTGATCGTATTCGGGGCGGTTATTTTCTCCTTTGCCGTCATGCGTTTTCACAAGCGGATGAGCTGAACCATAATCTGTGTTTGGCCGTGCTCTGTGATCTGGATCAAACGAGTATACAGTTTTGGTGCGTATATATGCCGGAATTACCGGAAGTAGAAACAATTTTATCAAGCCTGCGGCCGCTTCTGCTCGGCCAGTCCGTGACGCGGGTGCAGGTGCTCGATCGCCGCTTGCGCCGGCCAGTGGCAGCGGCGGCCCTGCGCCGCTGGCTGAGCGGCGCCACCATCAGCGAAATGTATCGCCGGGCCAAATATCTGTTCTGGCAAATGGATAACGGCGCCGTTCTGGTGGTGCACCTCGGCATGAGCGGACGTCTGGGCTTTCACAGCGCCGCTGAAGCGCGCGAAAAGCATACTCATATCATTTTGACGCTGGCGGATGGCAACGAGGTGCGCTATCGTGATCCGCGACGTTTCGGCTGTATAGAGATCGTTCCGCCCGGCCGCCTGGCGCGCTGGCTGGATGAAACCGCTCTGGGCGTAGAGCCGTTGTCCGCGGAATTTGATACTCCCTATGTCCGCCAGGCTTTTGCCGGCAGCCGGCGTCCGCTCAAAGTGGCCCTGATGGACGGTCGCTATGTCGCGGGCGTAGGAAACATCTATGCCAACGAAGCGCTTTTTCAGGCGCGCATCGATCCGCGTCGGCCGGCAGGGACGTTGACAGAACCGGAATGGCAGGAGGTGGTGGCAGCGATCCGCCGGGTGCTGCAGCGAGCGATCGAAAAAGGCGGCACCACCCTGAACGATTTCCGCAACGCCCGCGGCGAGCCCGGCTTTTTTCAGATGGATCTGGCGGTTTACGATCGCGAGGGTTTGCCCTGTCCCTCCTGCGGCGCAGCGGTGACCCGGGTGGTTTTGCAGGGCCGAAGCACTTATTATTGTTCGCATTGTCAGCTCTGATCCGCCGGAAACGCGGTTTTTCAAAAATTCGTTTCATTTTACGTAAAATACAGGTATATTGTAGATTGTATTGACTGCTCTGACCAACAAGATTGGCTTATGAAATTTCAAAAATTTTTTACTCACCTCGGCGATCAAGCCATAGCTTTTTTCACAGATGTCTATCAAGTCTGGATTTTGATGCTGCAGACGTTCAAATCCGTACCCCACATCTGGTTTTATCGCCGGCAATTGATCGAACAGATTTATATTTTTTCCGTCAAGACGCTGCCCATTGCCGCCATCATCTCCATTTTTATCGGCCTGGGCGCCACGGTGCAGGGCACCTATCAAACCTCGGCGCTGATTTCTCGCTCGGTGACGGTGAACGTGATTTTTAAAAGCACGATTCTCGAGCTCTGTCCCATCGTGCTCTCCCTGGTGCTGGCGGGAAAACTCGGCGCCTCCCTGGCCGCTGAAATCGGCAGCATGAAAATATCCGAACAGATCGAAGCGTTGGAGACGCTCTCCCTGGATCCGGTGGGATTTCTGGTCATGCCGCGCGTCGTCGCCGGATTGCTGATGTTGCCGGTGATCACGATCTTTGCCAACTTTCTGGCCATGTTCAGTTCGTTTTTCGTCTCCGCGGTCATCTCGGACTGGATATCGCCGCAGGAATTTTACAGCGGTCTGGAGATGGACTTTAAAGCATTCGAACTCTACTTCGGCAATTTGATTAAACCGGCGGTATATGGATTCCAGATCGCACTGGTCGGCAGCCACTTTGGCTTAAAGACCACGGGTGGGGCCAGAGGCGTGGGCGAGTCCTCCACCAAGGCGGTGGTGGTGTCGGCCATTCTTATTGTTATTTTCGATTATTATCTGGGCAGATTGCTGCTCTAAATCTATGGATGCCATGGTATCATGATACAGGTACGTGATTTACATAAAAGTTTCGACGGCATGCCGGTGCTCAAAGGCATCAACCTCGATATCAAGAACAGCGAAACACTGGTCATTCTCGGACCCAGCGGGCAGGGCAAAACCGTGTTCATCAAGACCCTGGTGCGGCTCATCAATCCGGATCACGGCAACATTCATTACGATGAGAAGGACATTCTCCGCTTTTCGCGCAAAGAGCTGTACCGCTTTCAGGACCGCATCGCCTTCGTGTTTCAGAACAGCGCGCTGCTGGATTTTCTCAGCGTGCAGGACAATCTTCGCCTGTTCCTGGTCATGCACAAGACCCTGTTGCCCAAAGAGGTGAACCACCGCGTGATGGAGGCCCTCCATTTTGTCGGTCTGGACGACGAGGTGCTGGATAAATTTCCGGAAGAGTTGAGCGGCGGCATGCGCAAACGCGTGGCCATAGCCCGGGCCATGATCAAACGGCCCAACTATATTTTTTACGACGAGCCCACCACCGGCCTCGACCAGAGCAATGCCGACAAGGTGAGCGAATTGATCAATATGCTGAAGAAAGAGATTTCGGCGACGTCCATCATCGTTACCCATGACATCAAGCTCATGCGCGATGTGGCGGATCGGGTGGCGTTGTTGAAGGAGGGCAACATCAGTTTTGTCGGGCGCAGGGATGAGGTCTCTGATCA
>CAZISM010000187.1:0-8399 GCA_964541895.1 uncultured Cytophagia bacterium
CGCGTGCTGCCCACCATCAGCCATAAATATCTGGATACGGTGGTGCACACCCTGGTGTGCACGCTGGCGAGTTTTTTTCGTCGCTATGATGTGGTTTTTATCTGCAACAGCGCCAATGCGGTATTCAGCATGATCCCGCGCCTCATGGGCAAAGCGGTGGTGCTCAACGTGGACGGCCTGGAATGGAAGCGGCAAAAGTGGAACTGGGCCGGCAAGGCCTTTTACAGGATATCGGAATATCTAGCCACTTTCTTGCCGACCGCCATCGTTTCTGATGCGCGCGATGTGCAAAAGTACTATGCCCAGAAATTCGGCAAATCCTCCACCTTTATTCCATACGGCGCGCCGGAAACGCCGGCGGCCAGCCGCGACATTCTGGATCGGTTGGGGCTGGAGCCTCGGCGATACGTCCTCTATGTTTCGCGCCTGGAGCCGGAGAACAATGCCCATCGGGTGGTGGAGGCGTTTGAACGAACACGAACAGATCTCAAACTGGTCATGGTCGGCGATGCGCCGTACAGTACGGACTATATTCAGCGGTTGCGCGCCAGCAAAGATCCCCGCATAGTTTTCACCGGCTATGTGTTCGGTCAGGGGTATCGCGAACTGCAATCATACGCCGCTTTGTATGTCCAGGCAACTGAAGTGGGCGGCACCCATCCGGCGTTACTGGAAGGCATGGGGTATGGCAACTGCGTGCTGGCGAACGACGTGCCGGAGCACCGGGAGGTGCTGCAGCACGCCGGCGTCTATTTTCATACGCGCGACGACGACGACCTGTATGAAAAGATGCAGTACCTGCTGGACCATCCCGAAGTGGTTCAGAGTTATCGCGACAAGGTTCGTGCCCATGTGCATCGTCATTATTCATGGGACAAGGTGACCCGGGATTATGAAGAGTTGTTCTACAACGTTACACGCCTCAAAAAGCGAGAGCGAGCATGAGACGGATTAATCTGCTGCAAGTGGTCTATGGCTTTAGCGTGGGCGGCGCCGAACTGAAATTGCTGGAACTGGTGTCGCGGTTGAATCGAAATCTGTTCAACATGTCCATCGTCTGTGTCGGCATCAACGGCCCGCTGGAAGACCGCTTCCGCGCCCTCGGGCTGCCGGTGTATATGCTGCCCAAAGTGCGCCGATTCGATTATTCGCTGCCGTTCAAGCTGGCGCGGCTGGCTCGATCGCTGCAGACCGACATTATGATGACCACGCTTTTTTTTGCCGATATTATGGGCGCGCTGTCGTCCTATATGTACAAACCCAAAGCGTTGATCTCGTGGGAGGCCATCACGGGCCAATTGCGGCCGCACCAGAAAAAGATGTATCAATGGACCAGTTCGCGCTTTGATAAAGTGATAGCGGTTTCCAATTCGATCTGGCCGTACATTCAGAGCGATCGCGGTTTGGATAAGCGCCGAATTCAGACCATCTATTACGGCGTCGATCTGCGCAGGTTCGCTGCGGCCGAACCCCATCGTGGCCGGCCGCACCATGTGTTCGGAACCGCCGCCCGCCTGGTTCATCAAAAAGGCCATACCTTTTTGCTCGAGGCGATTCCGGAGGTGGTGAAAGAGTATCCGCAGGCGCGCTGGGTTTTTGCCGGCACCGGCGACAAGGAAGCCGAATTGAAGGACACCTGCCGCAGGAAGGGCATAGAGCCGTACGTCACTTTCCTCGGCCGGCGCAACGATGTGCCGGAGCTGCTGGCTGACTGGGATGCCTTTGTGCTGCCCTCGCTGTGGGAGGGATTCCCCAACGTGCTGCTGGAGGCTATGGCGCGCTGCCGGCCGGTGGTCGCTACCCGGGTTGAAGGTTCGGAAGAGCTGGTGCTGCATGAACAGACCGGTTTGCTCGTGGACAAGGAAAATCCAGCCGCTCTGGCTCAGGCGATGAAGCAGATCCTGGCCGATCGCGAGCGCAGCGCTGCCTGGGGTCGCGCCGGCCGAAAACGGGTGGAAGACCATTTTTCCGTCGGTAAACAGATAATGGAATTTGAAGAGTTGTATCTTTCGTTTGTGTAAGGAGCTGCACCAGGATACACGGTAAGAGTGGTGGTGGTCTTGCCGGCCTATAATGCGGAATCCACTCTGGAACAGACGTTTCAAGAGATTCCCATGGATGTCGTCGACGATGTTCTGCTGGTCGACGATGCCAGCCGAAACAATACGGTGGCGCTGGCGAAAAATCTGGGCATCAAAACCTTTCGCCACAACCTGAACCGCGGTTATGGCGGCAATCAAAAAACCTGTTATCGGGAAGCGATCAACCTGGGCGCGGATGTGGTGATCATGCTGCATCCCGACTACCAGTAAACGCCCAAACTGATCGGCGCCCTGGCCTCTCTGATCGCCATCGGTCAATAGGATTTTATCATGGGCTCGCGCAACATTTCCGGCGGCGCCCTGCAGGGCGGCATGTCCATGTATAAATACATCCCGAACCGATTTCTGACCCTGGTGGAAAACACCCTGCTCGGCGTAAAATTTTCCGAGTACCATTCAGGGTGTCGCGCCTATTCCCGCCGGCTGCTGGAGAACTTGCCCATCCACCGCAACTCGAACGACTTTGTCTTCGATAACGAGTTGATCGCCCAGGTGGTCTATTTTGGCTATGCGTTCGGCGAGGTCTCGAGTCCGACGAAATATTTCCCGGAAGCCTCCTCCATCAATTTCCGGCGCAGTTTGAAATACGGCCTGAGCGTGGTAAAAGCGGCCATCGCTTTCAGATTGCAGAAATGGGGCTTGCTCCCGTACCGGATTTTTCAAGCCTAGCGACGAAGGGCAGAGTGCGGCGCGCGAACCGGCTGCCGCGTTTTTTTTGCTTGACTGCCAGCCATTGGTTTGTTACCTTTAATGGTGTTCTCTGACAATCTATCTCGTTAGGGGTGCTCTGCTGAAACAGGCAGGGCTGAGATAATACCCTATCCGGGTCCTCTGTACAGGACCATGAACCTGATCTGGATAATACCAGCGTAGGAAAACGAACATCCTGTTATCTCTACATTTGTTGCCGTCACGCCTACTTTCCGGGTATGACGGCTTTTTTGTTTTCAGGCTCTTGGTACCGGCACAGGCAGGGTTACCCCACCCTTTGTTTTTTTGCCGGGAGCGCTGTCAAGATCAGCGTCCCCACGGCAAGCGTTTGATGACAGGAGTCTGCCATGAAAATTCTGTTAATCAAGGTGTTGCTTACCAGCACCTTGCTGTTCAGCCAGCAACCGCGGCTCAGCGGCACGGTGATGGACAGCCGTTCCGGACTGCCTCTGGCGGGAGCGACCGTTCTGGTTCAGGACAGCCGCCTCGGCGGCGTGACCGACGAGGTGGGGCGCTTTTATCTGGATCTTGGCGTCACCACGTCCGCGACGCTGGAGATTCGTCTGCTGGGGTATGCTACGCAGACGGTTGCGCTGAGTGCGGACAGCCGGCGGTCGGATCTGACGATTCGGTTGCAGCCTACGGTGTTGCCGCTGCAGAACATGCTGGTCACCGCTTCACGCCTTCGTGAAGAGCCGTTCAGCGCCGGCTATGCCCATATACCGCAACAGGCCATCCAGGAGCGATACACCGTTCAGGATATTCCGGTGCTGTTGTCGGAACTGCCCTCCACCACCTATTATTCCGAGGCCGGCAACGGCATCGGCTACACCTATCTCAACATACGCGGCTTTGACCAGCGCCGGATCAGTGTGATGGTGAACGGTGTGCCGCAAAACGATCCCGAAGATCATATGGTCTACTGGCTCGATTTCCCGGACCTGGCGGCCAATCTGGAAAACATCCAGGTGCAGCGCGGCGCCGGCAATCCCTGGGGCGGCACGCCTTCCATCGGCGGCGCCATCAATCTGGTCAGTTCCAACTTTACCAGGCAAAAGGGTATTTCGCTCTCTGTCGGCGGCGGCCACTATAACACCAGAAAATATTCTCTGGCAGCCGCTTCCGGCTTGATCGATAATCGCTACTCGATCTATGCCCGTCTGAGCAAAATGACCAGCGACGGCTATCGTGAAAACAGCTGGATCGATTTCAACAGCTATTTTCTCGGCGTTGCCCGTTTTGACGGCCCCATGACCACGCAGATCAATCTCTACGGCGGCCCGGTGTCCGATCATCTGGCCTACTATGGCGTGGAAAAGCAGGCGCTGAAGGATCGGACGCGGCGAAGATACAATCCGATCCAACGGCCGGAAGAAATTGAAAATTTTTCGCAGCCGCACTATGAAGTGATCAACGAATGGAAGTCGGGCCGCTGGACGGTCCAGAACACACTTTTTTATGTGCTCGGTGAAGGATTTTACGATTATGATGGTTCCTGGGCTCCGTACAGCTATTTTCGTTTGACGCCTGAAAACGGATTTGCCGTTACGGGCCATCCGGGCGAGTTGTACGTTCCGAACGCTCTGATACATGCGGTGGTGGAAAACAGGCAGGCCGGCTGGTTGCCGCGCCTGGTGTGGCAGAACAGCCGGCATGTAGTGACCGCAGGCGGTGAAATCCGTCAGCACCGTTCCTATCATTATGGCTCGCTGAAATGGGGCGAACAGCTGCCGGCTGGAGTAACGCCGGATTATGTCTATTATGAATATCGCGGCGCCAAATCCATGCAATCCGCATTTATAAACGAAATCTGGCGCGCCACAGAACGGTGGACGCTGATGGGCGACGCCGTCCTGGTACACCACACCTATCGATTATACGACGAGAAATATGTCGGCACAGATTTCAAGGTGCCCTATCTTTTTTTCAATCCCAAGCTAGGCGCCAGCTATCAACTGAACGGCCGTCTGAAAGCCTATGCCACGTTCGCCGCCACATCGCGGGAACCTCGGCTGAAAAATCTCTATGACGCGGCCGAGGCCAGCACGCCTTCCGAGTGGGGGCCGGTGCGGCCGCAATTCCGGACCCACAGCGATGGCCGCTATGATTTCACCCAGCCGCTGGTGAAGGAAGAGACGATGTACAACTGGGAGGCGGGCGCCGCCTATACGGACCACAGCTTGCAGCTGGGCGCCAACCTCTATTTCATGGATTTCAACAACGAGATTGTCAAGAGCGGTCAACTGGACCGATTCGGTCAACCGGTGACCGGCAATGCCGAAAAAACCATGCACCGAGGCCTGGAGCTCACTGCACGCTGGCAGCCTGCGCCACAGTGGGAATTAGCCGCCAATGCCACCTTTAGCAAAAACGAACTGGTGCATCACAAACAATATACCTGGGACGGTGTCGATGTTCTGGACGGCCGTCGTATCGCCGGTTTTCCCGATCTCCTGGCCAACTGCCGGCTCACCTACCGTTCCCGGAATTTTTCTCTGACCCTGTCGGCGCGCCATGTGGGCGCTTTTTATACCACCCACTATGAGAACAGGGAGCAGATGGTTGCCGCGCATACTGTGGCCAATCTGCAGGGCCATTGGCGGCTGCCGGCCATGGCCGGGTGGCGCGGCCTGGAACTTTCGTGCCAGGTCAATAATCTGTTTGACACGCTGTATGCGGCGCACGGTGAAGGCGATGAATATTTCCCCGGCGCGACCAGAAACCTGTTCGTTGGTTTAAACATGGAGCTGTGATGAGCCGTCGACCTGCCCTTGTCATCGCGAACGGCGATCTGCCGCCGCTCGCAACCTGGAAGGTGCTGTTACGGGAAGAGCCGTTGCTGATTTGCGCCGACGGCGGTGCGGATCGGCTCTGGGCTCTTGGCCTAAAGCCGCAGGTCGTCATCGGCGATCTGGATTCACTGTCAGCCGCGACCAGAACCCGCTGGCCTGATGTCACATTGATAGAGGTGCCGGGACAGAACAATACCGACCTGGAAAAGGCGCTGGACTATCTGCTGGAGATCGGCGCCGGAGCTGTTACAGCCCTGGGCGTCACCGGATTGCGGGGCGATCACACCCTCGCCAATTTTTGTATCCTGTTGAAATACCATCGGCGCATGGCGCTCTCTTTTCGTGATGCCTATTCCGACATTCGAGTGGTGGAAACAGAGTACGAGTTTGACGCCGTGCCGGGCACCCGCGTGTCTCTTCTGCCCATGGAATCCTGTCAAGGGGTCACTACGACAGGCCTGCAGTGGGATCTTGAGGAGGCCGCCATGGCAGCCGGCGTGCGTGAGAGCATTTCCAACAGGATCTTGACCACGCCGGTCCGCATCACGATAGCGTCCGGCCGGCTGCTGCTGTTTGTCGATTTTCAGCAGCCCTGATTGATCATCCGTTGCCTGTTAGTAAGAATCGGAAACGACCATGCAACCCTCTCTGGCCACGATCGATGTTCTTCTCATTGCCGGCTATTTCATAACCCTCCTCTGGGTCGGTTTTCGCAGCCGCTCTGACTCCGCATCGACCAGCGATGATTTTATGCTGGCCGGCCGCACGATCACGCTGCCGGCTTTTGTCGCCACCCTGGTCTCCACCTGGTACGGCGGCATTCTCGGCATCGGCGAGTTCTCCTGGCAATATGGACTCTCCAACTGGCTGGTGTTTGGTGTGCCCTATTATGTATTTGCGCTTTTTTTCAGCCTGGCTCTGGCCAAACGGGTGCGCGCCACCGCGCTGGCGACCATACCGGACCAGCTCGCCGCCGGCTATGATCAAAGGGCCGCTCTGTTCGGCGCCGGCTTGACGTTTATGCTGGTGACCCCTTCCGCCTATGTGTTGATGCTGGGCGTGCTTTTACAATTCATGTTTGCCTGGTCTCTGACGGCCAGTGTTATCGTGGGATCGCTGCTGGCGGTGGTGTTTCTTTTCAGCGGCGGTTTTCGCGCCGGCGTGCGTGCCAATGTGCTGCAGTTTGTGGTGATGTTTGCCGGCTTTGCCCTGATTGTGACTTTTGCTTATGCGCAATTCGGCGGCTGGAGTTTTCTCCAGAGCCGCCTGCCGGCGACGCACCTCACCCTGACCGGCGGTCATTCCTGGCAATATATCGTGGTCTGGTTTTTTATCGCCTTGTGGACACTGGTGGACCCCTCGTTTCATCAGCGCTGCTATGCCGCACGTACGCCGGCGGTGGCGCAAAAAGGTATCCTGGTGTCGGTGCTGTTTTGGCTTGTTTTCGATTTTCTCACCAGTTTTGCCGGGTTATACAGCAGGGCGATACTGCCGGAGCTGCCACAGCCGGCGTTTTCCTATCCGTTGCTGGCAGAGAGAGTGTTGCCGCCGTTTGCCAAAGGGCTGTTCTATATCGGCCTCCTGGCTACTATCATGTCTACCTTGAGCAGTTACACGTTTACAGCCGGCATGACCATCGGCTATGATCTGGCCGGACGGCTATGGCGGCGGCAGGGCCCGGGTCGGGATAACACCTTGCGCGCCTGGACCCGAGCCGGTATGGCGATCACGCTGGTGCTGGCTATCGCCATGGCGCTGTGGCTGGCGTCGGTGGTGAAAATATGGTACGTCATCGGCACGACCGTTATTCCCGGACTGCTGGTGCCGCTGCTGGCCTCCTACTATCGGCCGTTGCGGCTGCGGCGAGCCTGGGGTTTCCCGGTGATGGTGGTGGGGTGGGGCGTGTCTACGCTATGGTTTGTCGGCGGTTTGCTGCAGGGCGGAGAATATTGGTTCGGCATCGAGCCGATGTATCCCGGTTTGGCCGGATCGTTGCTCCTGGCATCGCGGGATTGGCTGTGGCGCAGGGAAAAGAGAACAGCGGCAGACTAGTCGGCAATGGGTCATCCATTTTGGGGCTATTTGCGCGTTGGCAACTCCTTCGTGATCGTGTAAACCGTTCACTGTTCCTCACAACCTAACCGACGCCCGGTTACGGCCTGATCCGGGAGGACACATCAAACAGTCGTCCCTGATCCAGCATGGTGGAAAAATAAAAGCGGTCGTCGATCAGGGGCATGTTTTGCTGCAGGTAGGTATTGCGCACGACGCGAAACGAGCTGATGGGCGTCATGCCGGCTTTGAGCGCACCATAATTCTGATCGGGGAAATAACAGGTGTTGAGAATCGACATCCGTTCGAAGTGCTCCTGATCCGATATAGCGGTGTCCGAATAGTGTTCTGAGCGATACAGCCGTGTGCCATGGTCTCCCTGGAGAATGATGATCGGCGGTTTGGCCTGCTGCAGCAGTCGATCGATGGTTTTCAGCAATTGTCCGTTTACATAGGTCACCTGATCGCGATACCCTTTATTGAACTTCTCGCTCATGCCGTCGGTGCCGTGCGACAGATCTTGTACATAATTCATGTTGAGGTGCTGACCATGGAGAGTCCGGTGACGCCATCGTTGCTGTGGGCGCTGTCTGCAATGTAAAATTTGCGCTCGCGCAGCGCGGTCAGAAACGGGATGTTGTCATATCCATATATGGATTGCAGCACATCCTGGCGAACAGAGATCAAGCTGAACTGCACGACCTGGCTAAAGTCAACTTCGCCCAGGTTGTTGACATACAGG
>CAZISM010000188.1:0-1159 GCA_964541895.1 uncultured Cytophagia bacterium
CTTGCCTTTTTGATAAATTTCAGCTAATTTTAGTCGATCTATATAAACGATTAACACCGGAAGGTACTATGAATCATTTTACCGAACACGCCAAAACCTGGGACGAAAATCCGCAACGACATGTGATGGCGCAACAGCTCTCTGCAGCTATTCGGCAACGGCTGCCCTTGAACAACACCATGACCGCCTTTGAATATGGCTGCGGCACCGGGCTGCTGGCCTTTGCCCTGCAGCCTTATTTCCAGCACCTGACCCTGGCCGACAGCGCCGACGGCATGCTGGAGGTGCTGAATGAGAAACTAAAAGCCTCTGATATCAGGAATATTTCTGCGTGCAAACTGGATCTCACCGTTGATGCACCGCCGCAGCAGACGTTTGATGTCATCTATTCCTCCATGACCATGCACCATGTCGAGGATCTGCTAAAGATGTTGACCGTGATGTATGGCATGCTCAACCCAAACGGCTATCTGGTCATCATCGATCTGGATCAGGAGGATGGTACGTTCCATGATCATACCAATTATGTTCACACGGGTTTCAATCGCGATGAATTGCAGCGGATGGCAAACACCATCGGCTTTCGTACGGTGGACATTGATACGGTTTCCACCATGCATCGCGTCCGGGATGGCCGGGAGAGAGAATACACCCAGTTTATGATGTGCGCGCAGAAATAACTGTTCGGTTGGAAAAACCGGAGGAGAGCGGTGATGAAAAAAATTGTGCTGCTGTTGCTGATGAGCTCAATCGCCTGCGCTCAGTACAGTGAAACCGATATATTGAAAAACTGGCTGCTGCCTGCTCCGGCTACGTCATCACTCTATGGCGAGTTCAGCAGGGAGGCTTTCCGCCTGTTGCAGGTACGCCGTGAAAACATGGCTGCCATAAACACCCTGGAGTCATTGACGGCGTATCAGTCCGGCCTGCGGACCACGCTGCAAAAGGTGGTGGGCGCTTTCCCCGAGCGAACTCCTCTCAATGCCGTGGTCACCGGTCGGATCGACAAGCCGGGCTATCGGGTGGAAAAAATTCGTTTCGAATCCATGCCCGGCTATTATGTCACCGCCTGTCTGTTCCTGCCCAAAACAAAAGGCAAGCGGCCGGCGGTTCTCTATTGCAGCGGCCACAGTAGCAACGGCTTTCGCAGCGACGTCTA
>CAZISM010000188.1:1259-2661 GCA_964541895.1 uncultured Cytophagia bacterium
TCACTCGGAAAGAGGTGGATCCTTCCCGCATCGGCATCACCGGCCGTTCGGGCGGCGGCACCCAATCCTCCTACATCGCGGCGTTTGATGAACGGATTGTCGCCTCTGCGCCGGAATGCTACATCACCTCGTTTCGCCGTCTGTTTGAATCCATAGGACCGCAGGATGCGGAACAGAATTTTCTGCACGGTATTGTCCACGGCATCGACCATGCCGATCTGTTGCTGGCGCGGGCGCCCAAGCCCACTCTCCTCATCACCACCACACGCGACATGTTCAGCATTCAGGGCGTGGCTGAGACCTTTGCAGAGCTGACGCGGTTCTACCGCATGCATAACGCGGTCGAACGTCTGGCCATGGTGGAAGACGACACGGTCCATGCCTCGACGCAAAAAAACCGCGAGGCCATGTATGCTTTTTTTCAACACTATTTGCAGGAAAAGGGCGATCCGGCCGAACAACCGCTGCCGGTGTTGACGCAGGAGGAACTGCAGGTCACGCCGCAGGGCCAGGTGGCTCTTTTAGCCGGCAACAGGACACAATTTGACCTGAACCGGCGTTACGCAGACCAGGCCATCCGCAAGCTGGGCGAACGGCGGCAAGGCGCAGCCGAAGAACATCTGCTGAACGTGAAAAAAAATGCCCAAACGTTGTCCGGCTACAAACCGCCGGCAGGCAGAGTCGAGCCGGTGTTCACCGGCAGGCACGCTAAACCGGATTATGTGGTGGAAAAATATTTTCTCCAGCAGGATCTGCCTTTGCCCTTTATTCTGCTTCGTTCCACGACTGCGGCCAATGGACCTTTGCCGCTGGTTCTGATTTTGCATCCGCAGGGCAAGAGTATATTTACGCCCATGCAGGAGAACATGTTGTCGCTGGTGCGTCGCGGCTATGCGGTGGTCGTTCCTGATCTGGCCGGTTGCGGTGAGAGCCCGCTGGGCAAGGCTGCCGGCGATTCATACGACTTTACGGTTGGCAAGGCGCCCTATAACATCTGGTATGGCGCCCTGCAGGTCGGGCAGAGCCCGGTGGGTCTGCGCAGCAGCCAGATCGCGCAGCTGGTGGAAACACTGAAAAAGCGCAGCGATGTGGATTCGGGCAGAATTTCCGCCATAGCCTGTGAAACCATGGGACCGGTGTTGCTGCACAGCGCCGCATTTCTCGGCCAATTCGAAAAGATCGGCCTGCTGGATTCATTCCTTTCCTATGCGGATATTGTGACACGAACGTACTATCGGCCAGAGTATATCATGTCCTGCGTAGCAGGCAGTCTGGGGAATTATGATCTGCAGGATCTTGCGGCCGCTCTGGCCCCGCGACCGGTCTGGGTTGTGAATGGCCGCGACGGCAACGGCGCCAGCCTGAGCACGGCTGAAGCGGAAAAAGAGTGGTCCTTTGCCAG
>CAZISM010000188.1:2761-5074 GCA_964541895.1 uncultured Cytophagia bacterium
GCAACGGCGCCAGCCTGAGCACGGCTGAAGCGGAAAAAGAGTGGTCCTTTGCCAGACACGTCTTCGAAACCAGCAGCGGCGCAGAGAATTTACGTTTTATTTCAAGCGAACAATTCGATATATATGAAAACTGGTAACAGCTTGATATGCGCGACCAGTTTGGTCGCGCAGCTGCAATTGCGATATATTCTGATTAGTGTTCTATAAATCATTTCTCGCGCCGAATGATCGGTGTGGTCTTTATATGTAGCGCGACCAGTTTGGTCGCGCAGACGCAGTTGCGGAAATCTGCCGAACAAAAGTTGATTTTCTTGCCATAGGAAAAAAATGCACAGGAGCCTGTCGTGAATAAAGCTATCGCTTCGTTGATTGTTTTACTTCTCATCATCGGCTGCACGGATGAACAAGCGTCCCGTTTTAATTCTGATGTTACACTCTGGTACTCTGAACCTGCCGGCAAATGGATAGATGCCTTGCCGCTGGGCAACGGTCCTTTGGCGGCCATGGTGTTCGGCGGCGTCCGGCAGGAGCGAATCCAGCTGAACGAAGAGAGCTTGTGGTCCGGCGGCCCGACCAACACCGTAAATCCGGAAGCGCTGGTGTATCTGCCAAAAGTGCGGCAGTTGCTCTTTGCCGGCAAATATCTGGAAGCTACGGCCCTGGCCGACGCTCATCTTATGGGCATTCCGGAAAGAATTAAACCCTATCAGACACTGGGCGATCTTTTAATCGAGTTTGACGGCGACAGCACCGCCGCTGAATATCGTCGACAGCTGGATCTGGACCAGGCGTTGTCAACCGTGCGCTTTAAAAAAGACGGGGTGACCTTTACGCGCGAAACGTTCGTTTCTGCGCCGGATCAGATGCTGGTGACGCGGGTGACCGGCAGCAGAAAACATCATTTGAACGCTCGCATTCACCTCACGCGCAGCCAGGATGCCAAAGCAGGAACGGCCGGCGACAACATGCTGGTCATGCGTGGACGGGTGGATGGCGGACGCGGTATGGCTTTTGAGGCGCTGTTGCTGGTATCGCCGGAAGGCGGTGAAATGTCGGCTGATAAAGATCATATCACCATTCGCAACGCCGACGCCTTTACCATTTATGTGACCGCCGCCACCTCCTATAGAGACAAAGATCCGCGCTCGTTGTGTCAAACGAGAATAGAAGCCGCCAGAAAGCCGTATGCTGAATTGAAATCGGCACATATCCGTGAGCATCAGGAGAGATTTCGCCGCGTGTCCCTCGATTTGGGCCCGGCGCCGCAACCTGACATGCCGACGAACCAGCGGCTGCAGAAAGTGAAAGAGGGAGCCGACGATCCGGCGCTCATGGCGCTCTATTTTCAATACGGCCGTTACTTGCTCATGGCCAGTTCGCGGCCCGGATCGCTGCCGGCCAATTTGCAGGGCAAATGGAACGATTCGATGACGCCGCCGTGGAATTCGGATTATCACACCAACATCAATCTGCAGATGAACTATTGGCCGGCCGAGGTGTGTAATTTGTCCGACTGCGCTCTGCCGCTGGTGGATTACATCGAGTCCCTGATGGAATCCGGCCATTTGACGGCGCAATGCCATTACGGCGCCCGCGGTTGGGTGGTGCATCATCTGAGCGATGTCTGGGGATTCACCACACCCGCTGACGGCGTCTGGGGCGTCTGGCCCATGGGTGCGGCCTGGCTGAGTCAGCATGTCTGGGAGCATTACGCGTTCACCGGCGATAAGGCTTTTCTGGAGACCAGAGCGTATCCGATCATGAAAGGCGCGGCGGAATTTATCCTCGACTTTTTGGTAAAGGCGCCCAACGGCTACCTGGTCACCAATCCGTCGCACTCGCCGGAGAATGCGTTTCTGACCGCAGATGGCAAAAAGGCCATGTTCTGCGTCGGCGCCACCATGGATTTTGAAATCATTCACGACCTGTTCAGCAACTGTATTGAAGCCGCACGTATTCTGAACACAGACGAAGAATTTCGCGCCACTCTCGAAGCCACTATGAAGAAACTGCCGCCTCTGCAGATCGGCAAGCACGGCCAGCTGCAGGAGTGGATGATCGATTACGAGGAAGCCGAGCCCGGACATCGCCACATGTCGCACCTGTTTGCCTTGCATCCCGGCCGGCAGATTTCCGTTCGTGCCACGCCGGAGCTGGCGCAGGCGGTGCGCACCACGCTGGAGCGTCGCTTGAGTCACGGTGGCGGTCATACCGGCTGGAGCCGGGCCTGGATCGTCAATTTCATGGCCCGCCTGCACGAAGGCGACAAAGCCTACGATCATTTAAAAATGCTGCTGCAGAAATCGACGGCCG
>CAZISM010000188.1:5174-8312 GCA_964541895.1 uncultured Cytophagia bacterium
CGCGACCAGACTGGTCGCGCTTCTGCGCTTACAGTTGAATTAAGCACAGCCTCGCATTCAGGCCGCTGCAAAATCTGCAGAATATTCCGCCGTGGTCAATCGCGACCAGACTGGTCGCGCTACAAAAAGCTTGACCATTTTGCAGGAACAGTCGGGAAAAGGAGCGAAAGTAGTCCAACCCTTCGCACAATGCTTCCGACGTATCGGTACGGCCCAGGTGCAGGAAGAACTGGTGATAATCCTGCTGATAACGCCGGTAAAGGTCCTGCCGCAATGCTATCCTGGTTTGAGAAAGCTCTTCTTCTGTGTCCAGCCATTCCAGGGACAGAAATCCGTCGGGAAGGATCGAGACGTACAGGTCTTGCGCGGGCATAGGCCGTTGAATCCTATGATAGTGGAATTCTGCAAAAGATGCGATTAATATAAGCGCTTTTTTGAAATTCCATAATCGTATTTTTGTCGGCAATTTTCGCTGCGTGCATGCATCTGAAAAAGTTAATACGATTCAGAATGATGGAAAATCGCTGATAAAGAACAATATCCTTGTATTTTAAAAGTTAGAATAGCAAATTTACCTTGTATTTTTAAAGGATAAATTTGAATAGCCGGATTTGTCACAAAACCTTTTAGCCTTTTGAACATAAATCGCTCAATTCAGGTATTACTATGTGCGGTGAAAAAGGGTAAATCTCAGCTCTGGAGACGCGGCATGACTACCGCTCTGGAATTTTTGATTTTTATATTAAAGCAGAAGGAGCTCATGAAGACGATTCTTTTTGCCCTGTTGATGCCCGTTCTGATCCTGGCGGCTGATCGCACAGACCAAGGCTTTATGCCGATCTTTGACGGCAACACGCTCGATGGTTGGCTGGGGCAGGACATGTCGTTCTGGAGCGTGGAGGAGGGCGCGATCACGGCCACGATCACCTCGAACCACAAGCCGCCGATGAACCAGTATCTCGTCTGGCAGAATGGTTACACCGGCGATTTCGAATTAAAGCTGGATTTCCGACTGGCCGGCGATTCGGCCAAGAGCGCCAACGGCGGCTTTCAGTTTCGCAGCAGACGGCTGCCCAACGGCGATGTTGCCGGCTACCAGGTGGATAACAATCGCGACACAGCGTGGAAGGCGCGGCTGTACGACGAGTTCGGTCGACACGATCTGGCGTTTATGGGCCAGAAAAGCGTGTTTGACGCTAATGGGAAACGGACTGTGGAAAAGCTTGCTCTTGAAGAAGGCGCTGCGAATTTCGAAATATACGACTGGCACGAATACCATCTCATCGCCAAGGGCCGGCATTTGACGCTGTATGTCAACGGCAAGCTCATTGCCGAGACCACGGATAACGATCCCTACAGTTATGACGCTCTCGGCCTGTTGGCGCTGCAGCTGCACACCGGTCCGCCGCAGAAAACGCAGTTTAAGAATATCCGGATGAAAAAGCTTGGCCCTGATGTACCGGCCGGCTCGCAGGCCGCGCTGCTCGCAGAAGCGGCCTTGTGCTGGAAGCTCGGGGCACGAACCAACTCGCATCAACCACCACTAAAGCCACAGGGCAAGATAGTCGCTGAACTGACGCGACCGCAATCGAACTTGCCGTTCGCCAGGCTGGATTCTGCCTGTTTCGATGTGCAGATCGATCTGAACGAGCCGCGCAAATGGAACATGGCCGGCGAAGCCATGACCGTATGGTTGCGGCTGCGCGTTCCGGATGGAAAATGGAATTCTGCGCTCATCGGCAAGCGCGGCAGCCAGGATAGCTGCAATTTCAATCTGTTCAGCACCGATCTGGCTGAGACGCCGGGGCCGGATATCTGTTTTGAAATCGGCACCGATCGCGGCCTGGTGATGACCAGCTTTCCTGTGTCAAAAATCAATGCCGGCGACTGGCACGATCTGGTCGGCCGCTATGACGGCAGGACGATTCAAATTTTGTGTGACGGAAAAGTCATGAGCAAAAAACCGGCGACCGGATCGCTTGCCATAAACCGGGAGCCGCTGCTCATCGGCGCTGTTTCGGACCATGGCAAGATGGTGCGGCCATTCAGCGGCGAGATGGAATTCGCCGGTCTGTGGACCCGGCCGCTGACCGATAAAGAGCTGGCCGCGATTGTCAAAGGATGGCGCTGGAAGGATTAGGACAGGCCAGCTTGCTCGATTCGCCTCGTGCCGGTGTTTCACCGTCGGATGTGCTGTTCGCTGGCCGGCGAAGCGGTTGCATCTGCAGAGTCGGTGGTACTATCAGGCCTCTTTTCCTGTCGGCTTGCGCTTGTTTCGGATATACATCACCGAGTTATTATTGCGCATCTCTATGGCAAACAGGTCACTCACGCGGATGAGATCGCTCCATTTTTTATACCCGTAATTCACCGGTGATAACGAGTTTTTATTAGAGATGTATTGTCCCACCCGCCCGAGGTGTGACCAGCCATCATCTTCGGCGGTTTGATCCACGGCCGTTCGCAGAATATTGACAAGGCCCGCCTCACCGCGCAACTCATTTCGTGAGCGTTTGCCGCTTTTGCGCGTCTCCTTGCCTTTTGCCGGTTCCTCATCCGCGATCTCGAGGTTTTCGGTATAAATAAAGAGCGAACAGGCTTTGACAAAGGGGTCCGGCGTTTTCTTTTCGCCGAATCCATAGACCTTGAGGCCGTTGGTGAGTATACGCATCACAATGGGCGTAAAATCGCTGTCACTCGTCATGAGGGCAAAGGCATCCAGGTGCTGGGTGTAGAGCAAATCCATGGCGTCAATAATCATGGCGGCATCGGTGGCGTTTTTGCCGGCGGTATAGGCGAATTGTTGAATCGGTGTAATGGCAAAGGGGTGGAGTTGGTCTTCCCACCCTTTCATCGAGTGGCTTTTCCAGTTGCCATAGGCGCGACGAATATTGGTCACGCCATATTTCGCGAGTTCGTTCATCACGCCGGGAATGGCCTGGTAACTGACATTGTCGCAGTCAATCAGCAGGGCGATTTTTTGCTCTTTTTCCATACGCACTTCCTTGGTTATTTAATTTCAAAAAGCCTTATGCGGCTCTTTTCCAGATTATTAAAATAAAGGCGAAGAAACAGCCCGCACAGGTCTTCTGTTTCGCATAATTTAACCTCATCGACGACATAGGTCCAATGTCCATT
>CAZISM010000189.1:0-8115 GCA_964541895.1 uncultured Cytophagia bacterium
CCGGCCAGAATGGAGAGATTTTTTCGTGAAAGCTTGAAAAAGCTCATCTGCCGCAGCCGGCTGAACCGGCTGCGACGATGCGCCACGCCACCCTTGTAGGAATACATACGCGTCCGTTTCGCTAGCGTTTTTTGACCACCGACATGCCGGCAAAGCGCGCGACTTCGCCGAGGTTTTCCTCAATACGCAGCAACTGGTTGTACTTGCAGATGCGGTCGGTGCGGCAGGCCGAACCGGTCTTGATCTGGCCGGCGTTGGTCGCCACCACCACATCGGCGATGGTGCTGTCCTCGGTTTCGCCGGAGCGGTGCGATACCACAGCCGTGTACGAAGCCGTCTTCGCCATTTCGATGGCGTCCAGGGTTTCGGTCAGGGTGCCGATCTGATTCAGTTTGATCAGGATCGAATTGCACACGCCCATGTCGATGCCCCGTTTCAGGCGCAGGGTGTTGGTCACAAAGAGATCGTCGCCCACCAGCTGGATCTTTTGGCCCAGCTTGTCGGTCATCAGTTTCCAGCCGTCCCAATCGTCCTCGGCCATGCCGTCTTCGATGGAGATGATGGGGTATTTTTCCACCAGTTTGGCGTAGAAATCCACCATCTGCGCCGGCGTCAACTTTTTGCCTTCGCCTTTGAGATTGTAGATGTTGTTCTCTTTTTCAAAGAATTCGGAGCTGGCCGGATCCAGGGCGATGAACACCTGCTCGCCTGCTTTGTAACCCGCTTTGCCGATGGCTTCGACGATGACTTCCAGCGCCTCTTCGTTCGATTTCAAATCCGGCGCAAATCCACCCTCATCACCGACGGCCGTGTTCAATCCTTTCTTTTTCAGCACGGATTTCAGGCTGTGAAACACTTCCGTTCCCATGCGCAGCGCTTCCGCAAAATTGGCGGCGCCGGCAGGCATCACCATGAACTCTTGCAGATCGACGTTGTTGTCCGCATGCTTGCCGCCGTTGAGGATGTTCATCATCGGCACCGGCAACACCTTGGCGTTGACGCCGCCGATATACTGATACAGCGGCAACCCGAACGCTTCTGCTGCTGCTTTGCACACCGCCAGCGAGACGCCCAGCGTGGCGTTGGCGCCCAGCTTGGCCTTGTTGGGCGTGCCGTCCAGTTCGAGCAATATTTTATCGATCAAGGTCTGGTTGGTGGCGTCTTCACCGATCACTTCGTTGGCAATGACGTCGTTCACATTTTGCACGGCCTGCAGAACGCCCTTGCCCATGTAACGGGCTTTATCGCCATCCCGCAATTCAACGGCTTCATGCTCACCGGTTGAAGCACCGGACGGAACCGCGGCCCGTCCCAAGCTGCCGCCTTCCAGCGCCACATCCACTTCAATCGTGGGATTGCCGCGGGAATCCAGAATTTCGCGTGCCACAACATCAACAATCGTAGTCATAGTACCTCCTGAATAATGTATGATTGAAAAATATGTTGATTAAAAATCTGTCTGTGTATCGGCCGGTCCTGCACCTCCTCAGCAGCTGCTTCGCCCGTTCGGCGTCAAACTCGGCCGCTGACATACAACACCAGCCAAACTATCGCCATGCCGCTCACGGCGGCGAGTACGTTTACCACATCGTTGTTCATCCACGACCAGCCACCGATCTGTTCGGTCGGTGTTGCATCGCAATGGACGCTTTTTTCCGTCTCTTTGCCGCAGCGGCGGCAGCGATACCTGGCCTGCAGGGTGGCGCCCAACACACTGTCCACCAGACTGGCCAGGAAACCGGCGGCGAAAACCAGCAGGGTGTCGCGGAATCCCATAATGGCCGGCGATTCATGCGGGCCGCATAACAGGCTCACGAGGGCAAGAACCAGCGCCCCGGCGGCAGCGCCCAGCGTGCCGAGAAGGGAAATCCCGCCGGAGGTGCCGGCAGCAACCCTCTTGAAGGTCAGAATCGAACGCGGCGGCGTGCGCGACAACATCCCCAGCTCCGTCGCCCAGGTGTCCGCCGTCACTGCAGCCAGCGAACCGGCGAACAGAATATAGTAAATAGCATGGTGATGAAAATACCAGATCAACAGCAAGAGAGTGGCCATACCACCGTTGGCCAGCACCTGCCAGACGTCTCGACTGCCGCTCTTTTCCAAAACATCGGCATAACGCTGCTTGCGTTTTTTCCCTGCTTTGGACAAGAGACTGGAGAGAATAAAAAAAGCGAGAATCGGAATACTCCAGGTCCAGCGGCCAACGCCGAAAAAAAGCGTGCCCATCAAAAACATGGCGGCTGAACCACTACCGTTCAAAAAACGCAACTTGAGGGAAAGCACGGCCAGCAGCAAAGCCAGCGACATGCCAAAGGTGAACAGCCCCATATCGGCCAGAGTATGGGTGGAATAATAATACAGCACAAAAGCGGCACCCAATGGCACCGTCAGATTATCGGATCCGTTGAACGAAATCGCTTCACACGCCGTGGCGATGAACGCCGTAATCCCGGCCACCCAAAGAATTACCGGCCAGGTGGCATCAAACTCGTGACAAAATCGCAAACACAGCACCAGGATAATCATGCTGGTCAAGAACATGGTCAGACTGCCCTGCAGCGATTTCTGCTCCGGCCCGAGATAATACAGCCGCGGATTTTTCATCTGCCGGCCCACCATGGCGGCCAGCGCATCGCCGATGGCCATGATGAGCATGGCGCTTACCAGAATGGAACGATGATCGTCCCACAGCCAAAGCAACAGAACAATGAACGACAACGGATAAAAAACCGTTCCCAGTGTGGGGCGCAGCGTGTTGTGCAGGCCACCGAGCCAGCCTTGATGGATAGAGACGGCATTAAAGATGAGAAAGAACGAGCCCAACGCCACCAGCGGCCAGCGCGATTGCACCAGATAGGGAGTGATCGACACCAGCAATCCGGTAAACATGTGCACCAGCTTGCGCGTGCCCTCCTGGAAGTCCGGATATTTTTTTCGCAGCAGTTCCGATAGGGCGATCAGCAGGGCTAAAAACAGCCCCAACCCTGCTACGATCAAAAAATCGGCGGCGAGGCCGGATATATGTAGTATGTTGTCCAATTGCAAATCTATGCTAATATGTAATAAAAAATAGAATTAAAATCAATCATTATTTATAGAGTTACACGATCCCGCCACCCCTATATTTAGTGGTCTGACGGTGAAAATATACAAAATAATAGTTGCTCACAAGTTATCCACATCCAATACACACCGACAGAGATGTCGTCATTGCACCACATCAGGTCTGCAATTCTGATCGCAGCAGCAGAAAAATAGCTATAGAACCTGCTTTGGGCCCAACAAATGCCAATTGTTTGTTATTTATCTGTTTATACAGCCAAATCCCGGCAGAAATAAACCTGTTGACGCCAGATGCACTGCCATAAGCAAAAGATCATCTAAATTTAGTAAAAAATGGTGCACTAAAAGCAGCAGTGGGGAAATTATCCACACCGCTCACTCATTGCGGCTGTGAGTGACAAAATAGTCGATAACTCTTTGTAAAATCACATCCAAATCGACGCGGGGCTCATAGGCGATGACACGCCTGGCTTTGCCCAGATCAGGGACTCGGATCTGCATGTCTTCAAATCCCTCTTCGTAGGCCTGGCTGTACGGCACAAAGGTCAATTCGGATTTGCTGCCGGTAAGAGCAATAATCTTTTTCGCCAGATCGACGATGGATATGGGTTTGTCGTTGCCGATGTTAAACACTTCGCCCACGGCCGCCGGCGACTCCATCAGACCGGTAGCGGCACGAACGACATCTTCCACAAAAGTAAAGCAGCGCACCTGTTTGCCGTCACCATAAACGGTCAATGGCTTGCCGTCCAGCGCCTGCTTGACCAGGCGCGGAATCACCATGCCATAGCGGCCGGTCTGCCGCGGCCCGACGGTGTTGAACAGGCGCATGATGACGGTCTCCAGTCCCCGTTCCTTGTGATAGGCCAAAGCGAGAAACTCGTCAATCGCCTTCGAACAGGAATAGCTCCACCGGCTTTTGGTCGTCGCGCCCAATACACGATCGTCATCTTCCCGAAACGGCACCTTGTCGCTTTTGCCATAGATCTCGGAGGTGGAGGCGATCAGAACCTTGCGCAGATATCTGGCCGCCAGACGAAGTACAACATCCGAACCGAGCACATTGCGTTCGATGGTCTCCACCGGACTCTTGACGATCAGTTCCACACCCACGGCCGCGGCCAGGTGGTAGATGACGTCGCACTCGCTGACCAGTCGATCCATGACGGTTTCATTCAGTATGGTTTCCACCGCCAGATGAAAGCCGGCCTTGCCGCGAAGGTGGTTGATATTATCCAAACGGCCGGTGGAGAGATCGTCGATCACACAGACCTGATCGCCCCGGTTCAAAAGATATTCCGCCAAATGCGAGCCGATGAATCCGGCTCCGCCGGTGATTAAAACTTTCACGATACCTCCTGCTGCTGTGAAAATAGGGAGTGGTGGATGGCAAAGGTAAGGCCGAGGGTCAGCCACCACACGGTAACCGGTTCAGCATCACCAAAGGTCCAGTCAAAAAAGCCGTTGATCCAGAAGCCCAGGCTGGCTGCAAGCGTGCCGTAGACCCAGGCTTTTTCCGCCAACAGGGCATTCGGTATGGCCCGCCCGATACGCCACAAGGCGCGAAAGAGTGTGTAAAGAAAATAAACCAGGCTGGCGGCGCCGACCACGCCGAAACAGACCAGAAACATCACGTAATTGTTGTGAAAATGGCCGATCCAGTAAGCCTCGTAATTCAAGTCCGCTCCCGGCGGCGCATACTGTTTATGTATATTGGCCAGGTCTACCCAGCCAACGCCGGTCCAGGGATGATCCTGGAAAATCTTTACGGCATTGCGCCATTGCGTCAATCGTACCTGGGTGGACCCGACATTGAGGTTGGTGATATTGCGGATACGGTACTGCAGCGGTTGCGGCGCCACGGCAAACACGAGCAGACCCAGCAACAAAACCAGAAAGACCAGTTTTTTGTTTTTTAGAAGGATGAGAAAAATCACCGCGGCCACAAATCCAAGCCAGGCGCCGCGGACATACGAGAACAGCATGGCGCCGCCCTGCACCACCAGGGCCGCCCCGTACCACCAACGTTTTCGTCCTGCGGGCCCAAAAAGGATCTGCGCAAAGGTCAGCAAGGCAAAAATCACCGACATGGCGCCCCAGGTCATGGTGGTGGATTGCAGCCCCATCACCTTTTTGCCTGCCAATAACTGCGTCGAAAACAGGCCGATGGCAGCCACCAGGGCGGCTGTAAAAATAAACACATCCATGGCGCGCCGAATCGAGGTTTGTTTGGTAAACGTCGCCGCCACCAGATAGATCACGATCATCAACAACGGATTTTTCAGATTGCGCAGGCTGGCCAGGGGTTGCACCGAAAAAACGGTCGAAAGCACAAAAGCGAAAACCATCGCCAACAGCGCGTAATCCAGCGCGGTCCGCTGCAACGGCCATCTTTTGTCACAGAGCGCTTTGACGATCCACAACACCGCCAGCAGCCCGAGCGAGATGTGCGTCCCGGCGATGGAAATCAAAGAAAAAGCGACAAACAGATAGCCGACAGCCAGGATGACCTGGTCCAGCCGCTCGCGGTGTTCGCACACTCTCAAGAGGCCTCCACTTCGGCTGAATTGTTCCTTTTACCGAAAACCATGAGAATGGTGATCAACGTGTAAATCACCACCGCCTGCATCAGAATAACCACACCGCCCCAGACGCTGACATACGGCAACAGCGCGGCGCTGATACCGATACAAAAACAGACCAGGTAGATGAAAATCACCGCGGTGCGGTGGCTCATGCCGAGGTCCAGCAATCGGTGCGAGAAATGGCGCTTGTCACCGATGAACAGCGGCCGCTTTTCCCGCCAGCGGATAAAGAGCACGGAAAAGGTGTCATAGATCGGGATGCTCAAGACCAGCAGCGGCAGCACCACCGGAATCAGCGAGGCGCTGCTCTCCACCACATACGAGCCGGTGACCGTGATGGTGCTGAACATGTAGCCGAGATAGAGGCTGCCGCTGTCACCCATAAACAGGCGCGAGGGATGGAAATTATAGACCAGGAATCCCAGGCTGGCACCGGCCAGAGCGATGAGCAGCAGCGCGAAAAAGGTCTGACCCTGCAGAATCGCCACCGCACTCAGCACCAGCGCGCTGATCACCGAGACGCCGGCCGTGAGACCGTCCAGGTTGTCCAGCAGATTGAAAGAGTTGGTTACGCCGACAATCCACAACGTCGTCAGCAGCTTATCCAGCACCTCATTATGCAAAAACGTGGTATGCACGCCGGCAAACGAGACCCCGAGGGCGACGAGAAACTGCACCACGAATTTGAGCTGATAGGTCAGTTTTTCCTTGTAAATATCATCCAGCAGACCGAGGATGTGAATGAAAAAACCGCCTGCGATGATGATCAGTAATTTGGGGAACGCCGCCGGCACATAGCGCAGGAGATGCTGATACCCGGAAAGCCAGGACGGCAGCAGACCGCTGCGGGCCAGGAGCGGGTAAAGCAAGAGATCGCCCAGGACCACCAGGTTGAATCCCATAAAGATCGCCACACCGCCCAGCAGCGGCTTGGCGATATGGTGCACCTTGCGTTGCCCGGGCTTGTCCACGATTTCAAACCGGTGCGCTGCCCGAATCAGCAGCGGCACACTCAGCGTGCTGATCAGCCAGGCCTGCACAAAGACAATGACAAACGGTAATAGCCACATAGTGATTTCGTTCTTGATCTGAAAGGTTTTGTTCCAGGTTATTCCTGCATGACCTGCTGCAGGATACCTTCAAGGGTTATGGCAGCCTGCTTGCGCGAAAAATTGTTTTCTACAAACGCGCGGCCCGCCTGCCCCATACGTTCACACAGCAGCCGGTCCGATTTCAGGCGCCCGATGGCCTGCTGCAGCTGTTGGCCGTTTTCCGGCTCGACAAACACTCCGGCGCCCACGGTTTCGATCAGCTCTCGCGCTTCGCCGTCCACGCTCAGAATAACCGGCCGCCGGCAAGCCATGATATCAAACATTTTCGAGGGCAGCGCCCCTCTGAATACCTCTTTATTTTTCAGCGGCACCAGGCCGCAATCAGCCGCAGAGACATACCCGGCGATCTCTTCACGCGGCACCTGATCCATGAGCATGAGGTTGGACAACTCCCACTCAGCCTGCAGCTGTCGCACCTGCTCCTTGACCGGACCTTCGCCGATAAAGACAAACAGCACATCCCGGACCTGCTTCATCTCCCGCGCCACGGCGCAGATGTGCTCCAGCCCCTGGGCAATGCCCAGAATGCCGGCATACAACACCACAAATTTGTCCTCCCACCCCAACTGCGGCCGCTTGCCGGGACCACGATCGTACAACAGCTCGCTGTTGGTGCCGTTATAGACCAGGTGCAGCTTATGCGCCAGACCCTGCGCCGACAGCTCCTGATAGATGCCCTGGGTCACGGCAATGACCCGTCGCGCCTTGCGGTAATAGAGTGCATCCAAATGGCCGGCAAGCCGGAGCACAGCCGGATTGTTGATCTCACCCAGCTCCCGGGCCGACCGCAACCACAAATCGCGCACCTCATAGACGAATCGGGCTCGCTTCACCAGACTCAACCAGAGCCCGGTGACGCCGACAAAATAGGGCGGCGAGGTGGCATAGACGATATCATAACGGCCACGGACAAAGGTGCCCACCAACGCCGCAACAAACATAAAACTGAGATAAAAACCCATGCGGGTGAAAAAATTCTTTTTGGGCCGCGCCAGCACCCACACGCGCACAACCCGAATGCCGTTCAGATCATCGATCTCGAACAGCCGTCCGCGATAGTGGTCGGGAATGACCCCTTTGGGATGATTCGGAAATTCGGTCAACACCGTGACCTGATGACCGAGGCGGACAAGGTGGCCGGCCATCTCCACCGCCCGATTTTGTGTCGCCCCTACTTCGGGCGGAAAATATTGGCTGATATATAGAATATGCATGCGAGTCACAGCTCTTTTGCTATTTCGAGTCCTGCGCTCAGGCTGACGGCAGCCGTGTGGCATAGCAATCGGATGGATGCCAGGTTTTACAAGTTTTTAAATTAGCAAAATTTGCGAAAACTATCAACCTTAATTTAAAAA
>CAZISM010000190.1:0-5139 GCA_964541895.1 uncultured Cytophagia bacterium
TCTATCACGTGGCGGGACGGGATGTGATCAGTCGTTATGATTTTGCCATGGCCATCGCGCACACCTTTGCGCTCGACGCCGATCTCATCACCGCCATCACCACCGATCAGTTGCGCCAGGCTGCACCGAGGCCCATGAAATCCGGACTAAAGGTGGACAAGGTGATCCGCGAACTCGGCGTGCCGCTGAGCACAACGGCGGAGGGATTGTTAGCGTTTAAAAGAACCTTGGCCGCTGCCCAAGCGGCCTCGTTGCACTAACCGTGGAGTCTTGTTTGAAGTCGCTTGTCATCATACCGACCTATAACGAAAAAGAGAATATCATCGCCATGCTGCAGGCGCTGTTGAATCTGCCGGTGAGCGGTCTGGAAATTCTGGTGGTGGATGATCAGTCGCCGGACGGCACCGGCGAGGTGGTGGCCGAATGGGCGCAAAGCGAAAGCCGGGTCCACCTGCTGCGGCGTGAGAAAAAAATGGGCCTGGGCACGGCGTATGTGGCCGGTTTTCGCTATGCCTTGCAGCGCGACTACGAGTACGTTCTGGAGATGGATGCGGATTTTTCCCACGATCCCAGGGATGTGGTACGACTGTTGGAAGGGATGGTACAGTCTGATTTGATCATAGGGTCACGCTATGTCAACGGGGTCAATGTAGTCAACTGGCCGCTCAGCCGCCTGCTGCTGAGTTATTTTGCCAGCGTCTACACCCGCACCGTGACCGGCCTCAAGGTGCGCGATTGCACCAGCGGATTCAAATGTTTTCGCCGCCGGGTGCTGGAGGCGATCAACCTCGACCGCATTCAATCGGACGGCTATTCGTTCCAGATCGAAATGACATTTCGCGCCGTACACAAGGGATTCGCCGTGAAGGAACTGCCGATCATTTTCATTGATCGCAGGGCCGGAATTTCCAAAATGTCCAAAAAGATCGTGCGCGAGGCGATTTGGATGGTGTGGCGGTTAAAGTGGCTGCAACTGACCCAGCAGCTTTGAACTCTCAAAAGGAGCCCTTTTGTATTCGTCGCTTGCCAACGTTCTGATCCCGGCCGGCCTCATCGTCATCGGCGTCAGCGCGGCCGCCGCCGGCATCTATTTCGGCGAAAGCGATGATGCGCCCGGCGCGGCGCTGATCGGTATCCTGCTGATGATCGGCGCAGCGGTCCTGGCGGTGCGGAGAACGCGACGCAAGGCCGCGTGACCGATGCCGGCTATCCGTCGCACTATCTGTTGCGGATGATACCCACGCGATAAGGGCCATCTTCAGCCAGCACGGCGTAGCCGCCCTGATCCCCGACCAGCAACAGATTCTGCGACAGCGAGTCGCGCAACCACGAGGCGACCACTTCGCCGATAAATAGGGTATGATCGCCGGACGGAACCTGCTGAATGATTTTGCATTCAAAATTGGCCAGACAGTTTTCGATCAACGGCGCCTTGACCACGTTACCCGGTTTGGATAGAAATTGACACTGCTGAAACCGGTCCACGCCGTTGCCGGTGGATGTGCCGCACAGCAGGGTTTCTTTCGCCATCTCTTCGCCGGGCACCGCCACCACGAATTCGCCGGCGCTTTCCAGAACGCTGTGCATGGAACGCTCTTTGCCGACCACGATGGCCAGCATGGGCGGACGAAACGAGGCACGGGTGATCCAGCCCACGGTCATAACGCGTGCTGTGCCGTTTTCATCCAGACCGGTTACAAACACCAATCGTTCCGGCTTGGACCAGACTTCCAACGCTTCTTTAAAGGTAACGTTTTTCAACATATCGGCTTCTCCATTTTAATGGGTAACATTCGCTGTAACGAAAGATATTTCAGTAATATTCCCTGAGAGAGTATTTTTATGCCAGAGAGCGGTTTGCAAAAATGGGCGCACCATTATCTGCAGGTGTGCGACCTGGAAGAACATCAGTCCGCCGCTGTGCAGCAGCGCCTGCAGCGGCTGCAGGATCATTTTAACGCCCGCTTTGGGCAGGGGGAGGCCCGGCTGTTGCGTGCACCGGGGCGGGTAAACCTGATCGGCGAGCATACCGATTATAACGGCTACCCGGTCATGCCCCTGGCTATTCAGCGGGATGTGCTGGTGATGTTTCGGCCGAGCGAGGACGGATCCTTTCGGATCATCAACACCGACGAACGATTCAGCGAACGTCGATTCGAGTGGGCGGAAGCCGCGGCGCCGTTTGCCATGGGCGATTGGGGCAATTATGTGAAAGCGGCGATTCAGGAGCTGCAGAAGGCGGATGGAGGACTGCGATGCGGTTTCTCCGCCGTGATCGACGGCACTGTGCCCGCTGCTGCGGGTCTGGCTTCTTCCTCCAGTCTGGTGGTGGCGGCCGGTCTGGTCTTTCTTCACGCCAACGAGGCGATCATGGATCGACGCCTCTTCGCCGATCACATGGCCAAGGCCGAACATTTTGTCGGCACCGCCGGCGGCGGCATGGATCAGGCCATATCGCTGATGGGAGAAAAGGGGTGCGCGGTCAAAATCGATTTTTTCCCGCTGCGCACCAAAGCGACGCCGTTGCCGTCTGACTATAAAGTCGTCATCTGCAATTCGTTGATCCGCGCCCCTAAAACCGAGTCGGCGCTCAAAGGGTATAATCGCCGTCCCATGGAGTGTCGCATCGCCACCGTGTTATTGAGCCGTTACGCGGAAAAAAGGAGCGGCCGGCCCGTCAACGCGGAGCGACTGGCCGATCTGTCCGGATTTGCGTTTTCACAGCAGGAACTGCAGCAGGTTTTGGGCCGCGATCCCTTGTCTCTAACAGAGCTTTACGCCAAAGCGGCCTTGACGCCGCACGAGTGGTCGCAGGCCATGGCCGGCCGGGAGCTTTGGCAACCTGAAGACGGCTTTAAACTGATGATGCGCTATCGTCATGTGCTCGAGGAAGCGGCGCGTGTGCAAGAGGCGTGCCGGGTGATGGAGCAGGGTGATGCGGCGTCGCTGGGCCGGCTGATGAACGAATCGCACCGCAGTTGCCGGGATCTGTATGAGATCAGTACACCGGAACTGGATACGCTGGTAGAGCTGGCGCGGCAGCACGGCGCTGTGGGCAGTCGATTGACCGGTGCCGGCTTTGGCGGTTGTGTGGTCAATCTGGTGCCGGCAGCCAAGGTCGATGACTTTCTGGCCGCCATGGGCCAGAGCTATTATCAGGGCTATTTGCGCGAAACCCATCCCTCGCTGGTGAACGGGGCTGTTGAAACGCACGCCATGTTCGCCACGCGTGCGGCCGGTGGAGCGGGACTGTTATAGCCGGGACATCGATGTCAACGCGGGTGGTCTGATACCATCTGCGCCAATCCTTCCACGGTGGAGAGCAGGCGTCGATGCAGGACGGTTTGGGCCAGATCCGTGGCCAGCGAAACGTCCACCGGCCGTGGCGCCGGCGAGGGGACGTCGTTCATGGACACCCGTTGCAGCAAGCCCGCGTCATAGCCGGCCAGGCGACAGAGTTCGAGGCCGAACTGGTAGCGGTCGATGCGATTGTCGCCGCCCAGATGAATGGTGCCGGTAAAGGGCGATGAGGCCAGTTGCCAGATGGCGTCCGCCAGATCCTGTACCCAGATGGGGGTGCGATACTGATCGTGAAACAGCGGCGAGACCACGCCCTGGCGCAGACGGCTCTCCAGCCAATGGCTGAAGGAAGTGCCGCCGTACAGCGGCCGCCCGTATATGAGCGCCGTGCGGATGATAACGTGGTCGGGACACAGGGCGCGAACGTGCTCTTCCGCCGCCACTTTGGTATGTCCGTACAGGCTGATGGGGTGGACCGGGTCGTTTTCACGATAAAAGCCCTGGCGGCCGTCGAAGACCATATCGCTGGATATAAAGATCATGCGCGCGTGCTGTTGGCCGGCATACTCGGCGAGCAGGCGCGTGGCTTCCACGTTGAGGCGGCGGGCCTCTTGCGGCCGTTTTTCGCAATCGTCAAGGTTGCTGTTGGCGGCGCTGTGAACGATCAACGCGGGTTTGCAGGTCAGGAGAAAGCGCTGCAAGCGGGGGGCATCGCCCAGATCCAGGGCGTGTGCGGCCACCGGCAGCGCCGTGACCGCATGATGGTGAAACAGGGCCGTAATGGCCTGCTGATGAGAGCTTGTCCGGCAGAGATAACAACCCAGAAAGCCGCTCGCTCCGGTGATGAGAATGGAATGCATGATGCCTTTTTTTGTGAATGGAATGAATTACAATTCAAAACATACCGGCTCGGCCGGAAAAAAGCGATGGTCTAGCCTCTGGCTGCGGCCCCTGCTGGTTGCAGGCCTGGCGTATTGGTCCGGTTGCGGCACAGCAGAACAGGCGGCGCCGGTCGTGGTGCCGCAGCTGCCGGTTGAAACGCGCTGGCTGCGAAACGAGGCACTGGTGCGTCGGGGCGATACGCTGGAAAAAATTCTCCAGCGAGAGGGATTGCCCCCGGAGCAGATACGTCCGTTTGTCCAGGCCTTTGCGGCGGTGTACGATGTGCGTAAAATCAACGTCGACAAAACCTATCAGCTGTATACCGATTCCGCCGGCGTCTGGCAGCGCTGGGAGTATCTGGCCGAACCGGAATGGACGGTCCAGGTGCAGCGGGACACGCTGGGACAATTCGTCGCCCGCGACGTCCGCCTGGAGCTGGTGAAAAAGATCCGCGCGCTCAGCGGCCGGCTGCAGTCGTCTCTCTACGAATCCGTGCTGGCGCTGGGCGAGTCGCCGGAGTTGATTGTCCGCTACAGCGATGTCTTTCAGTGGGATCTGGATTTTTTCAGCGATCCACAGCCGGGCGACGAATTCCGCATGGTGTACGAAGCGTATTACATCAAGGATCGGGCCAGGCCCGACAGCCTCGGTGCATTCGTGCGCTATGGCCAGGTGCTGGCCGGCGAATACCGGCAGCCGAAAAATCGATTGCTGGCGGTATACTATCAAACCGCGCCGGAGCGCGGCGGCTATTACGATCTCGACGGCAAATCTTTTCAAAAGACGTTTCGCAAATCGCCGTTATCGTATGGACGGGTGACCTCGCGATTCAGCGGCGCCCGTCGACACCCGATATTAAAAATTATCCGAGCTCATTATGCCATCGATATCGCAGCACCCCAGGGCACGCCGGTGCTGGCACCGGCGGACGGCACCATCATCGAACGCGGCTATAAT
>CAZISM010000190.1:5239-8055 GCA_964541895.1 uncultured Cytophagia bacterium
GGGCACGCCGGTGCTGGCACCGGCGGACGGCACCATCATCGAACGCGGCTATAATCAAAGCATCGGCAATTTTCTCAAGATCCGGCATCGCAATCCCCATTTCGTCACCCTCTATGGTCACCTGCATGCTTTTGCCGACAGCATGACGGTGGGCAAATCGGTTCGGCAAAATGACGAAGTGGGCTATGTCGGCAGCACCGGCCTGGCGACCGGACCGCATCTGCACTATGTGTTTTATGAAAACGGCCGCCCGATCAACCCGGAGCGCATCAAAAACAGCTCCGGCGATCCTTTGCCCTTGGAGCGGCTGGCCGACTATGCGCTGGTCCGTGACCGCCGGCTGGCGTGGTTGAACCAGGCTTCAGGCCAACCGGCTTTTATCGATACCACCCGGGCGGCGATGGGCCATGTCGCCGGTGATGATCCGGATGCCCCCGCGTCCAAGCCCTGATCGCCGCGATCGCTCGGCGAAGGATCACAGATTGGCTTTAGGTCTGCGCTGTCCGAACTGAACGGCGCAGGGGGCGTTCTTGGTGACAATGGTCTCCAGCTCTTTGCACCAGAGAGCGGCAAACGTGCGGCAACTGCCGGAACCGTCCAGATGATCCCTGGTGACAAAGCCGGCGTGTTCGCAACGCAGATCACAAAATTTTATCCGGCTGGAAGTGACGCCGGCATTCGCATCATCTGACATCAGGTCCTCTCGTATAAAAATGATCATCACTTTGCCAAGCGAGGTGGCGTGAAATTCAAAGTGTGTACCGTCGGACAGCCATCCGACCCCAACTATCGGGCTTTGGCGGAGATGTATCAACAGCGCATCAGGCGCTATGTCGATTTTGACATGGTATCGGTCCGTGCCGAACCCCTGCAAGCGCGCTCCAATTCGGAGATCCAGATGCGGGAGGCGGAGCGGATTTTGGAAAAATGTGCTCCTGCCGATCTTTGCGTGGTGCTGGATCGCCGCGGGCGGCCGTGCAGTTCGGAAGAGCTGGCGAAAAAGATCAACCAATGGTTGCAGAGCGCGAAAAAGCAGCTTCTCTTTGTGATCGGCGGTCCGGTCGGTCTGGATGACTCTGTGTTACAGCGGGCGGATGAGTGCCTGTCGCTCTCTTCGTTGACCCTGGCCCACGAGCTGGCGCTGGTTATGCTGCTGGAGCAGATCTACCGCGGCTTCTCCATCCTGCACAATGAAAAATACCACAAATAAAAAATGACCGTACTGAAGCAGTGCGGTCATTCGGTTCGCAAAGTTGTTTAAGAAATGAACAGTTGTCGTTTTAATTCAACTATTCAAGAATTTCCAGAGTCGCATGTTTGCCGCCTTTCCTGGAGACGGCGCTGAGCAAGACGCGAATCGCGTGCGCGGTCCGGCCGTTTTTGCCGATAATTTTTCCCATATCGGGCTGAGCGACACGGAGTTCGTATACTACGGTGGTCTCTCCAAACACCTCGGAAACTTTGACATCTTCGGGATTGTCTACCAGATGTTTGACAATATACTCGACAAACTCTTTCATCAGTGCTCCCCTTCCGTTAGTGATAGGTGCCCTCCGGCAGCACTTTTGCTCTGCAATTTGCTGCTAGAATCGAAGCCTACGTAAAGACCATTGAAATATATTCACTTATCAATACAATGTCAAGGGAAAAATCAAAAAAAAGCAAAATTAGCTTGACAAATTGATAAAAAAGTGTATATTTATATCCGTTATTAGCACTCTTTTAAAGTGAGTGCTAATAAAAGTGTAATTTAATAAATAGATGAATAACAGGAGGTTGTCTATGAAGATTAAACCCTTGGCGGATCGCGTAGTGGTGAAGCCGGCTGAGCAGGAAGAACAAAAACAGGGCACGATCATTATTCCTGACACGGCCAAAGAGAAACCCATGCAGGGTGAAGTTGTGGCTGTCGGCCCGGGCAAAGTGGCTGATAGCGGCGCCAAAATCGAGATGGGTGTTAAAAAGGGCGACAAGGTGTTGTACGGCAAGTATTCCGGCACCGAAGTCACCATCGATGGTGAAGAGTATCTGATCATGCGCGAAAGCGACATTTTCGCTATCATATAATACGAATAGAATACCTGGAGGTTGTACATTATGGCAAAGCTTATAGATTTCAATGTAGATGCTCGCAGCGCCCTGAAAGTCGGCGTCGACAAACTGGCGAAAGCGGTGGGTTCCACGCTGGGTCCCAAGGGTCGCAATGTGGTCATCGATAAAAAGTTTGGTGCTCCTACGGTTACCAAAGACGGCGTCACCGTCGCCAAGGAAATCGAGCTGGAGAATCCCTTGGAGAATATGGGCGCTCAGATGGTGAAGGAAGTGGCTTCCAAAACCAGCGATGTCGCTGGTGACGGCACCACCACCGCCACTGTTCTGGCGCAGGCCATTATCCGCGAAGGGTTGAAGAACGTCACCGCCGGTTCCAGCCCGAATGCGCTGAAACGCGGTATTGACAAAGGCGTCAAGACGGTTGTGGAAGAGCTGCGCAAGATCAGCAAGCCCCTGCCGGGCAAAACGGAGATCGCCCAGGTCGGTGCCATTTCCGCCAACAACGATAAAGCCATCGGTGAGCTGATCGCCGATGCCATGGAAAAAGTCGGCAAAGACGGCGTCATCACCGTCGAAGAAGCCAAAACCACCGACACCGGTCTGCAGGTGGTGGAAGGTATGCAGTTTGATCGCGGCTACCTCTCTCCCTACTTTGTCACCAATCCGGACACCATGGAAGCCCAGCTGGACGAGCCGCTGATTCTGATCTATGACAAAAAGATCAGCGCCATGAAAGACCTGTTGCCGATTCTGGAAAAGGTCGC
>CAZISM010000191.1:0-5845 GCA_964541895.1 uncultured Cytophagia bacterium
ATCTCAACGCGCTCATCACGCTCTATCGTATGGAGGGTACGTTGCTGGAGCGTCGTGGGATTGCCGATCCGGTCCGCTGATCGCGATCCCGGTCAAAGCAGGCAATTCCTGGCCTGCCGAGGTCTGCAGCAGCCGTCAAAGGCGGTCGCATGCCGACTCAGCGCCGCCTGCCCGAACGGGCAAAACCTCACCTGCCAAACTCTGAAGCAGCCGTCGGGCAGAACCGGAACGCAACGTCCATCTGGTCAACGTGCGTCTGCACCCATTGCGGCGTGATTTTTCCCCTTTTATGCCAACCAGTGCACCGCCGGAAAAATATTAGAGAAATCATTATTTTACAGCGATTTATCCAGCCCGCTGACGGAATCAAGCCGAATTATTACATAATATTCAATAGTTTACAATATTTCCTGCAAAAACAAATGTATCCCTCCTTTTCGAAAACGTTTTCGACAACTTTAATTGAATCACAATATTAAAGTATTTGTTTAAATTAATTTTAGACTATCAATACTGTATCGACCTGCGAAAATTTTGTTAAAATTTTCGAAAAAAGGCTTGAATGAGAGCGAAATTTTTATATCTTTATATCCACACCCGAAAACGATTTCGATTAATCAACGAGACCAGCAACCCTCAGAGGTCCAGCCGGTGATTTCCACTCTGAAAAGTATAGCCCAGGCTGCCAATTGCTCGGTAGCTACGGTCTCAAAAGCGCTGAACGGTCGACCCGATGTAGCCGAAGCCACCCGCGACCGCATCCTCGCCATCGCCCGGGAATTTGACTTTTATCCCAACGCTCAGGGCAAAGCTCTAAAAAAAAGAGTGACTGAAAACGTCGGCGTCATTTTTTGTCGCGAAAAGCTGCCCCTGTCGCTGAATCCCTTTTACTCCCGCGTCCTGGAAGGCATCGAGGCGGAACTCGCGGTCTGCAACTACAACCTGGTCCTCCACCTCCTGCCGGCGACCCCAATCGACAGTGTGCCCAAAATGATCCGTGAACGTCAGGTCGACGGCCTCATCCTCGTCGGCATTCAGCAACAGAATTTTATCGATCAACTCGCCTTTCTTAAAATTCCGACCGTGCTCGTGGATCCCAAAATCACCAACAACACCTTTTGCCAGGTGTTGATCGATAACGAACACGGCGCCTATCAGGCCACCCAGCATCTCATCGATCACGGCCACAGCCGCATCGGCTTTATCGCCGGCGACCTGGATCGCCTCAGTTTTCGCCAGCGCTTCGAAGGCTATGTCAAGGCCCTTAAATTCGCGCGCCTCACGCTGCACGAAGAACTGGTGCGCAGCGGCGGCCTCGAAAAAGGCTACGACCATGTCCACGCCCTGCTCAGCCTGGCCGATCCGCCCACCGCTATTTTTGCCGCCAACGATATCAACGCCACCTACGGCTACAAGGCGATCAAGGATCACCACCTGCGCATTCCGGAGGATATCTCCATCATCGGTTTTGACGACATCGAGCTGGGCAAAATGATTTCCCCGCCGCTCACCACGATCCGCGTCTACAAGGAACAGATGGGATCGATTGCCGTGCGTACCCTGTTCAAAGTACTGCAGCATGAATTGGAGCAGCCGGTCACCACCCTGGTGCCCACGCGGCTCATCGAACGTGAATCTGTGGCCGCCTGCGGGAGTCGATGACGTCGATGGGTCTCAAACGCGGCCCCAAAGCATTGCTCACACTGGAAAGGAGGTGAATCACGATCCAGCTGTGCCTCCATGAACAAACAACGGAGCAGATCATCCAGGTCAGTGTGTCTGGCAACGGCACGGATGTTACGCCGCTGCCGATGGATAGCAAAAGTGTTTATACAGGTCCGGCGGATCATGACTACCGGCAACCCCTCCTGTGCAGGAGCGAATCCTTGCCGGCCGGGCTCCGATTTGTAAAAATCACCTTTCGGCAATAAGCACAATAAGGAAGGGCGGAATTCATCTTTGGAAAGTGACACAAGCCTGCAATTGGCCGTTCGTTGTGAAAAAGAGCTGCTGAACAACATCCTGCCCTTTTGGCTGGAGCAGTCGCCGGATCGCGAACACGGCGGTTTTTGGGCAAGGGTGACGCCCGATCTCAAAACAAAAACCCGCAGCCCCAAGGGCCTGGTGCTCAACGCCCGCATCCTCTGGACCTTTTCAGCCGCCGGCCGGCAGTATCATGATCCGGCGTTTCTCGAGATGGCAGAGCGAGCATACAGGGAAATAGTCAGCCGGTTTCTCGATCCCCTTTACGGCGGACTGTTCTGGATGCTGGACGCCGACGGCAGGCCTCTCGACGACAGCAAAAAGATCTACGGCCAGGCTTTTGCCATCTACAGTCTGGTGGAATATTACCGAGCCGGCGCAAATTCGGATGCACTCAACCTGGCTCGAACGATCTATGAATTGATCGAAAAGCACCAGTACGACCCTGCAGAAACCGGATACCTGGAGAGCGCCAACCGCGACTGGTCCCCTGCGCAGACGCTTCGTCTCAGCGAAGTAGATCTTGACGAGAAAAAATCGATGAATTCGCATCTGCACATGCTCGAGGCTTACACGCAGCTCTACCGGGTCTGGCCTGATCCGGTATTGCGCGGCCGGCTGGTGGGCCTGATCAACAACTTTCTTGATAACATCATAGATCCTGATTCATTTCATCTCGCTCTCTATTTTGATGAAAAGTGGACTCGAAAATCCAGACGCATTTCATTCGGCCATGACATCGAAACCAGCTGGATGCTGGATGAGGCCGCCGAGGTTCTGGGCGATCCGATTCTCATGCGCAAATGCAAAAAAGCAGCGGTCGCCATGGCAGAGATGGTGCTCGCGCAAGGATTTACTCCCGCCGGCGGAGTTCACTACGAGGTGACGGAAGCGGGCGAGTTGGACCGGGATGTGCACTGGTGGGTGCAGGTAGAGGCGGTGGTGGGCTTTTTCAATGCCTTTCAGAACAGCGGCCGCAGCGAGTTTCTGCACGCCGCTTCCCGCGCCTGGGATTTTATCGAAGAGTTTCTGGTCGATCGCACCCATGGCGAATGGTTCTATAAAGTGAACCGCGACAACCAGCCCGACACCTCGTTGCACAAAATATCCGAATGGAAATGTCCCTATCACAACTCCCGGGCCTGCCTGGAATTATTGCGCCGTACGAACAAGGCCTGACCGGTCGATACGTGCGTCCCATTGAACAAATTAAAAAAGGAACTCATAATGAAACAAGAGAGCTTTACGGAACGCCTGGCCGCTCTGACCGCCGCGCACGAAGAATATATCAACCGCCGCAATACACCCCTGGCCTGGCACAATGGGCTCTATCAGCGCTATACCCACCCTGTGCTCACCGCCGGCCATACGCCGCTGTTCTGGCGCTACGATCTCGACCCGGAACGCAATCCCTTTCTGATGGAACGTCTGGGCATCAACGCCGCCTTCAACGCCGGCGCCATCGAGCTGGACGGCCGGATCCTGCTGATGGCGCGCGTCGAAGGGTGGGACCGCAAATCGTTTTTTGCCGTAGCCGAGAGCCCGAACGGCGTCGATCAGTTCCGCTTTCGGGATTATCCGGTTGTGATGCCGGAGACAAACGATCCGGACATCAACGTCTATGACATGCGACTGGTCAAGCACGAGGACGGCTGGATCTATGGTATTTTTTGCAGCGAACGCAAGGATCCCAACGCCGCAGCCGGCGATCTCTCTTCTGCCATCGCCCAGGCCGCCATCGCCCGCAGCAAGGATCTCGTGACCTGGCAGCGATTGCCTGATTTGAAAAGCCGCTCGCCGCAACAGCGCAATGTGGTGCTGCATCCGGAATTCGTCAACGGCCACTATGCCTTTTATACACGGCCGCAGGACGATTTCATTTCAGCCGGCAGCGGCGGCGGCATCGGCTGGGCGCTGTGCCGCGATATCACCCATCCGGTCGTGGATCAGGAGGCCATCATCGACCAGCGGCTCTATCACACCATCAAAGAGGCGAAAAACGGCCTCGGCCCGGCGCCGATCAAAACGCCCTATGGCTGGCTGCAATTGGCCCATGGGGTGCGCGGCTGCGCCGCCGGGCTGCGCTACGTGCTCTACCTGTTCATGACCGATCTGAACCAGCCGGATAAAGTCCTGTATGCACCCGGCGGTTATTTTCTTGCGCCACAGGCGGAAGAACGCATCGGCGATGTCTCCAACGTAGTGTTCTCGAACGGCTGGGTCGCCAGAGAAAACGGTGAGGTGCTCATTTACTACGCCTCCTCCGATACGCGCATGCACGTCGCCACCACCACGGTGGACCGGCTCCTGGACTATGTCCGCAACACGCCGCCGGACCCTTTGCGTTCGGCCGCCTGTGTGCAACAACGCTGTGATTTGATCAACCGCAACCTGGCGACCATGAGAAAGGCCCCCTCGACCGCTACCGTCTGACCGGCGATCGAGCAAAGTGCGAATCAGTGCGGCATATCCAACGCCGGTCCCCCGCTTCGGATCAATCAGAAAGGACAAGGAATGAAACTGACCTGGATAGATTTCACCATCATCCTCCTCTACATGGTGGGCGTGAGCGCCATCGGCCTCTATTTCAAAAAACGGGCCTCGCAGGGCGTCAGCTCCTATCTCCTCGGCGGCAATGAACTGCCCTGGTATCTGCTGGGGCTTTCCAACGCCTCGGGCATGTTCGACATTTCGGGCACCATGTGGCTGGTGACCATCGGATTCGTCTATGGTCTTAAAAGCATCTGGCTGCCCTGGCTGTGGCCGGTATTCAATCAGATCTTTCTCATGGTCTTTCTCTCCATATGGTTGCGACGCTCCAACGTCACCACCGGCGCGCAATGGATCGCCACCCGATTCGGCGACAACCGCGGCTCCCGGCTTTCGCATGCCATTGTCGTGGCGTTTGCGCTGATCGGCTGCCTCGGCTTTCTCGCCTATGGCTTTATCGGCCTGGGCAAGTTTGTCATGATATTCATCCCCTGGGAAATGGTATCCCCCTATATACCGTTCCATGTGCCGGGGCAGTATGTCCCGCACATTTACGGCATTGTCTTCACCCTCGTGGCGGTCTTTTACACTATCATCGGCGGCATGACCAGCATCGTACTGGCCGATCTGCTGCAGTATATCATCATGACCCTGGCCAGCGTGGCCATCGCCGTCATTGCCATGATAGCGTTATCGCAAAACAGCTTGCAGGTGCCGGACGGGTGGATGAGTCCCTTTTTCGGCTGGCATCTGAATCTGGACTGGTCCGGCATTATCAGCGAAGTCAACGGCAAGATCGCCGGCGATCAGTTCGGCTTTTTTACCATCATCATGATGCTGATGCTGTTCAAAGGCATTCTCGCCAGCGCGGCCGGGCCGGCGCCCAACTATGATATGCAAAAGATACTCGCCACGAAATCGCCTCGAGAGGCCGCCAAAATGAGCGGCTTTGTCTCGCTGGTGCTGATGCCGGTTCGCTATCTCATGATCGCCGGCTTTGTGGTGCTCGCTCTGGTCTACTATGACCGATTGAACCTGATCGTGGGCGACAAAATCGATTTTGAACAGATCCTCCCTTCTGCCATCAGCGAATTCGTCCCGGTCGGACTATTAGGGCTTTTGCTGGCCGGTTTGCTGGCGGCCTTCACCTCCACCTTCAGCGGTACCTTGAACGCCGCTCAGGCCTATATCATCAACGACCTCTATCTGAAATATGTCAAACCGCACGCCGGCAGCCGCGAAACAACGGCGGTGAATTATAGTTCCGGAGTGATCGTGGTCGTGGTCAGCATGATCCTCGGCTTTTTCGCCCAGGATGTCAACAGCCTGCTGCAGTGGATCGTGTCGGGCCTGTACGGCAGTTATGTGGCTT
>CAZISM010000191.1:5945-8037 GCA_964541895.1 uncultured Cytophagia bacterium
GTCAACAGCCTGCTGCAGTGGATCGTGTCGGGCCTGTACGGCAGTTATGTGGCTTCCAATGTGCTCAAATGGTACTGGTGGCGTTTCAACGGCTATGGCTATTTCTGGGGTATGCTTAGCGGCCTGGTGCCGGCCCTGATATTTCCGCTGATTTTCAAAACGACCCTCGAGCTGTACTATTTCCCGGTGCTGTTGTTGCTTTCGCTGCTTGGCTGCTATTTGGGTTCTTTGCTCACAGATCCTACGGATGATAAAACGCTGATCTCCTTTTACCGATCCGTTCGTCCATGGGGATTCTGGCAGCCGGTGCTGCAAAAAGTAAAAGCGCTGGATCCGAATTTCCAGCCCAACAGCCAGTTCGGCCGTGATGCCGTCAACATCCTTGTCGGCACCGTCTGGCAGACCGCCCTGGTGATCATGCCCTTTTATCTGGTGCTGATGCAAAAATGGCCGCTGGTGTGGACGCTCGTCCTTATAGCGGTCAGCAGCTGGTTCCTGAAAAAAAACTGGCTGGACAAGCTGCCGGAACAGTGAGCCGGGCTGAAGGACGCCGGTATCCGCGACCAGGGTCGCCATCGAATTGCCCTGGAAGGTTCCGGCCTGGGCAGAGGAGTTTTTCAATCGAATGACTATAGATCGGACCATACGGCAGAAACGCATGCTGTTAATCAAACAGGTTCAGACCTGAAGGAGCTGGAGGTCCGCGGCTGAAACATCACGTGATGATATGCTCCAGGCTGTTTTTGCTTCATACTGAAAAAAGGACATTTCCATGCGAAGCAGAATTCTGGCGATCTCGATCTGCGCGCTGCTCTATGGCTGCCGGCCCGACCACACAGAAACCGGGCCCATCCATGCAGTGACGCTGACCACCGGCGAGCTGTCGGCAACGTTCTCAGATAACCAAGCCATGCCGCCGCGACACCGGGCCGGCTATAACGGTATCGCCGCCCTGCAGTACAAACATCTGGCTGACTCGATTTTTGTGCCGCTCTACGCCGGCTTTAATCTGGAACATATTTTCAGCGGCGACAGCCTCGTCGACACCTTTGAGCCACGACGGCATCCGATGCAGCTTGCGCACATCGACCCCCATACCGTCGAACTGCACCAGAACGCCACACCGATTTCCAACCTGGAAAGCTGGACACGGTTCACGCTGCGCCCGCCGCATTACATTGATGTCGAGTTTCGCTGTCAGGCCTATCCCGGCACCTTTTTTGCCCACGGTTATATAGGCCTGTTCTGGGCCAGTTATATCTTTGCTCCCGAAGACAAACACATTTACTTTTGGGGTAATTCCGGCGAGGATCCATCCCCGCGCTGGCTATCGGCTTTTTCAGAAGCGCATGGCCTTAAAAGCACGCACCGGTCCGCACAGGATCCACATGCTTTATTTTTTGCCGATAATTTCAGCAGCCGTTTTCTCGCCCGGGATCTCTCCGACTATCGTTTCCTCAAGCCTTTTTACTATGGCCGCTTCCGGGACATGGTGTTGATCTACATGTTCGATAACGACCGTGACATTCGCTTCTCACAATCTCCCACCGGCGGCGGTCCACAAAATCCAGCCTGGGATTTTCAGTTTATCATCAAGCCTTTCGAATACAACAGGATCTACTCCTTTCGCGCACGGCTGGTGTATAAACCGTTTGTCGGCGAAAACGATGTCATGAATGAATTCACTCATTGGATGCAGACAATGCGGGCGGAATGACCGATCGCGCAGAAAAAAGCCGTACAATATCTTCAGCAGCACATCCGCTTTGCGGAACAGGTGGGCACCCCCCAGACCTTGGAAGAGTTCGGCATTCCTCGCGACAGCCACAGTTGCTCTCCCGCTTCGCCGGTCACCTGTCGCGGCCACAATTACGAGCTGATGTGTGCAGAGATCTATCGCAGCGCCTGCTCCGGTTCCGCTATGGCCGGCAGCAATTTCTGGGGATGGCGTTGCGAAGGCCGCGCGAGCGACCCGACCACCTATATCTGGAACAAGTGGGACGATTATGCCGGCGATCCGCCTCAGGAACCGCAGAGATACCAGGCTGCCTAATCCTTTGTTGCTGACCTTGAAGGTGTAATCGGAACTGGA
>CAZISM010000192.1:0-7996 GCA_964541895.1 uncultured Cytophagia bacterium
GGCATAGCTCAGCCCCAGCGATTGATTGGCGGCGCCAAATTCATCCACCGGTTGCCGGTCCAGCGCGCTGAAGCGTCGTTCGATGCCGGGAATAGTCATATAATAAGCGGATAATGCCAACCGATGTCGATCGGCCGGCACGAGCATTGCGTAGAATTGGCCGAAGCGAACCATTTGCAGCCAGGAGCCATAGGTACTGCCGAACGTTGTTGAGTGGGTATGTAACATAGAAGCCGGATTGCTCAACAGCGCGTCCGCATGATGGCCGGCAACGACCGCCGAGCCCAGTGGCGCGGTGGCGGCGGAACCGTAAATTTTCAGAAACGCCAGACCGGAATCCTCGGCCAGAGCCGGCCAAAAGAGCGACAGCAGGAGCCACGACGCGATGTGACCGATTTTTTGCATGTCAGGGTTCCGGCTCATTGTATGATGGCGATTTTGCCCGTTTTTCTTTTGCCGATCCCGGAGGCCTGGTACACGATATCGACGATGTAAAAATAGACATCCGCCTGCAGTTTTTCCATGGCGACCAGGATATCTCCCGATCCGGCAGGCTTTAGCACCGTCGACTGGCTGACACGATCGCCGGCCACATCCACCAGGGCAATGGCAATCTCGGCCGCCTGGGGGATGATGTAATGAAAATAGAGCGGGCCCGGATGCTCGGCCGATACCGGATTGGGATAGGGATAGATGGCAAAATCATTCGCTTGTTCCTTGATGTGGGCCGGTACCGTCCACTTGTTCGATTCCGGGCTGGATCGATGGGCGTCGAACGCTGTCACATGATAGGTATAGCCCGAATCATAACGCACCCGGCAGTCACGATGGCTGCGCACAGCGGCTGTGACCGTGTCTTGTACCGTCTTGCCGTCTGTGGCCGTTCGGGTGAGCATAAAACCGGAAATGGCCACAGGGGCGGTAAAAGTCCAGTCGAGGAGGATGCAGGAATCTGCTGCGCTGCGTACCGCTGAATCAAGTACTGGAGCCGGCAGAGGTACCAGTGTGGCTACATGTTTGACAAAAGCGCTGGCCTGCGAGGAGTAGCTGTCGGATAGATTATAGCCGCTTAATAAGGCGCGGAATTCGTATAATCCTTCATAGGATACAAACGTTTCTCCGGGTTGCGCTGTGAAGCGCAGTTGCGCGGTATAGGTCGTATGCGGTGGCATGTCAAATCCGCTCCAGATCAGCTGTTGGCCGGACACACGATGGCCGCCCATGGCGGAGGAATTGCTGACTTGGCCCAGAGTTAATCCCGTCGGCAGGTTCAGAACCAGAGACGCATTGCTCAGCGTCTGATCTTCGCTGTTTTGTCCCTCTAAATTTACAACAAACGTTTCCGAGTCCTGCACCTCTTTTTTGTCGGTGCTCACCGAGAGCGTGGGCGTGGGTACCAGCACGCTGGCGCCATAGCTCATCCAGTTATCGTTATAATTGGTGTTCATGACGGCGATATTTTTATCGCTGGTAACGGTGAGATAGGAATGGCTGCCGCGGACCGAACCGGAGGTGCCCTGAATCCTTTGATAGGTGGCCAGGTCGATTTTTACGTCCCACAGACCATCGGCGGCCAGCGTTTGCTGCTTTTGAAAGACCGTGCCGCCGGTAAAGGTGTCCACCACCCGCACCGTGGTGTTGTCGAGATGGGAGTAGATGAGCAGATGGCTCAGAGTGTTGCGTTGATTAACAATGTTGCTCTGGATGGCCGGCGGCGGGATATAGACGACAAATTTTTTGCCCGCACCATTGCCGTTTTCGGTGGCGACGAAGGTATAGATGTCAGCGGTGTAAGGGCTTGGCGTGGTCTCCAGCGCATTGCTTTCAAAGACGGCGATGGATCCTGTGGCCGAAATTTTATAATAATCAAAGGTTACATCGGTGTTGATCCAATCGGCGTGTTCGTAGCTGTTGAGAGTCCACGATTTGACCGGCTGCCAACCGGACGCATAGCCGAACAAATCGACGCGGGCATTGTTCTGATAGGAAACGATGCGCAGCTCTTTTCTGGCGAATTCTCCGGGCAGAAAGAAATAAAACAGCTTGCCGGCGGCGCTGCCGTTCTGCGAAGGCACATAGCCGCCGCCGTCCCGCATGTTTTTTGTCAGACTGCCCATCTGCACCGTGACCTCTTTGGTGGCGGTCAGGTAATAGGTCGCGCCCGGCACAAGAAGCTGAGCCCCGATATTATGACGGCAATAGAGGTCTTCGCCTTCCTGCAAGGTGTGCCGGAAAATCGTTTCGGCGTTTTTAAAATCCACCTGACTTTTGCCGGTTTCCGTTTGCGGGAAAGTGCTGATTCGCTGCAAGATGACATCCGTATCGTTCTCGTAGGCCACAACATCCAGGTCTCTCATGGCCAGGACGACGGGCGGCACATAGAGGTAGTAGCTGTTGCCGCGCATGCGTTTGTTGTCTGCCGGCACCCAATCGTGCTGCCATTCCGAAGCGGTGGAGGCGAGCACGATGACCGGTTTGTTGGCGAGAATGTGAAAATAGTCGCCGTCCCATTTGCCACCGCTGTCGTCGTTGATCAGGCCGTCTTTGAGAAAATGGACCAGCGACTGGCCTCTGGCCAGATGAACGTCCTGATAACTGTCGTCATCGTCGCCGTCGGCGTTGTCGTCGACAACTTGAACGATCGTGGAATCGGATAACGCCGTGATGGCGATAAGCACATCGCGGCCTAAAAGTTCGTTATTGGGGGGTACATAGATATTGAAACGGGTGGACGCATCCCCAACCGCACCTACTATGGGCGGGAAACACACATTCAGGCCGACCATAACAAACACCACCCAACCCGATTTTTGTGTCAACTGTCTAAAAATAGAACACCCAACCTATTATGGTTCTGCTGATAAAACGCCGATATGGGGCCGCGACCGTTGCCGATGTGCGTTGCCCGGACTGAACGGTGCTTCACAGGGCAGGCCCTGAGCCTAAAGCATGCTTGTCAGCTCTATTCCGATGGTGTTGAGTCGATTCAGGTGCAGGTGTGAGTGCTGATAGTTGATGATGCGGCAAAGATGCAGTACTATATGTTCTCTTTTGCGGGAATAGATAGATATTTACGAAATAAATATACGAAAATTAAAGAATTAGTCAACAAAAAAATGAATTTTTTAAATTTAATTTACAGTTAATCATTAACTTGCAAACATTTGCGCTCCATGAGCATTCATGGTATTTGCAGGTATTCGCTTGATATAGACCTGTTGGTTGTGTTCCGCCATCGCCAGACAGAGCGAATAACCGTCAATAATTTCCAGACGCTGATAGTACTGTGTCATACCGAAGGCGACAAGTTGTTGCCTGTCGGGATGCAGGTACTCCAGGGGCAGGAAATGTTCCGGGGCTGCGGCGCCGGCGCATTTCTGCAAAGCTTCATGCGTGACCCAATAGTCATAGAATCGACGCATGCTGAACGGGTCTGAGCTGTTTTTTCCAGGATTGATTTTCAGATAGGTAAAGAGTTCATCAATATTAACCGTCCCATCACGATATTCCACATCCACACCCACGGCGTTATGGCGACTGATCGCCATAACGAATTGATCTTTAGAGTGGGAAACATTGTATTGCAGGGGTAGAGCAGGGCTGAGCAGGAATGGTTTGTGGTTAGGACCTCTTTTTAATTCAATGGCCTGGGGATCGACGCCGGTATGCATGGCGAGGATGATCCGCGTGTAAGCCGCTGAATAAAGCGCGGTCCGTTTTGCTACCTCCGTTTGACAGTGATCGATTTGTTGCAGTTCCTCGGGGCTTAGAAATACAGGGCGAAACAGGTTGGCCGTTCCACTTTTTGGCAAGGGAACGATCCAAAGGGTGATATAGTCACGATGAGGTAATGGAGCGTCGGCCGGGTTATGGTGATGAGTGGCATAGGGAGAATCGGCGCGATTGCTGATCTCCGCTGATGCCGAGTGTGGTGTAGTTGTCAGCTGTTGAGTCATAGCAGGACGCTGCTTTCGCTGTGCCGCCGTGTTGTTGCGACATCTTTCTCCAAATGACGGCTTTCTTCATCCAGGGCCGCTTGCAAAACCTGGGCGAAGACCATATCGTTCGGCGGGGCAAAGATATAAGAGTGATCGCCCGGAATGCGGTGGACAATGACGTCCGCAACGTACTTTTTCCAGCCCAGATATTCCGTCTCCGGCAGGTAAAACAGCCGCCGTTCTGCCCGGAACAGATGCAATGGGCCGGGGTACCACTCCAATTGGTTCTTTTCTACAGCTGAAATGATGGCGGCGGCGATAACCTGCAGTTTTTCCGGCAAGTTCATCAATTCCTGGTCTTTCAACTGAGCGGCTCGATTCTTTTTCAAGCTCATCCGATAACGCAGCCAACGCCATTTTTTAGGTATCACCTCCGCCGGATAGCGGACCGTTATCCGGGTATTGAACCAAATTTTCAAGACCATGTGGTAGAGCCGCTCGAGCCGGGCGTGAACGCCTGCCTGCCGGTGTCCGGCCGAATCGGCAAACGTATCAAAGACACCGAGAAAGGCCACTTTTTTGTGGTGACGCCGGAAATAGTGTGCCAGCTCAAAGGCGATCAATCCGCCGATGGAAAAACCGGCAAGAGCAAATGGACCGTTCGGCAATACATTCAACATTTCCTGCGCATACTCATGGACAATCTCGTCCAGATTGTCCAGGGGTTGACCCTGTCCGTTCATATGTCTGGCCTGCAGGCCGTATATAGGCTGATCGGCGTCCATGTGCCTGGCCAGCGTGTTGAAAAGCAGGATGTTGAGGCCGGCGCCGTGGATGATGAACAGCGGCAATTTGCCATGCCCCTCCTTGATCTGGACCAGCGATCGCCAGCGCATCTCTTCATCTTTGGCTTCAATCAGCAGCGCCAGCTGGCGAATGGTCGAATAACGAAATAGAACGGAAATCGGCAGGCTGCGTCCCATCTCTCTTTCCACCATGGTCATAATGCGCACCGCCCGCAGGGAATCGCCGCCCAGTTCGAAAAAGTCCTGGTCCGCACCGATGGGTGCCTGTTCCAGCACCGTCTGCCAGATGTGCTGCAGCGTCCGTTCGACCGGCGAAAAGATCTCCTGCTTGCCTTCCAGGGTCGCTTTCTTCTCAAATGTAAGCGGCGACGGCAGGGCGCGCAGGTCTGCTTTCATATTGACCGTAAGCGGGATGGCTTCGAGAGGAATAAACACAGCCGGTATCATATAGTCGGGAAGCTTGCCGCGCAGCTGTTGTCGCAGGGTATCCACCGAGGCTGTGGCCTGCGAGAACACCACATAGGCGGCCAGTTTTTTATCCGTGCCCTCCCCATAGGTGGTAACCACGCAATCTTTCACTTCCGACAGACCAGACACCGCGGTTTTAATTTCTTCCAGTTCGATGCGGAATCCTCTGATTTTCACCTGATCATCTTTACGGCCGACAAAAAGCAGGTGGCCGCCCTGCAGTTGACGGACATAGTCGCCTGTCTTGTAGACGCGGATGGTTTTAGTCAACACGGTTTTTTCTTGAAAGGCCTGCCGGGTCATGGCTTCGTTGTTGATATAGCCATCGGCCAGACACGAGCCGGCCAGATACAATTCACCCGCATAACCCGGCGGCAACGGCTGGCCAAAGCGGTTCAGCACCAGGGCGTGGACGCCGTGCCGCGATGTACCGATGGGCAGAAAGGCGTTGGGCCAGTCAGGCTGATATTGAAAATGGGTCGCCACCACGGTTGCCTCCGTCGGCCCATAGGTGTTGAATAAAAGAGGATAAGAGCCGCACAGTTTTTTCCAGGAGGCGAAGGCGGCATCGGTCGCCAGCTCGCCGCCGATGATGACACAGCGGACCGACGCCGGCAGCGCCAGTTCCATGGTGCTGCATTCATGTATCATGACGTTCCAAAAGGCGGTGGGCAGATCCAGAACCGTGATACCGGCGTGGTTGCACTCGCGGATGAAATTCGGTATGGAACTCAGCCATTCATCGGTGCGCAGCACCAGGGTGGCGCCACTGCAGAGAGCGGGGAAAATTTCTTCCACGGCTGCGTCAAAGCTGATGGAAGCGAATTGCAGAACCCGTTCAGAAGGTCCAAGGCCATAGCGTTCGATGGCGTCGAGAGTGAATTGGGCCAACGCCTGATGACCGATCATGACCCCTTTGGGTTTTCCGGTAGATCCGGAGGTAAAAATAACATACGCCCTGTCATCAAGAGTGCAGGTGACGGCCTGTTCCGCCGGGGCTTCTTCCTGGATCTCTTCAAAGATGAGGGTGGTCGCCAGTTCGCCGTCAAACAAACCGGCCAACTCGCGGGTGACGATGATCTGCTTAATGTCCGCATCTGCGATGATCTGGGCGATACGATGCCGTGGATATTTGGCATCCATGGGTACATAGCTGCAGCCGCATTTCTGGATGGCGAGGACCGCGGCGATCAGGCCGGGGGAGCGCTGCATACACAAACCGACACAACGGTTGGCCCCTGTTCCTTCGCGTTGCAAACGGGCGGCGATGCGGTCGCAAAGCTGGTTCAGTTCGAGATAGGTCAGGGATTGACCTTCCTGCTGCACGGCTATGTGATGAGGTGTTTTTTGCACCTGGCTGGCAAAAAGAAACGGCACCGGCTGAAGAGCGAACGGATTGGCCTTGGCCAACTCGGCCTGAAGCAGCGCCTCCTCGGCCGGCAGCAACAGGGGCAGCTGCTGCAAACGCTCGAAGCCGTGGCTGCAGATATGTTCGATAAACAGCAGCAGCCGTGAAAGGTACTGCTGTACTTCCTGTCTGCGTTCGCTTGCCGCCCGCACCTGCAATCCGGAGGAGGTCAACCGGACGATGATGGCCTGGGGATGGGTCTGGCTGATTTTTTCCGGCAGCGACGACACGTCAGCCAGAATCACAATGATTGAATACGGAAATGGCTTTTTACCCTGCAATTCAGGGTATCGGCTGTAAAGATCAAGCAGAAAGGTTTTCCGGCTCACGGCTTTTTCGACCTGTTGTCCGGCCTGCCGCAACCGGTCCAGATCGGTTTCAGCCGTGAAATCGAGGTTAACCGGTACGACGGCGGCGGCAAGGTCGAACTCGGCCCATTCCGGAACCAGCGTAGCCTGATGGACCAGGCCGATAGGCCCGGAGTCAGGATCCAGGCATCGATTGAACAAGGCGATGGCGGCGGGCCAAAAGCCGGGGCCTTCCTCTGCCATTCGCTTCTGAATGGCAGAGGAGAAATTTTCCTGTTTCGACCAGGGTTCAACCGGCGTGCTTGCGGACGACGGGGCATCGGCAGCCGGGAGATGCACCAGTTCTTTGAACCAGTATTTTTCATGGCGTGCCAGGTCAGAGGTTCTCTGCCCCCAGGCGACAAGGTCGGCGCCAGCTGGTGTTGTCAGAACCCTGCCGGGGTGAAGTTGATGGTGTTTTTGCAGAAAGGGTATCGTGACTGCCTGGCCGTACAGATCTGTCAGCGCCTGAATCTGCACCGCGCCGGTGGCAGCGGCGACAACCAGGGTGTCTGCGGTGATGTCCAGAATTTCTCCAGGTCGAGAGCCTGGACGCTGGCCGCCGGTGGCAGCGGATTTGACCAGGTATACTTTGTTATCGATCAGCAATTTGGCAGAGCTAAAGGGATTTTGATAGGATGCCCCAAAACCGACGCTGCGAATCAGATTAAAAAGCGATTCGCTGGACTCGGAAAAGTCGAGCACACCGCCTTTTTCAGGACGTTGGTAAAGACCAAAATAACTTCTTTGACGCAGATCCTGTGATTCGAGCAGGAGCGCCCCATCGGCCACAGTCTGGAGCAGGCTCCTGAATGTACGAATGGCCGCTTCGTAACATTGCGCATTCAGCATTTGTACGTTGTCAAAGGGGTTGAGTTCAAAGATCTCCTGCGCCACGACATCGCCTTCGTCTGCGACGGCTGTCATCATGTGCCAGGTGACGCCGTGACGCCTCTCGCCGTTCAGAATCGCCCAGGAGGTGGCATAAACACCGGCATAGGCAGGCAGAGGGGCATCATGGTAGTTGAT
>CAZISM010000193.1:0-7930 GCA_964541895.1 uncultured Cytophagia bacterium
GCAGCAAATCTGCGTAAAAACCTTCCGCCCACAGACTATTGGCTACCTCCATGCCCACATCAGCCAAACCTGGTTCAGTCCAGTTCAAGGCTGCCGGGTGCCCGAACACCACCGCCACCGGACAATCGATGGGCGCAGCGGCGATGTAATTCAGCAGGCCAATTCGGCAATCGGCCGCCAGCAGATTATCACTCAGCAAAGAAACCATGCGATGATCCGGCGGCGCATCTTTGGGCGAGGGATATATCGGATGATAATTAATTCTTCCCCCAGCCAGGACATGACTCCACAGTTCCATATGATACGGTTCTAGCGACCGTTCGTAAAACATGTTGAACCAGAGGGGGCTGTACCATTTTTTGGCCAGAGCAGTACGAACGGAAAAGGGCGTGGACTCGTCGGTTTGGGCCAGATCCCGCTTACAAGCCCACCAATCCAGGCCATTCTTGAACACTTCCTCTTTCGTCGCCGGATCAGGGTACCAGGTGGGATGGGTGGCGGACATCGCCTGTGGTCCAAAAATATCTTTGACGGCCTGATAAAAACTGTTTTCAATTTCGGCATTGCGCAGCCAGATCATTTCCATATAATGGTTGACGGCGGCTGAACGCTCGCTTTCCCTGCCTTGCTGCGGTTTATACATGAGCAACATATCCCGCACCAGATCGTTGCCTGGACGTCGTTGCGCATACGTTTGGGCCATAGCATTTGAAAAATAGTAATCATCCGCTCGGGGCGCAAAGCGACCCGGGAACCCCCACTCGTCCTTGCAGGCACCGGCGAGAGGAACATCGGCATACTGCTTGAGTATATTACGTTCAAACTTGATCAGGTGTGGAGCAAAGACGTCGGGCGAGAATAAAGTGAAGGATACCAGAACGCACGCCGTGCGGCCCTTGTCTTCCGTTGTACAGGGGATTGTCAGCTTGACCGAGTGATCAGGATTGCTGATCATCTGACAGCGAACGGTAATATCCTCTATGGTGCCAGGCACGATTCCTTGCGGTCCAACCACATAGGAGAAAGCTCGCAGCAACCGTCCGGAAAGCGACTCATAGGGTCGCACACCCATCTGACCTGGCGTATAGTGATCGCCGGTCGTGAAGGCATCAATGGCCAACGAAGCCTGGCCTTCGGTCGGCAACGCCAATTCCCGAAAGCGAACTATCTCCTGCATCTCATCCGGATATCGTTCCATGAAGGCCTGCCGTGCCAGCCGGACATCCAGATCCATCACGATCTGCATGCCGTATTCGCGCGCATAGTGCGCCGCTCTCTTGATCTGATCATGCACGTCCGGTTGCGTCACCTCGACGTTATGGCGGATGCTGGTGGTGAGCAGGCCAAAAGACGAATGTGCGGCATGCAGGTCAATGAACCGCTTGTATCCTTCGGGTTCAAATTCCGCAGCGGACCAGAACCAGCAGCCGATGGCGGGCCAGGAGGTTTTAATGGCATTATGTTCCTGACCGGCCAATGGCACGCGCAGCGAATGGACCGGTTCCTCTGCGCGGACGCTATAATTGAAAGCTAAAGCCGACAACATGATAACGGTTTGAATACTCGTTTGCCAAATTTTCATTTTTCCGGTTCCAGTCTTTTTTTAGCCAGGAACTCCCGATAGGCCGATTCATAAGGTCCCATGCCAATATCTTCAGGTATGAGATCGACATGTTCATCCGGCGCACTCGTAAACACTTTGCGCACAGCATCGAGATAGCCAAAACCATGTTCCGTATAAGGCAAAAGATAATGGCCCTCGCTCCATTCGTTCCAATTGTCGAGAATAACCATTCTGCTGCTGAGTTGCTCTGGCGGCAGTTTTTCAATAAAGCCTTTGGCCTGGCGCAAAAACGTTTCGTATTCAGTGGGCGGTATTTTCCAAATCGAACTTTCATCCCTCCAGCCGCTCCAGGCCTGGGAGAGAGTACACACCTGCGGTATGATTCCATAATCCTGAATGGTGCGCAAGCTTTTCATCTGAGCGTCAATGGCTTGCTGAGGTGTGGGGCTGTTTTGTACATGCCAGCAATAGGCAAAGGTGTAATCAAATCCCATATCTTTCATGGTCTGCAAGTAGGTCGAATCGGCCCCGCGGTATTCACCCAGAATGGTCAATCCGTCAAAGCCCACCTTGCGACAGGCCGCCCGCATTTTTTCAAAAGCGCTTTTTACATTTTCTACACTCCCCAGATCGTCGAGCACACACCCGGTCTTGGGTCCCCATACCTTGCCAGGCACGTAGATAAAAAGAAGTGGTTTGTTGTCCACTTTGAGGTAGCTGGGATGTTTAAAATAATTCTCGATCCAGAAGGGCAACAGGTTGGTGAGCAGATCGTTCTCGTCGGCGACTCCGGCCTTACCCTTGCTCTGGTTCTCCCACATGATCGTAAACTTGATCTTGTCGACAAACCTGGATTTAAACAAAGCGTCGTGAATTGCACTGCCAAAGCGTTGTTCTACGGGGCCGCCCTGACTGGTGCGATACCAGCAATAGATGAAATAATCGATGCCATGCTCGACAGCCCACTTGGTCTCCCAATCCGCGACCTGCGGATTTTCCTGGGCATAAAAACCCATGGCAGGGGTGCGTTCGGGATGCTTGTATAACACCTGGTCCCACATCTGCGGTTTATCGGCTTCCCAGAGAGGACAATTATGGGCGCCCACCAAAATCTTTTTACCAGGCAGAAGCTTGGGTTCCGGGATATAAGCAGGCTTGGTCTGTTTTAAAGCGGGCAAGAAACGCACCGGCAAGCTGCGTGCGGCCAGAACCGCCTGACCCTGGGTCAGCAACAGCTTTACTTCTTCATACAACGGTTCACTGGCGGTGATGGTCCATCGCAAAACGGTCTTTTCATTTGCAGCAAGAGTGATTAGCCGCTCTCCCTCTTTGACGCGCACGTCATCCGGCAGCAGCAGCTTGGCCGTAAACCGGGCGGCCATTTTTGCCGGATTATGAATGGTCGCCACCATCACAAAGGGACGACCCACCCTCGTCATGGGCTGATCGCCGATGAATTCGACGATACGCGGCGGATTGGCACCATCATAAGGTGTTTCCGCCCATAAGGGCAATGCATGGAGTGTTGCCATTGCCACGATGAGCTTAAAAGTATTTACCATTTTCCTGGATACCATGGTGAAACCTCCTTCTGTTGTTGGTCAAAACAGATCACCCCACCTGTTAGTTATATCATTTAGCCAATCCATTATGCTGTTCCAGTCGCTTTTTCGCCAAATTCTCCCGAAAGACAGAATCATATCCGCCCATGCCGATATCTTCAGGAATGAGATCGAGGTGTTCAGCCGGTGCCTTGGCGAACACCTTGCGTATCGCGTCCAGATAGCCGAAACCATTTTCGGTATAAGGCAGCAGGTAATGGCCTTCGCTCCATTCATTCCAATTGTCCAGCAGCAGCATACGACCGCTGAGCTGGTCTTGCGGCTGCTTTTCAATAAATGCTTTGGCTTGGCGAAGCAAGGTTTCATATTCTAAAGGTGGAATTTTCCAAATCGAGCCTTCATCCTTCCAGCCGCTCCACGCCTGGGAAACGGTGCAAACCTGGGGAATGATACCTAACTCTTGCGTGGTGCGCAGATTTTTCATCTGGCTGTCGATGGCCTCCTGGGGCGTGGGGCTGTTTTGCACATGCCAGCAATAGGCAAAGGTGTAATCAAATCCCATATCTCTCATAGACTGCAAAAAAGTCGGATCTGTCCCGCGGTACTCCCCGAGAATGGTCAGACCGTCAAAACCTTCTTTTCTGCAGGCGGCCCGCATGTTCTCGAAAGCGCTTTTCACGTTTTCAGCTCGGCCGAGGTCGTCGAGCAGAGAGCCGGATTGCGGTCCCCACAGCTTGCCTGGACAATAGATAAAGAGAACCGGCTTGTTGTCCACTTTAAGATAATTGTCCCGCTTGAAATAGTTTTCCATCCAGTAGGGCAAGAGGTTATTCATTAAATCATTTTCATCCTTGACGCCGTCAATGCCTGCCCGGTAATTGGTCCACATAATGGCAAATTTCATTCGATTCTGAAACCGCGACTTGAACAGGGCCTGGTGAATGGCGCTGTCAAACAATTGTTCAACGGGCCCGCCCTGACTGGCGCGATACCAGCAATAGATCAGAAAATCCACACCGTGCTCGACCGCCCATTTGGTTTCCCAATCAGCGATTTCAGGATTTTCCTGGTTGTAGAACCCAAGGACCGGGGTGCGCTCCGGATGTTTAAACAGCACCTGGTCCCACATTTGCGGCTTGTCAGCTTCCCAGAGAGGACAATCAAGTGCTCCCACCAGCAACGATTTGCCAGGCGCAGGTGCGGGTTCGGGAATATACGAAGGGCTGGTCTGTTTCAGGGCGGGCAAAAAACGCACTGGCAGGCGGCGTGCGGCCAACACCGCGGCACCATCGGAAAGCCATAACTGTACATCTTTGTACATTGGCTTGTTGGCCATCAGCGTCCATCTCACGGTGGTTTGTTCATTGGGCGCAAGTGTTAATGATCGTTCGCCATGTTGAGATCGCACACCCTCTGGCAGCTGCAAGTTCACCATGAATTGGGCCGTAACCTTCGCCGGATTAAAAATCGTCGCCAATACTACAAAAGGACGACCGACCCTGGTCATCGGCTGATCGCCCATGAATTCGATAATTCGCGGAGGATTCTCACCATCCAGGAGATTTTGCGCAGCCGCCGATAACGGCAAAACAGCAAATGAAACAATTAAAACAGCTCCGAGTTTTGCAGTACCGATCATAATACGCTCCATACCATTATGCAGACCTATCCATTGCAGGATGACGCACGCTGTCTATTACAATGTGAGTCGATACCATCGGACGGCATTTTCGCTGAATAGTTTTTTCAACTCTGCTATCGGGCGTTCGCCGACGATGTCCCACAACGTATCCAGCCATGTTTTGAGCGTGGCGCCGGCCAGACAAACAGGCCAGTCACTGGCAAAGACCACCCGATCTTCACCAAAAACATCCAGACAAAAAGTAACGATAGCCGCCAGGCTTTCCATGGTCCAGCCCCCGCCAGGCATCTCGTCCACCAGACCGGAGATTTTGCAGCACACATTCTTTCTGTGACTCAATGCCTCCATATCCCTTTTCCATACGTCTGCAGCATGCCGGGCCGCCCGGGGCCGGGGAGCACTGGCAGGCAAAAATGCTACCGGATCGGCGTTGCCGCAATGATCTACAATAAATCGGGTATCCTGACATGCGTCGATGAGACGCACGCCATGTGCCAGCAGTGCCGGCGGGACATTGAGATCAAAAGATAGATCAAGACGGCCGATCAACTGCAGATTCTGTTTCAAAACCGGATTGGCCAATTGCGCTGCGGAATTCATGATGTAACGAACGCCCTTGACATATGGGCTATCCTGATACGGTTTGATATACCGCTCAAAAGAGTCTTCCGTGGGCCTGCCGCCGATGACCGCCGCTATCGTGGGACCGTCTCTGCGTTCGCACACCTGAATGATATACCGAGCCTCTTCGTCCAGTCGCGCTGTTTCGATGGCGACTTCCATATAGATCGCTTTGGTGATGCCGAGCCCTTGAATGGCGTTGAGGTAGTCGTTCATATTGCCGGCTTCAGAGATGCCCATATTCGCGCTCAACCAAGCCGGGCGGTCTTTGCGTATATGCCAGAGATGCTGATGCGCATCGATAATGTCGCAAGCGGGGCGTTTTCGCTCGTACTGAACATGCCGGCAAGACGTATAAAAGCCGGAAGTAAGAGTCATACCTAAAAATTGACGACGGTCCATAATCTGCCATTCATCTACGAGATTCGGTTCGTAATTCTATGGTCCCCTGCGTACCGCTCAGGTCGCGAACCCATACCCAGTCGCTGTCTCCGGAATGTTGGGCATGGAACGCAACAGCCCTGCCATCCACGGTTACTGCTTTTGCTTTTTCCCCGACAGGCAGAGGACCCAAACGAACGCTCAGCCGATCCACCGCGCTCTCGAAAGTGAACACAAAACGCAGCATGCCTGCCGTGCGGTCGCAGGTATAGCCGCCCAACTGACGCCGTGTACCGGTCAACATCGGAAAACGCTGCACCGAACAATGTGGCCAAGACAACGGAAAACGCGGCACCAGGCGCAGGTGGCGGGGGTCGTTGTCGTCAATGCCCATCATGACTCGTAACGCTTTGGTGGCATCGGCGAGGTGCGAGTCCTGTCCCATATAGCCGTTAACCGGAACGTACAACTTTTTATCGCGATGGACAATAATGCCTTCCGGGCAGATCCAGCCGCCGAGGTTCGGCAAATAACAATAACTGACCAATTTGTTGATGAACTGTTCCGCATCTGTCATCTCATCCAGGAGCAACGCGGCCTGGGTCATCATGCCCTGGCCGTAGCCGTACATGCGCAGGCAATCATAGTTTTTCCCCTGCATGAGAAACCGATAGGAATTGCGGCTGATTTCGAGATAGCGTCGCTCAAGATCATCGAGCCTGGCATACTCATCGAGCGGGGTAAAGCTGTCACCTTCAGTCGACAGATGCAGGTGAATCAGTTTATGGGCATGATCCTGCCAATCGCAATCGGCTTCTGTATGCCAGACAGGCCCGGCCGGCCCGGCATCCACCAGATGCGTCAGAATGCCTTTGCGCAAGCGTTCATAGATGGTGCGCCACCGTTTCTCTTCCTGCTTTTTTTCCAATTGTTCAGCGAGCCGGATGTACAGCTTTAAGCCATGCAGACAGTTAAAAGATGAATAAATGTCATAATCGCTGTGCGCGCATTCGCTCTCGGTGAAAAGCACGTCTTTTCCTTTGCCCGGGAAGAGGGATTCGGTCTCCATCTGCCAGGCGATCCAGTCCGCCGCAGCTCGGGTGGCTTGCCAGTGACGTTCGTTCCAGGCCAGGGATCGACCAGCCCAATGCCAGGCCATATAGCGACCCCACATGCAGATACCGTGGCCATCGTTTTCGCGGTTACCGGTTTCCTCGATGGCGCCGACCTTGCGCCGTGTAGCGCCTTCGCTCGTCATGGCCATGCCCGGATTGCGGATCCAGTGTGGCGGTACGGCATCAGCAAAGAGACAGCTGTCAAGCCAATCGATATAGGAATTGGCAAATTTATCATAGCCAAATGCAACCGCTTCGCGCAAGAGCTCACCGATGCCACGACTCCAGGCAGAACCGGTGGCGGCTGACGCTCCAGGCTGCCGTTCCTGGTAGATGTGGAAAAAATCCGGCAAGCCGTCATACCGGGCGCCATATCGTCGCCACACCCCCATGCCTGTGGTGTAATGGGTCAATGCTTTAGCTACTGTTTTCGAGGAACAACCTGTTCCTGCATCATCGATATGGGTAGCGCATTCCGGACCGTTATGGTACAAAAACGTCGCCGCATAGATGGCCTCGGTCGGTCCCCTGAAATCATAGCCTGGACCAATATAACCATCCGGCACAACCGGTTGTGTCAGATGGGGCAAGTCGTCTATCGAGGCATACAGGACACGTTGAAGCGCTTTAGTTGATGGATGCCATTGGCTGGAGTTGATAAACTCCGGTGTCATCGGGCAGACCACGGCTTTTTCATTGCTGCAGTCTGGAAGGGGAAGGAGCGATCCTGTTTCCATTGTTTCAACGGTAATGCCGCCAATGAGAGGAAACCCGTGCATCTCTGGTGTTCCCTTGATATGCAGTCGCTGGATTTTACGGCCACCGACGTCGAGGCTAAAAATATAACGCACCGCGTTGGAAAGTCCGCCAAAGGTACGTTCACCGTCGACCAGGCGGACAGCGTTTCGGATAATCGCACGAGGCTTTGGATCGCCGGCAAACAGATCGGCATCACAGTTGATGCCATAGGGCCAGCTACCCTGACCGTAGGCTGAGTAATGCCAGTTGATATCCCATGGTCGGCCGTACCAAAAGTTTAAACCAT
>CAZISM010000194.1:0-6080 GCA_964541895.1 uncultured Cytophagia bacterium
GTCCACCCGCAGCGCATTGCCGGCGGACAGGTTGGTGGTGCCGCCGCTGGCGATGCCGTTCACCAGCACCATGCCAGCCGGTTGCGATTTTCGCACCTGCATGGCGGGAAACAGCAGCTGAATTTCTCGCTCATCAAAAAAAAGGCCGCTTCTTCTCATAACGGCGAGAAATTTCAAATTCATCGCAAACGGACGAAATGGCCGTCCCGCCTCCAGGATCGTCACTGCATAGCGGCCTTGCAATTCGCGAGCAGCGGCTGCGCCGCCGGCTCCACTGCCAATGACAATAGCTGTTTTCATTGGCCGTTCCTTCCTGAAAATTGGGCGCGGCAAACAGGCAGGCCTTCGGTCATTCTCTGCGAAAAAACAAGACGCTCGCCACCGGTGAGGCCGGCCGCCAGGCCCTCGTCCAATCCTGCAATGATACGACAGACCGGCGCCGAATAATATCGGCTGAAAAAACAGCTCCTGATGATCACCTCGCCATAGCTGCCACCGCTATAATCAATCCCCAGCAGACGATAGATAATCCTGCTCATCTCCATGGCTTCGGCGAACGATTTGATTCTGAATTGCTTGCGCAAATCTCGACCCATTGCGTGCGCTCCTTCGAACAATCGTGCTTTGACAGCCTCAGGAACATCCACACATTTTTCAGCCCAGGCCGCCGTACAGGAAGCGTATTTGATCAACAACTCGCGATATGAGAATCCTTCCAGCCTCGGCCTTTCGCATTGAAAAGCTCTAGCCGTCAGTTCAAACAGCTCGATCATTTTTTTCTTTTTATAAAAGCCAGGAATGCCGAAGCGCGCCAGGCTGAGGTAGATATTCATGTCTGTTGTTTCCTGATCGCTGAATAAAAGTACAGGCAAACAAGACCCAGACTGCCATCCACGATGCCATTGGTAAGGTAGATCAAAAAGGGATTATGAAAGATATACATGCCGAACGAAAGCAGCGAACTGGCCAGTTTGGCGTTAACCAGCAGCAACGGCAACAGAGCGGAGCCTGGGTTTCGGTACATCAGCCAGGCGATCACAGTGACCAGGTACATATAAGCAACTGCCAGGATCAGGTAAAAATGAAGGGACGGCACCGGCGCTACCATCATTCCGATCCGGACGGAAAGCATATTGAAAAAAACGACAACGCCATCGGACCAGAAAAGAAACAGCACACCTACCATGGCAAAAATCACGGCACAGGAAAAAGCAAAGGGTCGGTATAATTTCATTGGCATGCCATTCCTATCGCTTGTTATAAATCTGGTTGAACCTGGCCAAATCTCCAAACTGCACCTGGTCTAACACCGCCATAGCGTCACTTCCGGCCAGCGGCAGGCTCTTGCCGGCCAGGAGCCGGTAATTTTTATTGATAAAGCATCCGTTCTCGGTTGGATAACGCTGCTTCATGCCGGCAAAGATCGTTTCGACCGGCTGCTCCATGACATTGCCAAAGGTCATGGGCACAAACACGCAGGGGCTGACCTGGCCAAAGGCGTCTACATACACCATCTTGTTGCCGGCGTTGCAGCCAAAGCACTCTTTGCCTTCGAAATGGCCGAGGTAATTGACGGTTATTTTGCCTTCGGCGTTATAGCGCTCCTGCAGTCGCACCAGGGCCAACCGATCCGCCTCGGTGATCACCTGATCCTCCTGCGCAAACGCCGCTACGGCCGGTTTGGCCTCGCTCAGCCACGCTTCATGGATATCCAGTCCGATGAGAAATTGCAAAAACTCGTCCACCTGCCCGGTTCTGATCATTTCTCGTGACAGCACGGCAGAAACACCGACGTGGAGACGATCGAAGCTTCGAAACGTATCCAGCGCCGTCACCGCTGCTTTGAAAGCGCCTTCATAGCGGCGCATGCTGTCATGGATTTCCGGCTTCCAGTGATCCAGGCTGACCGAAACATAATTCAATCCGGCGTTGACAAGATCTGCGGCCAGGCTCCGGCTCAACGTACAACCGGTGGTGAACAATTTGGTAGCACACTCTTCACCGGCCGTTTCCACAAAGGAGACGATATCCCTGTTCAACAGCGGCTCGCCGCCGGTAAAACCGAGCCAAAAGACGCCCATGCGTTTGAGATCCTTGATGAGCCCGGTAATTACAGCGCGGTCCATGAGCCGACCAGAACGTCCCTTGTTATAGCAGTATTGACAGTTCTGCGGGCAGGCATTGGTCAAGCCGATTTGAGCATGTGAAGGCCCGGAACTCCTGGACAACAGATGCTCATCGATAAACCGGCTATAGGCTTTACTGTTCAGCGGCGGCAAATGCGAGTGGACGATCACACGATCGCCAACTTTAATGGGTTGAAATTTATTGAGATATCGCAGCAAAAACAGATTAAGCCGGGGATCCGCCTTCAGTATTTGGCTGTTGGCTGCTACCGCCTTGATCAAGTCGAATTTGGTCGCTTTATTAGAAGCCAAAATTACACCTCTGTCGATGGGTAAATGTTGAAACATCAGTGCCATTAGGAAAACTATACGTTTCAGCCATAATGAAGTTACAGGAATTGGCACCCTTTTGATTCTTTTCCAGATACAGGCGGATTGGTCGTGCACAGGACCAGGCATGTTTTCGCGACCTCTCCGGGAACCCCGTTTATACAGTTTTTTCTTTGAATATTAATTTTTATCTACCATATTTGACTCTGAATCAACTGTGCCGGGCGCTGTACCGCCCACACGCATAGCAACGATCGCTCTCGCAAGCCGCCGGACTCTAGCTCTGCATTGCGATCAGCGCAAGACCGCCGCTTTGCTGGTCAGAAGGCGAACGATCACCTAGAATCGCATGACAACACGAAACTTACACTTTTCAGCAACGGATTTTGATCAGTCGGAGCTGAAAAAACTAAAAGAAGGGGATCTGGCCGTATTTGAAAAGCTGTTTCGTCACTATTATCAACCCCTGGTGATCTTTGCCGGACACTATGTGAGCGAAAGCCAGGAGGCGCAGGATGTGGTCCAGGACGTATTTCTTCAGATCTGGCTGCACCGCGACCGCATCGATCCGGACCGCAATATAAAAACCTACCTCTTTACCGCTGTAAAAAACCGCTCGTTAAAACATTTGCGACACCTGCGCGTCAAAAACCGTTATTACGTATCTCAGGCGGCGCTCGACCCGGATCCGCTTACACCGGAAGAGACAACGCATCAACAGGAAATTGCCGCTGCGATCGAAAAAGCCGTCCAGGCTTTGCCGGAAAAATGTCGCACCGTTTTCTGCATGAACCGGTTTGACCGCCTGAAATACGCCGAAATAGCCGAGATCGAAGGAATTTCCATAAAAACCGTAGAGACCCACATGGGGCGGGCGTTGCGCTTTCTCCGCGATCAGCTCAAGCACGTTCTTCTGCTCTGCCTCTCCCCTCTGTTCTGAAATCATCACTTTTTTTTCGAACTTTTGTCAGGGTAAATCCCCTTCAGGGGGTACTATTACTGATGATCCTATTATCATGGTCAGGTGTCACCGAATAATCGGCCCTGAACATGGCACTGATCCCCCTTTCGGAAAATTATATGTCGGAAAAAGACCAACAAATCCTGATTGTTCGCTATTTGTCGGGCGAGTGCAGTGAGGCGGAGGCACAGCGCCTGCAAAGCCTGATGCAACAGGACCACCAGCTGCGCGAGCTCGTTCTCGCGATGCAAAAAGTATGGACCATGACGCCATCGCCCCGGGACCAGGTCGACCTGGATGGAGCCTGGCAACAGATGCGCCTGCGAATCCGTTCTGCTGAAGTAAAGAGTAAACAGGCGAACCTCCGTCCCGCCCGACAGCCCTGGTTCATGCTGCGGCCTGGTCTGGTCAGGCGCTCGCTGCAATTTGCGCTGGTGGTACTTTTCATCAGCGGGGCGTTTCTCATTTATGACAGCTCGCAGGAAAAATCGGTGGTAACGCAGGATCCCTTCCGAACCGTTCGGGTAGAGAACGGCCAGCGGCTGGACATCAACCTGCCGGACGGCTCGCATATCAAACTGGATGCCGGCAGCGAATTGCGCTTCCCCGCCGAATTCACCGACTCGCGGGAGGTGTTTCTGACCGGTGAGGCCTATTTTGAAGTGACCCACGACGCCCAGCGGCCGTTTCAAGTCCACGCCAACCACGCCATGATTCGCGTGCTCGGCACCAAATTCAACATCCGGGCCTGGCAGGAAAATCCTGTCGTGGCGGTGACGGTCAGCGAAGGATCGGTAGCGCTCAACAACAGCTACCGGCAGGATGAAAACAGCGTCATTATTCGCAAAGGATACTATAGCTCTCTCCCCGAAGCGGGTATCCCCTCTACACCGGCGCCGGTGGAGGTGGCCGCCAACCTGGGATGGATGCATAACGAGATCCATTTCAAGGACGCCAGTGTAAAAGAGGTGCTGGCCCAGCTGAAACGGTGGTATGATTTTACCTTCGACATCGAGGATCCGGCCATCCTGGAACACAGAATTACGGTTCACATCCGCATGACCAACATCGAAGATGTTCTGGAACTGATATCCATTCTCACCGACTGCAAGATCAGTAAGGATGGCAAAGCCATCAAAATAACGGCCAAACACTAAGCCGATGGGAGCTTTCATGAAACGGACGACTGTGTGGATCCTCTTACTCCTGAGCGCCTTTTGCAGCTTTGCGCAGGAGCATTTGCGACTGGATGAAAATGATTTCCGTGGCAAGCTGGTCCCCAAATCCCTGTTGAGCAAAATCTCCATCCATCTCGACAACGCGCCTTTCGAGGTTGCACTGGCGACCATCTCTGAAATGAGCAACATCAAACTGAATTACAGCCGGGAAAACCTGCCCCTGGAAACAGAGGTGTCCCTGCACGAAGAAAACATCTATGCCATGGAAGCCCTGCTGACGGTGCTCAAAAACACCGGCACCATATTAAAAATCACCCAGGAAGGTCAGCTGGCCATTGTCCCGCAAGAATCCAGACCGGAACCGACCGCTAACGTCAAAGGCATCATCAGCGGCACCGTCAAGGATGTAAAAACCGGCGACCCGCTGCCGGGCGCCAATGTCTATCTGGACGGCACCGCCATCGGCGCGGTTTCCAACCTGGACGGTCTGTATCAGATCAAGCAGGTGCCGGCCGGCTCGTACACCCTGAAGGTGACCTTTATCGGCTACAAGCGCAGAGAAATGGCCGTACAGCTGTTGCCCGGCGAGACAAAGAAACTGGACATCGCGCTCGATTTTGACGTAGTCCAGGGCGGCACGGTCGTCATCACCGCCCAGGCGGAAGGACAGGTGGCAGCCATCAACAAACAGCTGCGCTCAAACACCATTAAAAATATCGTCTCCTCCGAACGCATCATGGAATTGCCCGACGCCAATGCCGCCGAATCCATCGGCCGCCTCTCCGGCGTGTCCATTCAACGAAGCGGCGGCGAAGGCAACCGGGTGGTCATTCGCGGTTTGTCGCCGACCTATAACGCCATCACCATCAACGGCGACAAAATCCCCGCCACCGACATGGGCGATCGCAGCGTCGATCTGAACATGATCTCTCCGGAAATGCTCAAAAGCATCGAATTGACCAAAGCGTTGACCCCGGATCAGGATGCGGACGCCTTTGGCGGCACGGTCAATTTTCAACTCGCCGATGCTCCAAGCGGATTCCGCTACAATTTCCGTTTTCAACAGGGCTATAACGATCAGCGCAGCGAACTGGGCCAGTTCAAAGGCAGCATGATGCTGAGCAATCGCTTCCTGAACGACAAGCTGGGACTTTTGGTCACCGGCGGCAAGGAACGGGCACAAAGAGGCTCTGACCACCTCTCGGCCGGATATTATATCGTTCGCGAAAAAAGAGAGGGCGAACCGTTCGCCCCCATCTCGGTCTCTGGCGCCAACCTCTCCTACGTGGATGAAATGCGTGAACGCTCCGGTTTCAGCGTCGTTATGGATTACCGCTTGCCCAAAACAAAACTGATGCTCAGCAATTTTATGAGCCGCCTGGACCGGGACGAAATCGTAAACAGCAACAGCTATGCCTTGACCGACAACTGGCGTGACCTGGAATTCCGCAACCGCCTGACCCAGACCGATATCCTGTCCAATTC
>CAZISM010000194.1:6180-7917 GCA_964541895.1 uncultured Cytophagia bacterium
ATCGCCGGCTATGTCAAACTGGGCGGCAAATATACCGACAAAATCAAAGAACGCGACAAGAATCATGCGCGACGGTTTCTCAACAGCAAACTCCCCGCCTTTGAACTGTATCATACCCAGTACGGACAACCCGGCTTTGCGTACAAAACCATCACCACCGGCTATCCGGCCGTCTCCAACTATCTCGACGAATCCTTTGACGCCGGCCATTTCTTGAACGGCAAGTATCCGTTTACCCACGGCTATGATACCGACGAGTTGAATCATCTCATGACGGCCTATGCCCTCGATTCACTGCTGGCCACCTCTTCCATGGAAGATCTGGATGATTATGCAACAGACGAAACCGTCTCCTCCGGCTATATCATGTCGGAGGTGAACATCGGCCGGTTTCTCATGCTCATGCCGGGTGTGCGTTATGAACATACCCACGCCAACATGACCGGCCGTAAAGGCTGGATTGCCAGCTCCGAGATGGAAGGCGACCTGGATGAACCGATCGTAACCGACACCACCGCGGTCAACAGCTATGCGCGCTGGTTTCCCATGATGCATGTCCGCCTCAAACCCACCGGCTGGTTTGACGTCCGCCTGGCCTACACCAGAACCATTTCCCGGCCGCGGCTGGATTACATGTTGCCCAAGAAAGCGGTGGACGGCTCGGCGCAAACCGTCTCCTTCGGCCGGCCCGATCTCAAACCGCAGACCTCCACCAACTATGACATCTTTTTATCCTTCTACGGCAACACCCTCGGCTTGCTGACCTGTGGCGGTTTTTACAAAGAGATCTCGGACCTGATATTTTCCCGGGCCGGCCACAAAATTCTCAATGCCAAAAAAGAGGGCTATTCGGCCGAACTGCAGGGATTGACGCTGCAACAGCCGGAAAACAATCCCAACCTGACCAAAATCAAAGGCTGGGAAGTAGAGTGGCAAACCCGCTTCGATTGGCTGCCCTCGCCGCTGAACGGCCTGGTCCTCAACATCAATTACACCCATCTGTGGTCCGAAACCCGCTTTCCGCGTTCTCTGGTCAAACAGGAGAAAATCAACGTCTTTCCGTTCGTCAAAACCAGCGTCATCGATACCTTTCGCGTAGGCAACATGCCGGATCAGGCCAACGATATCATGAACATCTCCATTGGCTACGACAAAGGCCCGCTGTCGGCCCGTCTGTCCATGCTGCACCAGGGGAAAACCCTGTCCAGCGTAGGCACTCGCCCCGAGCTGGACGGCTTTACCGCCGACCTGCTGCGCTGGGACTTTTCCGCCAACTATCGCTTGACCAAACATCTCGGCCTCTTTTTCAATTGGAACAACATCTCCAATGAACCGGACGAGTCCTATCAGCAGGCTACCCGGTTTCTTACCAGCCAGGAGTACTATGGCTGGACCAGCGATCTTGGTGTAGGATATTCATTCTAGCTGTGAGGGCAACCAACATAACCGACCAGGAAGGGAGCCATTATGGACTGACTCACGTTGTTACTGTCGCGTACCTGTCAACTGGAAGCATGTCTACATTTAGCCGTTGCAGATTTGGCAAAGGAGGATTAAAATGAAACAGAGTTGGACGTTAAGTGCAATACTGATCGTGCTGTTTGCTTTGACGATGGCGGGCGGAGAAGCCTATGCCCAGGATCCGGACACCCTGGATGTAGCGCAAGGTTTCGAAACATTGAACCTCGCCATCCGCGGCGATACGTCTGCTACAGGCACGGCCAAAAATCTGAATCG
>CAZISM010000195.1:0-1832 GCA_964541895.1 uncultured Cytophagia bacterium
AAAAGCCCAGCTGCACCTGCCGGGGTTCGCCATACCATTCCGGATGAACCACGTTATCGTCCAGGGTGCTGACCCGATTAGCGTCCAGACTGGCGCTGCGCGTGCTCAAGGTGTACTGGGGGCTGCCGGTGTCAGAGTAGACGCCGTTGACGGAACGCTGGTCGAACAGATTGTAGATGTAGGCAAAGACCGAAACATCGTATCGTTTCTGCAATCGAAACTTTTTGAACAGGCGCAGGTCCACGGTGCTGATGCCGGGCTTGCGGGCGCTGTTTTCCGCCAGGCCGGAGAACGCGCTGCTGCCGGCCACCTCACCCACGGCAAAGGTGGGCGTATAGGGGGTGCCGGTCCAATATTTGCCGATGAGGCTGGCCCGCCAGGTGCTGGTGCCCACGCCCAGGGTTCCATTGAGGGTATGGCGCTGATCCCAGCCCAGCGGCACGAGCTGGATGCGCGGCGCTTTGTTATCGTTGCGATCGAAATAGGCGTCCTGCGGATTGGAGGCGCTGCCTTCAGCCACCATAAAGCTGTAGTCGAAGCTGGCTTCGAAATAATTGGAATAGCGCTTGTTCAGGGACAACGTCACACCCTTGACGTTGGAATAGTCCTTGTTTTCGAACAGGGTATAGGCCACGCTGGAAAGGTAGGTGGTGATCAACGGGCTGGCGCCGATCCAGTCACGCACATCGCGATAAAACATGGTGATGTCAAACGCCAGATCCGCCGCCAGCTGCTGCTGCAGTCCGATTTCATACATGACGGTTTTCTGCGGCTTGAGGTCGGCGTTGCTGAGAAAGGTGGTGTTGCCCGAGGTGCGCGACACTTCCAGATCCGGATTGGAATTATCGGTGCCGTCATTGGCGCCGTACAAAATACGGAACGGCGGCATCTGGAAAAAATGGCCGTAAGAGAAATGGATGATGCCGCGATCGGTGATGGGATAGGCGATGCCGAACCGGGGACTGACCTGCATTTTGGCGCTGGATTTTTTGTACCAGAACGCCTCCCGCTCTGCTACGGTGTACTCGGTCTGCACCGAATCCGGAAGCGCGGAATTATAGTTTTTGTATTTGTGCTCTTTGAGGAAAGGATCGTAAATATTGGGATCCCTCGGGTCCGCCAGCAGCCGGCCCTTGGCGTTAAAATAGTCAAAGCGAAGGCCGAAATTCACGATCATGTCGTCGAATTCCATCTTGTCCTGGATATAGGCGGCCATTTCGACCGGTTTGTATTGATAATCGTTGTGATCGGTGGTGCTGAGCAGCGGCACAGAAGGCAGAAACGGCTTTATTTCATCGTTGCCCTTTTTGGCCGGGACGATGGAAAACTCGTTCAGGGTCAGATCGTATAAACGAGCCTCCAGGCCGCCTTTTATCTGATGATGCCGGGTTACCTGGCTTGTCATGTCGAATTTGAGAACGTTGTAGGTGGTGTTGCGCTTAAAGTGCTGCGTGGGCGTGCCGCCGTCGGCAAAACTCCAGCTCGCCGGCGAGATCATGGAATCCGGGTGCACATACCCTTCCCGGTCCGCAGAAATAAAATAGGCTACCGTCGCTTCATCGCCGCTGCCGGTGCGGACGCTGTCATACGAAACCGAGTTGAGCGGATCCTCGTACAGATAGTGCTGATAGTCGGAAGAAAAACGGGTGAATTTCACTTCATAAAATGTCTTCATGCTGACGGTATGGGTAAAGGTCAGGGTATGATTCATACCGTCTTCGAATCGGTTATAGAGTGCGTCCGGATTGTATTTGTAGTAGCGGTCGTACCATTTGAACTCGTTGCTGTTGCCGATCAGGCCGTAGGTCAGTTTCTTGTTGCCGGAGAGCTTG
>CAZISM010000195.1:1932-7778 GCA_964541895.1 uncultured Cytophagia bacterium
ATACGCCGGGAGGCACGTTGAGGATCATATAGTAGCCGTCGATGTCGGTGGCCGCGCCCATGCGGGTGCCGTCAATGATGACGTTGACGCCCGGTAACTTTTCCCCGCTCTTGGCGTCGGTAATGGTACCGACGATTTTGCCGGTGGTGCCTGCCAGCACCAGCATCGGTAACAACATGAGGAGGGTAAAAAACAGTGTCCTTCGCATCATGATCGAATCCTTTATGTTATCAAACGGTCTGTTGTCTTTAATACATTTCATGTACCTGAAAATTCTTGTGCGCGCCGCAGGTCTCCCGTACGATCAATTCCGCCTGCATCTGCTGGTAAAAGCCGCCCTCCGAATCGGTGCGAATCCGCTCGATGAGCCGCTCCACCGCCAGCCGCCCCATCTCCGGAATCGGCTGATGCATGGTGGTGAGACCGACGAATTTGGCAAATTCGATATCGTCAAAGCCGACCAGGGCCAGATCCTGCGGTATGTGCAGGCCGGATTCCTTGGCAGCCCGCATCACGCCCAGGGCCTGCACATCGCTGGCGACAAACAGGGCGCCGGGGATCTCGACCTGGCCGGCGAGAAAGCGCTTCATGGCGCTGTAAGCAGCGCGCTCGTTGAAACCGTGCTCCCCTTCGGTGGCGTCGCAGGTGATCAGCAGTTCGTCATCAAAGGGCAGGTCATGCGCCGCCAGCGCGTATTTAAATCCTTTCAATCGCTCCACGGCCGGAAAACTGGAAAGATGGCCGTTGACCATGCCGATGCGGCGGTGCCCCAGCTTGATCAGATGTTCGGTAGCGGTCATGGCGGCGTTTTGATTGGCAATGGTGATGGAATCCAGGCCGTCATAACGGTTGTCTACGATCACAACCGGGACCGGGGTATCGACAAACCTGCGGACGTACTCCTCGTCGATGCTGACCGAGATCAGCAGCACTCCGTCGCTGCGCCGCTCGGAAAGAACGCGGTCAAGGACAAAGGGCATGCGATCCATGCGGTCGACGCTGTAGAGGATGAGGTCAAAATTGTTCAGGGTCAACGTCCGCTGAACATTTTTGAGCAATTCGACGAAAAAATAATTGGTAAAGAAGGGGACGACGCTGGCGATGGTAAAGGTTTTTTTACGGGCGAGGCTCTGGGCCAGAGCGTGGGGCTGATAATTCAACTCTTTGATAATCTGCAGCACATGCATTTTGGTCTGCGCATTGATCTGCGGGCTGTTGTTGATGGCACGGGACACGGTGCCGATACCCACACCTGCCATCCTGGCCACATCATAAATAGTTACTGACAATTCCAATCTCCGCCTGGAACTCTCCAAATCTGGAAGGCCTTCCAGACCGTTTCGGGAAGCGCTTCCAATTTGAAAATTTTACAAAATTTCCACGAAAATGTCAAGACTAATTTAATATTCCTGAATCGTATGCGCTGCACAGGCAGAGATTGCGCAGGACAATGATTTCCTTGCTTGGAATTGCATAATCAGCTATATTAGAAAAAAAGAACATCATGCAAAGTCTCCGTTATAAAATAGGTTTCGGCTTTTTCACACTGGTCGGCATCATCATGGCGGTCAGCATCTTTTCGGTGGGCTACTATCTGCAGCTGCGCAACGAAGTGGTGAGCATCCTCGAAGTGCACACGCCCGGGCTCACCGCAGCGCAACAGATGCTCAAAGCCGTGGATGAACAGGAACGGTTCCTGCTGCTCATGCTCATCAGCGATGTCGATGCCAGCCAGGTGGAATTCAGCAAGCATCGTGACCAGTTCCTCAAAGAGTATCAGCAGGTGCAGCAGGTCAGCAAGCCCGCTGCTCAAAAAACCCTGCTCGACAGCATCATTGTCTACTATCGCGATTTCAACACCCATTCGCAGGCCTTTATCCGGCTGTGTCGCGGCAACAGCGACCTGGCCCGTCCCTTTTTCATGGAGACGATCATCCCCTACCAGCAGCATATCCGGCGGTATGTGCTGCGCCTCATCGAGCAACATCAGGCCGTCATCACCGAGACCAACGTGCGCACCAAACGGCTGGTGAACCGCGGCACCGCCTCCCTGGTGCTGGCCGCGGCGTTTGCCATCTGGTTTGCCTTTCGCTCCAATCGAAAACTGTCGCGCAACATCATCCAGCCGGCCGAACTCCTGACCCGCTCCGTGCGCCTGATCAGCGCCGGCCACATGTATCAAAAAATCGATATCACCACCAACGACGAGCTGGCGATCCTCAGCAGCGAGTTCAACAAGATGACGGAACGGTTGCGCGGCTATGAAGAGATGAACATTCATCAGCTCATCGCGGAAAAAAAGAAATCCGAAGCCATCGTCGCAAGCCTCGCCGAACCGATCATCGTCACCGGTGTGGACAATACCATTTTGCTGATGAATCAGGCCGCGGTCAACCTGTTCACCGACGAGGGCACCGACTGGCCGGACAAACCGGTGGCGCAGGTGATCCGGCATCCCCGGCTGCTGCAGATTCTCACAGCCGACAAAAGCCGCCAGCCCGAAGAGCTCTTTACCTACGAGCGTGAACAGGCCACGTTTTACTTTCGTACCCGCCAGACCATGATCACGGACGAATTGGGAGGCGTTCAGGGGGTGGTGACGCTGTTTGAAGACGTCACCCGCTTTAAAGACCTGGATCGTCTGAAATCCGATTTCATCGCCACGGTGTCGCACGAGTTCAGGACGCCGCTGACCTCCATCAACATGACCATCGATATACTGTCGCAACAGATTCTGGGCACCACCACGCCGCAACAGCAGGAACTGCTCGCCAATGCCAAAGACGATTGCGACCGGCTCACCAAGCTGGTCAAGGAGCTGCTGGATCTCTCCCGGCTGGAGTCCGGCCGCTACGAGATGAAACTGGAACCGATCAACCTCCCGCACCTGCTGGATACGGCTCTCAAGCCGCTGCAACTGCCCTTTAAGGAAAAACAGATCGACCTGCAGGTCCACATCGATGGCAACCTTCCCATTCTCTGGGGCGATCATCAGCAATTAACCTGGGTGATCACCAACCTGGTCAACAACGCCTTGCGCTATACCATGGAAGACGGCCGGGTGTGCGTCTCCGCGGAACGGGTAGGCGATGAGATACAGGTCCATGTCAGCGACACCGGTCGCGGCATTCCGCGCGAAGCGCTGGACCACATTTTCGAAAAATTCGTTCAAGTTCGCGCCGCCACCGAGACCACGCCCGGCAGCGTCGGCCTGGGATTGGCCATCGCCAAACAGGTGGTTGAAGATCACGGCGGCCGCATCTGGGTGAGCAGCCAGGTGGGGCGCGGCAGCACCTTTTCATTCACCTTACCGATTGCGAGAAAAAACTGATGGCAGATCGTCCGGTCCATGTCCTGGTCGTTGATGATGAAGCGCATATTTTAAAAACCATCGGTATCTGCCTGGAGTCGATCGGCTTTCAAACCTGGCTCTGTACCCGACCTCAGGAAGCGCTGCAGATGGCACAGCGGCAGCGTTTTGACCTGGCCTTCGTCGACCTGAAGATGAGCCCCATGGACGGCATGGAGGTGCTGGCCAATCTGCGCCAGATCTCTCCGGAAACCACGGTCATCATCATCACCGCCCACGGCTCCATCGACAGCGCCGTGGAAGCGATTAAAAAAGGGGCCTACCATTATCTGCAGAAGCCGTTCGACTTTAAGGAGCTGCAGATCTTTGCGCAAAAGGCGTGGGAGTATCACAGTCTGCGCCTGGAAGTGCTCTCCCTGCGTAAGGAGCTGGCGGAACGCAACGCGGTCGGCGAGTTCATCACCCACAACCGGGACATGCTCAACATGCTCGATCTGGCGGAGCGCATCGCCGAGAGCAACATCAGCGTCCTCATCGAAGGCGAAAGCGGCACCGGCAAGGAGCTGGTGGCGCACTTTATTCACAGCAAAAGCCCCCGTAACGACAAGCCCTTTGTGCGCATCAACTGCGCCGCCCTGCCGGAAGAGTTGCTGGAAAGCGAGCTGTTCGGCCATATCAAGGGCGCCTTTACCGGCGCGGTGAGGGATCGGCAGGGACGGTTCGAGCTGGCGGACGGCGGCACCATCTTTCTCGATGAAATAGCCGAAGTGTCGCCGGCGATCCAGGCCAAGCTGCTGCGCGTCATCCAGAGCAAAGAGTTCGAACGGGTGGGCGAAAGCGAAAGCCGGCGCGTGGACGTGCGCATCATCGCCGCCACCAACCGCAATCTGGATGAAGCGCTGAAAGAGGGCACCTTTCGCGAAGACCTTTTTTATCGACTGAATGCCGTGCGCCTGAAACCGTTGCCGTTGCGCGACCGGCCGGAGGATCTGCCCATCCTGTTGCAACATTTTATCCGCAAGTTCTGCAAGGATAAAGAAATGGATATTGCCCCCGAAGCGATCCAGGCCTTGCGCGCCTACCGCTGGAACGGCAACGTGCGCGAGCTGGAAAATGTCATCGAGCGGGCGGTCATCCTGGCCAAAAACAGCATCATCGAACTGTCCCATCTGCCGGAAGAGGTCCGCTCCTGCAACGAAAAACCCAGCCATGCCTTTTCCCTCGAGGAGGTGGAAAAGCTGCACATCAAAAAGGTGCTGCAGCACGCCCACGATTACGATGAGGCCAGCCGTACCCTTGGCATCGACCCGGCCACGCTGTGGCGCAAACGTAAAAAATATGGTCTGTGATTGAACCCTGCACATCGCAACATGCCCTGAAGAAACGGGCAACCGCCTTGCATTTTGCAAGATCAGCAATATATTAATAAATAAAAGGTTAATTTAGCAGCTGCTCCATCGGCCCTTTTTGTCGTGCAATCTGCATGAACCGCAGCACGCCCGCTCACGACTTACTAATTATAAGAATTTGATTAATCTTAAATTACAAACATCGGGATTCCTGGCACATCTTTTGTAATTGCAATTTCGGCAAGCGTCTGTTCTCAACCTGTCTATTGTAAGCCAAGGAGTCCATCATGGCTGTGCGCGCCATGACCATCAACAATCTTGATGTTGCCATCCTCGATGCCCGCGGCTCTTTTACCGGCGGCGACGAGACCGATGAGCTCAAATCAGCCGCCATCGATCTGTTTGAGCAGGGCAATCGCAAGCTGGTCATCGATCTGGCCAACGCCAATTATTTCAACAGCCTGGGTATTGGTGCTCTGATCAACATCCATGCCCGGTATACCAAGGACCAGGGCCTGATCAAGCTGTGCAACATGGGCAAGGGCGTGCAGAACGTTTTCGTCATCACCAAATTGATGAGCATCTTTGACGTGGAAGAGACCCGTGAAGAAGCCATTCAAAAACTGACCCTAATTGGAACCCCTAACTCACACATACAACTCAAACCAAAGGAGACTGTATCATGAAACAAGGTGTCTTCATCACGATCTTGATGGTGGTTGCTTTAGCGATCGCATACGTCATTTTCGAGTACATGTTGCCGGACTATATCAAAGCGGGTGGTCCGCTGGTTATCCTGCTCATCATGATGTCGTTGATGGTCGTAACTTTCATTTTCGAACGTTTGCTGGCGCTGAACAAGGCCAAAGGCAAAGGCTCTTTGACCGCTTTCCTGCGCAAAGTCCAGGGCGAAATCGGCAAAGAAAACATCAGCGGCGCCATCGACATTTGTGACAAACAGCGCGGCTCCTGTGCCAACGTCCTTCGCGCCGGCCTGGAAAAATACAATCTGATCAAATCTTCCGGCACCAAACTCTCCATGCGTGACACCCAGGAAGATATTCAGAAAGCCATCGAAGAATCGATGATGCTGGAAGTACCGCTACTGGAAAAGAACCTGGTCGCCCTGTCGACCATCGCCTCCATCGCCACCCTGACCGGTCTGTTGGGCACCACCCTCGGTATGA
>CAZISM010000196.1:0-4884 GCA_964541895.1 uncultured Cytophagia bacterium
GTGTTGATGGCTGAAAAAATGTAATAATAATTTTGGCGTGATACAATGGGATAAATTGGCAGAGGCGGACAGGTCAAGAAAAAGTCCGTCCTGTTAAAAGGGAACAGGACAGACTTTATTCAAGCCCATTTTAAAAATTGCCATTGCGGAAGGGGGTGCTTTTGCTAATTTTCTTTTTTCTCAGTGTTGATGCCAAAGGGCAGATAGGCTGGACAGAAGCGAATCACCGCCGTCAGCAGCAGGACAAGGCCGATGAGCCCCAACCAGCATTTGAAAACCAATCCCAGAGCGATGACGATCAGGCCGAGCACGATACGGACGGTGCGGTCGACACTTCCGATATTCTTTTTCATAGCGATAACCCTTTCTTGATTTGATTTTTAAATCACTCCACCTGTTAAACATAGTTTTAACGCCGGCTATTTCCATTTTGTAATTTATTTTTCACCATTGAAGCCGGCGTTGAAGCCAAAACGGCAGTCAAAATCCGGGCTTCCGGCTGTTATAAGTCACCGTTGGGCCGTTCTGAATCTTTGCTTTTTCGCAATTAATTGGATATATTATTGTATACCTGTGTATTTTCGCAAACCATGACACTTGATTGGGAGGAATATATGCGTCGTCGTTATTCCCTTTTTACCGGCATGATACTGCTGGCCTGTTCTCTGGTTTGGGGCCAGTCTTTAGAGGCCATCAGGACCAGGGTGGCGGTTCAGACCTTGAACAACGGCATGAAATTCATGGTGCTGGCGAGACCGGAAGCACCGGTGGTCTCTTTCCACATCTATGCCGACGTCGGCGCCAGCCAGGAGGTATCGGGCATCACCGGCATCTCGCACATCCTTGAACACATGGCGTTCAAAGGCAGCACTACGGTGGGCGTTAGAGATTACAGCCTTGAAAAAGAGCTCCTGGCGCAGATGGACACCGCCTACGACCAGCTCAGCCGCGCCGAACGCGCCACGATTCCTGACAGCAGCAAAATAGAAACATTGCGCGCCGAGTTCGACCGGCTTAAGAAAACGGCGCAGGAGCAGGTGATCGTGAACGAATACATCGACCTGCTGCGCCAGCAGGGCGGTTCCGGCCTCAATGCCTATACCAGCAACGACGCCACCCAATACGTGGTCAGCCTGCCGGCCAACAAACTGGAATTCTGGATGGCGGCCGAGTCGGACCGCTTTCTCAATCCGGTGTTCCGGCAATTTTTTGAGGAACGGGACGTCATCATGGAGGAGCGCCGGCTCTCTCTGGAGACCCAGCCTACCGGCCGGCTTGTCGAGGACGTGCTCGCTTCGGCGTTCAAAGCCCATCCCTACCAGACGTCTGTGGTCGGACACATGTCCGACATCAAGCGCATCACCCGTCAGGATGTCAATCGCTACTTTAAACAGTATTATGGCCCGAGCAATCTAACCTGTGCGGTGGTCGGCGATGTTGACCCGGCAGAGGTGTTTCGCCTGGCGGAGCTCTATTTCGGCAGGATTCCCAGCGCTCCCAAGCCGGAACCATTGCGGACGGAAGAGCCGGAACAGTGGGGCGAACGGTATGTAAAGGTCGAGGTGCAGGCCCAACCCATTCTGTTCATCGGCTACCACCGTCCCAGCGTCCACAGCCGGGAGGATATCGCCTTTGATGCCATGGCCAACATATTCGGCCAGGGACGCTCCTCCCGCCTCTACAGCAAATTGGTCAAGGAGAAAAAGATCGCCATTCAGGCGGCGTCCATGAACGGCTTTCCGGGTGACAAATATCCCAACCTGTTCGTGGTCTATGCCGTACCTGCCAAAGGTCATACGGCCCAGGAGTGCCTGGCGGCCATCGATGCTGAAATACAGAATTTGAAAAACGAGCCGATCACGGCCGACGAACTTGGCAAATTCAAGCGGCAAACCAAAAAGAGCGTGATTTCGCAGATGAAATCCAACAGCCAGATGGCCGGTCTTTTGACCTATGCCGATGTGGTGCTCGGCAACTGGCAGGAGCTTTTCACCCTTCTCGACAAAGTGGACGCCATGACGGCCGTGGAGGTGCAGGCCGTGGCCAACACCTATCTCATCAATAAGAATCGCACTATCGGCGAAACCGTCACCGTGCAGGAATAGACTTTTTCATGAATAAAAGTGTACTGATATGGATTCATCCACATGAAAGGATTGTTTATGCGTAAGCATACATGGATTGCCGCCCTTCTCTGTCTGCTGCTGCCGGTGTTGGCCGCTGCACAGAAAAAACCCAAAGACCCGTTTCAGTTTCCAGCCTTGAACAAGATCCGCATGCCGGAGGTGAAATCGATGCAATTAAAAAACGGCATGAAGCTCTATCTGGTCGAAGATCCGCAATATCCCACGATCGATCTGCGCGCCATGATCCGCACCGGCTCCATCTATGAACCGGCGGATAAAATCGGCCTCGCCTCCATCACCGGCACGGTCATGCGCACCGGCGGCACCCAGAGCAGAACCGGTGACGAACTGGACCAGCTGCTGGAATCCCTCGGCGCTTCTGTGGAAACCGGTGTCGGCCAGGATGCCGGCTATGCCTCCATGTCCGTGCTCAGGGAGGATGTGGATCAGGGCATCACGATACTGGCCGATCTGCTCATGCACCCGGCGTTCCGGCAGGAAAAGATCGACCTGGCAAAAATCGAAATGAAATCGGCCATCTCGCGCCGCAACGATAATGTCGACGCCATCACCAGTCGTGAATTCAACACGCTCATCTATGGCAAAGATCATCCTTATGCGCGCTACGCCGAGTACAGCACGGTGGATGCCATCACACGCGAGGATCTGGTGGCGTTTCACACACACTATTTTCATCCCAACAACATCCTGCTGGCGGTCTGGGGTGATTTCAAGGCCGCGGAGATGAAGAAGAAAATTGAAGCCGCGTTTGCCGCCTGGCCGGCGAGCCCGGTCACGATTCCGGCCAAACCACGCGTGGAGTATCCATATCGCAGCGCCGTCCACTATATCTCCAAGAGCGATGTCAATCAGACGCGCATTCAGCTGGGCCACATCGGCGGTATGCTCAACGATCCCGATTATCCGGCGTTGACCATTATGAACCAGATCCTGGCCATGGATCGCATGTTCAAAGTGCTCCGCTCCCAGGAGGGGTTGACCTATTCGCCGTTCGGATACTTTGGCGCCAATTACGATCATCCCGGTGTGTTTGCCTGCGGCACTCAGACCAAATCCCAGTCCACGGCCTATGCGCTGCGTCTCATTCTCAAAGAGGTGAAACGCATGACCGAAGAGCCGGTCACTGATGACGAGCTGGCCAAGGCCAAGGACTCTTATCTCAATTCCTATGTCTTTAATTTCGACGCAAAAGCCAAGGTCGTCAATCGCATGATGTATTACGCGTATTACGGCTATCCGCTGGATTTCAACGACCGCATCAAGCAGGGCGTGGAAAAGGTTAGCAAAGACGATGTGCTGCGCGTGGCTAAAAAGAACCTGCATCCCGCGCAGGTGCAGATTCTTGTTGTCGGCAAACAGGAAGATTTTGATGAACCGCTCAGCGCCTTCGGCGTGGTGAATGAAATCGATATCACGATTCCGACCCCGCCGGCGGAGGCCGCGCCCAGGGCAACCGATGCGACGCTGCAGCAGGGCCGGGTCACGCTGGAAAAAATGATCCAGGCGCTGGGTGGAGCCGAGGCGTTTAATAACATAAAGAGCGTTCACGCCAAAATGGACGCCACGCAATCCACCCCGATGGGGGAAATGAACCTGGGCCTGGAGGCGACCATCGTCTACCCGGACCGCATGCACCAGAGGATCTCGATGCCCATGGGCGTCATCACCATGGTGGTCACCAAAGAGGAGGGCTGGGTCAAATCGCCTCAGGGCACCATGCCCCTGCAGGAGGCCATGCGCAAGCCGTATCAGGAGAGCCTGCAGCGCGATCCGGTTTATTTCATCAACCATCTGGCCGACGCCAAAATACAGTGGCTGGGCGAGAAAATGTTCGGCGATAAAAAAGCGACTGATCTGGCCATTACGATCCTGACCAATACCTTTCATCTCTATATCGATCCGGCCACCCATTTGCCGCTGGGGACCTCGTATCAGACCATCGGGCAGCAGGGGCCGGTCGCAGCGGAAGAGCACTGGTCGGATTTTCGTGAGCTGAGCGGCATCAAAATTGCCGGCACCACCATCTCCAAAGCCGATGGCAAGCAATCCGGCAAAGTGGTGATCAAAGAGATCACCGCCAACGGCCCTGTGGATGAAACGCTGTTTCAGAAATAGCCGCATGCCCGTCTTCGCCTGGGATCAAAAAAGGAGTGCAGGTCATGATGAAATGGATGATGGCGATTTTGTTTTGCTGCTCGACGATATGGGCGGCGGATTCGGGCCGACACACTATGTCGTTGAACGGTACCTGGCAATTTGAACAGACCCGGGACGCCTTTCCGCCCAAAGCGTTTCGTCGCACCATTCCGGTTCCCGGCCTGATCCATCTGGCTGAACCGAAAATCGACCAATACAACCTCTTTTTCCGCAAACCGGATACCGTGGAAAACGTCGCCCAGTTCGATCTGCTGCAGCTCCATTATGAGCCGCGCTACAACTGGTACAGAAAAACCGTGTTCGTGGCCGATGCGTACAAGGGATTGGAATCGGTGCTGACGCTGAAGAAGAGCATGTACGTCACCCAGGTGTATGTGAACGGCATGGACGTGGGCGGATCCATGGCCTGCTATACGCCGATCGATTGCCGGATAACCAGAGCGTTGCGATATGGCGCCGATAATGAGATTCTCATCCGCTGCGGCGATCGCGCCTGGCTGCCGCCGCAGGCGGCCGGCAGCACCGACAAGGAGAAAATAAATTATCTGGCCGGCATCTGGGATGATGTCACGCTTTCATT
>CAZISM010000196.1:4984-7726 GCA_964541895.1 uncultured Cytophagia bacterium
ACAAGGAGAAAATAAATTATCTGGCCGGCATCTGGGATGATGTCACGCTTTCATTCTCCGGCACACTGCGGGTGGAGCGGGTACTGGTTCTGCCCGATGCAGCGGCCAACAAAGCCACGGTCAAGCTCAAAATTCGCAGTTATTATCCCAGCCAAACCCTCTATGGTACGCGAATGTGGGATTCCTGTCGGGTGCAGATCACTATTCGCGAGAAAAAGACCGGCCGGGAAATCGGTGCCCCGGTTTCAAATAGCATCGTGGTCAAGCGCGATAATATGACGCACGTAGAGAGCGACTATGCCATGCCCGACGCACACCTCTGGTCCCCGGAAGATCCTTTTCTCTACACAGCTAAAGTCACTCTGTTCGAAGCCGGCGGGAAAAGCGATCAGGTTGTGACCACGTTCGGGTTGCGTGATTTCCATCGCGATGGCAAGTATTTTACCCTGAACGGCAGCCCTTACCTGCTGCGTGGAACCAATATCACCCTGCATCGATTTTTTGAAGACCCCGACTGCCGGGCCCTGCCCTGGGATCGTGCCTGGGTGACCAAATTGCTGGCTACCATACCGAAGCAACTGCACTGGAATGCCATGCGCGTCTGCGTCGGCATCGCTCCTGATTTCTGGTACGACATTGCCGATTCCAGTGGTTTGCTGTTGCAGAACGAATGGCTGTACTGGCAGAATCATGGATGGGATGAACAGATTCGCAGCGAATATACCGACTGGGTATGGAGCGACGGCCATCATCCCAGCATCGCCATTTGGGACGCCATTAACGAAAACTGGGATCCGTTCATCGGCAATGAACTGATCCCGGAATTAAAAAAACTGGATCCCACCCGCATCTGGGACGCCGGCTATATGACCGCGGCCGATATGGCGACGGATGAAATGGACGAACCCCATCCCTACATGGCAATGCACATGGGCCTCACTCTGGCCGATTACGCCAAACGACTCGAACAAGAACCCTACCGCCTCGGCGATCTGCAGCAGTGGCCTTCGGACCGCCGTTACTTTTTACGACGCAGTTCCGCCCAATTGGTCAACGAGTACGGCTGGATCTGGCTGTGGCGCGACGGCCGGCCTGCCAAACTCACTCTGAATCAGTTCAACTATTTTGCCGGCGTGAACGCCACACCGGCTGAACGCCGGGAGCTGCAGGCCTATTGGCTGGCCCTGGAAACCGAATGGCTGCGCAGTGAGCGGTCGTTCGCCGGCGTGCTGGCGTTTTGCTACCTGGCCAACAATTACGGTTTTACCGGTGACTGGTTTTTGGATCCGATCAGGGATCTGCTGCCTGGCCCGACCCTGCAGTGGTTCCGGCACGCGTTCGCTCCTGCGGCAGTCTTTATTGATCTCGTGGACGGCCGCTATATCAAAACAGTGCCGCCGTACCCGTGTGGACAAGAGCTGTTGTTCAATCTCGTGGGCATCAACGATCTGGGTCGACCCGTGTCCGGCCAGGTGCAGGTTGATCTGCTCGATGCTATGGGGCAGAGCGTGGCGCACTGTGAAAAAAATATCACCCTGCCCGAGTATGGCAAAAAATTCGAACCGGTGTCGCTGCTGCTGCCGGCCACGGCCGGCGGCTATATCCTGACCTCGAGCTTTCTCCCGGCTAAAGGCCGTCAAGAGCAACCGGTCAAGAGCCGGCGCTTTATTCGCGTAGGCAAAACCGATGTGTACCGTTATTATAACATGTCCGCGGAGTGACCGCCATGGCCCTTTCCTATTCCGATCTGCTGCAGTTAAAACGCTGGAACACACCGACGATCTATAACGGCTGGGAGGCCATCACCCGGCATGATCGCACCCGCGGCTGGTTCAATCTGGACGAGACGCGCGACTTTATGCCGCAGATGGGGCCTATGGTGGGCTATGCAGTGACCGTGGCTATCGAGCCCTCCAATCCGCAGCATGCGCAAAACGGCCGGGCCTGGTCAGAGTATCGGCGTTATGTCGCCGGTCTGCCTTTTCCAAAAATTGTCATTGTTCAGGATCTGGACAAGCCGCAGGTGATCGGCTCATTCTGGGGGGAAGTGAACGCCAACGTCCATCGCGCGCTCGGCTGCGTAGGCACCATCACCGACGGAGCGGTGCGTGACGTGGACGAAATGACCAATGCCGGTTTTAAAGCTCTGGCCAGGCGCACCTGCGTCGGTCATGCCTACAGCACACCGCTGCGCTGGAATTGCGAGGTGGATGTCTTTGGATGCCGAATCCGGCCAGGCGCTCTGATTCATGCCGATAAACACGGTTTTCTGGTCATACCGGAGGAGGATCAGGAGCGTCTGTACGAAGCCGCCTGTTTTATGGATGCCAACGAATGCCGGACCGTGATCGATGCGGCGCGAAATTCCACCGGCGCGTCCACAGACCAGCTGCTGGATAATCTCGACCAGGCCGGTAAACTCTTTGCAGGTGCGCTCAATGCAAAATGGGGCGAGCGGGGTGAGTGGACCTGAGCCGCCGGCGTTTCGCGCAGCGAGGTTTTCTGACATACGTTTAAAAATCGATTGAAAAACTTTCTAACACAGCAGCACCATTTTCCGCAGCAGCCGGATGGCACTGAGAATCACGTCACGGTCCCGCGAGTGGGCATTGACCATAATCCAGGCGCGACCCTAGTCGGAGGAGCGATGGGCGTCGTCACTGGCCACGCCCCAGATTTTTTTGCCCGCGGACAGCACCTGGTCCCATAAAAATTGATTGTCAAAACCCTCCTGGTCATGGA
>CAZISM010000197.1:0-5618 GCA_964541895.1 uncultured Cytophagia bacterium
GAATAACATAGGTGCCTGTTCGATCCATATATCCCCACAGGCTGTCGGTTCTTGCTGCGACAAGCCCTTCGCTAAAGTGCCTGGCAAATTCGCCGTTCCTGGGCGAGATCAGCCAGCGTCCCTGTTCGTCGATAAAGCCATACTGATCGCCGATCCGCACCCGCGCCGCGTTTTGAAAAAAGAGTTCTACTTCATCATATTGTGGCGGAATGACCGGATAACCCTGGTCATCCACGTATCCCCAGCGATTGTTTTCCCGAACCGCTACCCGCTTCTCAGCCAGTTGGCCGATGGCCTCATAGCGCGGCGGCAGCAGCCATTGCCCCTGTTTGTTGATGAGGCCCCAGCGCTCCCCGCTTTTGGCGGCCGCATAACCCCGGTAGAACGCGCCGGCGGATTGAAATTGGGGCGGAATGACGATCTGGCCGGCGGTATCGAGAAACCCGGAGAGGAATTCATCGCCGCTTTGCAAAATCATGGCTGCCAGGCCGTCAGAAAAGCGGTCGATGTTGAAATAGTGCGGCGCGAGGACGGTTCGTCCGTGCCGGTCGATGAGTCCCCATTTGTGATTTATGCAAACGGCGGTCACCGGTCCGCTGAAATCGTGGGCATTGCTGTAAATGGCTGGCAGAACCGGTACGCCGGAGAGACGGGCAAAACCGATTTTTTGATTAACGGGATGGGGGCGCAGATCAAGCCGCAATTGACTGATCAAGTGATGAGTGTAATTGGCGATGGGGTAAGGGGAATACGTGGTTGAATCCTTGACCGTTTTAAAAGCGACCACGTTGCCATTTTTCATGTTCATCACCTGGAGCTCGGACACGTTGAGGCGCACGAGCTGATCATAGGTTTTCAGCCAGTCATCAAACCGGATATCGCCTTGTGGCTGCAGTATAATGCGGTGGGAACCCTGCAAAAGGGCCGGCATGGCGCCGGCAAGCGCATCGACCGATATGGCCTTGCCATTCAGAACAACGCGGCTGTTGGTATGAATGGCCAGAGTAATGTCCCCGGAGACGGCAGCAGGGGTTTTGCAGGAAAGCAGAACAGCGATTGACATCAGGCCCAAGATCGACAGAAAGACAGCCAATCCGCATCTACAACGTGTGATCGCCGGCATAAAACCTCCCCGTGTCTGTGTACGGCCCAATCCTTTCTGGAATGTTACGCAATAAATCGGGACCTGTCAAGGGACAAAATCGCCACAGGGAATACGCTTGATTTTGGCTGATTGGGGTGTTAACTTGCTTATGGCATGAAATGTCAATGACTTGTAGCCTGAATATCCACATAGGCCAAACGGTTTGGAAGGGTCGAGGAATGAGAAAATGCGGCAAAATGTTTTTAGGACTTTGCTTTATAATGATGAGTTTAACCACATCTGCTCAAGCTGGAATTGAGCTGGCGCGTAATATTTCTTTTGGTAAAACCATAACTGAAAATGGCATCCATATCTGTGCGGTTGCGGACGGCCAGTATGGCAGCGCTGTGCGCGGCGGACAGAATTGTATCGAGATGCGTCCCAGCGGCACCAGTGCCAGCGCTTTTCTATATTTTGCCGTCGATGACAGCTTCATATATAACAACGCCAGGGATGTTTTTGTAACCGTGGAGTATTTTGATCAGGGCACAGCCGCGTTTTATCTGCAGTACGATGGCCCTGCCGGCCCGTACAGCGACGGCGGTCGCCACCTGCGCACCGCCGGCCATATATGGACGAAACAGACTTTTGTTCTGTCGGCCGTGGGATTTACCAACCGCCAGAACGGCGCTGCCGATTTTCGCCTGGCTGTTGCAGATACCAGCAATGCGCTGCTGGCAATAAAAAACATCTGGGTCTGGATCGCTCCCGGTTCTCATATCGCACCGCGTCAAACAGATTTTTCCGGCACCAGCTACAAAGCGGACGACGATCTGGTCTTCACCTATTATTTTTACTGGTATGATGTCTACACCGGTATGCACATCTGGGATGATGCGCAGCTAAAAGACGATGCCCTGCAGGATCATCCGGCGTCCATGATCGATTTCAGTTATACCTCGGTGGCCTGGCACAAACGCGAACTGCTGGACATCATGGCCGCCGGCATCGATGTCATTCTGCCCATTTATTGGGGCTCCAGTTCCGAGATGGAGACCTGGTCTGTGCTCGGTTTGCAGAAACTGGTAGAGGCCGAACTGGAACTGTTGGAAGAGGGCAAGCAGCCGCCGCGGATCGGCATGTTCTTTGACACCTCTACGCTCTCGTATGGCGAACGCATTTTGAAAACCGCAGATGGGCAGACCGATCTTTCCACTCCCTTTGGTCAGGCGTTTTTCTACAAACAGGTGCGCGATTTTTACTCCCTGATTCCGCCAAACCTGTGGGCCCGCATCGACAACCAGCCGGTGGTCTGGCTCTATGCCGCCGGCTTTGCCAAAAATCAGACACAATCGTTGATCACGTTTGTCAACGACCGTTTCTCCGCTTCTTTTGGCGGCATGCATCCCTATATCGTTCGCGAAGTTTCGTGGAATCTAAACACTCAAAACGACTATGCCTGGGGCGCGGCGCTCAGCGGTGCGCAGATACAGGGCGTGGCCGGAGTCGGGCCTGGCTATAACGATTCAGCCGTGCCGGGTCGCACCACACCCGTTCGCGGCCGTGAGAACGGCAATTTTTATCGTCGCGCCTGGAACGCGGCTCTGGGCTCGGGCCGCAATTTTGTGGTCGTCGAAACCTGGAACGAGCTGCATGAAGGCACCGACATCTGTGATTCGCGCGAGTACGGTCGCCAATACATCCAGTTGACGGCTGAATTTTCCCGCATGCACAAACAGACCACCAAGTGGTCCTACTTTCAGCCGCAGTCGTGGATTAACAATCCGCATCCGACCTGTCGGGTGCAGGTGCAGGACAAACGGAACGGTCTGCAGCCGGCGACGGTGCAATGTCGTTATACGGACGATAATGGTACATCCTGGCATTCGTGGCCGGCAGTGTGTTCCGGCGCTGTTGGTACAACCAACCTGGAAATCATCGAAGCCTTGTCCATACCCTTCAGCCGCGGCGCCGGACCTTTGTCCACGCCCAATCACGTGCAGTTTGTCATACACAACGCCAGAGGCGACTCATCGGTCAGCCCGGTTTTTTATGTCTTTTCCGGTGCAGCGCCGGCTTTTGCCGCCGGCATAACCCTGGGTGCTGCTTCCAATAGCTATGGCGTACAACAGCGATTTAATCGCAACGACGACGGCTGGACCGGAGAGACCGTGATCAGCGGCGTGCCCTGTTCCTGTAATCTGGTAAAAAATGCCAGCCCCTATCCAGGGCGATATCTCTATTTCAATGTGGCGGACAGCCTGGTGCTGGCCGGCTCATCCCGCGAATTATGGCTGACAGTGGCTTATTACGATACCTCCGCCACCGGATCCTTCGAGTTGCAGTATGACAGCCCGGGTTCGGCGCTGGCCAACTGGTACAAATCTGCGGGTTCCACGAGCGTGGGCAACACCCATAAATGGGAAAGCAAAACCTATCATCTCACCGATGCCTGGTTCGGCAACCGCGAAAACGGCGGTTCCGATTTTCGCATCTATACCGGCGGGGTGCTGTTCGTGAGTCGTGTTACCGTGAGTAATCGGGAAGCGACGGCCGTAGAGCAGGACTATGGCGAGACCAATGGCAGCACGCCGGACGGTTTTGGTCTGCTGCAAAACTATCCCAATCCTTTCAACCACTCCACCGAAATTCAGTATCAGCTGGGCCGGGATGGCCGGGTTTCGCTGGTCGTCTATGATCTGGCCGGCCGCCAGGTGCGCACGCTGCTCGATGAATTTCAGGTCGCTGGTGCACATCGACACAAATGGGATGGTACTTTGCGGCAAGGTCCGGCAGCCAGCGGGATCTATTTTATCAAACTGACTCTGGGCGAACAGGTTTCTGTTCGCCGGCTGTTGCTGTTGCGTTGATGGTGGTACGAAAAACGTGCAGGAGGATCTATGCAGCATAAAGAGATCTTTAAAATGTATTACGGTACGGCGCCGGATGAATTGAAACGGCTGGCCGATCAGATCGAAGAGCTGATGAAGGGTGTGGACGATCCGCATTATCACACCGTGCTGCGCATCCTGGCCTATCGCCGGCGGTGGCGGCCGAAACGGGTGGGCTGGGTCAATGTGGAAGATCAGGCCCTGCATTTTTCTTTTGCGGCGATCGTTTTGTTGCCGGCGCTGTTTTGTCCGACGTTCTGGGCTGCCGGCCTGAGCGGACTGGTTTTGGGTTCGATCCGCGAATGGGAGCAGTGGCGAGAGGTGGATCTGAAAATTCCCATGCTTGCTGACCGGCTGCAGGACATTTCGTTTTTTGTGCTGGGCGCGGTTTGCCTGTTTTTCATCAAAGCGGCTATCATGGATTAAAACCAGCACTCCAACGGCTTCTTTATGAATGTCGCACACATGTCGGACCTGCATTGGGGCTTTTCAGCCAGCCACAATGCCTTTATCGAGCAACAATTCCAGCAGCTGGAAAAAGAGCAGCCGGACCATCTCGTGATCAGCGGCGATTTGAGTCAGAGCGGTCACCCGACCGAGTTTGCCGGACTGGTTCGCCTGCTGCGCAACAGCGGCTTTTTCTCTGCCGATCGACTCACGGTCATTCCCGGCAACCACGATCTGTTTTCATTTTTCTTTAAAGAGTTTCGCCAGGGCCGGGATTTTTATGCCCGAATGCACAAAGTGCCGACCGCGGCGTTAAGGCTGGTGCGGTATGGCTGGAAACAGTATCAGGCGGATTTGACGGCCTTTGACAAAGCGTTTCACACAACGTTCGATACCATCCTCACCATAAGAGACGACGCCTCTTTATCTCACTATCCGTTCATCAAGGTGTTGAGCGATCACATCGCTTTGATAGCGCTGGACTCGAATCAGCTGTTGCCGCAGGTGCGGCGCAACGCGGTCTGTTCCAACGGCTATGTGGAGCCGGCCAGTGCGCGTCGCATTCTGTCGCATCCGATATTGCATAACAAATTCAAGATGGTGGTGATGCATCATCCGCTGTGGCCCGAGTCGGTGCTGGCGCAGCGGCACGGTCGCTGGTTTGCGGCCATGGTCAAATTGCGCAATCGCAGCGAGATCGTGCATCTGTTGTCGGAATTCAAAGTGGATCTGGTTCTTCACGGCCATTACCATTTTCACGAAAGGTATGAGATTGAACACGACATTCCGGTTCTGAACAGCGGTGATTGCGAAGAGTGGCATATGATCACAATTAATGCTCCTGCAGTTCAATAGCTGATCGATCCAATCCAGGACGACCGCAAATTAAACAAGACACTGCACATCAAGCGAGGTCGACCTTCTTCGATCCAAGGTGATATTGTGCTCTGCTATTTGACCAGCATCATCTTTTTAATATGAACATGGTTATTCACTTCAAGTCGATACATATATAAACCGCTCGGCATGTTGATCGCATTCCAGCTGATGTGATGCCGACCCGCTTGCTGCAAGCCGTTGACTAACTCGGCTACCTGCTGTCCCAGTTGATTGTACACATGCAGTCTTACCAATCCAGGATCGGGCATGGCAAACGTAATTGTTGTTGCCGGGTTGAACGGATTGGGATAATTTTG
>CAZISM010000197.1:5718-7640 GCA_964541895.1 uncultured Cytophagia bacterium
TGCCGCCGAACCACTCGTAGGAATCGTCGTTGGCATAGCTGACCTGAATGTGATCGACCTGGGTTTTTCTGCCCACGCCGCCAAAGGTGAGGCCGTTGATTTCATTGTTGGGCGAGAAGGCGATGCCGGCATATTCAATGCGAACATAGCTGAGCACGCCACTGTTATCATCCGGATCGGTGCCGCCATAAGTATCCCCAGGGCCTTCGATGGCGGCGGTGCCGCCGGTAACGTTGATGGGGGCTTTGCCGAGGATAATGATGCCGCCCCAGTCGCCACGTTGCGGGGCCTGCGAGGCTCCTTCCATGGCGAATTGGCTGCTGAAAATAATCGGTTTGGACGGCGTACCTTGGGCCATGATTTTTCCGCCGGGCAGCACGATGAGCGATCCCTGGCTGTTGAATTCACCGTAGAGTTTAGTGCTGGCCGGGATGGTGAGGGTGGCGCCGGACGCCACGCGCACAAAGCCGCGCAACAAGTAGGTGGAATCAGCGACCAGTGTTCGATCCGCTGTTAAAGTCCCCTGCAAAACGCTCGGAGCGGCACTGGCCATGCCGGTAAGCAATAAAAAAATAAATAATGGCCGCAATAATTTTTGCATAAAACCTCCGGTTGGTATTTGGTTTAAAATTGACAAGATTCTCCTGACGGAGTAAATTACCAATCCAATGTTAAGCTGTGATGAAGCTAATGAGAAAACGGTGTTAGGTTGTGCCGGGTTGATTAGCTGGCTTGGCAATACGCCTATCTAATATTTAAAATAGGCGTATTGCGGGTCCAGGCGGCAAAATGAACGAGTGGGAAAACCTATAGTGAATAAGCCAGGCCGAAGGAAATCAAACGTCCGATTTTCCAGCGTTCTGCGGTCTTGTCGCCAGTGGTGGTGCGCTGCATCATTTTCAGGTCCTGGTTGAGCAGATCTTTTACAGCCAGTTTGATGGTCAGATGCTTCACCAGTTTGGCTGAAGCGCTTATATCCACTTGATCGCGCGGCAATTCGATAATGTCGCCCAGGTTGGCAAAGCCGACGCGTGATATTTTTTCGCCCACCTTGTTGTAGATCAATGAGGCGGTATAGCGGCCGGAAAATTTCTGGAAATACAAGCCGAAATTGGATATATAATCGGCTTGACCCTGCAACGGCCTTTTAGCCGTCTGAAATCCGCTTACCTCATGTACTTTGATTTGCGAATGGATGAGGCTGAGATTTCCAACAAACGAGAAATTGCGCAACAGCGGTGCGACAAAATCCAATTTCTTTTTCAATTCAAATTCGACACCATAATTTTGCGCGGCTTTGGCGTTTGCATAGGAACGGATGGGTTCAAAGCCGGAGGCGGCAATGAGAATCTGTTCGATCGGATCACGGAAAGATTTGAAGAAACCGCTGATCGAGACCATTTCGAGGTTGCCGGGATAGAATTCCAGTCGTAAATCGGAATTGGTTATCAGACTTTGTTTCAATTGTGTGTTGCCCTGTACCGATTCATTAGCCAAAAAATCGAAATAACTGAACGGAGCCATCTCACGAAACTCGGGACGAGCGAGGGTTTTACTGAACGCGGCGCGGATGTTGATTTTAGGCGTAGCGACGTAAGCGATGTTGATGCTGGGCAGCCAATGGTTGTACGTCGGATGTACCCGGACGGTCTCATTGAGCAATGTATAGGATGTCAGGCTCTGGGCGGATTTTTCATAACGGACGCCGGCCACCACCTTGATGCGTGGAATCGGATCGAATTGCGTCATGACGTAGGATGCGTAAACCGATTGGTCGGAGGTGTAGCTGTCCGACGGTTTGGTAATTTCCGTCACTTCGATAAACCGGTCGTTAAAGTTCTCTGCGGCGAATATCTGTTCCACCGGACGGGTCATCAGTTGATCTTCTGCGATAAAGTCGCCACCCGGCAGGTTGCGGAAAC
>CAZISM010000198.1:0-7633 GCA_964541895.1 uncultured Cytophagia bacterium
CCCCCAGCTTTTTCGGCACCAGGCCGGCCACGACCAGGATGTCGGGAATGGTATGTACATAAATGATGTCGTACCCATGGCGCAAGTGGCCTGTCAGCGCCTGCCAGGCCGCCACCAGCACAAACCATGTTAGCTGTATCATATATAATATGATATTAGACGGCTTTCTCATGGAGACCGGTCGCACTATGGTAACCGGACCACGCGTCTCTTTTGCTTTTTCCTGCGGATCGCGCAGGCAGATCAGATGTACCGTATCGCTCTTTTGTACGAACGCTTCAACGACGCTGCGTACGCGTGCGTCGGATTCATATACGGTGTGTGCCATCATGCATATCTTCATTGCTGTCTCCGAGTCCCTGATAGGTTGTTGGCCGGCCGAGCTTGTCCGCGTCAGCCGATGTGCCGGTACGCCGCTCTGCCCAGCATTTGAAAGGCCGGGAAGGGCGCGTTGCTCAGCATCAATCGTGCGCTTTTGTACAGGATCGATTCTTCCCGCCGTTGCGGCTTTTGTCGGCCACTGCTCTGGTAGTGGAGATCGGTGAGATCCTCGACCTCCGTCGCCCATTTGCGTTTGTGATCGGCCAGGCTGGTGTTGGTGACGCTGGTGCGGCCGAAATTGAATTCCTGGCAGCCCTGGTCATAGGCGATGCGCAGCGCCTGCCAGTAGAGAAATATGGGCAGGTTCAACTCTTTCAGATCATCGCGAGTGGCCATGGTGTCCGCCAGCATGGTTTGAGCAAATGTAAAGACGTACATGCCGCCGACGATGGCGCCTTTTTGCTCTGCCAGAAAGAGTTGCAGATTTTCGGACAGGTTCTCGTGCAGGGCCTGGAAAAAGGCAAACGGCTGCGGCGGCAAACCGCGATGACGGCGATGGGCCAGATAGATCTCATAAAAGGAGCGCCAGTCCTGCGCGTCGCGGCCGACGCGGAAGGTCAGGGTGGTCTCCTTCGTCTTTGTTATATTCCGCTGCACACAGCTTTTGTGAAATTGTTTGAACAAGTTTTCAATCGGCTGATTCAGTTGAATGGCATGGGTTTGATAATTGACCGATTTCTGCCAGGATCCGATCTCGGGCAACAACCCCGTTTTTCTCAATTTGAGTTCAATGCGCTCCACCTGCAGATCGCCGGCGAGTTCCTCTGCGGCCTGCAGCACCATTTGCCACTCTTCGTTGCCGTTCACCAGCGGATCGGAGAAATTGGCGAACGGGATACTGACCAGTCGGTCGCCGGTCAACCAGCTCGTGACATGATAGATGGGCAGGCCGGCTCGAATGCGTCCGCGTTCATCCACCACGGCCAGACCATACCCCCGCATATGCGGAAAGGTATGCTCCAGAGCGCGCTGCCAGCTGGACAGATGGACGTGGGCACCAAGGGGGTGTTGATGCACAAACCTGTCCCATGCGGGATTGGTCAAGGGATCGATTCGAATGATTGTATTCATGCTGATGTTCTCGCTTCGGTTCGGCGGCACGGCGTATCTGCTACTTGGTCGAAATCGCTTCACAGGCGATTTGGCTTTCCTTGCTGTTCTGATCGGCGTTGTCCGCAGTGCGGGCCTGCCATTGCGTCCAGAAACGGGCCATGCCGGCCGGCAACGTCGGCCAATAGCCGGCGGCATATCGCTCTTGGATGTGTTTAAGAAAATTGATGTAATGGTGCACCGGATAGGTCTCTGGCGTCGAATCGCCATCGCCGAAATCCATATAGTCCGGATGGGTGTTCAGCAGCGCCATGCCATGGTGTTCGCTGATCCACGCCAGTTTGCGGCGCCAGATGGCGATGGAGTGTTCCTGCATCAGGATAAAGAGCGTAAAGTCCTGTGCGAGGGTATAGGGTAGCTCTACATAGCGATGGCCGCTGCCCGGGTCGGTGACCGTGAACGGCAGAATGGTGTGCATGCCATCCGGCTGGGGCTCAAAGGGATCGGTGTCGAACGTGGAAGCGTCGTATAAAACGTCCAGCCCGTGCAGCCATTCCAGATTATGATGCATGGCCGGCGAGCGAAAGCCGACGGCTCCCCATTCCCTGATATATCGGTTGATTTTTGCAGCGCGTTCGTTGAACACGTTTCTCGATTGGTAGAGCCGGCCATCGTGATGCAGTCCATGAACCCCGACTTCGAATCCCTGCTGCTGCAAGGTCGCGATCAAACCGTCCGGGATCGGATATCGTTCCGGCACAAAGTTAAAGCTGGAACGAAATCCCAGCTCGGTTTCTATTTTCGCCAGATCCAGGCAGTGTTCAGCGCCTCGCCGGGTGTCCACATCATGGGTCAGAACCAGGGCGAACGATTTCTCTTCCGGCCAGTCGACGGGCTGCGCCTGTGCGCTGACCGCAGCCGCCGGGTCGATGGGCCAGATGTCGGCTACGTGAGCCCGTGTCCGTTTTACGATTTGGCGGCGCAGGTGCAGCTGCAGCGCGCGTGGGACAACCGGCTTGATTCTGTAATATATATCTCTAATGTTCATAATATGTTCCGTGTTTTAATCTGTACGTGAGTGATCAGGCGGCATGGGCATATAATATACGGCCGATCATTCTAAGCAAGAGCTCGGGCATGCCGGCAAAAAGCCGGGTGCTCCAGTGCCGTTCCCGAATCGCCTCCACGATAAACCTGTTCTGTGCCAGGTTATACTTGTGGTAGCGAATCACTTTTTCCTGCGCGCCCCAGTTCAATTTGAAGCGTCGCAGCCCTTCGTTGCCGGTTTCGGTTTTGCCAAAATCAAACGTTTTAAAACCTTGCTCACAGCCATGTTCGATCGCTTTCCACATGATCAGGTTATTGGCGCGCAGGGCCTGGTAGCGTTCGTCTGACGCACCGTATTTATAGATGATATGCGGGCCGAAATCGAAAAAAACGGCGCCGGCGATGGTTTTGCGCTCCGCCTGTGCCAGATAGATTCTGCCTTTTCCCGGCTGGATTATTTTTTCCCAGATGGTGCGGAAAAAGGAATAGGGTTGCGGCGGCAGGCCGTGTTTTTTCCGCGTCCTGCTGTTCAGCCGGTAAAACGTTTCGAGCGCCTGCAGTGACGAGCTGATCTCTACCTGGACACCCGACCGTTCTGCTTTCCTGATGTTGCGTCTGGTTGTATCGTGCAGGCTGTTGTAGAGCCTGGTCGCATCGGCCGACAGCTGCAACTGATGTGTAAAGTATTGTTGTGAAGCCGGCTGGCCGGCCATAAGGGTGTCGCCGCCGCGAAATTCAATGGTTCGCCATCCTCTTTTTTCTGCAAAGGCGTAGAGCTCCGGCAGCACAGCCTGGAATTGCGATTCGGTCTCATAGATCGGTTCGCAATAATCGGTAAAGGGCAGCGAGATCGCCCGTTTGCCGGTCAGGTAGCTGTTGACCTCCATCATGGGCAGCAAAAAGCGAATGTTCCCTGCCGCTGCGCTCAGCCAGTAGAACGGCTGGTAGCCGTACGCGGATTTGAACACCTCCGCCCAGGCAGAGGAGAGAAAAAAGTGTCCTTGACCGCTGGCGTGCAGCATCTCGTCATAGTGAGTGTGATCGCTGGGATCTATAATTTGGCACGTGCGTGACATGGTTCCGGGTCCTGGTTCGCAATACGGATGAAATGAGTGATTAGTGAACGTTGTTCGCTTCGGTCGCAGCCTGCGGTCCATGCTTGGCGCGGTCCTCGCGAATCAACTCGATGATGGCCGGAATAGTCTTGAAAAGAATCTTCAGGTCCGACCAGATCGAAAGGTGCCTGGCATAGGCGATATCCAGGCGAATCATTTCCTTGAAGGTTTTTTTGTTTTTGCCGTTGACCTGCCACGAGCCGGTCATGCCCGGCAACACCAGAAAGCGTTCACTCTGCCAGGGCAGGTATTGCACCGCTTCATAGGGCAGACAGGGCCTGGGGCCGACGATGCTCATGTCGCCGAGCAGAACATTGAACAGCTGCGGCAGTTCGTCGATACACGAGGCGCGCATCACTTTTCCCAGAGGGATGATGCGGGGATCTCTGGCCAGATCCAGTTTGGCCATGGGTATGTCCTGTTTCATCAGGTCGGATACGTGTTGCTGATGCGATTCCGTTTCCGCCTGGATTTTCATGGTGCGAAATTTCCAGAACGTAAAGGGACGGCCTGCCAGTCCGATGCGGGTCTGTTTGAAAAAAATGGGGCCGGGTGACACTACATAGATGATAGTCCCGACCAGGATGAACAGGGGGGAGAGAAGGATCAAGGTGGTGCCGGCGAACAGAATATCCATTATTCGCTTCCAGGCCGGCGTCGGCTTGACCAGCATCGGCAGCAGGCCGTTTTCAGCCGGGCTATACCGAAGCGGCGTGCCTTGCGATGTCATGGGCTCAGCCTCTGCCGCGCTGTTGACACCTGGGTCGTTCGCCAGGACAAGCGGCGCCTCTTCGCTGACGGCCAGCAGCATTTCCTGCTCCGCCGAGCGGGGCGCTTTTTCCGGCGCAACCAGGGCTGTGGGATGGATGTATATCTGCCACACATTGGTATTGGTATTGTGACCGACCGAACTGGTCAGAGCGTTCGTGAATGACCTGGCGCCTTCCAAACCTGTTTCGTAGAGAAGAACCGCCAGATGGCTGTCGTCCAGCCAGCCCAGAATATCGGTCATACGTGTTCGCTTTTGCAGCAGCTGCACCATGTATTTAAAATCAGCCCTGCCCAGTTCGTTCATGTTCACAACCACGAGAGAGAATGTTGTATTTGTACGGTCGGCACGGGCTCGTTCCCGCTGGATTACTCGATTAAATTCCTGTTTTGAATAGATATACGTATTGTGTTCATCTCCAGCGCCCGGGCAAAGCCGTTTGAGAAGTAGTGCCGGGGTTTCTGCGGATCGTTTCATATTTGCTCCTGAACGGCAAAACTCTGCTTGCCGGTTGCTTTTTCGCTCGTTGCCTTCATATTCGTTATGCTTGATCGGGGCGGCTACAATCGATGCAGGAGCCATGGTGGTACTATGGACTCGCGTCGATTTAGGATTCCGCCCAGGATGGCGACCTTGTTTCGTTCCAGCAGGGTGCGAACCTGTTGGATCGATTGGCGCCGTGTTTTGCCAGCTTCCACAACCAGGGTCACAGCCTGACAGAGTCGGGCGAGATCGATGCCGCTTGGATACGAACCCAACGCCGGCAGGTCTACAAAAATATGGCTGTAATAGCGCCTGGCTTCTTTGAGGAAGGCGGCAAAGGCCATCCATTCCGACTGGGTGAGGAAGCTCTTGTTCATATCGCCGGCAGTTACGATGTGCAGATGCGGCGTGACTTTTTGTATGCTTGCCAACGCCGGCGCCCCGGCCAGTATGGCGGCTAATCCCGGTGACGGTATCACTCCAAAGAGGGTATGGAGCGAGGGGTGGTGCAACTGCGCATCGATTAAAAGCACCGCGTGCGGCCTTTCCGGTTGATTGCTGTACCTGCCGGTATGCCATTTGGCCCAGGTGAAGGACTTTTCCATTTCAGCGGACAAAGTGGCCAGAGCGCTGCAGATCGTGGACACCCCTTCGCCCGGATGGATGCTGGCAAAGCCGATGGTCTGCAGGGAGCGCTGCGAGGAGCGCATCTGCTCCAGGATGGCGTGAATCTCGTTTTGGAATTGGTTCATGACGCGCTGCTGCGACCGATAGCGGGCGATGCGATTGGAATGCTTCACCGGATGAATCCTGGCGTGTGTCTGCAGCGGCTGCGCCGGTGCTTTGGCTTTGCAGGCCTCGCTGTTCGCCACAGGTCGCCGTTCCGGACGAGGCGCAGGCGAGAGGCTCTGCATCGGCCGCGGATCGGCTACCGGGCCGGCAAACAGAGTTGCCAGATCCACGGAGCCGAACTGCGCCCGCGCTGCTCCCCGTGACGAGGTCGATGCCGCTGCGGCTGCGGCCGGTTTGAGCGTGCGACACTGTGCCAGAGTTTGCAGGCCGGCTGCTAATCTGCCGGGGAGCTTTTTCGCTGCCTGCTCTGTTGCACCCTCGTGTGTCCTGAAAATTTGTTTCATGGCTGGTCCTTTACTATTCCACTCCGGGCGACCCGAGATCAATGGTTCTGCACCTGGATGACCGATGCTCGAGCCGCTGGTAAAACTCTTTTTTATTTACGATTTTGAGATCGACGCGATCTTCGGCCCCGAAATGGATTGATATCGCACATGCTCGACCGTACCCAGACTGGGTGATCCCAGGGCCGTTTCCAGATCTTGCGCGCTGCCGATCGTCGGGCTATAGTATTCAAGCGCGACGGCGGTCGTCACCGCTGCGATCAGGCCCAGAAAAAATCCGATCAGGAGAATCAACTTTTTTTTCGGCTTGACCGCTTCCGGGTTCAACTCGGCCGGATTGATCACCTTGATGTTGATGCCCTTTTTGATCTTGGCGAGGGAGATGCGCGCCTCTTCCATCTGCTTCAGCAGCATGGAATAGACATCGCGGTTGTCGTCGATGCCGCGGCTGTATTGGGAAAACTGGTACTCTTTACGGGCAAACTCCTTGATGTCTTCGTTGGTCTTTTGAATGGCATCCTGGACCATCTTTTCTTCCGAGATCAGGGATTGCATCATCAGCTGTTCGGAGTCGATCACCTGGCCGATTTCTCTGGAGATCATCTGTTTGGTCGCTGCGATTTGACCCTCCAGATTAACGATCTCTTCATACTCCGGTTTATATTGCTGCAGCAACCGGTCTTTGCTCAGATTCATATCCATCAGATCGCTTTTCAGTTTGGAGATGTACTTGTCGCGACCCGTAATATCACTGCTCTGCACGCTGGGGATCAGGTCATCAGAGCCGGATTCCGCCTGTTGCTTTAAAACCGCCAGGCGCATTTCCCGCGTAAAGCGCTGCGTGCGCAAGTCGGTCAACGTTTTGCCAAAGTCGGCCAGGCGGGCGATGAGGATCTGGCGCTGGGCATCGGGGGAAATAATGCCCTGCGTCTGCTTGAAAACCGCCAGGCGGTTTTCCATTTCGCGCAGATTGGAGTCGGCGATCCGGACCTGATCGGAAAAGAAATGATAGGATTCCGAATCATCATGAATCTCCGCCCGGTAGGCGATATAAGACTTTAGCAGGGCATTCACCGCCTGATGGGCGATTTCCGGCCTCTCGGCTTCGTACGAGATCTCGAGGACGTTGCTGTTGCGCGATTTGGCGACGTCTACGGTTTTGAGGAATTTTTCGATGCGCCGCGCGGCCTCGATCGAACCGAAGCGGACCGCGTTCGAATCCAGCAATCCGCAGCTTAACAGGGCCCGCTCCGCCACGGGTTTGCTCTTGATGATTTCAATTTCCGAATTGATCCAGGTCTCTTCCGACGTTTGACCGGACAGGCTGGTGCGAAACAACAGCTCTTTCTCCGTGACCAGTTCCTTTTCGACCAGTATTTTAGCATCCGCCTCATACCTGGACGGCAATAGAAATACAGAAGAGGCGGCCAGGACAATAAGGCTGAAAACGACCAGGAACGCCCGCTTGCGTCTGAAAAGCAGTTCGACCAGGTACCGTATGGAAGGGGTATGATGTAAAGTTTCCGAATTCATGATTGGTCTCTCAGTTAGGATTCAGTATTTGCGCTAGCGGTCTTGCCACCACAGGGCTTTAACGTACATATCGACCGGCGGCAGGACCAGGTCATAAAACTGCATTACAAACGCATTGA
>CAZISM010000199.1:0-7602 GCA_964541895.1 uncultured Cytophagia bacterium
TTGCCCGCGGCACCGTTCGCGGCGTGGAGGGGCTGAACATGATCGCCATCGGCGGTGTTCAAAAAAATCAACTGACCTATTACGGATTCGGTTTTGCCGGCGTGGTGCAGGGGCGCCAGGTCACCGATGCCGAGATGGAAATATGGAAACCGGATGTCGATTGAAGCGCCTGCAACCGCTATGAAACCAAGCTTGCTGTTGCTATTGCTCGTCGCTCTGCTTTGTGCCTGCCGCCCGCCTGGTCATGACTCCCTCATCTTTACCCATATTTATGATCCGCTGGGCGGAGCGCAGGGCCAGGCCAATACGGATTGGCTATACGGCCGGGTGCAACTGTTTCGCTCGCTCCATCCGCAGCACCCCCTGCTGATGCAGCAGGCGAAATGGGATAATATCGACACCAAAATCATGGCCGATTATCGCGCCGGCATCGCCCACGATGTGGTCATGACCTCGTATCAACTGTTGGCCAAGCATCGCCTGGTGGGAGATCTGCTGGATCTGAACCCGATTCTGCACTGGCCGATGGAGCGAATCCAGCAATTCTCCTGGAGCCCGATATGGGACGGCTGCGTTCAGGACGGCCAACGGTTGGGAGTGCCGCTGGGCACGCATACGCGACTCTGTGTGTATAACAAAGAGCTGTTCCGTCAAGCCGGACTCGATCCGGAACAGCCGCCGCAGACTTTGCCGCAGTTTCTGGAATATGCCAAACGGCTCACCCGCGATCTGGATGGGGATGGCCGCACTGATGTTTGGGGAGCCGCTTTTTTCCTCGGCCCTTCGCGCGCCACTCTGGAGATTACCTTCGCACCCCTTCTCTGGCATTTCGGCGGTGAGCTCTGGGACGTAGACAGCAAACAGGCCTGCTTTGCCGGCGACGCCGGTATCGCGGCTGCCTCCTTTCTTAAAGACCTTCTTACCGTTCATAACGTCGTGCCGGCCTGGTGCATCAGCGGCACCTATGATGACGTTGTCATGCGCGCTTTTCTCAATCACAGGGTGGCCATGGCCTGGGGCTGGGGTAATTACTGGACACAGGCCCTGGAAGCCGAAGGCTGGGTTAAAGGCTGTTATCCGCCGACGAGCGACGGCCAGGCGCTCAAAGCCGGTGTGTTTCTCACACCGACCCGCCAGCAGGCTCAGTTCACCAATACCTGGACGGTCTCGTTGCACCGTCTGTCGCGCTGGCCCGAACAGGGGGCCCAGTTGATCGACCTTTTGCTGGATCCGCAGGCGCTGACCCTGGCGCCGGATTCAGGGCTGCCGTCGCAGAAATTCATGTGGGAACAGCCGCAATACCAAACACCCTATTACAAAGTCTGGTTTGAGGCCGTGCAGAAGGGACGCAGCATGCCGCCGACCGGTCATTATGAAGAGCTGGTCGGTTGTGTGACCGCAGCGCTGCAGGAGATCATGGTTCGCGACGCAGATATCAGGGCCACGCTGCAGCGGTTTCAATTTGATTACAATAAACGGTATGCCGGCGAGTGAATGAACGACTTGACTTTTTGCCTGTCGATTAGCTCTTCACAGGTTCAGGGGCCCAGCCTGTCACGTTTGCATTTTTGTATTCGGAGCGGCTCTCCCTCCCGGCTCTGCAAGAGAGCCTCGAGGTGTTAAGCGAATCATTACCGCTGTTGCACGGCCCCATGCAAACCGTATCAGACCGCAACCACGAATTCAGGGTGGATGGAACTCGTTTGCGCCTCGAGCTGGCGGAGCGTTCGGTACCTTCCCAAACGGGGCGCAAACCCATCGCACGGTGAACCTGCGATGCGAATCGGCGAGAGCGCCAGGGGTTTGGACGCATTGTGGGTTGGGCCGGGTTAAAGGCCACGCCGGCCGGCCGTTACACGGTTGCTGCACTCTGCAGGAGGGCCATGCTGCTGCCGCTCGTGTTCCTGGGCAGCGATTGTTTCAGCAATGTTGATTTGAAATTATTGAAACGCTTTTAAGAGACTGCCGATGTCGCTGTTGCCTGATAAAAAATATGATCCGCTCGGTTATCTGTTTATGTCGCCGACGGTTCTGGTGCTGCTGGCTTTTCTGATGTCGCCGCTGTTCTCCGGGATGGTCATGAGTTTTTATACAACGACCCTGTCCGGCGTGTCGCATTGGGCCGGATGGCGCAACTATCTGCTGCTGTTGAGCGAAGCCCGCTTTCTCAATAACATGTATCTCTCGGTGCTCTATGTTCTCGGCAATCTTGCCTTGAGTCTGCCGATGGCATACACGCTGGCCATGCTGATAACCCGCCCCGGCCGGACGGCGGTCTGGTTCCGATCCGTGTTTCTGCTGCCGTGGGTGGTGGCGCCGGTGGTCAGTGCAGTGCTGTTCCGGTCTCTGGTTGAGCCCAATATCGGCCTCTTTAGCCATCTGCTGCAGCTGCTTTCAGGACGACCGCATGTCATATTAGCCGAGCCCTTTTGGGCCTTGACCACAATCGTCGGCCACAGCGTGTGGCGGTCGCTGCCATTTATGACGCTGTTCCTGGCGGCCGGCATGACCATGATTCCGCGTGAGCTTTATGAAGCCGCCCGGGTGGACGGCGCCGGTCCATGGCGGCAGTTCTGCCATCTGACACTGCCGATGACCCGCCGCCATCTGTTTATCGTCATGTTGACAGTGACGCTGTGGACCCTGCAGGATACGGAAACCATTTATGCCATGACCGAAGGCGGCCCCGGCTACAGCACCGAGGTCACGGCGGTGCGTTTGTTTAAAGAGTCATTTCTTAATTTCGATCTCAACCGCGGTGCCACTCTCGGCGGCTTGCTGCTGGCCATGGGCGTGGTGTTCATGATCGCTTACGCCCGGCTGGTAGGGAGGGCTCAGGAATGAAACGGCTTGAGAACATTCTGACGTTTCTGGGCTATCTGTTTTTTGGATTGTTTCTGTTTGTGCCGTTTATCTGGGGCCTGCGCACCTCGCTGGCGCCCTCGTTCGACCAGCAGCTGCTGCCGGTCCGGTATACGCTGGAACATTATCGCATCATCCTGCAGCGTGCCGAATTTTACCAGTACGCCCTCAATTCGCTGATCATCAGCACCGCTTCCATCGCCGGCGTATTGTTCGTGGCCATGCCGGGCGGCTATGCCCTGGCGCGTCTGCGCTTTCGCGGCAAACGGTTCGGCGGACTGCTGTTGATCCTGCCCTTGCTGCCGCCGGTGGCGGTGCTGGTGCCGCTGGTTCGCTATTATCAGCAACTGGGGCTCTACAACACCCTGCTGGCCGTCATTTTGACCAACATCGTTTTTAACGTGCCGCTGGCGGTGTGGATGCTGCGCAATTTCATCATGAGCTGCCCGGTGGAAATCGAAGAGGCGGCGCGCATCGACGGCTGTTCCCGCACCGCAACCCTGGCCCGTATCGTGTTGCCCATGATGGCCCCGGGCGTGGTGGCGGTGTCCCTGTTTGTGTTCATCAACTCCTGGAACAACTATCTTTTTTCCTTTGCCCTTACCAGTTCGCAGTCGCTGCGCGTGCTGCCGCAGGCCGTTCTCGCTTTTCTGGGCATGTGGGGCACCTACTGGGGCGGACTCTGTGCCGCCGGCCTGCTGGTTCTGATTCCGCCGGTGCTGCTCTTTCTTCTTTTTCAACGCTGGTTCGTACAGGGCATGTTTGGGCAACAGCTCAAATAGGCCGTTCTTCCTGCCGGTTAACCTTGTCAGTTAGATGCCTGCAAATACGGCGTCGGGTCTACCGGTTTGCCATTTTGCCACCATTCAAAATGCAGATGCGGGCCGGTTGACAAGCCGGTCGTCCCTACGGTAGCGATGGTTTCTCCCGCCTTGACCAGATCTCCCTGTTTTACGTTCAGCGTGTGCAGATGCGTATAGCGGGAGGCATAACCGTTTTCGTGCTGCAGCGTCACATACCTTCCCGCCCCTTTGTTGATCGTATATTCACTTACCGCTTCCAACACTTTACCGCCGGCGCAGGCGTGGACCTCGGTATTTTTTGCGGCTGCCAGATCAATGCCCTGGTGATGCCACGTTTCACCCGTATAAGGGTGACGGGCCGGACCAAAGCTCAGGGTCACTTTCATAACGGACAGGGGGTTGACCAGCATCAGGCCGCCGGCCCCTGCAGGCGACACCGACGTCGGGCTTTGGATGGTTACTTTTTGCTCCTGGGCCATCGGCAGCACGGTCAATGACACCAGCAGCAAAAACAGAGTGCGCATGGAACTGACAAAGCGGGACATGGTGTGTTCTCCTTTCATGTGTTCGATACGATACTTGAATTTGGCAGAGCGTTGACCCAATGCAGCCCAGGCAGCGATGGGCAGCGGCTCGCCTGTGTTATATCTGAGCGCCCGGAGGACGCCGGCCGCATAGGTCTGAGGTGACAACACCTTTTGCTCCAGCACAAGACTGTCGCAGGCGCATTCACGCAACAGATTGATGCGGCTGGCAGCGATCCAGATGAGTGGATTGAAAAAATAGAACATCTGCACCAGCGCCTGCAGCGGCAAGAGCAGGTAATCGCGGCGCTTGATGTGGGCCAGTTCGTGGGCCAGCACACATTCGAGCAGGGTGCGGTCGTTCAGCCGAATCAGCCGCTGAGGAATATGAACGACGGGATTAAACAAACCGCTGACACAGGCTCCCAGGCCGGAATCGCTGGTCAGCAGCCGGTAGCGACGGTGCAGTCGCAACCGGCGCTGCCAGGCCTGCAGCCGGTCGTTGATCCACGGCTCCTGCACCGGCTGTGCATTTCGCAGAAAACGGCGGTGGTGCTGAATACGACCGAGGTGACGCCGGAGCAGCAGGACCACGCCGCTCAACCACGCCAGCGCCACGATAAGGGGCGTGCCATGGATCGGATCGCGGCCGGGAGCGGGGTCAGCCGGAGCGGCAGAGAGCTCTTCCAGGCCGACGCTGTGGGAATAGCCGGTCAAGGGCATGCCGCCGGCCAGCCAGAAGCGGTGCAGGCTGGTCGGCAGGGTGAAGGAGGAGGGGAGGAGCAGCCGCACCAGCACCAGCATCCACAACCCCAGCAGCAGGCGCGGCGATCGTCGACGCAGCAGAACCGACAACAGCAGCACCGGCAGAAAGATCACGGCGGAGAGAAAGGTCTGTTCGACGAGAACCCGGGTCAGCGTCGTGGCCCAGGCAACGAGAGGGTGCAGGATCGTGCTGTTCATTTTTTCCCTTTCCGCCGCGGCGTCTGCAGCAGCTGTTCCAGTTCTTGCAATTCCTCCTCGCTGATGGCGGTGCTGTCGCCAAAGAGATGCAGCACCGAGCCGGCTTCGAGTTCGAGCACGCTGTCGGCAAAGAACTGGACAAAGCGCGCCAGACCCTGCGGCCGGCTGATGGCGGCCGAATAGACATAGAGTCCATGAAACGATTCCCGCCGGAGCAGTTGTTTCTGCACCATGCGGTCCATCATGGTTTTGGTGGTGGTGTAGGCCCAGCGCAGGGTGTGGACCAGTTGGTCGTGCACTTCGCGCACGCTGCCGGGTCCGCGCTTCCAGAGGACGCGCAGGATTTCGAACTCGGCGCGGGACAATTCGGGCAAAGGGGTGTTGGTCATGAGCGCTTTCCTATTCTATACTACAATGTAGTAACAATGCTTAATATACGAAATTAAATTACAATGTCAAGTCAAAAATGAACTGTTTTGGTCCGGCCGCGCCTTTGCGGTCGTTTTCCGCGCCATACTATTTTCCTTGCTTTTTTCGTGTTCGTTTGTTATAATGTATACGTACACTGACACTTTAAAGTATTCCTGAACGGATAGGATGAGCCATGAGAAAAGAGATCTATCATCAGCTGGAATTCCTCAAAACGGTCAACGTCACCGCCGCGGAACTGGCGGAATGGGAAAAGTTGGGACTGATGAAAAGCAACGGACAGATCGACAGCAAAATACCCTTTTATTCGGAACAGCACGTTCAGGAGGCGAAGCAGATCAAGGAGCTGCTCGCGATGGGCTATTCGTTGCCTGAGATCCGCAAGATAATGAAAAAAATAGGCTTGCCCAAACTGGAGCGGCGCCAGGAAGCGGAAAATGAGCAGGATTATCTCACCGTGGGCGAACTGGCGGTGCAGGCGCAGATCAACAACCGCACCATCAAGTACTGGGAAGAACGCGGCCTGATCACGCCGGACCGTCGCACCAGCGGCGGCTTCCGGCTCTATTCCCGGCATTATGTACAGATCTGCCTGTTGATCAAGGACCTGCAAAATTTCGGCTATTCGCTGGAACGGATCAAGCTGGTTGCCGACCTGTTTCGCCAATTTATCGCGATTCAGAACGACCGGGCGCGAGCCCTGAATGCGGAGGCGGCGATCCGGCAATTGCAGGCCATGGAGCAACACATTCAAGAGCTCTACGACCACATGGCGGTGTTGCGCCAGGGCATCGAACGATGGGACGATCTGCTTAAAAAAAAGAGAAAGGAGATCCATCAATTCAAAAGCGAGTACACCAACCTCAAGGGCAAAAAAGGCACATCAAAAACGCCCGATTCCGCCGTATAATGTTCCTTGCCGACGCATGCCGTCGCTCTAACTCGTTCTGAAAGGACCGCAACATGCCTAAACTTATTTTTATCGAGCCGCAGGCTCCCAACCTGCACATTTTTTCCCAATTCACCCTGCCCAGGCTGGGCTCTCTGATTTTATCCACCATGGCCAAACAACAGGGTTGGCAGGTCCGGGTTTACTTTGAACAGGATCTGGCTATCGATTGGGAGGATGTCCGCACCGCCGACCTGGTGGCGGTGTCTACGATCACCTCCACAGCTCCGCGCGCCTATGCCATCTGCGACCGCGTTGCCGCTATGGGCATTCCTGCAATCATCGGCGGCCCTCATGTCACGTTTTTACCGCAAGAGGCGTTGCAACACGCCCGGTTTGTCATGCTCGGCGAAGCTGAAATTTCGTTTGCCGCTTTTCTCAAAGCCTTCCCCGATCGCGCTTTTCGCAGCGTACCTTCCCTGTGCTTTATGGAGCAGGGGAGGATGGTGCAGACGGAACCGTGTGCAGCGGTCTGCGACCTGGATCAGCTGCCGTTTCCGGATTTCAGCGTGCTCGCTTCGCCGCTGCGACGCCTGGCCGGTAAAAAAATCATACCCATGCAGACGTCGCGCGGTTGTCCCTATGATTGCGCCTTCTGTTCCGTCACCGGCATGTTCGGCCGCAAGTATCGCTTTCGCTCCAGGGAGAACATACTGGCCGAACTGGAGCGCTATAACTCGCCGGATAACTATATCTTTTTTTATGACGATAATTTCGCCGCGCATCCGCGGCGAACCAGGGAGCTGCTGAACGGAATGATCGAGCGCGGGATCACCTGCCACTGGTCCACCCAGGTGCGGGCGGATATCTGCAAAGATTTGGAGATGGTCCGGCTGATGAAACAGGCCGGCTGCCATACCGTGTTCGTCGGCTTTGAGTCGGTCAATCCCGCCAGCCTGGAGTCCATGAAGAAGAAGCAGACCATCGACGACATCCAGCGTGCGGCGGTTTTGCTGCGACGCAACGGCATCCAGGTCCACGGTATGTTCGTCTACGGCTTTGACGACGATGACTGGCACACGGTCAAGGCGGCGGTGCGCTTTGCCAAACGCACCCGTTTGACCTCTACCCA
>CAZISM010000200.1:0-2830 GCA_964541895.1 uncultured Cytophagia bacterium
CGTTACGGCGGTCGAAAATGGCCGGAGACGTTCGACCGGTCGGCACATACAATCTTGAGGCAGAAGCCAAAAGATAGCCCTGGGGAGAAATCCCGGCATTGCTATTGCACCAGAGCATTGAGCCGTTATCGGCATTCACGGCGCAGAGATAGACTTTATCGGAGGGAAAAAGACCTAAAGCAAAATAAGCGATGCCGTCGTCAACAAGAACGCCGGTGCGGCACGGCACGGAGGATATCATCCTTTCATTGCCCATGACATACTGCTGTGACTCGGGCAGTGAAACCTTCCACAGCAAACGGCCGTTTTCGCGATCGAGACAATACACCTGCCCGTCATCCGAGCCGAACAGGAGTTTTTCGCCATAGATCGCGGGCGCCAGGCGAACCGGCGCCTGTGTAAAAAAGTGCCAGTGTTCAGTGCCCTTTTCAACATCCAGGCAATAGACTTTACCATCGGCGGAGGATGCAAAATACAGATAACGGCCGGCAACGACCGTTTCAAACGTACGGTCGTACGTGATGAGGGGGTTCAGGGAGGTCAGGTCATGCCAAAAATCGGCTTTTGCCGGAGCCGGCCAGGCCGGTTGAGGCGTATGCCGGCTGCGATGGGTCCAGATCGCTCGGCACGGCATATCCAGCTTTTCCCCGCTGATGCCGCTACGCCGGTTGTCATGCTGATAGGACGGCCAGTCTTCACCCGGACACGGCGAATACCAGAAAAGCGGTGACATCAACGCACATATGAAGAGGATCCGTTTTTTAGTATTCATTCCGAGATGCGGCATAGTTTCACCATGGCTCTTGATCGATGTCCTTAAAACGCTTCGAAAGAAATAGAACTCATAGTCCCGGGCGCGACACGGGCCTCTTAACCGTCATGGGCCGACATGACCTGAAGTTTGGTTTTATCTGACTGATAAAAATCTTCGATGGTGAATTTGATGCGATCGGCACGAAAAATGTCCTCTGAATATTCGAACGCCTGTTCATTGTTTAAATAGACCAGACGGTCGATTTTCAACACCGGATCGCCCGGCGAGATGTCCAGGATTCCTGCGGTTGCTTCGTCGGCGCGAGCGGCTTCGATGGTATTTTCCGAACGATAGAGCCGATGATTATATTTTTCCTGCAGCAGCGTATAGACCGAGCCGGACAGGTCTTCCTGCATCAGCTCCTGGCCGATATCATGACGAAAATAGGCGTTTTCAATCGCCAAAAGTTTCCCATCTGCGAACCGCAGCCGTTTAAGAAAAAAAATGTTTTCGTTCGGCCCCAGTTTCATTTTCGCTTGAATAAAAGCAGGCGCTGCGAATTGACGCGTCTCGATAATCAGGGCCGTCGGCACTTTGCCGGATTCAAGAATGGCCTGGGTGACAAATCCCATCTGGCGAACGGCGTTCTGTTCGATTTTGGGAAAAGTCACAAACGAACCGCGGCCCGGAAATCGTTCCAGCAGGCCTTCCTGGATCAGGAGTTGCAGCGCCTGTCGCACGGTACCTCTGCTGATCTCGTACTGTTTGATCAATTCGTTTTCCGAAGGTATCGACGCTCCCGGCTTTAGCACACGGGTTGATATTTTTTCACGCAATACATCAGCCAGTTGATAATAAAGCGGGATAATACTGTTTTTATCGATTTCCATCCAGCGTCCTCGGTTGATAACGGTGCTTGGCCATAACCTGCCGTTACAGCGATTCCGATTGCAGTTCGGGCACGTTGCTCATGGACGTTGCCGGCGTCACCTCGACGGTGGCCGCGTTGACAATGAGCAAATTGCTTGTCGCCAACCATACACGATCTATTTTCCTGCTATACGAGTCGGGCGATCCATTATGAAATATGAAAACAGATCAGGGCCGTTCACCACGCAGCAATCGCGCATTAATATCATCCAACACCGGCAGAACGTTATCAATGGCATCGACGACGTAATGCGCACCGGCTTGATACAATCTCTGGCAGGCTCGCGTCAATCTGGCTTGGTACTCGACAGGATCCAGGACGGCTATTTCTTCCGGCGTCAAGCCCAATTCATTGCCGGTTTTGGCCAGGCCTATGGTCCACATGCCGGCATTCAAACCTTCGCTGATATCCGGCAACGTATCCCCGATCTTGACCACGGCCTCCATCGGATAGACCTGCAGGTTTATGGCATTCTGCAGGCACATCCAGGGATGCGGGCGACCGGCCGGCACCTGCGAGACACACACCGTAGAGTCCGGGACATATCCCCGCTTTTGGGCCTCGGCCTGCAAAACCGCCATCATCTCCATGGTGTATCCGGTGGTGGAACCGATTTTTAATCCCTGCTTACGCATCGCAGCCACGGTCTCCAGTGTGCCCGGGATCAGTTCAGCATAATCAGCGAGACAAGCCACTTGCAGCGGGACAAAATCAATAAACATCTTTTCAACATCGTCCTCGTCAGGTTTCCGACCATGCACCGATTGCCACTGCTTTGCCACGGCGGTCATCTGCGAAATCTGCCGAAGGTGATCTTTTTTATGAGCGCCCATGGGCTCCCGGGCCTGCTCGATGCTGATCGGCACACCATGACGTTTAAACACCTCCATGAACACTACCGCTGGGGCATAGCAGCCATAATCCATGGTGGTGCCGGCCCAGTCCAACAGCACGGCCTGCAAACGGCCGCGATACGATCGCTGAAACACGAAATCCATAGCAATTCCTCATATAGTAAGAGTCACACCCATCTCGGTGATGGTTTCTTTGATGGCACGCAGCACATCGCGAATGTCGTTTTTGAAAATGCGTCCGCAGCTGGCAATGCGAAAACAATCGGCATCACTCACTTTGCCGGGGTAGAT
>CAZISM010000200.1:2930-4249 GCA_964541895.1 uncultured Cytophagia bacterium
GGTGAAAAGCGAAATTGACCGTTCTTTTCCAGACCTTTCCATTGGTCCAGCAGGTCCAGGCTCAGACTACGGGCATTGCCTTCGGTGGCTAAAAGCACGTCCCGACGAACGATGACATAAGCAAAACCGGGAATGCCCTCCAGGTTCTTATTCGCCGAGGAGATCATATAATCGATATGACAGTCAGCCAGGTTCATCGGCACAGCGCCAAAACTGCTCATGGCGTCCACGATATAGATTTTGCCGTATTTTTTTACGATCTCGCCCACTTCTTTGATCGGATTCATCAACCCCGTGGTGGTTTCACAGTGTACGATCGCTACATGGGTAATCGCTGCATCCTCTTTCAACGTCGCTTCGATCTCTTGCAGGTCAGGCAGCGAGTCCTCCGGCCAGGTGCATTCTACCGAGGCGATCTTGAGTACTTGCGCCATTTTGGCGATGCGCTTGCCATAGGCGCCATTGATGATAAGCATCAGCTTGCCGTTGGCCGGCAGGGCTGTGCTGATAACGGCCTCTACAGAATAAGTGCCGCTGCCCTGCATGAGCACGGTCTCATACCCCTGGTCCGCGACTCCGGCCAGAACCAGTAATTTTTTTCGAATGTCTATTACAATCTGTATGAACTCGAAATCACGATGCCCGACATCGCGCAATGTGGCCTGTTTGATGGTTCGGCTGGTCGTAAGGGGACCGGGCGTAAACAGGACTTTATCTTTCCATCCTTGCACTCGCTTTGCTTCCATGTCTGACTCCTCGCGGCAATATGGTTCATGAGGCATCCGAACCGGTTAAACACATAAAGCGTCGATTCAGCAGGCTTTTCGCAGGCTTAAAATATGGCCCGTGCATGAAATAATTGTGAAATCCTAGTCCCAGGTGCCCACTTTGGTGACACGCGACTCGGATTCGGAAAACCATCGATAGGTGACAGATTTCTTTTCTGTATAAAATAACACTCCGTCCTTGCCGTGGCTGTGCAGATCGCCAAAGAAAGAGCGCTTCCAGCCGGTAAAAGAGAAAAATCCCAGAGGCACCGGAATGCCGACGTTCACACCCACCATGCCGGCCTCCACGCGATGGCTGAATTCGCGCGCATGATATCCGCTTTGCGTAAAAATAGCAGCTCCGTTGCCAAATTCGCTGGCGTTGATCATGCTCAGGCCTTCTTCAAAACTGGCGGCTCTCTTTATGCATAATACCGGACCAAATATTTCTTCGCGGCCGATAACCATATCCGGCGAGACACGATCGAACACTGTGGGGCCAAGGTAAAAACCGTCAGGATAACCTTCGACGTCTATATCGCGTCCATCCAA
>CAZISM010000200.1:4349-7491 GCA_964541895.1 uncultured Cytophagia bacterium
CTTCGTTCAAGCAGGCAATCCGGCAAAACCAGGCAATGATTCTTTGCCTCTGTCAAAGCCTGCACGCGCTTGCCGTGCCTGGCTGCAGTATGGTAAATCAACAATCCGGTACTCGTGGAGCCGACAAACGAAATGGCTTTTACATCAGCATGCTCCAATAGAACTTGTACAGACTCTCGACCACAGGTGATGAGATTGACCACGCCTTTCGGCAAACCGGCCAGCACCAACAGGTTCATCATATACATCGCCGTTTGCGGCACCATCGTCGCCGCCTTCAGGACAAATGTATTGCCGCAGGCTATGGCTATGGGAAACATCCACAGCGGGATCATGGCAGGAAAATTAAAAGGCACGATGCCGACACAGACACCTAACGGCTGTCGAAACGTCGTGATGTCAATATTTGGGGTTACGTTTTCAAGCGCATCGCCCATCAGCAATGTGGGGATGCCGCAGGCAAATTCGACTATTTCAATGCCTCGCTTGATCGATCCCACCGCCTCTTCATGGGTCTTGCCCATTTCAGTCGACAACAGCGAGGCCAGCTCGTGAAGGTTAGTATCCAGCAGCTGTTTAAACTGGAACAGAACCTGTACCCGCTGTTGCGCCGGCGTCTCCCGCCAGGCAGGAAAGGCCCTATGTGCTGCTTGAACAGCCGCCAGCACTTCCGCTCGTGTACAAAGAGGGGTTTCGGCTATGGCTTCACCACAGCTTGGATTAAAATTTGTCGCGAATCGCTCAGAGCTGGTTTCCACCCATTCGTTATCTATAAATAAGCGCAACCTCGGTAGCATTACACACCTCAAAAGTTATTATGATTTCGTAATTTACTCCATAGCGTGTTCCAACTGCAAAGCTATATAAATATTTAAATGTCTATACATTTAAATATATCACATATTCTCATAATTTTCAAGGAAAAATTACACGATTCTTTTCAATAGTTTGTTGATATACCGGCCTGATGAAATCCCGCATCGGTGGCGACTCTGATGTCGCGTTCATGACGCCATTTGAGCGCCTCAACCGCAGCGTGAATTTGCTGTACGTTGTTCATCACGTTGATCAAAATAGCAATTTATCTCAATTTTAAAAAATGATGGCTTTATTCGGTCCCTAATCCCACCTTGTTTTCCCAGGCCGTGTACCGTTCCGCCAGTTCGCGCACAAGGTCCGGATGGCTGGCGGAAAGATCATTCATCTCGACACGATCCTTTTCCAGATCATAGAGCTGCCACGGCGCGGTTGCATCCGGAGCAACCAATTTCCAGTTGCCCTTGCGAATGGCACGATGTGCCTTGCGATTGGTGCGCCAGCAGAGCGTGCGCTCGTTTTGAGGCGCCTTGCCGGTAAAAGCGGACAACAGGCTTTGACCCTCCATGGGCAAGACGGCATGACCATTAAAGTCCGCCGGATAGGTGGCACCGCTGACCTCGGCCAACGTCGGCATAATGTCAATCAAATGGCCGACGGTGTTGCTGATCTGCCCCTTTTGCCGGATCACGCCCGGCCAGGAGACGATAAAGGGGGTACAGATGCCGCCTTCGTGATCGGTATTCTTATATTTCCGGAACGGCGTATTGCTGGCATTGGCCCAGAATCGATCCACGGAACAATAAGACTCCACCGGCCCGGCTGCCATGCCGGGGGTATGATTCACATCCTCGCTGCAGCCGCCGTTGTCGGAAAGGAAAATAACCAGCGTGTTGTCCTCCTCGCCCATCGCTTTTATCTTTTTCAGAATGCGGCCGATATTCCAGTCCATGCGGTCGATCATAGCCGCATACACCGCCATTTTCAGATCCCAGCCGTCCTGATCAGCCACCGTGTGCCAGTCCGGAATGCCTTCGTCTTTCGGTGACAGCTGCAGACTGTCATCGAACAGTCGCATCCGTTGAATGCGTTCGAACCGCTGTTTCCGGAGCTCGTCCCACCCCATCCTATACTTGCCGCGATAACGGGCAATATCTTTGGGCCAGGCGTGCAAGGGATAATGCGGTGCCGTAAAGGCGACATAGAGAAAGAAAGGGTTGTCTTCGTTTTTGTATTCGTCCAGGTAGCGGACGGCATAATCGGTAAAGGCATCGGTGGTATAAAAATCCTTGTCCGCCGGCGCATAGGGGAGAAATTCCTGATCTTCAACAGCCCATCGCCGGGGATAGCCGCCCCGTTTGCGGCCCGGTTCCGCCTCGCCGGGACGCCGCGGCCCGGGATTGAAATAGTTGCAGCAGCCGTCGCACAAACCAAAGTGCCGATCGAATCCGCGCTGGACCGGAATTTCCCGGGCATGCCATTTGCCCACCATAAGAGTGCGATAGCCGGCGCCTTTCAGCAGTTCGGCCAGGGTAACACAATTTTGGTACACCATGGGCGAGTTGCCGAACACACCCACCTGCTGCGAATACAAGCCGGTCAGCAGCGACGCTCTCGTCGGTACGCAGATGCCGTTGTTGTAAAATTGGTTCAGGCGCAGACCTCGATCCGCCAGGCTGTTGATGTTGGGCGTGTGGATCTCGCCGCCATAACAGCCGATATCGGAAAAGCCCATATCATCGGCCATGATGAGGAGAATGTTGGGGCGCTTGCGTTTGGAGGCAGCGGAAAGCAGCGAAGGAGCTGACATCAAGGCACTGCCCGCAAGTATGGATTGCTTCAGGAAATGACGTCGGGAAACGGTGATAGAATTACTCATGGACCAGGCTCCAAATAATTCCAATGTTCATTAGTGTCAGGGAATCCCGGGTGTCACGCCTTTGCGACCCCGGGTGGTCCAACAATTGATTTCCACAAGCCATGCGGGACTCCATGAGCCGGCGCAAAACGCACGGCACCAACCATGGTCTCTTGAGAAAGGACCCCCGGGGGTCGCGTTCTTGTGACCCCGGGTGTTCCGGCAACTGATTTCAACAAGCCATACGGGACACCACGAGCTGCCGCAATACATGCGGCAACAGCATTGCTCCCGGACGTTACGACAGTCTGTTGAGGCCGCTGTCATCCGGTTCGAGCCATCAAGGTCAGGCTAAATATAACTCTTTACCCTCGGCCACACCTCCCGTAGCGGCATTCGCAAGTTGCGGCAGAGATAGACGGTCAGATTGTTTTCATAGGGCATGCAATACTCGGCCGAAACCTTGCC
>CAZISM010000201.1:0-7415 GCA_964541895.1 uncultured Cytophagia bacterium
ATGCTCGGTGCGCACGCCTATCTGATCGGCGCCATACCCGCCATCCTGTTCCTGGCCATCGTCATGATGCCGTTCTATTATATCTCGCGAACCCATTCGGTGCCGGGCTATCTGAAATTGCGCTTTGGCGAAGGCGCACGCTCCGTGGCCGGCATCTCCTTTTCTTTTCTCACCGTCATGGTGAGCGGAGCCAGCATGTTCGCCATGGCGAAAATTCTCAACCTGTTGCTGGGTTGGGATATGAACGTCAGCATCTGGATCTCTTCGGTAACCGTAGCTATTTATGTAACGCTGGGCGGCTTGCTGTCTGCCGTTTTTAATGAAGTGCTGCAGTTTTTTCTCATCTGGTTGGGGTCGTTGCTGATACCGGTGCTGGGCATCATTCACGCCGGCGGCTGGAATAAAATGATGGCTGCGGTGCAGAAAAACGCCGCCATTATTCATCCGACCGTGCAAAACGCCGACTTTACCAGTTTGTGGCGCAACCTGGGCTCCTTCGACACCAATCCCATGGGCATCGACTGGTTCGGCATGGTGTTTGGGTTGGGATTGGCCGTGAGCTTTGGCTACTGGTGCACGGATTTTCTGCAAGTGCAGCGCGTGATTGTGGCCAAGGATTTGCGGTCCGCGCAAAACGGCACCATCATCGGCGCCGTGTTAAAGATGCTGGTGCCGCTGATTGTCACCATACCCGGGCTGCTGGGCCTGGCGGTTTTGACCAATGGCGACGGCTCGCCGCTGGTGCTGGTGCCGGAAAGCGATCCGCGCGCCGGCATCACCCACCACACCTTCAACGATGTTATGCCGCTGTTGATGGGACAATATCTCGGGCCAGGGCTGTTGGGCCTGGGCGTAACGGCCATGATCGCCGGTTTCATGTCCGGCATGGCCGGCAACATCAGCGCCTTTGCCACGGTGTGGACTTATGACGTCTACAAGCCGCTTATCAACAAGCGCGCCAGCGACAAGCACTATTTAAACATGGGCCGCTGGAGCTCTATCATCGGCATATTGATTTCCATTGCCACCGCCTATGCGCTGTTCTTTTTTTCCAACATTCTCGAATATCTGCAGGTCCTGGTCTTTTTCTTCATCGTGCCGTTATTCGGAACGGTCATCCTTGGCATGCTGTGGAAGCGGGCTACGCCGGCAGGCGGATTTTGGGGATTTCTCATTGCGATTCTCGTTTCCATCAGCATGTGGGCCTATGTGCACACCTTTCCCGACGGCTATCGTCCCCAGCCCAAGGCCACGCTGAGTGAAGATGCGGTTGTTTCGCTGGACCGGACCATCGTGGATAAAACGGAACATATCCGAGGTATTGTCGTCGAATCCGGAACGGTGCGATTGGTTAATGTGCCGGCGCAGAGCAGTCGATTTACCGTGCAGAACGAAGAGCTGGCTTTGCCGGTGACGCTGGCTGAAAAAAGCGGCGCCGTGTCGGTGCAGATCCTGGCTCCGCAGGTTCAACTGGCGGACAGCAAAGAAATCAGCAAGTTTGGCGTCGAGGGTGTGCCGGTGGTGCTCAAGCCGGGTGTACAGGTCGAGTCCGAGACCGTTTCACACACTTTTGCGCCGGCGGCGTTTAATCCCGATCATGCCCGCGTCATCGCCCGCTCTGAAAAAGCCAAGCCCATGGCCATCAACATGTACAGCGGCTGGTGGTCACTGGTCGTGTGTCTGTTGGTCACATTCCTGGTCAGCATGTTCACTCGTCCCAAGCCAGAGTCGGAATTAAAGAACCTGGTGCTGGGGCTGACGCCGCTGCCGGATGAAGGACCGTGTCCGTGGTATCAGAAACCGGTCGTCTGGGCCAGCGTGGTGGCCATGGCGTTGCTGGCGATCAACATTATTTTCTGGTGAGGTGCATATGGAACATGAAATGCAAATACCGATCTGGTTTTTCATCGGCGTGATTCTGGCCGTATATGGATTGCTTATTTTCGCCACCGGCATTTATCATTTATTTGTGCCTGTGCCTGTGCCGGAGCAGGTCAAGCTCTACGGATTGCATGCCGATCTCTGGTGGGGGGTGTTGTTGCTGACATTGGGCTTGGTGTATGTGATGAAATACAAGCCGGCGAAAAAATAGATACACTGCTGCGGCCCGGATCGATTTTTAATCCGGGCCGTTGTGGTTTTAGCGTATTCGACACTGCTTTTGGGAAAAAATACCAAAGAAACCGCGAATGCACGCGAATTTGCATTGGCGTCCTTTCGTTGCATAATCATCTACGAAAAAAGGCCTTCACCACGAAATTCGTAAAATCCACGAAATGTCTCTCTTTGTTAGAGTCCAGCCTTCAAGCTGCTTTAAGCAGGCCGGAACGTCATGCCTCTGCTGACCCCGTCTTTGGAGTGCGCCAACCCTGTTGGCGCATCGTGTTGTGAATTGTGAAAAGCTGGACGGCATAAAAACCATGCCGTCCAGCAGCAACACGGTTGCTGCACTCCAAATCTATGAGTCGCACGGTGACCCCGCGTCGACCGTCAAACATATGCAGAGCCAGAATGGCACAGTCGTACTGGATGCTCAAGATACGGACGCGCACACATACATCCTTCAGTGGCCAAAGGCGTCAATATCAAGTGGACACGGTTTAGGCTAAACGGGAAGCTGATGAGGAACAAAATGGCCATAAGTCATGCTAAGGCGTGTAGTGCAATGTTTGAGCTGCAATTCGGATTATTTTCTGCAGGCAGCATTTGTTAGCTGATGGCCGCTGCAATCTGCTCCCGCAGCAGGCGCGCGAGCAATGAATGCTTTTGTTTGCTGTTCGACTGTGCGGCAAAAAACGCGAGTTTTAAAGTCTATTCCCATTTTAAAACCTTAGTAGCCCTGCGACAAAACAGTCACAACCTTATTACCTTATTATTCCTATAAGGTAATAAGGCTATCCTTCTAGTGATCTATGGCTACCAAGTTCACCCCGCGAATGCGCGGGTTCTGAATCGCCGCTCCGTTTAGTATCTGAACTGCTCCGTGGTTAGCGCCGCGCGAGATCGCCGGTTGGCCGTTGGGATTTTTCTGCATGTTCGATATACGGACGCGCACAGATCCTTCAGCCGCCAAAAGCGGCGGCTTCGGTTGGCCGTTGGGATTTTTCTGCATGTTCGATATACGGACGCGCACAGATCCTTCAGCCGCCAAAAGCGGCGGCTTCAGGATGACACGGTTTTGGCTAAACGGGATGAGGAGGAACAAAAGGCTCTTGTCATGCTAAAGCGCTAGATGCAATGATCGTGCTATGTTGGCTAAACTGGGCCAGAAAATATCATGCTGTGGCATGCGGAATGGGATATTGGTCTGCTTTATTTCCGGCTGCAAAGGCGATTGGTCTCTTTTGCAGTGGAAACATAGTACCAGCACGATAAGGCCATATAGAAATTTTACGATACGCATATAAACTGAAAATTCTCGCTGAAGGTTTATTCCGATACGACTGGCTCGGAAAAGGCTTGACCGTATGAAGTAGCATTTTTAGATGGTAGCTTCTGCCCCTTTCCATCCTCGATATGGAGATTGTTTACGGGATCGAATTCATTCTATTCCACTCCCCAGTTTTTATTCGGTGCTGGGCCCATGGTATAAATCAACGTTCCACCCTTGACCAAATCCTGATGCATTAAATAACATTTGTTATACGGTTTGCCGTTCAGCAACGCAGATTGGATATAATGATTTTGCTCAGATAGACCTTGAGCCTTGATGGTGAAGGACTTGCCAGGATAAAATTTGCTGTCCAAATCAATCGTGGTTGTGGCAAAGATCGGGCTGCAGAGTTCATAGCGCGGAAATCCGGGACAGATCTGGTAGAGGCCCATAGCCGCCATCACATACCAGGAGGACATGGTGCCGCAATCGTCGTCCATTTCGGGCAAATAGCATTCCGGCACTGCTCGGTAAATCCGTCCCTGGTATGGGGTTTTATAAAAGCCGTGGCTGGCATACAGCTGGGTCATGGGTTGGGTCAGTATGTTGTGCACATACTCCTGCGTCAACCAGGGTGCACCGACGTGGTTGAACAGAAACGGCGCGTGCAGATCCTGTTCATTGTTATGATTGTACAGATTTTCCTGAAAAAAGGTCTGCAGTTCGCGCAGCGCTTTTTCCTTGCCGCCTAAAAGCTGTACCAGGCCAGGGATATCGTGGAGCACGAACCAGCGCCATTGCCACATGGTCGCTTCATAGACATAGGTCTCATCGATGACCTTTGGATCTGGAAAGGGGAGCCATTGGCCTTTTTCATCCCGCGCACTGAAAAAGCCGTTGGCAGGATTGTATACATTTCGATAGTTGTCGGCTCGACCTGAAAACAGCGCCGCGTCTTCCGGCTTGTTCAGCGCTTGCGCCATCTGGGCTACACACCAGTTGTCATAGCTGTTTTCCTGCGTGCGATCCGGCCGTTTGGGCATGTAGCCAAGTTGCGCATATTGCTCGTAAATAACTTTTAGCGCCGAATCGCTCATGAGCGATTTGACGCCGGCAGCGGCGTTGCCGAATTCGGCACGCATCTCATAGGCGTCGCGCCTCATGCCGGCATAGGCTTGCTCGACGTCAAAATCGCGAATGCCTTTGCTGTAGGCATCAGCGATGATGCCGACCATGTGCTCGCGTCTCACCGTAGGCAGCGGCCAATGGGTTCCGCCTAGTTCGTAAATAGCGACGAACGAGCGTACAATATCCTGCAAGGTGGCCGGAGCTGTCAGTGATAATAAAGGATATTTGGTGCGAAACGTATCCCAAAGGGAATAGGAATCATAATAGGTGTATCCCTCAGCGGTATGAACCGCCCGGTCTGTTCCACGATAGCTTCGATCCGCATTAACCGCATTCACCGGCATGACACAGGAGCGATACAGCGAAGAATAAAAGAGCTGCTTGTACTCTTCGTTGCCTTCGACTTTGATTTTCCCGAGATACGCTTGCCAGCTCTTTTTTGCGTTAAGGCGGACGCGATCGAAATCCCAGTTCGGGATCTCCTCGTCGCGATTTTGCCGCGCCTGCTCGATGCCGACGGCGGAGAGGCCTATTTTGAAAAGGAGGGTGGCGTTGTCGGCTAAAGAAAAATAGAGACCGGCGCCGATGTTGGTCCCTGCTATCTGCTGCGTACCGGCTCCTGCCGCCGCATCGCCAAGCCATTCAACGCGCGCCATCGGCGCATTGAATTTTCCGCTGAAATAGATAGTATATGTTTCCAGACTGTGACACAAATGACCTGCGGTTACCATGCCCTCTATCTCATCGTCTCCGTGCACGGACAAAACCGCGGTATGGATCCGGGTAAAGCCGCGTCCCAGGTCAATCAGCATCATGGTGCTGTCGTTTTGCGAAAAATGATAGCGATGAAAGCCGGCGTGTTCGGTGACCGTCATTTCGCAGTCTATGCGGGAGGGCAGCAGAGTTGTTTTATAATAGCCGGGCTGCGCGGTTTCGCTCTGTTTGTCGTAGCGCGAGGCGTATTCAGCCGGCTGCAGTGACGCTTTTCCGTACATGGGCAATACGAGAATATTGCCGCCTGAGCCTTCGCAGCCTTCGCCGCCCAGGCGAATATGGCTGAATCCCATGATGCGCTCATCCAGATAGTTGTAACCTGTGTGAGCTTTATGGTCCAGCCCGCTGGGATAGGTGTCCGGGCTCAGCTTGACCATGCCAAACGGCACCACTGCGCCGGGAAACAATTGACCATGGTCTCCGGAGGTGCAGAAGAAGGGATTGACATAATCATAGGGTGTTTTCGATTCTTGCGCACATCCAGCAATAAGGAGAGCGATGACGACAGGCAGATGTTTTTTCATATGCAACTCGTGCTTTAATTCACGGATTCACTGATAAATAAACAACAGCTTGTTGTATCTCGGGCGAATGCCCGATCGATGATTCCGCCCGGGGAAAAAATCCCCGGGCGAGCAGCGTCAGATTCATGCGCCGTGATATACCTCGGGTTCAATTAATCCGACGCCTTGACCCGCCACAGGCTTGCGGCCAACACCATGGAGATGATGGACGTACTCAACCAGAACAGGATCGGCCCCTGAAAATCGTAATGTCGCACTCCGTCGATGACCGTCATCCCTTTCTGGATGAGGTAGCCGCTAAGCCGTTCCTGCATCGCCGCACCAAGATAGCTGAAAACGCCGATGAAACCCATAGCCGCCCCGGAGGCCTTTTTTGATGCGATATCGATGGCAAAAAGCCCGCCCAGTGCTGCCAGGATGCCGCTGAGGCTGAAGCCGTAAAGCACAAATGAAATCGTCAACAGCGTGGGATGATGGCCGGGCATGAAAAAGATCAGGATCATGGCCAGTATCTCTACGAGGCCGTAGATCAGTGTGACCGGTGGCCGCCTGGCGGCAAAAAAGCGATCGGATATGAAACCATATGCCGCGCATCCGGCAATGCCGGCGATGGTGTTCAATCCTAATATGCTGCCTGCTTCCACCAACGAGTAGCCTTTAATTTCCTGCAGGTATAATATGCCCCAGCTGTTGATGGCGTAGCGCGTGGCAGACATGGCTGCGCAGGACAGACCAAGAATCCACATGGCCGGACGCCGCAGGATCTGCCATTGCAATTGAGTGGTGCTGGTTCCTTGGGTGATGGACGATTCAGAGGATGCGGCATGGTCATTCTGCCAATCGGCAACCGTGGGCAAGCCGAGCGCGCGCGGCCGGTCCTGCAGGTAATAATACAATCCTGCAACGGTGAGCATACAAAAGAGTCCGGGGCCGATGAACCCGGCCTGCCAGGAAATGGCGCTCACCAGAGTGGCCGTGCCCATAAAGGTCAAGCCTTCACCCAAAGAATGCGCTGTGCTCCAGAGGCCGTAGTAGCGGCCGCGCTCGCGATTGCTGAACCAGTGCGACATAGCGACCACGCTGGCCGGTGAGCCAAATCCCTGAAACCAGCCGTTAAGCCCCCACAGGACGACCCAGAACCAGAACAGGGAGGTCCAACCCATCATCAGATTAACAAGTGCGGAAACCAGCAGCCCGGCCGGATAGAACCGTTTGATATTGGCGTGATCGGCGAGAAAGCCGTTGGTCAACCGACCGAACGCATAGGTATAAAAAAAGGCGGAGCCGATCATGCCCAGTTCATCGGCCGAAAAAACACCGCCGTCAATCAGCGGTTTTTTCACTACCGAGAGCGCCAACCGGCAGGTGTAGGCAAAGCCATAGCCGAGCGTGATGGCGGCCATGATGCGGATGCGATGGAATCGAAATAAACGATCGATTTCTTTGGGGTCCGATAGAAGGGGTTGGTCCGGCCCGCTGGCGAACAAGCGAAAAAATTTCATGGCAATCCAAAAAGGTGTATGATCCTGTCCCAGAGTTTTGTATAATGGTGCAATCATGTTAGAAAATATTTTTGCTAATGTCAAATCATTTCCCGGTACAAGCCATGATACTAA
>CAZISM010000202.1:0-7398 GCA_964541895.1 uncultured Cytophagia bacterium
ATACAACCGCCATCGTCGGGCGTTTCCAGCAGCACCAGCACGGCGGCGCCTTTCTGCTGGTGTCCCCACCAAGGCATATATAACCCGCGCGCATAGGCTTGCGTCTCATAGAGCCACACCTTTTGCGGCCAGTTGCGCGGCAGCAGCATGCCCTGCATGAACGGCACCACGGTGTGATCGAACGACTCGGTCACAAACGGCTTTGGCCACTGGCAGGCGTAAACAATCGTCTTTTTCTCCACCGGCACGATCTGAAATACTACATCATTTCGCGATGTTTCCAACGTGATGAAGAGCTGCACCGTCACATCAGCGGGCTGCGCCGTGGCAAAACGGCTCAATTCAATTTTAACTCCGCTGGAAAAGCCGGTGCTGTAGGGTGTGATCACTTTGGTCCGTGCAGCCGCCAGGCTGGCCGGCAGCCGCTGTTCGCCGATCTGAAAAACCAGATCGTTCTGGTCTGATGGCGCCAGTTGCCAGCGAACACTGTGATTCTGAAAGGTAACCTGCAGCCGTGCCGTATCAATGGTTACGTTTACATTCTGTCCGGTGATTCGCCAGAGCCCTGCCTGTTCCTGTACAGTCACCTCGGCGGCGATTTTGGGCTGGCGCGTCGCAGTCTGCGTTACTCCCACCGCAGACCCTGATAACAGCACAGCCAGAGCGAACAAGACGTTGCGACCCATCATGATTTTTTCCTCCAGTTGAAACCGCTGCATCCGCCCGGGCAGGATTCTAGTGCGGATTGTGTTCGTTTTCGATTTGAGCCGGGCGCATCACCGGAAAGAAACGAAGGCGCACCGGCCCCAGCAGACCGGAAGGCAGCAGCGGTGAATGCGCGTTGAATTTGATCACATTGGTTTTGGTATAGCGATGGCCCGCGGGCGTCTGCAGATCGCCGATGATCCGGTTCGGCCAGAGGTTGACCACGTTGACCAGGATGCTGTTTTCTCCCGCTCTGATCGCATCGGTTATATCGGCCTGAAACGGCTTTTTCCAGGCGACGCTGACGAACCGGCTATTGACCCACACCTCAGCCAGATTGTACAATTGGCCCAATTCCAGAATCGCTCGCTTTCCGGAAATCTGTGCTGCTTCCAGGCGCACCGTTTTTTTATATGCCGCTGTGCCGGAATAGTATTTGATGCCGGCCTCCGCATGGTCCGGCCAGGAAATCAGGCCGGCAAAAGCAACTGAATCCGGGCCACCCCACCTGGGATCAAAATGAACGCTCCAGTCTTCGGACAACGCCATCGTTTCCGCCGGGCCGGCCTCGAACAGCCGTTCCCGACCGGAGGCGGTGATGAATCGGTAGCGACCTTCCTCTTTCAGGCAATAACTGCCGTCGGCCAGTTCCTCGAAAAATCCGTCGCTGGAGCCAACCGTGGGCACCTGGGGAAACAGTATGGTTTGATCCTTTACCACCAGTTCCACGGGGGAGCGCGGCGCAGGATTTCTGAACAGGATGAACAGCGAGCCATAGGGATCCAGATGCAAAGGCACTTTGATCCGGCCGTTCTCTTTTGCATATACGGTCAGGGGTATGGTGGCGCCGTCCTCAGGACGCCACAATTCAGGCTGTTTATCCTGTTCCCGGAACGAACACACCAGCTGTTCCTGCTGTTCCATGCGGTTGGCGAGAAAATAGATATCGCCCGAGTCGGTGCGACGATGGATATAGTCGATGTAGCCGTTTTCATTGGTGGCTTCGTAGCTGAAATCCGGTTGAACTTTTTTCTCCGCCAGTACCTGGCGCACGCTCTTGCCCCACCAGACAAAACCGCGGCCGAAGCGATGCCGGTATACCTGGCGGCCATCGATGCGCCCCCACATCTCGGCAGCGATCTCGACCACGCTCTGTTCAGAGGCGGGGTAATCTGCCAATCCAGTAGACGTTACCGGCCTAGGTCCGATCACCCAGGCGCCGTCATGGACCAGTTGCCGGATTTTTTTCAGCACCGCCGGTGGAATGGCCTTGCAATCCGGCAATACCAGCACCTGATAGCACATGCCGTCCGGAAGAACCAGCCGGCCATCCTCCACCCGCATTCGCGTCAGGATAACCTCGCTGTTCACCACATCATAGTCATAGCCCTCTCCCAGCTCCGGCCTGATATGCTTGAGAGGAACCTGATTGGGGGTATTATCGCCATAATAGTAACAGACATCTGCAACGAATCGGCCCTGCGCGAGCAGTGCCTGTGCCCGTGAGACCCAGTCAAAAAACGCAGGCGCCTGCCGCCACCAGGTTATATTGGGATTCAGATGTGTGCCGGCGAAATATTCATTCCCCGGCAGGCCGGCGCTCGCTGGTGAATGGGTGAAGGTATGGATGACGAGCCGGTTCAAGCCTTCACAAAACACCCGGTCCATGGTGGGTTTGAGATCCCAGGGATCCTTCTCCCAGTGTGGGCCGATGGTCGTGGGACCCTCGGCCTGCACAAAGCGCTTGCCGTAAATATGTGCGGCAGAGGCTGCCTGTTTGATATACAAGCGCCGGAACGGTTCCACGCGATGGGTTTGCGCCCGCGCCCAGAACTCGCCCATGGGGATGTCGTTTCGCCCCAGGTTTTTCAACGCATCGATCGGCGCCGGGTGCGGTCCGCCGGATTCGGGGTGCAGGCCCAGGCCATGACGACGGGCCAACGAGCGAAAGTGCTCGTAATGATTATCGCAGATGAGGTCGGCGATCACGCGACGAAAATCATACAGAAACCGGTCAGAGATCTCTCTGCTTTCGAGAATTTTTCCTGCCAGAATCGGAAGGTACGGCACCATATCATACCCGGTCCGTTTACGGAACTCGGCGGCAAAATCGGGTGTCCAGTTGGTGGCCCCCAGTTCCCAGCTGTCGTCGTGCAGATAACGCAGGCTTTTAATGGATGGATCCAGATCTTTGAGCAGAACGGGCACGATGTGCTCAAAGTGAAAGTCCAGGGCAGCCCTGGAAAGATAATCGATGGCCAGGCCGCCGCCGCCGGGACTGTGGGTGGAGACGGTCATGCCGGTCGCGGTGTAGCCAAACCTGAGCACGGTGTAGCGTCCAGGCGGGACTTGCCATCGCAGCCGGCCATTCGGGTCGACAGAGTCTGTGAGGTTGATAATGTCTTGTAACGAGGCGTGACGATCAGCGACGGAGGCGGTGTCTTCTTTGAGCAGATAGGCCCAGTTACAGCCAAGCCCGTTCGGTGTAAACGGGATGCGAATGGATCGCACCGATTTCAAATCAAAGGCGCGCAACGGCGAAATGGCGTGAACCCCATCGGTTCGAATGGCGAGCACCGCTACGGGCACAAAAAACGGCGAGTTGTTCTGGCCGTCGCGCCAGACCTGGTCCGGCAACGGCAGCGCTTGTTCATACCGGCAGGGCCCGGTAATATCCGTTTCACTCCAGACCAATGTTTTGGACGCATATTCCGGAGTAATCCAGGGACCGCCATCATTCCAGCCGCTGCCCAGGTTGAGGCTCAACTCCAGGCCCAGAGTGTCGGCGACGCGGCACGCCTCATGAAAGAGAGCCTGCCATTCGGCGCTCATAAACGGCGGGCCGGCGGCGGTCCGCTCTACGGATACATAGGCCGAAGAGCCGGCATCGAATATCATGGCACCACGGAGGCCTGCTTTTTTCATTTCCTTCAGATCGTGCAGGACGCCCGTCTTGCTGATGTTGCCTTCCAGCCACCACCAGAACGCGCGGGGCCGGGCATAATCCGGCGGATTCCTGAAAACCTCTTCCAGATCCTCGCCGGCGGTGAATGGCACGATCTCCCTCTCTTGCGCCAGGGCCGTGATGTTGAAAAGAAAAATCAGGCAACTCGAGATAAAAAGACGAAGTGCTATCATGGGTTACATCCTCAGAGTCAAGGACAGAGGACCATCGGGACTTGATGGTTACGGGTGGGAAATGTCAATCATGGTGTCAAGATTTTTCAACCTGGCTGACCAGATCAGGATCATACAAATTATATCCGTCTGTACTGTTGCGCTGCGCCACCATTCGGACAAAGGTGATAAAGCGACCAGCGTCTGTATCCAGCGCCTCTGCGTCGGAAGGAAAAAGATTCTTGCCGGCCGCCTCCAGCGCCAGTTCGAAATCACGCCAGTGCTGCCAACCGTCAGGCAGGTGATCGGCTGACATCACCTGGAGGCGCTGACACCGCTGCCACAACTCCTGCCACCAGGACGCCGTATGAAAGACCAGGCACTCCTCTTCCCAGAACACTTTGCCGCTGCGTTGCGGCGTGGCCAAGTGTTCCGGCACCTGCCCGTCCGGAAAGGGTTTGACCAGGCCGGGAACGACCATGCCGAGGAATCCTCCCGGCCGGAGAAAACGGCTCAGATAATGGAGGTAGAGTTCGTCAGTGCCAAAATATTGGTATGCGTCGATGCTGATGATGGCATCGAAAAAGCGTTCGGCAAAGGGCAGCGCATGCGCTTCCAGATGCAGAGGGGTAACCCGGTCGGCGACGCCGGCCTGCTGCAGCCGTCGCCAGTTGTCGTGTACATCGGTCCACAGATCGACGGCACACACCTGAACGCCATACTCGGCGGCGAGAAAGTGACTGGTCAACGCTTTGCCGCATCCCAGATCCAACACCCGCATCCGGGGTGTCAGTTCTATTTTTTCGCAAAGCCACTCGACCAGCCAGAGGGGATGCGGGCCCATGGCGCCATCCATGATCCAATCTGCATCGTACCTGTTCGAGCGAGGGAATTCCGCTTTCTTTAAAGCACTCTTCCAGTCGTCCATAACATGGCCCTTTTTGAATCGGCCCGGATGTCGGCCGGACTCAACAAACCTGATGGGAAGTAATCCTGCACAAGGCCGCCACTTTTTTCAGGACAGCTGCGACGTGGCCTACACCGATAGCCAAGTGATGCGCCGGTCCGCGCTCGGACCAGCGGGTAAGAAATTCGCCGGCTGAAAGCGTGAACCGGTAGCGGCTGTTGGTGTTGCCGATCTCCAGCACAGGACCAGGGACCGATTCACCTTCAGCGATCAGCAATTCGACCTGCCCCCCCTCCTTTTGCACAACCGACAACAGCGTTACCGGTCCGTGCTGGACGCTCATCTGTATGGAGAGGCCTTTGCCCGGTTTGCCATGATAGACCGGCAGCGGCACCAGCCTGACTTTGCCCTGGGCAATGGCCGCATGGCCGGGTCCGTCATGACCCAGCAGCACAATATCATCCTGCACGTCGAGAGCGTAGAACTCGGAAAAGCTGCCACCCACGCCCAGCAGATCCATGATCTTCATGGCCAGAATATTTTTTATTTCATATTCACCCGCCACCGGTACGCCGTGCATGGTGAGGAGCGTGTTGCCCGGGATCAGCGACGTGACGATGTCCAGGGCCTCTGCATCGCCGATGCCTTCGTAATAGTAGGCCATGCCGCCGAGCTGTTTGTTCGCCACCACCGCATCCAACGCCAGTGAGGTCCGGGCGGCCCGTTCCAGCTCTTCGGGGCTGCACGTCGGATCGACGGCGAAATCGCTTTCAAACTGGGCCAGCTTGGCCTGAACCTGCGGGCGGGAAAGGTGTTGTCTGGCTTGCTTCAGTTCGCCCATCTCTACGATTTCGAAATGAAGGCCGAACGCGGCCGCCAGCTGTGTCTTGTCGCTGTAGACATCCAGCATGCCGCCATAGTAATGGCCGAGAACACCGATGCGGCTGTCGCGCAGCGCCGCCACCACCTGCCCTGCTCTTACCCAGTCATCGATCTCTTGCCAGGCTTTGGCATCGGTCAGCGTTCCTGCCACCAGGTGATAGTCGATACCGCTGCGGTTAAACACGCCGGCAATTTCCGGGGCGGAACAGGCCTGGCAAAACGCCAGCCATTCACCCGTCATTTTGCCGCGATCGCCGATGGCATTAAAGCGCTGGTAGTCGATGGCCGGCTCCGGCTGCAGGCTCAGCACAATCACCGGCACCCTGGCGCGCTGCACGACGGGCAGGACCGTAGAGCTCAAAGCATAGGTGGAAATGTAGAGCAATATCAGATCCACCTGTTCGCGCGCCAGGTCATCGCCGATGCGCCGCGCCTTGTCCGGCGAATCGACAATCCCCGTATTAATCACTTTGATCTGCGGATGGGTCGCCAGCAGTCGTTCGGCTATACGCTCCTGATAGCCCTGCAGACGATCATACAATCCGTCAAATTGTCCCCAATAGGTATCCAGGCCAATGCCATAGAGGCCGATTTTTAAAGGCCGGCAAAACGTGTTCGACATCTTTGATCCTTACCCGGGATTAATGGCCGGCCGGAGCTGTGCCCAAATAATTGGCATAGCCGACCACGATGGTGGAACCGATCAACGTCGTCAAAGCCAGGCCGAGCAAAAACTTGGTCAGCCCGCTGGTGTTTTTCCATTCTTTCAAAAAGAGGCCCCACATGGAGCTAAAGATGATGATGCTGGCCATATGCAGCGTCCAGCTTGAAAATTTATAATTGCCCATCTGGGTTTCGCCCATGGTATAAAAAAAGAACTGAAAATACCATGTGACACCCGCCAGGGCACTGAACAGATAGTTGGCCAGCAAAGGCACGCGTACAGATGATTTTTTCGGGGTGGGGATATGTTCCACTACCTCTTCCGACGGAGCCTCCAAGGCTGTTTCAATAATCGTTTCCTTGTCCCGGCTGATCTCCGGGCCATCGGTCTTGCTGACATACTGGTGCAGCGTTTTATTTTTCAGCAGCAGGTACATGCACCAGATGAAATTGGTGGTAAAGCCTCCGGCCAATACGACGATCAATTTCGGCAGGCCGACATGAATGGGATTGGCGCCGTATTTAAGAGCCGATACCGCAATCGGTTCGCCGGCGGCCAGGCCGTAGGCAAAACAGGAACTCATGATGCCGGAAAAAGTGGCGACCAGAATACCCTTCCAGAAATTGAATTCTTTCACCGATTCTTTTTTCTGCTCCTCGGTCATTTCTCGCTCTTTGGAGACACCGGCCAATCCGGCAATGACGATGCCCTGCAGACAGAGAATGATGCCGATCAAAATGACCTGACCGGGAATGGTTTGCAGCTTGGCACCGATGGTGCCGTCAAATATCGGCGGCATCAGAGTACCGAACACGGCGCAATAGCCGAGCGCCACCGCCATGCCCAGAGACATGCCAAGATAGCGCATGGTCAAACCAAACGTCAATCCACCCAGACCCCACATGGCGCCCCAGAAGTAGCTCCAGAACAGCGTGCCGGCCGACTGTTCGGAAAGAATCTGCAAGAGATTCGGCGTCATGATAGCGGCGAAAATCCATGGCGCCATGATCCAGCTAAAGACGCCGCCGGCGAGCCAATACACCTCCCATGACCATTTTTTTACGCCGCGATAGGGCACATAAAAACTTCCGGAAGCCAGACCTCCCAGCCAATGAAAAAAGAC
>CAZISM010000203.1:0-4642 GCA_964541895.1 uncultured Cytophagia bacterium
GAGGTCTATATGGATCTTATCCGGAAACCGGCTGAGCATAATATTCAGAACGAAGAACAGCCATGACGTAAAAATCGCAATAGCGGTTGTGATGATACATGGCCTGGCGCAAGGTGCCCTCGATGATAAAGCCGGCCCGGCTATAGGCCTGGACCCCGTGGGTGTTGTCGCAGCAGACGTGCAGCTGGATGCGATTCAGATTAAGGATGTCAAAGGCGTACTGCACCATGAGCCGGGTCGCTTCGCCGCCAAAACCCTTGGCCCAGTACTGCGGATCGTAAATTGCAATATAAAACACCGCCGCCCGGCTCACATAATCGATGCGCACGAAAGCGGTTTGCCCCACGGCCTCGTCGTTGTCCCGGGCGCAGATCGTGAACAGCGTGATCTCTTTGCTGGTGCTCCAGGTGTTCATTTCCTGGCGCACCTGCTCGATGGTCATGGGCGCAAACAAAAAGAGCGTCTCCCGCACCTGCGCGTTGTTCTTGCCGAAATAGACCAGAGCGGCGTCCTCCTCCTGAACCGGCCTCAGGTACACTTTATCTCCTGCCAGGAATTTTACGGATTCCATCCTCCACCTCATCGTTTGATGAACAGATCTCGTGGCAGCCGCTGCAACACCTTATAGTAAGCCAGCGACGCCAGCAGACAGACGAGACCGCCGGCCAGGAGCACGTTGCGCACACCCCACTGCTCTGCCAGGCTGCCGGCGATTAAAGCGCCGAGCGGATTCATGCCCAGAAACGTCATGGTATAGAGACTCATGATCCGGCCCCGTTTGTCGTCATCCACCAGGGTTTGCAGCAGCGTGTTACCGGCCGCATACAGGACCATCATGCCAAAACCCGCCACCGCGATCAGCACGCAGGTCAAGGGGAAATACGGGATCACGCCCAGGCCGGTAATGCCGCCGCTGCAGGCGATCATGGCCAGGAGAAGAACGCGCTCCAGCCCTTCGGCACTTTTTCTGGAGGCCAGAAAATAGGCGCCTGCGAGAGCGCCGATGCCGATACAGGCGGTGAGAAATCCCAGCATATCGGAACCGCCTTGCAATACTTCAGCGGTATAGGGCGCCAGCAGCACCATGTAGGGGAGCGCGATCAGGCTCATGAGGGTGAGCACCAGCAGGACAAGCCGGATAGCCCGATGGCGCCAGGTATAGGCCCACCCTTCCTGCAGCTGCTGCACCACCCTGGCCGGAACGGTCCGATGGGGTGTGGTATATGCTTTGATATAAAACAGAGAGACGATCACAGCCAGGAAACTCAGGCCGTTGATCAGAAAACAGAGCCCCTCGCCGGCGGCTACGATCAACATACCTGCAATCGATGGCCCGATGAATCGCGCTGAATTGAACAGGAACGAATTCAACGCGATGGCGTTGCTGAGGTACTCTTTGGACTGCAGCATGTCCAAAACCAGCATATGGCGGCCCGGCATATCAAAGGCATTGACCAGACCGAGCAGGACGGCGAGAATGATGACATGTTCAATGCGGACCAGATCGGTCAGGACCAGCCAGGCCAGCACCAGCGCCTGGATCATGGAAAAAATCTGCGTCAGCAGAATGACGCGCTTCCGGTCCCAGCGATCGAGCAGCACCCCGGCGACCGGTGAGAGGAGAAATCCGGGGATCTGACCGGCGAATTCCAGCACGCCCAGGAGCAGCGGCGAACGGGTCAAGCGATAGACCAGCCAGTTCAAGGCGATGCGCTGCATCCAGCTGCCGATCAGCGACACCCCCTGTCCGAAAAAAAAGATGCGGTAATTGCGCACGCGCAAGGCGCGTATGCTGTCTTGCCAGGCCACACCATCCTCAGTCGATTTGCAGTGTCATGCATACCTGCCGCATGCAAGACATCAGTTCAAGCAGGATTCATCCGCAGATACCAGGCGATCGCTTGCACGGGGATGTGGGATCCTGCACATAAGTAAAAAGGCCCTCGCAAGGGCCTTTTTGTTTTTAACGGTGCTGCTGCAGCACCAGCTTGGTATCGCGGGCGATGGCCAGCTCTTCGTTGGTCGGTACCACCAGCACTTTGACCCGGCCGATGCCGATATCAAAGGCGTTGGTTTTGTTTTTCGCCTCATCCACAACCACACCGAGGTATTCCATGTTACGCGTGGTCATGGCACGAACCATAGGCGACCGTTCGCCGATTCCGGCGGTAAAAATTAGTACGTCCAGCCCGCCCAGAATCGCTGAATAGGCGCCGATATACTTGCGCAGGCGATGGCAGAAAATTTCCAGCGCCAGTGTGGCCTGCTCGTTGCCGTCGGCGACCAGCTGTTCGATTTCGCGAAAATCATTGGTCTTTTCGGTAAGTCCGAGCATGCCGCTGTTCTTGTTCAAGAGCGCGTCGACCTGGGACAGGTTCAGATTTTCCAGGTTGGCGATATAGGGAATCAAAGCGGGATCGATATCGCCGCAACGCGTGCCCATGATCAGACCTTCGAGAGGAGTGAATCCCATGCTCGTTTCCACCGAATGGCCCTGATCGATGGCCGTGATGCTGGCGCCATTGCCCAGGTGGCAGGTCACCACTTTGAGCTTTTCCAGCGGCGTCGCAAGATATTCGGCGGCTTTGCGGGCGACATAGGCGTGCGAGGTACCGTGAAAGCCATAGCGCCTGATTTTGTAATCACGATAAAAACGCATGGGCAACGCATAGGTAAATGCCGTGGGCGGCAAGGTGTGGTGAAACGCGGTGTCGAATACGCCCACTTGCGGCACGCCCGGCAACAGCTGTTCGCACGACTCGACGCCGCGCAAATTGTGCGGATTGTGCAGCGGCGCGAACTGAATGCAACGGCGCACCCCGGCCTTGACGTTTTCGTCGATGAGCACAGATTCGATAAACTCCTCGCCGCCATGCACGAGCCGGTGGCCGATGCCGTCGATCTCTTTTTGCGATTTAATGACGCCCTGCTCCGGATCCATCAGCAATGCCAGAACCAGACTGATGGCCTCATCATGACCGGCAATGGGGCGCGTCTGCGAAACTTTATCCTTATCCTTCGGCTTGTAACTCAGAATTGCACTTTGTGTACCAATGCACTCCACCTGACCTTTAGCCAGCACTTCTTCCGCATCCATTTCAATAAGCTGAAATTTGATCGAAGAACTTCCACAATTTAGCACCAGAATCTTCATTCAACACATCTCCTGCGTACTGGACAAATCCGTTGATAAATTTTGGATAAAATACATATTAAAGTCTGAAAAACAAAGTGAAAAGTGCAGCCCTGATCGCCTTTCAGGGTTGACCCGCAGAAATTCGGTTGCATAAAATAAAAAAAAGCGTATCTTGATATTTTGGTCGGTGCCATGCCTGCAAAGGCCGCTTCCGGCCCAATTCATGCGCACGCCGGCGACCGACCTAACCTATGAGGGAGATGACTATGGCTGAACAAGAGATGCTGACAGCGGCCAAGTTGGCCAAAGAGTGGGGCGTTTCCGAAAATCTGGTCAAAAAAACCATAAAAGAGCTCGCCATCGAACCGGACGCCAAAAAGGGACCCTGCAACTATTATGGCCCCAAAACAGCAGCCAAAATCAAAAAAGCGGTAAGCAAATAAGGTTTTACAGCCCTATCGGCAGGCCGGCGCGCCTGCCGATACGGCTCTTTGCTTCATTGATGTCAAGGCAGCGGTCTTTTTCCAAATGGCGGAATTTGGCCTGCGCTATTGGATTAAACGATATATTATCATCAAGATAGCTCGATCAAGCCGCCTCAACAGCCGTTCCATCGCGCCATGTGTCTGTATAAACCCTGAACCGATCGCAAGGAGAATCCATGTCCCGATTGTTTGCCGGTATTGACAGCTCCACACAAAGCACCAAGCTGGTCGTGGTCGACGATTCCAAACAACAGATGATTTACAGGGATTCGGTGAATTACGATGAGGATCTGCCGGAATATGGCACCCGTAACGGCGTCGCCCAGGGGCTGGAGCCGGGCGCCTCTGAATCCGAACCGGCCATGTGGATCCGGGCTCTGGACATTCTCCTGCAGCGTCTGCAGCAGTCCGGCCTCGCCGTGGCCGACATCTGCTCTATCTCTGTTTCCGGTCAACAACACGGCCTGGTCACCCTGGACGAGCAGGGGCAGCTTACGCGAAAACGGTCCAAACTCTGGAACGATTTCAGCACGGAAGAGGAGTGCCGGCTGCTGACAGAAGCATGCGGGGGCGTGGATGCGATGATTACAGAGGTCGGCAACAGCCAGCGCACCGGCTACACCGCAGCCAAAATCTTTCACATGGCGCGCCACGAAGCCGAGGCCTTTGCCAAAACCGCCACCTTTTTTCTGGTGCACAATTATATCAACTTTTATTTGACCGGCGGCGTTCGCGTCATGGAGCCGGGCGATACCTCCGGCATGGCGCTGTGGAATCCGGCGACCGGGCAATGGTCGGACAAGGTGATGAAGGCCATCTCACCGGATTTGAAAAATAAAATACCGCCTCTGCGGCCTGCGGATGCGTCCATCGGCGTCATCAGCAAAGATCTGGTGCAGCGATTCGGTTTTAATCCTGCGTGCAGGATCGACGCCGGCAGCGGTGACAACATGTACGGCGCCATCGGCACCGGCAACGTGATGCCGGGCATCGTCACCGTCAGCCTGGGCACCAGCGGCAC
>CAZISM010000203.1:4742-7357 GCA_964541895.1 uncultured Cytophagia bacterium
CTGGAAGGCCACATCCTCAACCTGTACGACGGCTTTCGCAAAATGCCCATCCAGGCGAAAGAGATCCGATTGACCGGCGGCCTGGCGCAATCACCGGCCTGGTGCCAGACGATCGCCGATATCTTTGAGGCGGAGACCGTGCCTGTGGAGGGCGAAGGCGCTGCCCTGGGCGCCGCTCTGCATGCTGCGTGGGTTTATCGCAAAGAGGCTGGCGAAAAAATCGATTTGACCGACCTGGTCAAACCGTATGTGATCATGCGGGAGGAAAAACGGTGCAGGCCCAACCGCGAGCACGTCGCCCTGCATCGCGTGCAAAAAGAGGCCTATCGAGCGTTGAGTGAACGGGTACGGGGTAAACGCTCCGATCAAGATCCGTTTGCGCTCCGGGAATCGTTAATCCATTGAGACAGGCCCATCATCCTATGAACACTGAACACTGGACTCCGGATTGGGCGCGTACCGTGGTGTGGTACCAGATCTTTCCGGAACGATTCCATAACGGCGATGTCAGCAACGACCCGACCCTGGCGGATCTGAGCGGTGCCTGGCCGCATGATTTGAACGAGCCCTGGCAGGTTCATCCATGGACCTCGGATTGGTACGAAAAGCAGCCTTATGAGCAGGCCCATGCCGGCAAAGATATCTGGTTTCATCTGCAGCGGCGTCGCTACGGAGGCGATATTCAGGGCATCATCGACAAACTGGATTATCTGCAGGATCTGGGCATCACCGCGCTCTATCTGAATCCGGTTTTTGCCGCACCGTCCAGCCATAAATATGACGGCGCTACCTACCATCATATCGACCCCAATCTGGGGCCTGATCCGGCCGGCGACCGCGCCATGATCGCACGGGAAAATCCGTCAGACTCTGCCGCCTGGACCTGGACCGCGGCCGATCGTCTGATGCTGGAGTTGATCAAAGAGGTTCACCGCCGCCGCATGTATATCATTTTTGACGGCGTCTTTAATCACGTCGGCCTCAACTTTTGGGCCTTTCGCGATGTGGTGGAGAAGCAAAAACGATCGCCGTATAAAGACTGGTTCAAAATCACCTCCTGGGATGAGCCGGCAAAAAGCAAGCGGTTCAAATACCAGGGCTGGTTCGGCGTACGCGAGCTGCCGGAATGGCAGCAGGACAAGAACGGCATAGTCGACGGCCCCCGCCGATACATCTTTGAGTGCACGCGACGCTGGCTGGATCCCCTTGGCAACGGCGATGTCAGCGCCGGCATCGACGGCTGGCGGCTGGACGTGGCCTTTTGCGTGGCGCATCCGTTCTGGAAAGCGTGGCGCAATCTGGTTAAAACCATCAATCCGCAGGCCTATCTGACCGCCGAGGTCATCGATCCCATACCGGTGTTGCGCCCTTATCTGCAGGGCGACGAGTTCGACGCGGTCATGAACTATAATTTTGCCTTTGCCTGCGCCGAATATTTTATCAACAGGAAACGAAGGATCAGCACCGCCGAGTTCGATCGCGCGTTGCGCACCTTGCGCGAGGCCTTTCCGGCCGCTGTGGCGCCGGTGATGCAGAATCTGTACGACAGTCACGACTCGCCGCGACTGGCAACGCTCATTGCCAATCCCGACCAGGTGCCCTATCGGCAATGGAGCCGCTATCACGAATGGTCGCACGCCAGCAACGCCGAATATCATTGGCGCCTCCCCACGGCCGAGGAGCGGCAAACCCAAAAGCTCATGGTCCTGTTCCAAATGACCTATGTGGGCGCGCCCATGATCTATTATGGCGATGAAGCCGGCATGTACGGCGCCAACGATCCGTGCTGCCGCAAGCCCATGCTCTGGCCGGAGCAGACCTATGCGCCGCTGCGTCACGCTCCCGACGGATCGGTGCTGGCAGAAGCCATCCCGACCGCCTTTGACCACGACCTCTTCAGCCATTATCGACGGCTGATCCGGTTGCGCGCCTCATCGCCGGTCCTGCAGTATGGCGACTTTAGCACAGTGGCGGTGGATGATCAAAAACAGCTCTATGTTTTTCGCCGCTCTCTGGCCGATGAAGAGGTGCTGGTGGCGATCAACAGCAGCGATGCACCACAGACCTGGGCCTGTGACGGTTCTGAAAAAACAGTGGATTTGCTGGATGACACGTACACACCCGGCGCTCTGGATGGCAAAACGGTTGTCACCATCCCGCCGCGATGGGCGCGCCTGTTAAAAAAAATATAACCGGGGAATGGGCCTTATGGCGAAAACCGGCGGTTATCAACTCATTTACCATGTAGTCAAAAAAATCCCCAAAGGCAGAGTGGCGACCTATGGCCAGATCGCGCTCCTGGCCGGTCTCGCCGGGCAGGCACGCCGGGTGGGCTATGCACTCTTTAACCTGGCTGATGGCAACGCCGTACCCTGGCACCGCGTCATAAACGCCAAAGGACAAATCAGCCGCCTGCCTGATCCGGAATGGATGGAAATACAGAGAACGCTTTTGCAAGCGGAGGGAGTGGTGTTTGACCACCGGGACCGGATCGACCTGAATCGGTTCCAGTGGCGGCCGGGGCTGAGACGGAAGGCAAAGCAAAACAACTAGCAACCACAGTCATGCATCGCACGTCGCACGGAGTCAGCCATGCGTTGGATAACAGGGCACAC
>CAZISM010000204.1:0-7274 GCA_964541895.1 uncultured Cytophagia bacterium
GAGAGTTATTGCAAAAAGGTGGTTTGAATTGATCAATGAATTATGGGAACAGCCTGTGTCTCGTCTGCAGGCCGGTAACGCGGCTGATTCATGACGCATCGCAGGGAGCATTTGCTGTGAGGCGAACGCCCCGTGATTTTGGTATGATTCCGGAGTTTCTTGACTTACTGGCGGATCGGTGCAGCAAGAGCTTGCCTGGCGGGATATCATCTCAAAATTGGTTTGGCTGGTGCCGTACACGTAAAGGGCCACGCTGTGACGTGGCCCTCGCTGTTTTGGGGAAGCAAAGAAAACGTGATGACCGGTCGATGCGCCCCCGACGCATCGGCTTTTCGTTAACGAATGTAGAGCATCTTTCGCGTGGCTGCAAATTCGCCGGCGCGCAGGATATAGACATACAGGCCGGCTGCCACCTGGTGCCCGGCTTGATCGAAACCGTTCCATGGCACCGAGTGGGTGCCCGGATTCAGGGTTTCATCGATCAGCGTGCGCACCAGTTGGCCCTGGCTGTTATAGATATTCAGCAGCACAGGCTGGCCGGATGGCAGCTGAAAGCTGATGTGCGTGGTTGGATTGAAGGGGTTGGGATAATTTTGCTGCAGGGCAAATGTTGCTGGAGATTGAACGTCGTTTCCGGCCATATCTTCAGGAAGGCCCTTTGCGATGCTGTAACCACCCCAGGGAATGAGCCTGGTCTGGCCGGTCCTGACTTCAACAGACTCTTGCGTACCGCCTCCCGGATCAGGGGTGTAAACAAAAAGATAGGCACCAGCTAGCAATTGGGCTGCAGAGCCGGCTGTAGGCCAATAGGTACGCCAGGCGCCGCCGATGGACGCTTTGATGGTGCCTGTATAGACATAATCCCGCTCAACTTTGCCGGTCTGGTAAACGACCGCCGTGCTGATGTTTTGGATTTTTTCCTGTGAGGTGCCGTTGAGGTTCATGCGGAATTTCCAACTGCCGCTGAACAGTTCGGCGTGCACCTCGCCATTGCCATCAGTAGTGCCCAAGTCGAACCATGATCCATTACCCAATTGGACATTACCGCCGGGCAGGGGATTGGCTGCATGATCCAGCAAACGGACCGTGGCATCGAGAGTTTTAAATACGACCGTCGCGCCGCCGGATGGTACGATGGGATACTGGGTTTCTGCAACGTTATAGCGATAGGTCATGCGGAACTTGTAGGCGGCGCTGCGGGCGAATAGTTCCACGTTCAGGAAGCCATTCGTTCCGGTGCATCCATGTGAATACCAATAGCCGCCGCCCTGATCCAGTTTGCCACCCGGCGTTTCCTGAATCAGCATATTGAAATGATCGCGCAGTTCAAAGCGTACCAGCTCTGTTTGCCAGGTGCTGTCGGAAACCTGCAACTGAGCTTGTGTCTGCTCGATGCTGCCCTGGTTGTAGGTCATCTGGATTTTCGAGAAATTGGGATTAGAGATGACGCATGCCAAATGTCCCAAAGCATCGGTTTCTCCGTAAATGTCATGCCACGATCCATCCGCCCATTTGGCCTTGCCGCCGGCCAGTCCCGCTCCAGCAGAGCTTTTCAATTTCAGCACCAGGTATCTTCCGGCAACCACATTTATGGCCAATTGGTCGGTAGCCGAACATCCTTTTTTATCGTCCACCGTCAACTCTATATTGTGCATGCCGACGGCAAGGGAAACCGACGAAATCGGATTCATGGTTGGTCCGGCCAGGACAACGCCGTTTTCCCGCCAGGTATATTCGAGAGGATCATTGTCGGGATCAGTTGATTGCGAGCCGTTCAATGTCGCAGGGGCTGTAGAGCCGCTGAGGCATTCGACAATGCGATCAGGACCGGCATTGGCGATGGGGGAGCGGTTCAAGTTTATGTACGATACCCTGACATCGTCAAAATACGCAATCATATTTTCGTTTCCGGAACCATGATTCCCACTCATTAGGCGGATCCAGGCTACGGAATTCAGAGCAGTGGTTGAACGAACCAGCTTGTCATTAATGAATACTTGGATGCCTGATGGAGTAATGTTAAGCGCAAAGTGTTGCCATCCCGTATTCCTTGGTATGTTGGTAACCTGCCAATTGCCCAGGATCTCGGTGGAGTAATATGCCGAAGACAATGAACTCCTCAAGCCAATGTATACGTGTTGAATTTGTTCGTCAGTTCCGGTGCTGATGCATGAAAAGCCATGTTGGATATCAACATCGTCATACATCAGTAATTCTATTCTGATATTGCTGATCGGCTGCCCAAAAGAATGATTCAGTCGTTGTTCTATATCATCTACAGAGTCCATTAAAAGGCAACGGCTACCGTCTGCAGGATGAAGGAGAGTTGTAAACGTACTTGACGCATCTCCGAAAGGATAGAAAGCCCATTCATGGAGCGTGACCGGATCCGAATACTCGAAGCTGTCTGCAAAAAAGACAGAACTCAAATCAGTAACTTTCAATTTGTCAAAATTGACCCAACAATTTTCATTGCCATAGCCGTGGTTGCCGCACTGAAGCGTTATATAGGTCAAACTGGTCAAGTGCGAGGAATAGCGGATTTGGGTGTTATTGATATAATAGGTCACTCCCGAAGATGTAACTTTGATGGAAAGTTTTTGCCACCCTGTTTTTCTCGGATACGTGCTTGCTTGCCAGGTGGGAAGGTCACCGATTGACGTTGAATAGCATGTAGAGCTGCTTGAGCTCCTGAATCCGATATGGCCTTCCGAGCTGGCATTGCCGAAATTGACAATGTTATGCCCATTGGTTTGAGTTACATCATCGTACATGAAGATGTCGATCTGAATATTAGTGCGCGCAGCAGCAAAATAGTGAGTTAACCTTTGTTCGACATCGTCACGCGAATCCATAAAAAGAGAGCGATTGCCTTGAAATGCTCTGTCAGTTGAAGTAAATGTACTTGCCGAGTCCCCAAAAGGATAATATTGCCATCCATAATGGATCGGCGCTTTCGTGTATTCGAAATCGTCTTCGAATACGGTTTGGCAGACGGCGATCGAGATTCCAAAAAGGATACCAGCAACCGCGAGTAGAGCTCTCCAATACCATTTTGATGCGTTCATGATCCCACTCCTTTTTTTATTAAAAGTGAATTGACAGGACTTTACAATGCAAATCATAGACCAAATTATTATGCGGAGTGGATGTGAGAGCTTGGTGGGGTGATATATTAAAAACAAAAGTTTGCAAGAGTTCGAGCCCGTTTCAATCGTTCGTTGATGTTGCTTTTATGCATGGCCCGAAATCGATGAATCTCCTTTTTGCGTTCTGTGAATTCATACTTTATTGCTTATCCACATATGTGATGTACAATAAGCGACCACTATTGGACGAGGAGCTTGTAATGTATGAGCGGGATCATGTAGAGTTGGAACAAGGAGGAGATAAGCTGGCGTGTATTGAGCATTTTATGTTTGTTTAATCCCCAACTGCATCATTTTCCTGTACAAATGGCTCCTGTTGATGCCGAGAAGTTCCGCCGTGTGCTGGATGCTGCCGCGCTGTTCCGCCAGGATGCTCTGGATATAATCCTTTTCAAAGGCGTCGCGGGCGCATTTCAGGGTTTCCCGGGTGCCGGACAGATATTCGAGATCGTTGTCCTGGTAATGAAAAATATTCTTCAACACCTGGCCGGTCACCAGCGCGGTCTCCAGCAAAATGCAGGTTTTTTCCATCATGTTGCGCAGTTCGCGGCTGTTGCCGGCCCAGGGCAATGATTTTAGGAACGTGGCAGCATCTCTGGTGAGTGTCTTGGCCTCGCCGGGGTAGGATTGATGAAAATGGTGGAGAAAATACTCGGCCTGCGGCACAATATCTTCCGGCCGCTGCCGCAGCGGCGTGACGTAGATGGGGACCACGTTGATCCTATAATACAGATCCGTGCGAAAGCGGCCCGTCGCCACCATCTCTTCGATGTTTTTATTGGTGGCAAAGACAAATCGGATATTGACGTGCCCGGCTTTTTCCGCGCCCAGGGGCATAACTTCGCCCTGCTCCAGGGCCAATAATATTTTGGCCTGGGCCTGAAGGCTCAGGTCACCGATCTCGTCGAGAAACAAGGTGCCGTTCTGCGCCAACTGAAAGCGGCCTTTGCGGTTGACCCGGGCATCGGTAAACGCCCCCTTCTCATAGCCGAACAACTCGCTCTCCAGCAGCGAATCAGGAATGGCGGCGCAATTTACCTGGACAAAGGGGCCGGCGCTCCGTTTGCCGAGCTTGTGCAGGGCGCGGGCGACCAGCTCTTTGCCGGTGCCGTTTTCGCCGGTGATCAACACCGGCGCATCGGTCGGCGCCAGGGTATCGATGACGGCAAAGACGCGCTGCATGGCGACGCTGGCGCCGACCATGCCGTAGCGGGCCAGGTTTTGCGCAATGGTGCTGCTGGTGGCTCGCCGGACCTGCACCACCTCCAGGGTGTTTCGCACCGTAAGCAGGATGCGCTGCGCATCCACCGGTTTTTCGATAAAATCGTAGGCGCCCAGCTTTATGGCTTCAACCGCCTCTTTGATGCTGCTCTGACCACTGATCATGACCACTGTTATGTCCGGCTTTTCCTTTTTAACGGCCGCCAGAACCTGCAAACCGCTTTTTTCCGGCATGGAAACATCCAGCAACAGCAAATCCGGCGGATGGTCAGCGATCCGTTCCAGGGCTTCCTGGCCGCTGCCGGCCAGGTCCACGCTATAGTGCTCCACCTGCAGCACATCGCTGACCAGCTCGCGAAAGAGCGGGTCGTCATCAACCACCAGGATTCGTGCAAGATTCATGATACGGCCTGTCGGTTAAAGGTTCATGGACACTTGGCGTTGTCTCTTTTTTGCAACGTTGTCGGGCGGCATGCGGGTGACGAAACAGTTCAGGAGAGCCGGTCCAGCGGTAATCGGATCGTGACCTGGGTGCCGAGCCCTGTCGAGCTGGTAAGGTTGATAGAGCCGCCATGGTCTTCAATGATTTTTTTGGCGATAGAGAGCCCGAGACCGGTCCCGTTCGGCTTGGTGGTGTAAAACGGCTCAAAGATTTTTTCCAGTTCGCCAGCGGCGATGCCGACGCCGGTGTCGGAGATGACGATCGTCATACTATTTCCGCCATTCTTCCTGTTGTTTTTTTGCAAATCGTGTGCCAGTCCGGAGGTGATTTTCAATACGCCGCCGTGCGGCATGGCTTCAACGCCGTTTTCCAGAATGATCGCAAGAGCGATCAGCATCTGATTGTCATCCAAGGCCAGGACGGGCAACGGCTCTGTCAGGGCTTTGTCGATTTTTATATTGGGGCGCATATGCGACTCTATTTTTTGCAGAGCCAGCAGAATCAGGTCGTTGAGGTGGCTCGCCCGCCAAACCGGTTTTTCCAGCCGCGCCAGTTTTAAAAAACCGTCGATCGCCTGACGGATACGGCCGACCTCACCGGTTACATAATCGATATATCGGTCATAGGCTTTGCTCCTATCCAAAGCCTCTTTGGCATATTCCATTTGCAGCCGCTGCACGGCCAACAGCACTGATGACAGCGGTGTTTTGATCTGATGGGCCAGCCGCTGCGCCATAGTGGACCAGGCTATGGCGCGCATGGCCTGGATCTGTTCGCTGCGATCCTCCAGAAGCAGCAGGAGCCCTTTCAACTGTTCGCCGCTCGCCAGGAGCGGTCTGGCGCTAATCTGCAGGTTGGGGGTAACGTCCACCGTGGTGGGGGCGCGTCGGCTTTGCGCCGTTACGCCATGGTGCGACAGGCTCTCTTCAACGAGGGACAACACCGGCGGTCCCTGGTCTTTGAGCGTGCTGGAATAATGCAGGCCTTGCTGGAAATCGGTGATGCCGAGGAGGCGTTTTGCTTTTTCATTGATCTGCTGCACGAGGCCGTTGCGGTCGATAATCAGCACCCCGGAAAGCTCCATGTTTTGCAGAGCGTGTTGAGCGAGGTAGGGGATTTGCTGCTGTTTGTACCATCTGATGCCGAAAAAGAACAACAGCACCGCCAGCCCCCCGATCCCCAGGCCACGCACGAGTTGGCGCCTGTTGTTTTCGGACAGGGCAAGATTGGGATTGAAGGCTAATATTGTACTTGCGTTTTTTGAGGAAACGTACACGCGGGGCTTTTTCTCGATTTGTATGATCTGCAAGGCGTCAACATCGAGGTCACACCTCGCCAATAATCTCCACGCGTCCGAATAGACGTTGACAAAGTAGTTCGAATAGAGACAGATTTCCTCCCGGCCGTCCTGATCAAGATCATGGATCAGGAATTTAGCATTGCGCAGTCCAGTGTTTTGCACCTTGAGCCGGGTTAAGTCTTTGGCGCGCAGCTCTATCGTCCCGTCCATATGCACCAACAAAAATTCGGTATCGCCGTCGTGGTCAAAATCTTTAATGATCGTTTGTGTTGCGATCTGTCCGGCCAGTTTTTCCTTGCGCTGCCATCGTTTGTTCAGGTAATCATAGATCCCGATATACGATGAATCTGTTTGGCCGGAATACAGTATGAGAAAATTCACGACCTGATGTGAGGAATCGGGCAGGAGGTAAGCCGCCGATTTGCCGGAAAGGGGCGATAGCTCAATATGATAGGGCTTTTCCTGCAAGGAATTGAACACGAGAAAATAGGCATGACGATCATCGGTGCCGTTCACCAGCCTGCCGTCACTATTATCCGGCGCGGCGCTGCCGCTAAAGTATTCAAGAGCGCCATCCGCGTCCAGGTCAGCAGCTTGCGGTTCATTCAGCTGCGCGCCGACTCTGTTTATGGGCAGCGTGCGGCCACCGGGATACTCCATAGCCAGCAGGCCTCTCGGCTGGTAGGAATAGCTGGTGTGCAGCGAAAAAATAATGAACAGCTTTTCTTCATGGCGCTGGACGGCGATTGCGCTTGCATGGCATTCCCAGGTATAGCCTTTACGTGGCTTGCCGGTTGCGAGAAAATACGGGCCACTCAATCGCTCACCCTTGTGATCATGAATGTGCAGGTACAGTGAATCGCCGCTGATGTGATCGATGAATATTTCTTTTCTGCCGTCCTGGTCAATGTCAAAAGTAAAGACGTTTATGCAGCGGGCTTGAGAAAAATTGACCTGCGACTGATTTCTTTCCTTGTAAATATCAGAGGGGGTGATAAAGGGCGGCGTCTGGTGTTCCACGTCGTTAAAACCATGGACCGTGATGGACTCGCTGGTCCCATCGCCGTCCAAATCATCGACCAGATTTTCGATCGATGGATCATGGGGCGTTTTATGTTCAACGGTCAGCAGGTATGGAAGCAGGGTGGGGTGGACCCGGCTG
>CAZISM010000205.1:0-7273 GCA_964541895.1 uncultured Cytophagia bacterium
TAGGACTGTTCGCTGTTGAGATCGTACATGAGACTGAGGGATTCGCGGATAACCGGCCCGCTGTGGGTGTGAGAAAAGGTAAACAGCAGCTGCGCCCGTTTCAAACCATAACTGATTTCCAGGTCGTGGCTGATGGTCTCCACGAGGGTGGCCGGCATACCCAGAATATCGCTGCCGATGATCACCAGGCGATGCCCCTTTTGATCCTGCAGGGCGATGACACGGCTGTACAGCTTTTGTGCCACGCCTTCGGAGGGCTTGGACCGGCTGGCATAGCCGGCCATCCAGATGGAATTGTTCGGCGTAATATCCACTTTGGCAGTGCCAACCAACCACGGTGGTTGGTCGTCTGCCAACGCCAATGCCGGCATAGCGGCGAACATCACCAGGGCAACTAGGGAAACAACTTTCATACATTTCCTCTGATTTAGCGGGCAGGGTATAGCCAGGGGAGGAGTGTTAATACCTATTTGGCGCGTGAGCCGGGCTGATCCGGCCGTTCGTGCTCAATGATTCCAGTGTTGCACGTTTTTTTTTCATATACGGATCGAAGCGAGACGCTTCGGTCACCAGCGCTTAATGATACTATTCCAGTTCATACCGGAACGTAATGATACCGGTGACATTTTTCTGTTCTACTGCGGCCGGCAGCGGATTAAACCGCCATTGCCGCAAGGCTTCAAGAGTGATCTTTTCCAGCGTGGGATCGCCTTTGCGCATGGGGATCATAAGACCGATCTGTCCGTCCGGCAGAACGGTAAAGCGGATTTTCACCACCTCTTCCTTTTGCAAGCCCGCCGGATAGCGCGGGATCACCTGGTTGAGAATCATCCGCTGTGCGGCATCGCCTTCGATGGTGAAGGGCTGATCCACACCGCCGCTGCCCTCTCGTCCCGTGGCCAGATTGCTCTGGCCGCCGCGGCCGCTGCCGTACTCGGTATTCACCGGGTTGCTGTTGGCCGAGGTGCCGGAGGGCGCCGGCCGTTCGGTTGCTGACAGCGACGGCTCTTCCGGACGCAACGACGGCTCGGCGGCATTCATATCCGGCGTCAGTTTGCCTTCGTCGCGGCTGCTCAGGAGCGGCTCTTCGTTTTCGAGCATGCGTCGCTTCGGCGGCACCACCGGATTGGTGCTGGTGCTGGTTTTCTGCGGCACCGGTTTGGGCGCCGGCTTGCTGACGGTCTGTTTTTTTACAGTCTCCCGTTGACGAACCGGCACCGCTTCGGCGGTGGACGATACCGGCGACGGCTGGGTGATGACCGGGGCTGGTTGCGGCGAAGCACCCTGTGTACCGCTGAGCAGGGTTACTTCAAGAAACTCCGCCGGCTTGAAGTCAAACCCGATCTGCCAGCTCAAGGCGATGAGAAAAAATATAAAGTGCAGGACCAGGGAAATGACCCACGGTCTTCTCCGTTCGTCCCATAATATGGCAAGATATTGCACCGGACCTCCTTACAAGCCTTGTTCGGTGGCAATCATGAACTTTTCCGCACCGGCCAGTTTGGCCATATCCACCACGCGAATGGCGGCATCGAGCGAGAGCTCTTTATCGGCGCGGATAACCACGGTTTTGTCCTGAGCCTGCTGCAGCAGCGGCCGTAACGAGGAGCTGAGATCGGCCAGCGCCACCGGTTTGTCGAACAAAAAGATCTGTTCGTTCCTGGTGATACTGAGATAGATCTTGTCGCTTTTTTCAATGACACCCGATGCCGCCTTGGGCAGCTGCACCTTGATGCCGGGCTGCATGACATAGTTGGAGGTAAGCAGAAAGTAGATCAGCAACAGCAACACAATATCGGACAGGCTGATGGCGGCGAACAGGACGATGCGTTTGTTTTTGCGCTCAAAGTTCAACGCCGGCCTCCTTTTCCAGCATCAGATCCAGCAGATCGGTCGAGTTCTCCTGCATTTCAAAAACGTGGTGTTCCACCTTGCTGACGATATAGTTGTGCGCCATCAGCGCCGGGATGCCCACGATCAGACCAGCTGCGGTGGTGAGCAGCGCTTCCCAGATGCCGCCGGCGAGCACACTGGCATCGACGTTGCCGCCGCGCGCCTGAATCTGCATAAAGGCGGTGATCATACCGGTGACCGTGCCGAGAAAGCCGAACATCGGCGAGATGGCGGCGACGTTGCCGAGTACGCTCAGATTTTTTTCCAGTTTATAGATGGCGGTTTTGCCGGCGCTCTCGATGGCCTCTTTCATCTCTTCGCGCGGTTTTTCACGTTTGAGCAGAGCGGCCAGGGTGATGGCCGCCACCGGGCCGGGCGTTTCCTTGCAGAGGATGATGGCTTCTTCCACCCTTTTACGATAGATCAGGTTTTTCACCTGCAGAATAAACGTGCGGGAATTGATATTGATTTTGCGCAACGCCCAATACCGTTCAGCAAACGCGGCAACGGCCAGAACCGAACAGATGGCGATGGGAATCATCATGAAACCGCCCTTGTAGATGATTTCGAACAAAGACATTCTAGGACCTCCTTTTAACCGAACCGATTAAAACTGAGCCCGCAGACCGGCCAGCACACTGAATCCGGTTTCCGGATACTCTTCCCACAAAACATATTTACTGTCAACCACATTCTGCAATGTCAGTGATGCCGTGATAAAACGACCGATGGCTTTATGCACGCCGGCATGCAGCAGGGCATAGCCGGGCAGGCGGCTGTCGCTGTCAAAGCGGCTGCGGCGCTTGCCCCAATACTCTGCAGAGGCTTTCAGCGTCCACTCGTGTTTCAGGAACAGGGCGCCGTCCAGCTGCAGTTGCACGTTCGGGCGATAGGGCACGTGACCCTTGATGCGCTCGGGTAAGACGGCGTCCGGCTGATCGTCATAGGCGGTGACGCCGAATCCCACCTGCGTACGCGAAGAGGGGGTAGTGGAACAGCGCAGGTGAATTTCGCTGAGCGCACCTTTGCCCTGATGCAACTGGAAGAAACCGCTCTGCAGATCCCGTTGCCAATACAGCAGCCGTTCCATGTCGCTGTGAGAAAGGATCAGATGGACATGGAGATAGGGGGATGGCCGCGCCTCGCCCTCCAGGCGGATGGTGAAATTCGCCTCTTGCGGTCGTAACGGAAAGCGGTGCGACAGGTATCTGTTTTCCTGCCAATAGTTGAGAAACGTCTGATAGTGCACTCCTTTGCCGGCCGACAGGGCAATGGCAAAACGATCGCTGGAACGATAACGGAGCTGCAGCGAAGGGGCGGCGGTTGTCTGTTGAGCCATCGAGTCGGAGGTCATCCCCTGCAGGGCGATGCCGGCGCCGAAATGCAAGGCCTGGGTGAGCGGATAGAGGACCTGCAGACGCGCCTGACTGAGGGAGGCGAGGGCGGAGGTGGAATCGGCAGAGGCATCGTACGCCTCCCGCAAATACTGCAAATCCGCGCTGACCTGGACTTTGGACCATACCTGGCGCACCGCCAGGTTCAGGTTATAGTAGAAATCATCGGAGGTGTCGAACTCTTTGCCGCTGCTGTCGCTGTTGACGCTCAGGCCCTGGACGGCGATGTCCATCTGAATATGGGTCAACGGCCGCGGGTCCAGCGAAAAGTTTACGGCTACGTTGCCCCAACCGCCGTTTCGTTTTGCGTTTTGGCCGAAGGCACCGTGCAGTTCGCGATCAAAGCGGTTGTATTGAAACTGGATCTGGCTTTTCAGTTTGGTGGAGAGGCCGTATTCCAGAGAAGCGGCGGCGCCGCCTTCGCCAAAGCCGCTGTTGTTATACTGGCCGTTGCTGCCTTCATACCAGCCGTGGCCGTGGACCAGGCCGTTGCGCAGTTTGTGCCAGTGGCCGGCCCGGGCGAGGATGCTGCTGTAGCTGCCGGCCTGCAGGGCAAACCAGGTCATCTGGTTTTTGAACAGGGGGTCGTCGGCGCACTGGCGCTCCTGCGAGCGCAGGGACCAGATTGACAGCGGCGCATAGGCATCGGTCGGCTGGAGGAGTCGCGGCCCTTCGTTGCGGCTGCCCTTTTTTTGTTCAGCCTGGCGCAGGCTCTTGTCTTCTCCGGTGACCACCACATCCGGCAGTCGCATCTGCGTGCTGTCCGCGTCCAGTTTCTGTTTGGCGCTGATGGCGGTGCGGCTGGTGTCGGACGGCAGGATAATGCGCGTCGGCGGCGGGGTCAAGGTTTCCTGCGCCTGCGCGCTGTATACGATCAAACCCAAAAGTACTAGTGTCTTGTTCATGCCTCGGCCCGTCCCTTATTTCCCCAGCAGTGCTTGCATGCGCGCCTGCGCCTTGTTGACCCATTCCTGTTGTCCGGGATATTCGTTGAGAATGGTCTGATACAATCGGCGGGCGTCGGCAAAGCGGTTCTGTTGTTCATAGCATTGGCCGGCCTGATAGAGGCCGCCGGCGATCACGGCGGTTTCGCTGGGATAGAGGTATTTGATCTTTAGATAAGCGACGATGGCCTGCTGCCACTGCTGCTGCATGCGATGGCTGTCGCCCAGCAGGGACAAGGCCTGTGCGCCGGCGGTTTTGTCCGCTTTGGCGATCACCTGCTCCAGGGTCTGCTGGGCCTGCGGATAATTTTCCTGTTTGTAGTGAACGCGGGCCAGTCCCAGCAGCGCCAGGGCCTGGTTGTGTTCGTTGGTATCGGTTTTGGCCACAGTGGTAAAATAGTTTTGCGCTTTGCCTGCATCACCGCTGTCGAGATAGCTCATACCGATCTGGTAATCGGCCTGGCCTTTTTTGTCATATTCCGGAAAGCCGCGTTGCACCTGTTCCAGCGCTTCGATGGATTGGTGGTACTCTTTGGCCTGGTAATGCAATCGGCCAAGAGCCAGCAGCGCATCTGCACTGGCAGGGGCCTTGGGATAGTTTTGTGACTGTTTGCGATAGGCGGTGATGGCGGACGACGGATCGCCGAGTTTTTCGCGCGCCTGGCCTATACCCCAGTAAGCATTCTGTGCCGGCGGCGAAGAGGGATAGTCCTGCAGAATGGTCTGATATTGTCTGGCCGCCTCTTCGTACTGCTGGTTGTTGAAAAAGAGCTCGGCCTGACGTTGCAGGATCTGTGCAGCCATGTTGCGATCCGGCAGCTGCCGGATGTACTGCTGCACCACGGCGGCGGCTTCCTGGGTTTCCCCTTTTTGCATCATCGACCATTGAATGCCGGTGATGGCGTCGGCGCAGAGCTCGCTCTTGGGAAATTCCGCCAGCACTTTTTTGTACTGGTTGATGGCCAGGTCGTACTGGCCCATATTGTAGTAGCAGTCGGCGATGGCGTACAGGGCATCGTCAGCCAGGTCGCCGCGCGGCGTTTTGGCGATGAGTTTGTTGAACTCGGCAATGGCCGGATCGAAGCGGTTGAGCCGGAAATGCGCCCGGCCGCTCATGTACATGGCCTGGATCGCCTGTGTGGATTGCGGATAGGAGGTATAGGTTTTTTCAAAGGCGGACTGGCCGGCTTCCAGTTCGCTGTTGCGCCAGTGGCACATGCCGATTTGATATTGGGCCTCCGCTTTGATGGCCGGCTGGCCGGCGGCGCTCAGCGCCTTTTCGTAGGCGGCCATGGCACGGCTGTAGGCTTTGGCATTGAACCAGGCGTCGCCCAGGCGAAGCAGCGCATCCGCTTTAAAGGCCGCGTCCTTGCCGGCGTTCACCGCCTCTTCAAAGGCGGCAGCTGCATCCGTGTATTGGCCGGTCTTGAAGCGGCTGTATCCGAGTCCGTAATAGGCTTCTGCCAGTCGCGGTGAATTTTTATAGCGGCTGACAAACGAACCGTACGCCTGCCGCGCTTCTGCGAAGCGATTCAACTTGAACAGCGTTTCACCCTGCCAGAACAGGGCATCTGCCGCGACATCGCTGTCGGGGAAGGCGCGCAGCACATCGTTGAGATTCTGCAGCGCCAGTTCGTACTGTTTGGCCTGAAAGCGGGACCAGGCCAGTTTGAAAATAGCGCGCGCCTTGACGTCGCCCTGATCGTACTGGCTGGCGGCCTGACGAAACGACTGGTTGGCTGATTCCTGGTCGCCTTCGGCCAGGTAGCATTCGCCGATCATGACCGCGGCATCGCCGCTCACTTTGGATTTGGGATAGCGGTCCAGTATCGTCGTATAGATCGTCCGCGCCGATGCATACTCTTTGTTGGCGAATCGTACGGCCGCGATTTCATACCAGGCGTTGGCGGCATCTTCCTGGCGCGGGAAACGGCTGGTGACGTTCTGAAACGTTTCCAGGGCTTCGGCCTTGCGACCGTCTTTGGCCTGCAGGCGGCCGATCTGGAACAGGGAGGAGGCCATGAGGGTGCTGTCCCGTCCGGTATCCGCTACTTTTTGAAACGAAGCCAGGGCCCGTTCTTTTTGATTGCGCTCCAGATAAATCCAGCTCAACGTGTAGGAGGCGTCGTCGCTGTAGGGATTGCTCTGCATGGTGCTGATCACTTCGAACGCCGTCGCCGCTTTATCGAGGTCGCCCTTTTTATAAAAAGCTTCGCCGATGAAATATTGGGCTTCGCCGCTCCACGCACTTTTCGGATGGCGGGTGATGGCTTCGGAGAGTTTCTGGATGGCGGCGTCATACTCTTTTTTGGCCATGTGGGCCATGCCGAGACGATAGGCGGACTGTTCCGCGAGCGAGCTCTCCGGAAAATGGCGGATGAGGTTTTGATAAGCGGCGATGGCCTGATCCCAATCCTTGCGGTCTTCGTAAATGAACGCGGCCGAGTATTGCGCATAATCGCTCAGCGGACCCTGGGGATGGTCTGCGATCACCTGCAGGAAATAGGTCAGGGCGCCGTCCTTGTCGCCTTCGCGATAGAGCGCTTCGCCATACCAATAGCGGGCATTGGGAATAAAAGCGCTGCTGGGATATTGCGCCATAAACTGCTGCAGCCCTTTTTTCGCTTCGCTGAATTTTCCGGCGTTGACCAGAGCTTCATTGATGCGAAATTCCGCCTGATCCTGCAATTGCAGGGAAGGATAGCGCGCCAGCATGGTGCGATAGGCGGCGACAGCCTGCGTGTATTCATGAAGGTTAAAAAAACATTCGGCGAGGAGGAATTGCGCTTCGCCGGCAAACGGGCTGGCTTCGTGGTTGAGCAGAAAGGACTGGAACTGCGCGGCCGCGAGATCATAGAGCCGGTCCTGATACATCCCCTTGGCTACGCGAAAGGCGCGCTCTGCCGCCTGATTGGGCGCCTGACCGTACAGCTGTAACGTACACAGAACTAGAACAGCAAATATTTTCCTCATTGCTGACCCGAAGTTTGATTAAGGTGCGATGAATAGCGGGTACAGGTGTTGCACTATTTAACGCCTGGG
>CAZISM010000206.1:0-1454 GCA_964541895.1 uncultured Cytophagia bacterium
TGTCTCGCGCGGTTATGATCCCGAATCCCTGTATCAATCCAGCGTCCATCTCTCTCACTTGAACTGGCTCAACCAGCCGCCGGGCTCGCCGGACGAACCCGTGCCCATCCAGTTCAAAATCCGTCACACCCCGGAGTTCAGCACCGGTTCGCTGCAGCGGCAGAACGGCCTGGCGGTCATCACGGCCGATTCGCCGGTTCGCGGTGTGGCCAAAGGCCAGTTCGGCGTCATCTACTCGCAAGGGGAATGCCTCGGCGGCGGCGTCATTTCCTAGCCGTTCACCTCCTTCTGCCTGTTCTGCTTTGCCTTTACATAAAAAAGCGGTTTGAAGAGTTGCACATTTTTCTTATTTTATGCCGACAGCCTGTTTTGACCGATGACCGTGGAGTGCCGCATGAAGTATTCCCTTCGCCCACTGCTCGCCGTTCTCCCTCTGTTGTTTTATTGTGCCGGAACACAACCTCCGCAAAAGATCAAAGCCGTTGAACCTGCTCAGGAATTGCGCGGCATCTGGATTACGCGCTTTGACTGGGCTCGCCAGAATCCACAGCAGCTCCAGGCTCGCATGGAGGAGATCCTGCAGGGATCACAACGGCTCGGCTTTAATGCGGTTTTCTTTCAGGTGCGGGGCCAGGCGGAAACGCTCTATCCATCGCCCCTGGAACCCTGGTCGGAAATTTTTAAAAGCAACGCACCGGATTTTGATCCGCTCGCCTGGGCCGTGCAGCGCAGTCACGAACTGGGGCTGGAATTTCACGCCTATGTCAATCTGCTGCCGATGTGGAACGGCAGGAACGCTCCGCTCGCACCCAATCATCTCTTTCACCGCCATGGACCGCATGTCGCCGCCGAATCGTCCTGGGTCTGCTTTGCAGCGAACGGCCGCCCCATGGAGCTGAACGAATACTATTATTTGAATCCAGCCCTGCCGCAGGTCAAGAGTTATCTGAAAGACGTGATCCGTCATCTCGTCTCCACCTATGACATCGACGGCCTTCATTTTGACCGCGTTCGTTATCCGGGTCCGGAATACACCCGCGATCCCTATTCGAATAAACAGTATGCGCTGGACAGCACGCAAACCGGCCTCACCCGCCATGACTGGGCCCGCCGGCAATTGACCGGCCTGGTGGAGGATGTGGCCGCCGAGGCGCTGCTGATCAAACCCTATCTGCAGATCTCGTGCGCCAGCTGGGGCTTGTATAAAACCGACGATGTGCCGGGATATGAACGCTTTGGCGACGGCTTTCATACCTACCACCAGGATGCCCTGCTCTGGCTGGATCGCGGCATCATGGATTTTATCGTGCCCATGATCTACTGGGACCTGCAGGATCCCAAACCCAATGCGCAGGAGGTGTGGCTGGACTTTAAACGGCGCTCGCCGCTCTACCGCCGCATCATACCCGGCCTGATCGCCAAACCAGAGTGGGTGGCCAACGGCGAAATGGTCA
>CAZISM010000206.1:1554-7154 GCA_964541895.1 uncultured Cytophagia bacterium
CATGTCTACAAAACCGGCATCTTTTTCAACACCCTGCATCTGCAGCGCGGCAACAACCGCTATGCGGTTCGCCTGCGCAGCAGGGATTCCACCGACCTGACCTATGTCAGGCAGGTGTTCGTCAAACCACCGCCTGCACTCCGCGCCCATACCCCGCTGTGGATCGATTCCACCTCTGTACAGCCGCAGGAGAACAGCCGGCTCACGGCTCGAGACCGGATCCAGATCCACTGCCGGGCCTCAAAGGGCCGCCGCATCCTGGCCGGTTTCAGCGGCCTGAAAGGCGAACAGCCCTTGCAGCGCAGCGACTACGACGACTATGCCGTGTATGAGGGCGAACTCGTGCTGGCGGCGCTGACGCCGGATAAAGAGTACCAGGTGTATCTCAAGATCCAGGACCAGCAGGGACGCCTGGAAAGCAAGCGCCTGCTGGCGCCGAAAATAATGATCAGCGATCCCGCGTCTTTTCCGTTGCTGCGCACCCGCCGCGATAAAGCAGGTCTGAGCTACAACCTGGGCCCCATCCGCCTGGGCGGGCCGCTCATCGCCGAATATCCCTCCGGCGTTGTCCTGAAAAGCTCCGGTCGCATCGGCGACCAGATCCGCGTCCGCCTCAACGACCGCGATGAGGGCTTTATCGCCGCGGCGGATGTGGAAGAGCTCGGCGCTGAAGCCGTGCCGCCTTCCTGTTATATTACATCGATGAGCGCCGCGCCCTCGCCCAACAGCGACCTGGTTACCATCCCCTATGCTGAACCGGTGCCCTATGCCATCAGGCCGGAACCGGAACTCGCCCGCATTCGCCTCATCCTCTATGGCGTTAAAACATCCAGCACCTGGATCACACACCTGCAGGGCTTGCGCGTGATCGACCGCGTCACCTGGCAACAGACCGATCCGGAGACCTACGAAGTGCAGGTCTGGCTGAAGAGTAAAAAAATATGGGGGTACGACCTGCAGAAAAAAGGGAGAGCGTTGCAGCTGCAGATTCTCTATCCGCCGGCCTTGCCGGTGCAGGCCGACACGGTTCGCCTCAACGGCCTGGTGCTGGCCATCGAAGCCGGCCACGGCGGCAGCAACACCGGCGCCGTCGGCTTGTCGGGATTGGAAGAAAAATCCATCAACCTGGATGTCGCTTTGCAGCTGGCAAAGCTATGCAGCGAGCGCGGCATGGCGGTGGTGCAGGTCCGGCCTGATGACCGGGATATGGGCCTGGAAGATAAACGGAACATCATTGAATCGTCCAACGCCCATTTGGCGGTAAGCATTCACGCCAACGCCGCCGGAACCCAGAACGGATTTTTAGGCGCCAACGGCACCAGCACCTATTATAACAATCCGTTCTGGGCCCCATTGGCCGAACGGGTATATGCCCGTTTGCTGCAGCTGCCGTTGAAAGAATTCGGCGTCGTCGGCCATTTCAACTATCGTGTCATCCGCATCCACTCCAGGCCGACGATTCTGGTGGAACAGGCGTTCATGACCCACGCCGGTGATGAAGAAAAATTGTTCGATCCGGAGTTCCGCCGCCGCATGGCGGAGAATATACTGCAAGGCATCATCGACTATGTCTCCTACATGTTCGATAAACCAGTCCGTTGAGAAGGAGGTGCCTCATGTTGCGCTTTTCCAAAAACGCCAAAAGCATGCGTTCATCGGAGATTCGCGAACTGCTGAGTATTGCCGTGCGACCGGATATGATCTCCTTTGCCGGCGGCATGCCCAACAACGATCTGTTTCCTGTGCAGGAGCTGGACGAAATCTATAGCCGGCTCAGCACCGCGGAGAAACAGGTCGGCTTTCAATACGGCCCTACGCCCGGTCATCCGCCGCTGCTGAAATCGCTGGCGCAGTTTCTGCTCAGCAAAGGCCTGCCCGTGGAACAGAACCGGTTGATGATCACCACCGGCTCGCTGCAGGCCATCAACCTGTTGACCAAAGTGTTTATCGATCCCGGTGATAAAATCATCACCGAAGATCCCTGTTTTATCGGCGCCATCACCGCCTTTAAATCCTACCAGGCTCACTTTTGCACCGTCGATCTGGATGAGGATGGCATCATCCTCAACAAACTGGAAAAAACGCTGGCCCACCATGCGGATGCACGGCTGTTATACCTGACGCTGAATTTCCATAATCCAGCCGGTTTGATTTACAGCATGGAGACACGGCAGGCGATTCTCGAAATGCTGCACCATCGCTCGCTGGTGCTGATCGAGGACGATGCCTACAGCGATCTCTATTTCAACGAGACCGACCGCGACAAGACCACGCCCCTGAAAGCCATGGGCAAGGAACCGGTGCCCATCTGTTACGTCGGCTCGTTCTCAAAAATATTCGGGCCGGGCATGCGACTTGGCTGGATTCTCGCGCCCGAAGCCATCGTAAAACAGTGCGAGCTGGCCAAGCAGTCCATGGATGCCTGCACGTCGACGTTTACGCAAATGCTGGCGCACGAATTTCTCAGCCAGAACAAGCTGGCAGAGTATTTGCCGAAAATTCGTTTGGCCTATCAACGCCGCTGCCGCATCATGCTCGAGGCGTTGCAACAGCATATGCCGGCATCGGTCTGCTGGAACCGACCGATCGGCGGATTTTATGTATGGCTGAAATTGCCGCAGGAGGTGGATGCTACGGAGGTGTTGCAGAGATCGCTGAACGAAGGAGCGGTGTTTGTCGTCGGCAAGACCTTTGACCCGCATGGCCATCGCAACGATCATATTCGACTGGCGTTTTGTCACACCCCGGAGGAAAAAATAGCCGAGGGCATTCGCATCGTCAGCCAGGCCGTACGCTCGTTCGTGTAGCGCGACCAGGTTGGTCGTGCTACAACGCGTTGCCTGTTTGCTGTACCGCGACCAGGTTGGTCGCGCTTTAGCACATACGCAACCTCTCGCCCCAGCGCAACCAGCTGCAAATAAAAATGTCGTTAAATGTAGCGCGACCAGGTTGGTCGCGCACCGGCGCTTGCAGCTGAATGCAACACAACCCCGTATCCAAACAGCTGCACGGTCTGTGCACCATGCCGCCGTGGTCAATCGCGACCAGGTTGGTCGCGCTTTAGCACATACGCAACCTCTCGCCCCAGCGCAACCAGCTGCAAATAAAAATGTGGACCTTTGAGGTGTCCGACATTTGATTCTCTTTTAGCCGGCTTTAATTGGGATCACTCTGCAAAGAAATAGACTTTGGTCAGCCATTTCGATTGGTCCGGCTCGCTGCCCGGGTCGGTGATATACTCTTCAACGACCGGCGAGGATTGCTTCAATCCCTTTTCCATGAAATAGTTGTCCAGGGCCAGATACGGCAGCAGCATCTTTTCATACGGACCATAATAATCCAGCACATAGGCTGTACGCTTTGGCAGCGACACGACCTGAAATTCCGCCGCAACCTGTTTTTTGCCGGTCATGGGAATAGCGGCAGCCATATCGGTTACGCCGGCCTTCTCATCCCATTTGTAATACAAGCCGGTGGGCGGACCAGCCATCTGCGCACCCGCTTTGTTCACCGCTTCCATCGCCTTGCCGAACGACGCGGCGTAAAAATCCGGAATATCCTTGAATGCGACCGATTGTCGTATCGCAGCATAGGTTCTGGCCGGAAATGTGGTTTCGTTGATGACATAGCTCTTGACCCTGGCCATGTCTTTCTCTGCCAACGACTTTAAGGTCAACAGACCTTTTTCAAAATCCTTCCCCACCATCTTGTCCATGCTGTAAAACAGCTGCACCACGTTCCAGGGAAACGGGCTGCTGCCATAAAAAGACCAGGCGACGTTCGTACCACCCTGATCATCCTTTACGCGGATATAGCCGTCGGTTTCACTGGCCATGGGCTCGATGAAGGTCAGATGATACAGCAGCTCTTCGTTCTCCTTGACGCCGGTATTTTCCATTTCACCGACTCCGGTAATCTTGCCGCTCCATCTGTATTTGGCTCCCTTGTCGCCATCGTTGCCCTCATAGGTGACCTGCATGGTCGAATCCATATCAGCCCAGGGCGACCAGGCTTGCCAGGCTTTCCAGAATTTAACATGCTGAAAGACCACCTGTTTGGGCGCATCGATCGTGATGGTTCGTTCAACGAAATAGGGCTTGGGTGCCACCAGACCCAGAATGGCGATCACCGCCACCAGGCCCAACAGGATCAAACCGATAATCTTTAATGCTTTCATGCTTACTCCTCTTGGTTTATATACATGACTACCCCATCCTTCGCCCGCACCGTTACATTAAAAGCGATCAACACAAACGTACCAGTGATAACATCTGCAGCATATTGTTTAGTCCGCGAATTCGTCTACAATTTTCGGATACGCGCAAAAGACAGAGATCGTCACCTGGCCAAGATTCAAATAAAATTCTGTTTATTCTGACCGTATAATTAGCTATTTTCAACAAAATATGGGGTAACGCATGCCGGGAGGCGAACCGTGAACGTTCAAGAGGTCCTCTCTGCTCTGCAGAAAAAGGGTACGGCGCAGAATCGCAAAGTGTATCCGCGTCATGGCGCCCGCGAGGTCATTGGCGTTTCATTTGCCGACATCGACCGCCTGCAGAAGCAGATCAAAACCGATCACCAGCTGGCGCAACAACTATGGAACTCGGGCCATTTCGAAGCCAGAATTCTCGCCCTGAAAATAGCCGAACCGCAACTTGCGGATCTGAAAAAATGGGCCAAAGAAACCGCTGACTATACCACCGCCGACACCCTGGCCAAACTCGCCGTTCGGGCAATCGATTCCCTGAAACTGATGTCCACCTTGTGCGCCTCGCCCAAAGAGTGGCTGGGCCGCATCGGCTTTCAGATGCTGGCGATTACAGCCATGGAACGGACCGACCTGGAGGATGATTTTTTCCTGCCCTATCTCGATCTCATTGCCGCCGGGATTCATCAGCGGCCCAATCGCACCCGCGATGCCATGAACAACGCCCTCATCGCCATCGGCATCCGCAATCCCGTCCTGCAGCAGCGCGCCGTACGTATCGCCCGCAGCATCGGCAAGGTCCAGGTCGACCACGGCGAAACCAGCTGCAAAACGCCCGACGCTGAAGCCTATATCATAAAAACGCTCGCACACCGGCAAAAACGGAAACAGTGACCATGAACCAGAAAAAATCCGGACAGCAAACCGCTTCTCCGCCAGAACAATCGTTCGAACAGCGCCGCCAGACCATCGGCCTGTTTCTGGGACCGGTCGTTGCGATGATTCTTTATCTCTGGCCCATGCCGATGTTGAGCGCACAGGCACACAACCTTGCCGCCGTGCTCGGCTGGATCGTCATCTGGTGGATCACGGAACCCATTCCGATTCCCATGAGCGCGTTGCTGGGCGCCGTACTCTGTGTGCTCCTGGGCGTAGCGCCGGCCAGGCAGGTATTTGCACCGTTCAGCGATCCCACCATCTATCTCTTTCTCGGCAGCTTTATTCTGGCCGAAGGCATGGCCGTACACGGGTTACACCAACGATTCGCTTCCCGGCTCATGTCGTTGCCATGGGTGGGCAACAGCCCTGGCCGGGTGCTGTTCGTCTATGGCGCCGTAGCGGCGGTCCTTTCCATGTGGATCAGCAACACCGCCACCACTGCGATGATGCT
>CAZISM010000207.1:0-7142 GCA_964541895.1 uncultured Cytophagia bacterium
GTTGATGGGATCTGTCATGAAGAAACTTCAATGCGTGGTATTGGGTGCTACCGGTGTCGTCGGACAGCACTTTTTGCGTCTCTTGTCCAATCATCCGCTATTCCAGGTTGCGGCGGTCTGCGCCAGCGAAGGCCGCATCGGCCAGCGCCTGGGCGATGCGAAATCTCTGGTCGGCGACGGCATTCCGACCGAACTGGCCGATCTGACATTCGATCCCATGGAAGTCAAAGTGCTGAAGGCGAAAAAAGTGCAGGTGGCCTTTTCGGCATTGCCCGCCGATGTCGCCAAAGAGGTGGAGCGGGACCTGGCACAGGCCGGCATCCATGTTTTCTCCAACGCCAGCGCCTATCGTATGGATGAGCAGGTGCCGATTCTGATTCCCGAAGTCAACCATCCCCACCTGGCGTTGGCCCGCGAACAGCTGCAAGACAGCAAAGGCTTTATCATAACGAACGCCAATTGCACGACCACAGGATTGACGCTGGCGTTGCTGCCGATCCTGTCGCTGGGAATTAAAAAGCTGGTGGTGGCCAGTTATCAGGCCATCTCCGGCGCCGGCTATCCGGGTGTGCCCGCTATGGACATCAGCGGCAACGTTATTCCCTACATCGACGGTGAAGAGCCGAAAATGCTCAAGGAGTGCGCCAAAATTTTCGGCGTGGTGAACGGCACCACCATCAAGCCGGCCGACTGGGAAATTCATGCCCATTGTGTTCGCGTGCCCACGCTCGTCGGTCATCTGATTTCTGTTCATGCGGAGGTCGAGACCGCCACCACCTTTGATGAAGTCAAAACCCGTTTTGAAGAATATCAGCCTGATCGGCCGGTACAGGGATTGCCGACCGCTCCGGTCAAGCCGGTTCTGTTGACCCTGGATAAATATCGCCCGCAGCCCGCACGCGACGTCATGCTGGGTGATCCGGTTCGGGCTCAGGGCATGGCGGTCACCGTCGGTCGACTGGAGGTGGATCGCCAGTTCATTCGCTTTATCACGCTTTCCAACAATCTGATCCGTGGTGCCGCCGGGGGATCGGTGCTGAACGCCGAACTGGCCAACCGCGAGGGATTATTATGATCGTTATGAAGGTGGGCGGATCTTCCTTACGCAGCACCGCTTCCCTGTTGCAGGTGACCGATATCATCGGCCAGGCGGCAGAGCCTGAGAAAATTGTTGTCCTCTCTGCCGTGAGTGGCGTCACCGATCATCTGTTCAAGAGCGCCAGAGAGGCGCTGCAGACCGAACGCCGCATTCGTCCTCTGCTGGACTATTTGCTCGAACTGCATCGCGAGCTGATACTCGGCGCCATCCAAAACAGTGAGCGCCGGCGTCATGCCATGGACGAGATCGATTATCTTCTTTCCCGCCTGGAAAAATTGCTGTTCGGCGTGGCCTATACCGGCGAATGCACGCAAAGAACCATGGATATGATCGTCTCCATGGGGGAGCGCATGGCCGTGCAGTTGCTGGCCGCCTGTCTGCAGGATAAAGGCTGGGAAGGGCTGGCTATGGATGCGGACAAGATCGACCTGGTCGCACACGGCGAGTTTGGCTACGGCAACGCCGATCTGGAGACGACCAGCCGAATGCTGCCGCACCACCTGCAGGATCCGCTGCGCCGCCACGCGATTCCGGTCATCACCGGTTTTTTCGGCCGCACCAGCGATGGCCACACCATCACCTTCGGCCGCGGCGGTACGGATTACAGCGCCGCCATCATCGCCTATGCCATGGATTGTCAGGAACTGCAGATCTGGAAAGACGTGGATGGCTTTTTGACCGCTGCTCCGGATATGGTCGCCAACGCCAAACCGCTGGAATACCTGGCTTATGAAGAGGCTGCCGAGCTGTCCTATTTCGGCGCTTCCATTCTGCATCCGCGCACCGTGGAGCCGCTGGCGAAGAAAAGGATTCCGGCTGTCATCAAAAACACCTACAAGCCGGATGTGCCGGGCACGGTCGTCGGGCCGGACAAACATCAGCATGAAGAGATCATTAAAAGCGTGGTCGCCAATAAAAAAATCGGCGCCATCAGAATTCACGGCGCCAGCCTGGGGCAACAACTTGGATTTTTACGCATGGTGGTCTCCAGCCTCAGCGACAACGGCATTAACATCATTTCCGTCATAACCGCGCAAACAGCCGTTAACCTGCTTCTGGATAAAAAGGACATCCCGGTCTGTGAAGAGATCCTGAAAAATCTGCACATTCCCTATATCGATCATATCGAGACCCTGTTCGATGTGGCGCTGGTCGGTGTGGTCGGCGAAGGGCTGGCTGAGACACGCGGCCTGGCGGCTCGCGTTTTTACGTCGGTGGCGGCGGCCGGCACCAATGTGGAGATGATCACCTCCGGCGCCTCGAAAGCGGCGCAGTATTTCATCATCAAAGAGAACCAGCTGCAGCAAACGGTGCAAGCGGTGCACGCCGAATTTTTTGGCAAGAATTGACACTCAAATAAAGGAATGTTAGCATGGCTGATATCAAACTGCCCGTCATCATACATGGTCTGACCGGACGCATGGGACAGATCGCATTGCGCGCTCTGCAGACGATTGCTTCTGAAGGATGGTCCAAGCTGGACGGGGATGTGATCAAACCCGTTCCCATCGCGGTTGGCCGCAATCTGGAAAAGCTGCAAGCCGTGGCCAAACAGAAGGGCTGCGAACACTGTTTCGCCGATGTGCAGGAAGCGTATGCCTTTGCCTGCCGGATCAACCCGGACCATCAGCTGTATCACAATACGCTGTCCACCGGCATCCGCAAGGAACAGATGCTGCAGGTTCTGCCGTTGCTGAACTCGGCCACCACGGCTGTCTATTCCGAGAAACCGTTGGCCGGCAATTACGCCGATGGCCTGGCCATCGTGCAGGCGCTGGAAAAAGGCGGCTTTCATCATGGCGTGGTCCATCATATGCTCGCCACCCCGGCTGTGCTCAAGGCGATGGAGCTGATGCCGGAAATCAAACCCCTGCATGCGCAGATGCTGTTCGGCTACGAAGTCGGCTCCGGTCTTGGCGGCAATAAAGAGTTCTCCGGACAACGCCCCGATTTCAATTGGACCTTTGCCGAAGCCGGCGGCGGCATTATTCTCGATATGTGCCATGAAGGCTATCTGTCGAGAGGGCTCTTTGGTCCCACCAAACAACTTTCCGCGGTCGCACGCCTGCTGGTTCCGAAACGGGTCAGCACCGACGGGCATACCATCATCGACTGCGATGTGGAAGATTATGCCGCGTATCGCCGCGAACATGAAAACGGCATCGTCAATACCTCCATCTGGACCTGGTTCCGCCGCATCAATTCCGAATTCGGGCCTCTGGAAATAACTGTAGAGGGTGAAAACGGCACTCTGGTATTCGGCCTCTACGGACTCAAGGTGCAATGGAAAGAAAAGGCGCCGGCGAATCGCTGGGAGCGCTCGGTGAGCGGGGAAAAAATCGAGTGGCGCGACTATTGGCAATACCTCGACCTCTCTTATCGCGATCCCTTCGCTCTCGAGCTGTCTGAATATCTGCTTACGATTTTTACCGGCACCCGCTATGCCAAAGACGCGGTTCATGCCTTGAACATCCTCGGCGAGGTGGAGGCGTTGTATGATAGCGCTGCCGCTAATGGGGCTGTCATCGCCCGCGAGCAGTTCTGGCAATACCCCAAAACGACGCCGCCGGATTGGCAGCCGGAACGACTGCAGGGAAAACTGTTACAGGTGGGTTGATGACGCTCAAGCAGCCGAAAGAATTCACGCTGCAGGATGCTCAGGATCGCTATTGTCAAAAGGAAATTCTGGCCACCACAGCCATGTATGGTCCCTGGACGCCGCAGGGAGAGTTCGACGCAGACAGCTACGACCATCTTGTGCGCCGCTGTCTCCTCTCCGGCAGCGTCCCGGCCACCAATGTGGATACCACCTGGGCCATCTATAATGACTGGTCCTTGACCAAAGAGCTGGTCTGGCGAACGGCGGCCGTTGCTACCGAGTTGTCCGCGGCCATTGCGCCGGACCGGCCTCTGCTGGTCGCCGGTTTGAACACCAACAACCTCGAGCTTGAACTCGATCAGGTAGCGGCCGAAATTCGCCGACAGATAGACGAGATCGATGCCGGTTTACGCGAGCGCGGCCTGACGTCGAGAATCCGCTACATGCCGGTGCCGGATAAAAGATTGTATCATGCCTCGCCGGCTGAAAAACGGGCGGCCATCCGCGATCTCGGCCGGGTCATCGGCGATTATACCGACTATGGCTTTGTGTTTTTTGAACTCGATATCGGCATCCCCGGCTTTGGCTCCAACTATACGCTCGAGGAGCTGGCTGACATTTTCAGCCACACGCCGGAGATCCAGGAGTACAAAAGCGCCCTGATCACGCAAAAGGCGCTTTACTCCTGTGTATATGATTTTTGTGATGACCTGGCGCGCATCAAGTTGATCGAGGACATCGCGCCCCGGCGGATCCAGTTCTCCACCGGCAACGACTGGTTCATTCACCTGGCCCGCATGGGTCGACATATCGATCGGCACGGCTATCTTCTCGGTGCTTCGCAGATCAGCGTCGACCTGTTCAAGTTATGGCGGGAGTTTGTTCAGGCCGGCAAACCCTGTGCCCTGGCCCTGGAGCAGGATCTGCAGGCCGCGGCCAAGGATTTCTGGACGCCCGGCAACGTCGGCATCTATCGCCATTTCGTCGCCATCTTTCTGGCTGTGACCGGCCAGATTGCCCATCCGCTACCACATCCCCGCTGCGACAACCGTTATATCGTCCAGCCTGATGACTATTTTCTGGCTATTAAACATGCTCTCAGATTGGGACTGCTGGATGCGGCGGATCTGGTCTCTCTGGTGCGTGCGTTTGTTCCCGGCTGGGCTGGTGAGAGTGAGGCTGCTATCCGGCGCCGGACCGCTTTTCTGAATTAAGCAGGAGCTTTGGCAGGCAGGAAGGGAGGGATCATTTCCCTTTGGCGGTAAAGTCTTTAAGCCATAAAATGAGCACAATACCGGCGAAAATAGAGAGGGCGATACCCCATAAAAATCCGTCCACCCAGTCCGTGCCTTTGTTGTCCACAAAATGGCGGCGGATAAAAACGTCCAGGTTTACCTGGTCCAAAAAAATGATAACCTTGCCCATGTAAAGAACATAGGTGCGGAAAAACATCACCGTAAACGCCAGCAGCACCACTTTGCGAAACATGGCCACCAACGGCCAGTTGTAGCGGATCAGCACCACCCACACCAGAAAAGCGCCGCCGGTTACGAAAAGCTCAAAGTTTTTTAATATCAGCTGTTTTATTTCGGGCGACATGGTCGCACCTCGATCGTCAAGGAATAATGGGTAGTTGATCTCACCAGAGTCGCAGAGGTCGCCGCGACTATTGTTCAGCTGTGGAGCTTTCCCGTCCGGAGGCTTTGAAATCGCCGAACGTCATCGCCACTTCGATCTGGAAAAAACGGTACAAATCGGACAACATGGTCGCGCTGTCGTCGTCGTTCGCCCGGCAGACGAGTTGGAGAGCGGCGAACTCGGTTTTAACCACGTCGTTGTCATCCCCGCCGGACAATTTGACTTTTTTCTGTTTGATGTTGAACGGTTTGAGCGTCACCGCTTTTATTTCGTATTCTTCGCCGGTCAACCGGTCCATCAGCGAGACCTGCACCAGCCCGCGGACCATGTTGCGGAACAGTTCGCCGACCTGTTTGCTGTCATCCAGTTCCGCTTCCACCTGCAACACCACCTGATGGATGAGTTGATCGTTTTCGTCTTTGTCTTCAGCGGGCCAGTACTTTTTGATCACGGCCTTGTCCAAAACCAGCATGCGCAATAGCTCCTGTGTAAAGAGAATCAGGATGTACGGAACGGGCCCGGCGTGGCTCGTCCAGACTGTCCCAAATCAATGTTATATTTGACGGTAACTTACACAATTCTCGTCTGTAAAGCAAGATACTTTTTCCTCGCTGACGCCCAGTCCGTCGAACAGGCCGATCGCTGAGCCGGCGTGTGAAAAATAGAGCTTGACATATAGGTAACTTTTGCTTAAAATATCATAGCTTTCAATACTGCTTTACACTGGGGTGATGAGGCAAAGGAGGTTAGGGTTATGCTCGTACGCGTCAAAATTGAACGCGTCACACTGGATACGGCAACGAGTCGGTTTGTTGTCATCCTCAAGGATGAGAAACAGAATCGATGGCTTCCTATCGTGGTTGGATCGACGGAAGCACAGGCGATCGCTCTGCAGTTGGAGAACATCGCACCGCCTCGTCCGCTGACCCATGATCTGATTCGAAATTTGCTCGACCTGATCCAGGTGCGGGTTACGCGCGTGGTGGTCAATGACCTGCGGGAAAATACCTATTACGCGTTGATCAGTCTGCTGTGGGGAAACGAGAGCAAAGAGATCGATGCCCGCCCCAGCGACGCCATCGCTGTGGCGTTGCGGATGAAAGCACCGATTTTCATCGAAGAAGAGGTGATGCGCAAGGCCGCCATTGTCGAGGGCGAAACCCCCATGGCCGAACTGGAAGACGATGTTAGCGACGGCGATCGGCTGGAACAATTGACCATTGAACTGAACACGGCCGTACAGGACGAGCGTTACGAAGAAGCCGCCCGTATCCGCGACGAAATCAAAAAAGTGAAAGCCAGTTATCGCGAAAAAACCAGCTCCTGATGATACATCCCCTTCGGGATTCAGCAGTCGTATATAAAAGCCTCACCCCGGAGGCTTTTTTATTAGGTAGAGAACGGAGTATACCATGACCGATCAGCGACGCGGGCCCTCCCCATGGCGTTTCATCCCCACCTTGTACTTTGCCGAAGGCATCCCGTACATCCTCGTCAACACCGTTTCCGTGATCATGTACAAAAAAATGGGCGTCAGCAATGAGGTCATCGGGCTGACCAGCATCCTTTATCTGCCCTGGGTCATTAAAATGCTTTGGGGTCCGTTTGTCGACTCGTATTCGACCAAACGCAACTGGATCCTCAACACCCAGCTGGCCATGTTCCTCTGCCTGGGCCTGGTCGCGCTCGTCATGCCGTGGTCGATTTATCTGATGCTGTCGCTTCTTTTTTTGATTCTCGCCGCTTTCACTTCCGCCACTCACGATATTGCGGCGGACGGTTTTTATATGCTGGCCCTGGATAAAA
>CAZISM010000208.1:0-7099 GCA_964541895.1 uncultured Cytophagia bacterium
TCCTCTTCGGCCGATTCGGTCTCCCGGCGTTCCTTGATGATCTGTTCGAACAGCTCCCGCCGGCTCTCCGCCTTTTGCATCAGGACATCACGTTCCGTGGAGCGATAGTATGAGGTCGGTAGCAGGGTAAACTGGGCGCCGACATGAATACGCCAGGTGTTATAATTCGGCAAATCGGAAGGCACTTTTTTCTGGCCTACGGTGGTCTCCTCATCCGCCGTCAAACGATACTCGCCGGAAAGGAAAAAGTTGAACCAGCGGTTCGGTTTGTATTTGATGGCGGCGTTCATGAACGTATAATTTTCACGGCCGGCGGCCGCCAGCGGCGGCTGTTGCAGCCAGCTGTTGCCGTATAGTTCAAGACCATAATCAAAATTTTCGGTCGGGATCCACATGCCCAAGCCATAGATCAGCTGCTGCGTCTGACTGAGCACCCGGCTATAAGGATCTTTAATATTGGTGGTTAAAATTTCACCGACGTCGTTGCTGTTGTTATACCCCAGGTTCACGTGCAGGTTGAAAGAGTCTTCCGGATAGAGCGGATCGGAAGCATAGCTGACCAGGGCCGTAGCGCCGAATTCGGCCGTGCCGGCGGAATAGGCTTCAAACATGATGTTCTTGACGTCGCCGGTAGGAAAACGGGCGTGCAACTGCATGCCATAGTTGAGAGAACTGGCCTTTGATCCATAAGAGCCGATCTTCAGGCCGATAAACGTGTCGTAAGGATATACGCCGTCCTTGGATTGATCGTCCTGATATACAATGGGCGTCACATTCAGATCAAAATGTTTGCCGAGTCCGTAATTCAGGCTTACGGCGCCCTGGACATCCCAAACGGTGTTGGCGGTGGGAACATTCAATTTTACATCCCGATTCTGGTACACCTGTCCCCAGAAGCGAGTGTAGGTCATCAGGGTCAAACGCCCCGTCTCACTCACCCAAGCCGCTTTGGTATGCGGTAAGCCCTTGCCGCCGTTTATTACCACCGCGTGCGATGCCGTCATCGATAGCAGCCATAGCACCAGGATCGGCTTTACAGGTTTCATTCCTAGCCTCCAAATATAAGATACCTTTAAAAATATCAATATTTTTTTACAAATTGTCAAGACAAATATCAGCCAGATGCAGGAATTTTAAGCGATCCGATTCAGCGCCGGTTCAGGGAAAAATCAGGCCATTATCCGCCTGAACGTCCTGAACCGGCAGCCCATGATGCCTGCGGAGAGGCCGCTCTCTGCCTGCGGGCCTACCACCGGCCAGGCAGAGCACGCCGCTCTCGCCGAAACTCAAATGAACAGCTCAATCGGTGGGCCACACCCAGATCATAGGTGGTAGCTGAATCTTGGCGCCCGGATCCAGACCCAGCGCTGAAGCTGTTTCGTGATACAGCCGTTGCCGCAAGATCTGGATGTTCAAGCCGATGGGTATGGTGACCGGCAAATCGCCATACAACCAGCTCATGGGAATCAGGGGCCGGAACGAACGGGCAAAGCTGATATAAAAAACATCCTCCACATCCTCAAACCCGGCCACAGCGGCGCCGGAGGGACGCAGAGTGGAATTCGCCAGACGATCGGCTAACGAGTTGCCGGCCAGTTTGGGATACAGCGGAATGTCATTCACCGAAAAGCGCGTCCAGTGCAGGCCGATCGTCCTCACGGCATATAAAGGCACGGCCCCGCCTACATAATGATGCATCGCCAGCGGATCACTCACTGAGCCAAACGTCGGCGCATACATCAGACCGACGCAGGGAAATCTGAGCATTCCAATAGCCGCCGGGTTGGCGTAAAAATCTTCGGCACAGCCGTGCAGCGCTGCGGTATGGCCGCCGAGGCCGAGGCCGCGTGCGCCGGCACCCAGCTCCGTGGCAGAGCCGGCATAGCGGGAATCGGCCTGCGCCGCCACTGCATAGATCAACACCAGGCCGCTGAAGAGCAACCGTTGCACTTTCATGCCGCTATCTGATCCTCGCCATTTTACCCACGACCTCTTTATGTTCGCCTTTAGAGCGGGCGGAAAATATGAAAAAATATACGCCATTGGCCACATCATAGCCCTGCTCGTCACAGCCATCCCAGGTGATCTCGTGATACTCGGTACCCAGCGGATTGGGATCCTGACCTTCCTGCTGCGGATCCAGCGTACGCAGCAATCGACCGGCGCCGCTGAATATTTTCAACCGCAGCTGCTCGGCAGGCTGGATCAAGGTGTAGGCAAAGGTCGTTGAGGTGGCGAACGGATTGGGATAATTGCCCAACACCGTCAAGTGGAAATCCGCAGCCACATCGATCACCATGTCGACCGGATCGCCGGCATTGCCGAAACAGACGCGCAGCGAAAGGGACAAGCGGTGTTCACCTGGTGTCAGCGGGACGATGCCGCTGACCTGGATCTGATTGGCGTTTTGAATCGAATCCGGTAAGGCCAGGTGCACAGGCTGAACAAGCGGCATCGCTTTGGAAAACGAAATCCGATAGGAGCGGTCCCACGACCCAAAGGAAAAATCCGGCTGCTCGTAAAACGAGGGCCGGGGATTGGTCTGGATGAACAGCACACCACTTTCGGCAAAGGCGCCAGGCGGTGCGATAACGCAGAGGTGCGAATCATAACGCAGCGTGTCCTGGCCCTGAATGCCGGTTTGCAGTCGACAGGCAAACGCGATGGTCTGCACCTGCGCTACGCTCTGCGTGACAAAACCGTTGTCGATGCTGGTATCGGCATCGACGATAAAGCGTACAAAATGGTCGCCCGTGGCAGGGCCATAGGGCACCACCACCTCAACAGCGCCAAAGGCCGGGCAATTCAGCGCTGCCATGCCGATCCTTTGCCATCCCTTGGCCTCATGATCGGCCTCATGCAGGTGCAGATAATAACCTTCGGCCTTGCCGCTGCCGCGATTGGTCACCGAGATAGCCATAGCCGTGGGAATTGATCACGGCGCAGCCTTCGTCGATGTAATCCAGCAGATCGGCGGTGCTGCCGAAAAAGGATCAAAGGCCTGGGGCGAGCGGATCGTGAACAGCATGCGGCTGTCCCAGGCCGGCGGCGTATGGTACGCCAGCGCAGAGGCGCGATCGCGAAACTCCTGGCCATTGCCGCCGATAAACAACAGCCGGTGTCGCCAGTCGCTGTTGTAGGGATCGCTCTCCAGCACGTCGCTCAAGCGATCGAAATAGTGGTCCGCCTCAACGTGGACGGGCTTATAAAAAGAGAAAGGCCTTTGATAGAGAGGGAATTTTACATCAACGGCGCCGGCCGGCTCTGCGCTCATCCACGTACGCGCTACACCGTCCCAGGAGAGCCAGTACACGTTGGTCCGGGAAAAGGGATCCTGATAGGCCTCATGAGTCTGCTGCTGAATCGTTTGCCTGAGATACTCTCCCCAGAACTCGAAATAATCGTCCGCTCCGAACCGACCGTCTTGCCAGCCTGAAACATAGATGGGGATCTGGACATTATTGCACTGCAGGCGCAATCCTTTGATCTCGAGATCAGGCAGCGAAAGGCCGGCGGCGGCCAGATCGCGTCCGGTTATGTGGTACAGGCCATCCTGGTCGAGATACATTTTAGCGCGCGAACCGCCGCTCGTTTGGTTCTTGAACAGAGGCGATCCTGCTCTTTTAGCCGTCGGCTGCGCTGTGGTAACGGTTACGCCCAGATCAGTCAACCGTTTTTGCTCGTCGACAAGAACGGTCTGCAAGCCGGCGTCGGCTACAGTGTTGGTTATGGTGCAGACGAGTTGGCGCGGGAACTTTAACAGGCCATATTCATAACGGAAAGGTCTGCACTTCAGCGTCCAGAGATGGAGCCGGCCGCAGGCGCCGTCATATCGGAGCACGGTTGGTGTAACGTCAGATTCCTCAGACAGGCGGTGGATCGCCGCTGCCGCCGTCGAGTCGCCGAGGGCCTGCTCAAAGGCCGGCAGCGGTGCCGGAACGGCTATGGCGGTGTCGTTGCCGGCAGATACGAGGTGCAAAACGGCGCGGTCCGACGCCAATTGCATGGTGATGGCGAGGTAAGGCAAACCGTTTGCGGATCCCGGCCAATCCGGAACGGAAATCCGTGAACAGGTCGTGTCACCTTTATGGATGGTGGTCATCTGCGGAAGAGGAACGGTTATTTCGAGGGAAAGAGGCTGTGGATCCTGTGAGATAATCCGGTAATCAGAGTCAGCACCGCAGAATGCCGGGGCGAGTGCAACAAGAGCAATGAGGAGGTGCAGCCGGGTTGCCATGACGTTTTGGATACTAGAGTTGAACTATGTGCACAGGAATGATGACCGGAGAAATTTATCCAATATTGCGGACAATTCAAATCGTTTTTCCACCACATCGCCCAGCCGAAGCCGCTATCCGCAGATGTCACAGAGGTGCGCAGATTACTTGTCAATAACCTGGATGCCAGGGTGGCGGCGCTGCCCTTACGTAACTCCCCGGCGATCGACGAATTCTTTTCCTGTTATCTTTAGATGCTTGTGGTTGTAGTAGCAGTGCAACCCGGACTTGCCAAAATAGAGACGGCTGAAGGGCCTGGCCTTTCAGCCGTCTTGCTTTATCCTGCAACCTGCACAAACCGGTGCGGATAATCCGGGACCGATGCAGCGCGACCAATGCGATCGCGCTGCATGTCCTTATCCTTATTTGAGCATGATCATTTTCAACGCCTGACGGGAAGTGGGCGTCGCCAAGACCGCAATATATACGCCGGAAGAGACCAGGTTGCCTTGATCATCATGGCCGTCCCAGCGCATGCTGTGACGCCCGGTATCAAAGGTCTGATTCGCCAGTTGCCGCACCTGTCGACCCAGACCGTCAAAGATGGTGATAGTCATGAGCGACCGTTGCGGTATAGCGAACGAGAGCGTGGTTTCCGGATTGAACGGATTGGGATAATTCACCGGCATCTCAAAGTCCACAGGCGTTGTGGTGCGCTCGCTGACCGCCGTCAAGCCTCCCAGGGTAGTGGGCCATAACGTGAAATCGATATTCCCGACCGTTGCATTCTCGCCAACGGCGATGGGGCTGGCCGCGCCCGGCAGCGTTTGGAAATAGGGCAGCGGCATATAGATCGGAAAGATGGATTTATCGTTTTCGTCCGCCACACCAAAGGCACTGATCTTGAACACCAGCTCCTCGATATTGAGCTTGTCGGTCAGCGGCACGTTTTTGTACCACTGATCCTGATAGAGCGCCACATCCAGGTTGAGATCGCCAAACAGATCGCCGCTGAGCAGGCTCATTGGATCCAGATCGCCTTCACCCAGCAGTCCGGACGCCATGGCCAGGATCTGTTCCAGGGCCGGCAGATTGGCCGTGAGCGCAAAGGTGCGGACATAATAGGTGCCGTTGCGCAAGCCCGGGATGGTATATTGGCCGGTAGCCACCGGATTCCATTCCGACAGATTTGCATCCGCCAGAGCCAGACTGACGGGGTGACCGGTCGCATCATAGGCAATCGCCATCGCCTTGGCCAAAGGCTTTTTGGTATCGCCGGCCATGATGGTGCCGGAAATGGCGGCTTTGGCCTGGTGCAACTCTACGGTCACATCAGCCGTAGCGCCATAGTTCACCGTGACCGTCTTGCAGGCCGGATCGGCAAAGGTGGCGCCGCCGCCATAATAGGTGGCGGCATAAACCGGCGACATGGGCAGCGCCAGCACCTTGTAGGTGCCCGGCAACAGACGGCCGATTCTGTAGCCGCCATTAAACTGCACGAAAGCGTAATTGGCCAGCGTGCCATCCACAGTATTATACGCCAACACCGGGAAGCCGCTGATCGTATCATCACCGGCATGGAATTGATCGTTGCCGGCCGCCAGATCGATAAATCCCTGAATGGTGGCACCGCGGTCCAGCGTGAAATGGACACCGGCTACGTCGGCAGCGGCGACCGTGACGGATGCCGCAGAGGCGAAATCGCGCTTGCCGTCATAATATTCCGACAGATACACATCCTTGTCGGAGAGGCCGGTCAACGCCAGCAGTTTAAAATGGCCGCGCGGCATGGGGCCGATGCGGTAGCTGCCGTCGCTCTCAACCTGACCCAGCGCCGGATAGGGATTTTTGCTGCTGTCGTTGATGGCCACGATCATGGCCGAAGCCACAGCCTGGCCGTTGACGGCATCGGTTACGGATCCTCTGATGAATTTGGCTGCCTGCAGCTTGAAATTAATATTATTAGTGGCATTGGGGGCGGTTACCATGACCGGCGTGGCGCCGCTGTAATCGAGAAGGTTGGCCACGTTGGGATAAAGCACATCTACCACCTTGTTGTTGTGCTTGCCCTCTTTGACCTCTATGAACGGCGATTCAAAAATGATGCCCAGAGTGACCAGGCTCAGCGTCCGCACCAGGTAGGCGCCACCGGGCAATCCTTCCATTTTATAATTACCGCTCTGATCGGTCATACACAGGGCGATATGCAGACTGCTGGCAAGCGGCTCGTCGGTTCCCTGCAGGACCTCGGCGTTCACGGCGAGAACCATCAGCGAATCCAGAGCCTGCCCCGCTTCCGTGGTGGCTTTGCCGGCAATGGAACCGCCGCGCTCCAGTTCGAAATCGATATCCCCGGTTTCCTGCAGAGCCTGCACGGTCACGGTTTTGGACTTTTTCACCGAATAGGCGTTCTCATAGAATTCGCCGACAAAATTGCCGCCCCCTTCGATCAGATTGCCCAGATAATCGTCGGCAAAAATGATATACTGTCCTGCCGGAAGATTCTCGATGGTATAACCGCCCAGCAGGCCGATGCCCAGCCCGGCCAGGGTGGTATCTTGCGCATCAAACGCAAAGGCGATGCCCGCGAGGGCGCCAAAGAACTGGCCTTTGCCTTTGATCGTTCCGGAAATGCTGCCGCCCTGTTCCGCGACGGCTGCGGCCCGCATGGTGATGTTGATATTGCGCAAAACATCGCTGTAATTGTTAACGGTCAACACGGCCGCGCCGGCCACCTCGGCCTGGCTCGGATGCCAGGTGCGGCTGAATTCCTCAACAACAGCCAGCAATTTGAATTTGCCTGTGTAGGGAACCAGCAGCTGATAATAGCCGTCGTTCACCGCCACATCCTGCTCCATCACCGGTATGCCGGTGGTTGCGTC
>CAZISM010000209.1:0-5041 GCA_964541895.1 uncultured Cytophagia bacterium
GGAACCACAGGTCTGATGAATTTTACCACCGCGGTATCGCTGTTGTTGAATTTGTTTGGATCCGGCGTCGATGAATGGACGCGCGCATAGCTGTACAAAAGGGAATCTCTTTCCGGCACCGCACCGTTCACCGTTCCAGAGATCGTAATAACCACGCTGTCGCCTTGCGTCAAACCAGCTCTGTTCCATACCAGGGTGTCAGCGAGTATGGCGCCGGGTGAGAGCGACGCCGTGGTAAAGCTGACATGGGGGGGAAGGATATGTGAAATGGTGAGGCTGTCAGCCTGGTCCGGACCAAGATTTTTCAACCTTAGAGTATAATCGATTCGGCCGTTTTGCCGTACCAGCGGAATGGACAGGCCGTTCACCTGCGCAGACGAATCGGTCCTGGCCTGCAGGTTGATCTGCAAATCCGCTCTAACGGTTGTCGCTGAATCATAATAGCCATAGGCCACCACGCCGGCCTTGTTGTTGGATGAATCCTGATCCGACGGCATCTCCAGTTCTGCTTCGTCGGCCAGCGGTGTGAATCCGGGTGAAAATTCCGCCGTCGCTTTGGCGGTGACGAGCACCACCAGCGAATCACCGGCGGGAATATCCGGCAGCTGCCATTCGGCCGATCGATTCTGTTGATCGGCAGGTGCAATGGAGAACGCAACCGGTGCGACGCCTTCCGGCAACTGGTTACGCAAAACCGGCGCGACCAGCGTCACAGGACCCTGGTTACGCACCACGAGGCGATATTCCAGCATTCCGCCGGTTTCCACAATGTCCACCATTTGTCCCTGATAAGGCATCTGGCCGGACGTCTGCACAGAGATCGTCAGTGCGGCATCGGTCGCAGGATAATAAACGACTTTGAGACTGTCTTCCAGGCGGACGCTTTCGGGCAGATTGGGCGCTAATGGTCCATTGAGATATTGGGGAAAGCGGTCCGCGATCAGGGCATAGTGGTGCATCCAGAACGAATAACGGCCGGCCGGCAGCTTGAACAGGCCGGCTTCCCGCCAGCTGAAATGCGGCGGACCGGGATCATCGGGGATAACACGATAAGGACCGGCGACATTGCTGTCCAGCGGTGTGGCTATGAGACCATCATTGCGCTTGAGATCCAGAAAAAAGGATTCGTTTTTCTGTTCATCGCCGCTGTTATACCAGACGCGGGCATAAATTCGGTAATAACCCGGCGATTTGGCGATGTACTCTATGACCTTGCGATGCATCTGGGCTTCGCCCTTGTCCGCACGAACCGTTCGTTCGGCCGCGACGATGAGCACATCGGTCTGGCTGAAAAGAGTGTGTATCGGCAGCAGGCATGCCATGAGCAACAACCGGATAGCGCTCCCGTGGCACCTGCGAATCCGCGAAAAATGCGACTGATTCATGGCAGGTATCCATTGGTATGTAACGGTTTTTTTCTCACAAAATAGTAAAAATGAGGCGTGAACCGGGCGGTCGCCCTGCAGCGGTTCCAGCTTCTCCTGGCCGGCGATAATCTACTATTAGTGAGTACTAAAAATTACAAAAATTGCGGAAGGAATGCCAGAGATTTTGCCCTCTGGGGCATTACACAACGCGACAAGCTATAAACAAAAAAAGCCCCTGAAACCGAGTTGTTTAGGGGCTGTACTTACAGAGAAAATTGTAATGATGCGCGTCAGAGATCTACATAGAACAAATCAGCTGCCAACATCAGGGTGGGCGATATAGGAATTGAACCTATGACCTCTGGTATGTGAGACCAGCGCTCTAACCATCTGAGCTAATCGCCCAAGTGTTGATTATAAATAAATTAGATCCATTTTCAATGATGAATCAAATTTATCGGCGTTAAATATACGATATTTTATCCGTGAATGCAAGTGCTCTTTTCAAGTTGACCATTTTTTGCACATGACCCGCCCGGGGAAAGATTCCCCGGGCGATCATACACTTGAAAAATCAGTCAACACGATATAAACTTTTTATCTCCTCTTTATCGAGAGCCTCTCTGAACATCCTGACCTCATCCACGTATCCCAGGAATTTTCTCTCGCCCGGTTTTTCGGCATTGCGACCGATGAGCCAGGGAAACGGATTGGCTTCGATATCGCCAGTGATCGCAGTCTGCGCTACGACGTTGCCGTCGAGGTACAACCATAGTGCGGCGCCGTCACACACGCCGGCGATGTGATGCCAGCGATGAGCCCAGGGGGCCTGCAATTGATGCTTGGCTTCGCCGCGGCCCCAACCGCCGGCGAAAAAGGAAAGCATGGGAAGGCCATTGGCACCCGCCTCGGTTTTCAAGACATTATAATCGCCCTTGCTGAAAAAATCCGCCGGCGAATCATCCAGCGGGTACAACCAGATCGACATGGTGATGGTTTTATCAAAAAGATTTAAAGCGGCTGCCTGCGGCAATTCGATGTACGAATCGCGGCTCAGGCTGATGGCGCCGTTGATTTTGCCCTCAATCCATTGTACCGGACCGCAGCTTTGCGCATGATGGCTGAAGCCGGAGAAATCCGGAATCTCTATTCCCTGCCCTTGATCAAACGTCAGGTGCAAAACCTCCGCATCCAGATTCTGTTGATAGACTTTGACCATGTGCACGGCAGAGTCGTTAATTCTTATCGTGTGCAAACCTGCCGCCAGGGACAGGGAGCGCTTGATTCGTTTCTTCTCGCCCGGCATTACCAGTACACGCATGCTGTCGACGATCCGGTCATTGACAAAAATCGCCAGCCTTGTTTCCCCTTGGTGTCCACCGACATTAACCGCTGTGGCCTCCAGGGTAACAGGAGTGCCGAATCGCGCAATCGGCGTGCAGGAAGTATTTTCGATTTTAAATGTTGCCGGAGATTCTTCGACCTGTACCGTTATCGGCGTTCCCGTCAGCGTCAGGGTATGTGTACCGGACTCATAGAGGACGACTGGCCATTTTATGGAACACGATTCGTTCTGGTCCAACATAATCCAGCGTGAAGAGTGGATGTGATTATCCATGTACAGCCGGAATTCCTTTGACCCTTTTTCGCCTTTGTTTCGTACCTGCACATTCAGTGTTAAGGAATCGCCGGCCAACATGGAGGATGTATCAGGAGTGAGGCTGAGTATTTCGAAAAAACAATTTCCACGCGTCAACGAAGGCGGCAGGTAGGAATCGCCAATCTCTACACTCGTATCCGGCCGGGATATCATAGTGAAGCAGAGCGTGCCGCCCTGAACCAGATCCGCGTGTTCCAGCCAGGTTTTTGCATAGGGCTTGCCGTTCCAGGTCATCGATTTGATATACATATCCCTGGCGTGTGCACGCGTCGCCTGGATGGACAATCTTTTGCCGTTTTGCAGGGTAATCAAAACCTCGTCAAAGAGGGGGCTGGCAAAGACATATTGCGCACGACCCGGACAGACTGGATAGAATCCCAGGGCACTGAATACATACCAGCTGGAGAGACTGCCGAGATCGTCGTTGCCGGGCAAGCCGCCGGGAAGTGGGCTGTATTTGGTATCAATGATATGGCGTACCCACTTTTGGGTTTTCCAGGGCATGCCGGCATAATTAAAGAGATAGGCATAGTGCAGGGAAGGTTCGTTGTCATGCAGGTAGCGGCCGCTTTTAAAATGGCTTTCCAGATGTTCGGCGAACGCTTCCACGCCGCCCATGAGGTTGATCAGGTCCTGCATGTTATGAGGCGCCATCCAGGAATAATCCCAGGCATCGCCCTCTTCAAAACCGACATGATCTATCCAGTCGCCGTCTGCTGACTTGGCTGACATCAGTCTGGTTTCTGGATTAAAATGGTTGCGATAATTCATCGACCGTTTCAGCAGATGGATATGATCCGCCGTTCTGTTCGCATAGCGTGCCAGTATCGATGCCGCCCAATCGTCATAGGCAAAGGCCAGTGTTTTAGAGACCGAATTGGCCTGATCTGCAGCTACAAAGCCATAACGTTCATACCCGGTCATATCTGCGGCAGAACCATAGACGATGTTGTGCACAAGCGTATAGGCATTGTCCAGATCAAACGTTCGGGTTCCTTTTACCCAGGCATCGGCCAGCACCGGGATGATATGGTTTCCTGCCATGGGGAAATTGGGAAAGCGGCCATGTCGTACGGACTCTTGGACGAGGCTGGCCAGCATCTCTCCGTGCTCTTTTGGCTGCAACAGCGTCAGCAATGGATGAACGGTTTGATAGGTATCCCAGGGAGAAAAGCCGGCATAGCGCGGAGCGGATTCATTCACATCTGAAATCAGCATGGGCAGCAGAAAAGAGTGGTAGAGGGCGGTATAAAAAGTGATCTTTTGTTGTTCGCTCCCACCCTTGATGTTTATTCTTCCCAGCAGATCGTGCCATTTGTTTCCAGTTTGTCGACGTACAGCGTCAAACCGCCAATCTGGAATTTCTGCTGTTAAATTGGCAGCGGCGTCAGCAAGGCTCCTGGTGGAAAATCCTGCTTTGCACAACAGGGTTCGATTTTTGCACTCGTGGAAGCGAACAACAACCTGCTTGCCGTTTCTCTGAATTGTTGTTATGGCATGATCGAATTCGATTTTAAAATAATAGTGATCGCAGCGGCCGGTTATTGACATGTCTTTTTGAGAACAGATCTGCGAGATATCGTGAAAAACCAATAGGGTGCGGTTTGTCTCCGGAAAAGCAATCCGGCAAAATCCGCTGTGCGCCGTCGCGGTGCATTCGAAACGGATACCTGATGACAGCAGGACCGAATAGAACCCGGGCTGGGCCATTTCATGGTTGTGATGAAAGGTTGAGGAAATAGAAATGTCGCAGACCGGCATCATTTTAAAAATGCCGGCCGAACCTTCAGGAAAGCCGCTGAGGTGATCGAGAAAGCTGAAGCAATGAATGGTGGAATCCTGGTAATAATAGCCGCGTCCGCCGGCAGAGTGGCGGGTTTCCGGCGTCACCTGCACCATGCCGTGCGGAACCACGGCGCCCGGATAGGTGCCGCCCTGTGCTCCCCATCGCGACACGCCTTGGTAGGCGCCGGTGCCGATAAACGGATCAACATAATCGACCGGGGATTGCGCA
>CAZISM010000209.1:5141-6834 GCA_964541895.1 uncultured Cytophagia bacterium
TCGCGTAGCGACTGAATGGGAGACGAACAAGAGCTGCGAAGCAGCGGAACGATAACAGCCCTGGGCAAGGCCCAGGATTAGTCGGAACAAAATATGTGAGCTCTGAAAGAGCGGCCGAGTCGATCAGAATCAGCCAGGAAATGTCTGCGTGGCGATGCCCAAATCAACTCGAAAAGGTGCGGAGGCTGCTCCCTGAGATTGCTTCGCTGCATTTGAGAGCATATTCTTTCACGATAGCTGTGCCTTCGCTCGCAATGACAGGGGGTGTAGCGTTCTTCTCGTCCGGGCTATCGTTGGCCCGGGCATAGGCGAAAACGGACTTAAAATTTGCACCTTTTGCGGTACGGCCCAAATCGTACGACACAAAAAACGGTCGCATTGCGACCGTTCAATGGTAGCCAGGCGTTTCAACGCCTGGAAGAATATGCATAAAATCCCCGTCGCGTAGCGATTGGATGGCATTCATGGTATTTGAATTGGGTGAATGGAATTCCGCGGCTGGTGTTTGCTTGGCTGCATCATAATATGGCTTCTTACGCACAAATCGGTCCTGCGATCATCGATACAGGAAAGCGAAGTTGTTTGCCAACAAGCTATCCGAAAAGCCAACCCTGAACCAGCCAGCTAGCAGCCTGGCTGGTTAATATGATCCAAGGACACGCGCAGCTGCTCGCAACGCCTGACTCCGGGCCCCCGGTCCAGAGTCAGGCACCAGCATGTTACAGGGAGGAAGCAGTTACAGCAAATTGCGTGACGCTTTCGAGTGCGTTTTGATCCAATTGAGAATCGGCCGCCAGACCAGATTGGGAGCGATATCGGCTAGAAAAAGATCGATATGACCGAATTCCTCCACTGGAGTGGCTGCGCCGTTGGAGACGATGAGGTGTGAAATGTCGCTGCTGGCCAACAGGGTAGTGCCATACTTGCTGAGCTCGCCAAAACCGCCGGCAGCGGCTACGTTGAATATGGGGACCTGAATCTGCCCCAGGTGATCATCGAACGGCGTTTCCGCCGCATCGGCCAGGACGGCGCAGTAATCGGCTTCAAACAGAAATGGTTCGTAGGGTACCGACGCTTCCAGAAAATCCAGCCATTGCGGCGTGCTGACGTGCGTCAATGAGGTGGGCAGGCCACCTTCCAAATGTCCGGCCAAATAGTGGAACGTCGCGCCTTCGCCAAAAATCTGGCCGCCGCCGAAGAACAGCGCGGCCTGCATATTGGTCATGCCGGCGAGAATGGGAGATGCTCCATCAGGATCGGCTTTGGCCAGCTGGCCAAGCGGCGAAAATGCCACTTCTTCGTAGACCTGGCCGCCGGCGATCATGCTCATGGCCATGGCGTAGTAATCTGCAAAAAAGCCCTTCAGGTAGGGATCGTCGGTTTTAACACCGAGATCCACCGGAATAAAACCTTTGACTTGTCGGGCTATGGGCGGCAGCTGCGTTTCTTCATTCAAGAGCGCATAGCCGGTGATCACCCCGCTGCTGTAGCCGCTCAGGATCATAGGCTCAAAGGTCGCGCCTGTTAACAACCTGGAGAAACGAGCAACGGCGATGGCCAGCGACAGGTCTCTGACCTGCCGCGCTAATCCCCAATCGGCCATAAACGACAGGCTGGCCGTACCCGGCGGCACCAGGGTCCAGGCCTGGTCGATGCCCCAGACGTCGACGTCGTTTTCCGCCAGAAACCAGGC
>CAZISM010000210.1:0-6815 GCA_964541895.1 uncultured Cytophagia bacterium
GTTTCTTCGCGTTTTACGGCATCCACGCCATTGCCGACGCCGCGTTGACGATGATCCAAAGATAACGTCAGAAAACCACTCGGATTCAGTTCGTTCAAGTGTGTGGCTTTTTCCAGAGCGCTGCGCGTATACGGCAACACGGTCATGGCCAGCGGCGTGGCGCGCGCTACGAAGAGAAGACCGGATCGATCCGCTTCCTGCAGGGACAGCCAGCGAACGTCCTGTTTGCTGGCATTGTCTTGCGGCACGCCATAGGGCACATACTGCTCTGCCACCGGTCCGGCGTATTGGCCCAGACTTGCTCCGGATTTACGATCGCAATAGTTTTCGTGCGGTCCGCGGCCGAAATATTCCAGATGATGCAGTTCGTTGTTCAGACCCCATTCCACGCCCACCCGGGCCAGCGTCGGCAACGGGCCATGCGGATAGATCTGATTGTCCAGCAAGACGCCGCCATCGGGCAAAATGGTAAACGTCGCCTGGTGGTCAAAACCGCAGCCGTTTTCGCCTTTGTAAAAGATATGCGTATGCACTTGCACATGCTGTTGTGCGGTGATCGTTGTTGTGAAGGCGCGCAGCTGCGGCGCCAGCCGATCCAGGCCGGCCGCACGCCAGAGGGAAGCGACCGAGCCGTCGTTTTCAATCGGGGCGCGATAGACGTTCAGACGAGGGCCGCCGATGATCTCTGGACCTTGGGCAAGGCACTCCCGTTGTCCATTTTTATACGAGACCAGCAGGCCGTTCTGCCTGCTAAAAGCCAGCGAAAAATGGTCCCCCGTTACGGTCAATCGGTTTGCTGTGGAATCCACGCGTAAGGCGGCGAGGCCGCCCGGCACATTCGCAAACGGTTTGGCCGTCTGCCGGATGAGCATCTGTTCCCAGCCCACCTCATGGCCTTTCGTTGCCCATGCTTTATTTTCCCTGGTGCGAAATGCGAGCTTTAGCCAGTATTCCGCGCCGTTGATAAAGACGCTGCTGTCATATGGTACACGGACGGTGATCATGTGCCCCGGGCTGACCGAGACCGGCGCCAGGTTTCCCTCCTGAATCTTTCGGCCGTCCTGGGTGATGGACCATTCAAGATCGAATTCGTCCAGATTGATAAAATCATATGTGTTGCGAATGCTGACAAGCCCTGTGGCGGCATTCACCAGTCTGATGTCCATATATTGATAAACTTTTTTGACTTCCCACAACTTGGGTGAGGGGGTATGGTCGGAAAACAGCAGGCCGCAGAACGTGAAATTGGCGTCGCTCGGCAGTTCGGGCGGTTCGTGGTCGCCGGCATAGGCATAATACATGCGGCCGTTTTTGTCTGTTTTCAAAAGCCCCTGATCGGCCCAGTCCCAGATGCAGCCGCCGATGAGTGAGGGATAGGCCTCAATGACCTGCCAGTATTCAAGCAGATTCCCGCACGAATTGCCGTTACCCAGGGCGTACTCGCACAGGAAAAGCGGCTTGTCATTCTTTTCCCTGCCGTACTGGGCGATGCGTTCGACTGTGGCGTACATGCGGCTGTTCAGGTCGCCCGCCTGATTATAGCCTTCATAGTGCACCGGCCGTGTGGGATCTACGGCATGGGCGTAATCGCGCATATGAATGAAATTTTCACCTGATCCGGATTCATTGCCCAGCGACCAGAAAATGACGCACGGATGATTTTTGTCTCGCTGAATCAAACTGTTCAAGCGATCGATGGAGACCTCTTTCCACAACGGATTCGATTTGGGCAGAATGCCGTTGACGCCATGGGATTCCAGGTTGTTTTCGTCCACCACGTACATGCCGTATTCATCGCAGAGATCGTACCAGGCGGGTTCGTTGGGATAGTGGGAGGTGCGCACCACGTTCAGATTGAACTGTTTCATCAGGGTAATATCCTGCACCATGCTTTCATAGGTGACGACATGGCCGCTGGTGGAGAGATGCTCATGGCGGTTGGCGCCTTTCAGCTTGACGGATCGGCCGTTGATGAACAACTGGGCGTCCCTGAGTTCAACCTGGCGAAAACCGAACCGGCAGGATTGGATTTCGACGTTCCTGCCTTTCCGGTCTTGCACTAGAAAATAGAGACGATACAGGTGTGGTTGTTCCGCCGACCAGAGCCGGGGATTATCGACGTTGCTCTGCAGCTCGATATCGACCTCACCGTCGGACGGTAACGAGGCGATCTGTTTTAAGAGCGGCGTGACGGTTTGCAAAGGCCGGCCGTCCGGGTCGGCGATCAACACCTTGAGTTGAACATTTTTCAGGTTCCGCTTGGCAAAGTTTTTGATTTTGGCGCTGATCCGCAGCTCGGCGTCCTCGTAACGGCTGTCGAGCGCGCAGCGCACAAAATAATCGGCGAGATGAACCGGCGCGGCGGCATAGAGATAGACATCACGAACGATGCCGCCATAGTGCCACATGCCCTGGCACTCCATGTAGCTGCCGTCGCAGAATTTAAAGACCTGCACCGCGAGCAGGTTTTCGCCTTTTTTCAAATAGCGGGTGATGTCAAATTCCGCCGGTGAAAAGCTGTTCTCGCTGTAGCCGACCTGTTCCCCGTTCACCCACACATAGTAGGCCGATTTGATGCCGCCGAAATGGATCAGGATGCGGCGCCCGTCCCAATGATCCGGAATGGTGAACGCGGTACGGTAAGAGCCCACCGGGTTCTTGTCAGCAGGGATTAAGGGTGGATTGGGCGTGCCAAAAGGATATTTGGTGTCATAGTAGAGCGGCACGCCAAAACCGTTGAGCTCCCAGAGTCCGGGCACCGGGAAATCGATCCAGCCGTCCGCATTGAAGGAAGGTTTGTAAAAATCAGCCGGCCGCTCCAGAGCGCTAAAGACGTGGGAGAATTTCCAGCGGCCGGACAAGAGTTTGTAATAGGACGAAGCCGCAAGACGGCCGGTTTCCGCTTCGGCCAGGGTTGCAAAGGGAATGCCGGAACATCGCGCCGGTTCCCGATGGATCTGAAACAACAGCGGATTTTCAAGTTCCGCCGGCTGGTCGCCGGCGAAACCGGCGATCGTAAACCAAAGACCGATAGCAACGCTCAATCGCCTGCACATCGCTTTCATGTCACCCTCGTTGTTGTATGACGAGTTATTATTCGCGCCAATGGGTTTAAATAGATTGGACCTCTCAAAGCGTCCGATCATGGGTGCCGGTTTCTCCGGGCCAGGCCGTAACGGCAAACCATAACGGCAGTGCGTTCAATATCTTTATAATCTGAGAAAAAGTCAATTTAAAATCTTGTGCCTGCTTTGATTCTGCTTGCTTGGCAGATTCTAATTGGCTACTTTACCGGCAACAGAAATACAACCAATCATACAAACAGGAGTGCCTATGCAAAGCACCTTGAAGCGACGCAGTTTTCTGAAAACGGTGGGATCCATCGGCGGGCTTTCAGTTTTGCCGGTCGGGCTGTTGAATTGTGAGCGCACATTGAAAGGTTATCTGTCCACCCCCAGGGAGTACGATATTTTCTTCAAATTCAAAAAGCCTCAAAAAATAGTCACCTATGATACGACCACGCTGGCAAAAGAGTTACCCGCTGCCGACGAAAAAAAACAGTGGCTGTACAGATCCATGGCCACCATTTTACAGGGCTTGGTCAACCGCGTCGAACCGCGGCTCTATTTAACCCATTCCGCCGGCGCCGTGGATTGGCTGCATATCTATAAAAGCGAAGGGTACGCCTTTGAGCAGGAACAGGCGCCCGGTTATCACTCTTTGCTGGAGCGGTTTGCGCCGGCTTTGGCCGGGTACATCATCATCGATCCGGACAATCTCCATTCGCTCAATGTCGCCCAGACCTGGGCCAGCCTGGAAAATTGGCTGGTTATTCACCCCGAGCAGGAAGAGAGCATCCGCAGGTTGGGTTTGGCCAAACAGCAGGATCTCCGCGGCCGCTGGCCGGATCGCGTATCGGCCTACGAGTGGGCCTTTGACAACCTGTTCGAACGCTGTTCGAAACATGTGGTCGGCGACTGCTGTGTGGATTTTCCACATTTCCCCAGCACCGTCACCTACACCATAAGCGATTTCCTGGTGGCGCACAACGCCTTTACCGTCGATCTCTCCGCGTCGCTGCGGCAGCGGCGGGAATACCGGTTGCTGGACAAGATCTATGCTTCGCTGCAGTTTCCCTCCGGCATGTGGGGATGGCACTGCGTACGCGATCACGAACATTATGCCGTGGAACGGGCGGCGCGCAAAGGCACCTATACCTTGTGTGCGGCCGGCAGCCCCAATTTTTCCATCCACGGTGCCTTTCGTCCGGAATCGGACGAACTGCCGAGACAGAAACCCAGTCCACGGCAGAATCGGAAGGCTGAGAAGAACAAGGTGTACATCGCCTTTATGATGACCGACGGCGATGCGGTCTGGGCCATGGAGAACAAGCAGAGCCATCAATGGGCGTGCGAACAGAGAGGCGATTTTGCGCTCTCCTGGGGTTTCTTGCCGCTCGTGGCCGATATTGCGCCGGCCATGTATCGCCATTACGTCGCCACCATGACGCCGCAGGATTATATGGTGGCCGGACCGTCCGGCGCCGGCTACACCTATCCGCATCTGTATCCGGATCCCAAACAGTTCCTGCGCTACAGCAAATATTACATGCAAAAATGCGGGCTCGAAGTGGTCAACATCACCAACTGGAACGATTACACCAACTGGCAGGAAAAGGATGTTCCCTGGTTCAATCCGTTATTGTTCAAAGAGATGGATAACTGCCTGGGCTATGTGCGCGGCATGGGTGAATCGGCGTTTGAACCGCATTACAATTTCGGCGACAAGCCGTACGTGTTCTGCGGTGAAGGGTTGCACGCCCCTGATAAAGACGATGTGGCGACCATGAAAAATTTCATCGAAGCCAATCCGAACCGGCCGCTGTTCATCTTTTGCCTGATCAACATTTCCATTCGAATGGAACGGATTAAAAAGATTGTGGATGCGTTAAAAGACGATCCGGTCGAATTCGTCCGTTTGGATGATTTCATGCATCTGATCAAGAGTGCCTACAGGCAAAAGCTCATCACCGAAGACCTCTATCCCAACCGCAGCGGCAACGAGGCCATTTTAAGCATGGAAGCGGCGGCTAGCTGGGCGAAGAACATGGCCGATGTGTCTAAACTGGTTCCGATTCTGGAAGCTGACCATGAAACAGAGGCGCTGGCACGGATGAATGCCGATGCGGCCGGGCTGGCCCTGGGACAAGCCATCACCGATGAAGACAAAGCCGATATCCTGGCCTATAGCCTGTGCATGAATATGTACAGCCTGGTCAAGAATGTGCTAAACGTCAAAGGCACGAATGTCAACCTCAAACAGGATTCAGTCGATACATTTATAAAACAGTATGGACATTGGGAGGGGAGCGAGTCCATCACCAGTCTTGCCGCCATGTGGAATGACTGGGATGCCTTGACTTTTCAGTGGTCGGACGTGGTTCGCATCGGACGACAGTTTTTAAAGGTGTGCAGAAAAGCGAATGAATTGTTCCAAAAGGCAGAGTAGACGGGCCTACCGGGCCGACCGCGGACAACGCGTTGCGCCGCAATGCCTGTCCGCGGTCGCCTGCCCGACGCTGTTCTCCGGCGTCGCTTCCGGAAATTGATGTTTTGGCGAGATAAAACGTTCTGTGAATAGGCCTAGTGAATCGTGCAGCGGACTTGGCCAATCGGCCCGCCATCACCCAGGAACGACCCGGTCAACGATGGACCGGTGGCTTTAAACGCCGGTGCGGCGGTGCCGGTGAGCACGATCATGCCGGGCTCCAGGCTGCCGCCCAGATGCACCACCTGATTAACCAACCACAGCAGCGAATGCCACGGATTGCCCATCACTTCTGTGGCTGGAACCGAAGTGACCGTTTTGTTGTTGACGCTGAGCGTCAAGGTAACCGTGCTCAGGTCGATGCTATGGGCGGGCAGCGCCGGGCCGATGATGAAGCGATGCGATCCCGCTCCGCTGGCGACCTGGTCTACTACCCCGGCCGCACCCTCTGCGGGGTCGAACCGATTTTCGGCCAGCTCAAAGGCGCAATGGACAAATCCTACCAACGGCTTGAGGTCGGCGACCGTGGCCAGAGGCTTTTCGATGCGTTTTGCGATCGTGAACGCCACTTCGGTCTCTATCAGCAGATCGCGAAAGATCTCCTTGCGTATCTCTGTGCCCGGCGGCATCTGCTGCAGAAGGAACAGCGGCGCACTGGCCGGTGCGGCGATGCCGAACTGCTGTTGCGCCGCCCTGCTGGCATAGGCGACCTTGTACCCGATCACCGGGCCGAGCTCCTGCACCAGGGAACTGGTCAAGACCTTTTGAATATCATAAGCCTGTGGCAACGAAAAGGCGCCAAAGGATTTCGTCAGCGGCGGCATAAGCGCCAGCGTGCGTCTGGCGTCGACTACCTGTTGTACCAGTTGCTGTATGCGACTGGTATCCAGCGACTGTGCGCTCAATGTCTCGATAGCAAAAAAGTGCAGCCCCTGCATGGCAACAGCCAGGCGCAGGACGCTGTTTGCGTGTTTCAGCACTCCCGCATATTGCATCATAGAGTAATTCCTTCCTGCACACGCCGTTCAATACGAATACGATGGCATCATCGTCGAACGGAAAATTTGTAGAGCGTAGTGGATTTGAATGTCTCGGCCGGACGCAACACCACGGATGGAAATTGAGGTTTGTTGGGCGAATCGGCAAAGTGTTGCGTCTCAAGGCAGAATCCGGTTTGTGGCGCATAGATTTTACCTGATTTGCCCAGATCCTGGTCGCCGAGATTGTTACCCGTATAAAGCTGCAGGCCTGGTTCCGTGGTGTACACC
>CAZISM010000211.1:0-6632 GCA_964541895.1 uncultured Cytophagia bacterium
CGCCTGCGCTCGCAATGACAGGAGACAACATTCCCCGCCTTTGCTCGCAATGACAAAAAGCACACCCTGTCTTTTCTCCTTGCTTCTCTGCATATTTTTCAATAATTTTTGCAACTTGGAGGAATATGATTTTCGTACCAGACCCAAAGGATGTACCCTGCAATGGAAAAGAAATTACGCCTGATCGTTTTAAGCGCCGTTCTTTTACTCAGTTCCGAATCGTTCCGCTGCGCCCACCGCGCCAACCTCGCCGCTGAACTGGACAACGTCAGCCGCTTCCGCCAGGAGATGGAATCGGTTTTCAGCGACCCCTCGTTCAGCAACGCCCACTGGGGCGTGGCCATCCAGTCCCTGAAAACCGGCGAGTTTTTCTACCTGCGCAATGAGAACAAAGAATTTATGCCGGCTTCCAACATGAAGCTTTTTACCACTTCCACCGCCCTCTATAACCTGGGCCCGGAGTACCGCTTTGTCACCCGCGTCTACACCAACGGCCTGGTCCGGCCCGACGGCGTGCTCGAAGGCGACCTCATCGTCGCCGGCTGCGGCGATCCCTCCCTGAGCGGCCGCTTTAACGGCGGCCTCATCACCCAGGTGTTCGAAAACTGGGCCGACAGCCTCATGGCCAAAGGCATCAAAACCATCAGCGGCCGCATCATCGGCGACGATGACTATTTCGGCGACGAACATCTCGGCAACGGCTGGTCCTGGGATTACCTCAACGACTATTACGCCGCCCAGATCAGCGCCCTGTCGCTCAATGACAACTGCATCGATATCCTCACCCTGCCGGGCGATTCCATGAACGCCCCGGCCACGATCCGGCTCGAACCGGATACGCGCTATGTCGCCATCGTCAATCAGGTCGTGACCGGCCGCCGCACCCGGCTCAGCTTTGACCGCCAGCCCGGCAGCAACCAGATCGTCTGCCGCGGCACCATCGGCATCCGCGACCGCAAACGCCGCGACTGGGTGACCATCGAAAACCCGACCCTCTATGCCGTGACCGTGCTGCGCGAAACGCTGCAACGCCGCGGCATCGTTGTCAAAGGCGCCGCCACCGACATCGACGACCTGGAAGGTTTTTCCTATGCACCGCTGGATATCTATACCCTCTGCAGCCATACGTCGCCCACTCTGTTAGAGATCATAACCGTCGTCAACAAAGAGAGCCAGAACCTCTATGCCGAACTGCTCTTCCGCATCAACGGCAAGGAAATGGCGCACGAGGGCACGGCCGAAAAAGCCGAAGAAGCGGAAAAAGAATTTTTCGGCGCCATGGGCATCGATCCCATGCATCTCACGCTGGCGGACGGCTCCGGCCTGTCCCGCCTCAACCTGATCACGCCCATGAGCATGGTGAAACTGCTGTCGTTCATGAAACGCCATCCCCGCGGCGAAGCGCTCTATCAGACGCTGCCCATCGCCGGCGTGGACGGCACCCTGAAAGGCCGCATGAACCGCACCCTGGCCGACGGCAACGTCCGCGCCAAAACCGGCATGGTCAACAAAGTGCGCGCCCTCTCCGGCTATGCCACCACCAAAGACGGCGAAGAGCTGGTCTTTTCCATGATCGTCAACTTTTACGGCGGACCGACCGGCATGGCCAACCAAATCCAGGACCAGGTATGTGAGCGCATGGTGAATTTCACGAGGTAAGCCATTTTGCAATCATCCGGCCGACATCACACTTTGATGGCCATCACGCGACGCTTTTCATCGCTGCCCATCCGGATCAAGCTGATCGTTCTCATCGGTTCGCTGTTCATTGTTCTTACCTTTGTGCTGAGTCTGATTATCCTGAAACAGGGTAACCGCATCATCAACGAACGGCTGGCCGAAACCTGCACCATATCGCTGCAGCACGTGTCGCAGGCCATCAAGAACGACCTGCTGCTCTATTACGGCGCCGGCAACGATCTCAACAGCCGCTCCCTGCACGTCGGCCATGTGCGCGAAGCGATCCTCAGCGTCTATCAGCAAAAGATCGCCGGCCTCGCCTATGCCGCGGTGTTTGACCGCTCCGGCGTGATCATCGCCCACACCCAGGCGGATCTGCTCAACAAAAAGATTTCCCTGGCTGACAGCACGCTGTTCAGCGAACTGACCAGCACGCTGGTGCGACAGCGCGGCGGCACCATCGAATACATTCACCCGCTGTTCACCCGGCACGAAGAAGCCGGCGACCGCATGATTTTTCTCGGCGACACCGTGCTGGGCTTTAACCGCTCGGTGATTCAGCAGCCGATCCATCAGGCCACCACGGTGATCATCACCACCACGGCGTTCATCATTATCATCGCCGTGGTCGTGCTCTCTTTTATCGCCCGGCGTATGACCATACAGATCGACGATCTCTCCGCCGGCGTGCAGCGCATCGCCCAGGGCGACCTGCAGACGCCCATCGTGGTGTCGGCCAGCGACGAACTGGGCCGGCTGGCGCACGAGTTCAACGCCATGATCGGCCATCTGCGCGAAAAGCTGCACATGCAGAAATTCGTTTCCAAACTGACCGTGCAGATGATCCGCCGCCGCTCCGGCACCGACCTGCCGCCGCAGGGCGAAAAGCGCGAGATCACGGTCCTGTTTTCCGATATAAGGAATTTTTCCGCCATGACCGAACAGCTGGGCGCCGAAGAGGTCGTGAAACTCCTCAACATCTATCTCGACCTGCAGGCCCGCCTGGTGGAAAAACACAACGGCATCGTCGACAAGTTCATCGGCGATCAGGTGATGGCGCTGTTTATCGGCGACGATCAGGCCGATCGGGCGGTGAACGCCAGCGTGGACATACAGCGCTCCATCCGCGATCTCAACCGGTCGCGACAGCGCCGCGGCGAACTCGGGCTTTCGGTCGGCTGCGGCCTGCACATCGGCTATGCTATTCTGGGTCACATGGGATCACAAAGCCGGCTGGATTATACCGTGATCGGTGACGTCGTCAATCTTGCCTCCCGGTTATGCAGCATTGCCAAACCCGGCCAGATCATCGCGCCGGTCGAGCTTTTACAACGATGGCAAGGCGATTTTCACTGGCATCGACTGGATGCGGTCCAGGTCAAAGGCCGCGTGCAACCGGTCCAGGTGCTTGAAGTGCACTATGATCAAACGGTCCAACACTAGCACGACAACCAGGTACGGCACGAATGAGCGTAATCGGGCGCTGCGTTGCGTTGATTGCAGTTTTATTTCTATGTCATAACGGCGCGGCACAAATCGGCACTGCGGGAATGGACGCCAAATCCGTCGGCTACGGCGGTTCGTCCGTGATTGGCGTCAGGGAACCGTACAGCCTGACCTGGAACCCGTCAGCTCTCGGCCTCATCCGGGAAACCATCGCCTCGTTTGCGTTTCGCATCCCCTACGAATTCAACCATGCCGGCGCCGTCTATTTTCATCCCCAGGCCGGCACCATAGCCGCACAGCTGAGCCGCTTTTCCTCCGGACAAGCCACCACCGTCGGCTGGGCGCGAACCTGGCCCGCGCACCTGACCACCGGCGCCGCGCTGCAGCAGCAACAGCTTTCCTCTTTCACGGCGACCACACTTTCGTTCGGAGTGCTGTATACACCGCCGCCGGCCCGCATCGCCGCCGCCAAAACAGCGCCCTGGTATCAGCGGCTCTGGCACGGCCTGACCATGACCGCGGCCATTCAAAACATTCCCCTGGACAATTCCGCCAATCAGCCGGTGCTGCGACTGGCCGGCAGTTATTCGCTGCCGTGGCTCGGCAGCCGCATCATCTATGGCTTTCATCAGAGCGAACGGACCGAGTTCCATCAACTGGCGCTGTCCATGCAGCCGCTGCGCGCTCTGCAGGTTTTTGCCGGCATGCCGGATTTCGCGCCGGAAGAGATCGCCGCCGGACTGGAATGGCAGTGGCAGAATCTGATTCTTTCCGGCGCCTACCGCTTTGAAAGCAAACAGCTCTGGCTCACCACCTCGTTTCGTCTGGGGCTTTCCAGCCGCGACCAGTCCGCCAAAGCCATGGAGCAGGCCCGAACCCTGATGGCACAGGGCGACAAGCGCAAGGCCTATCGCTACGGCCGCCTCGCTTTGGCTTATGACGAAGAAAACGAACAGGCGCGCGCGATGATGGAACATCTCGTCGGCAGCGTGCTCAACAGCGATGTGATCATTGATTCCATGCTCACCATGGCCAACGGGTTCGCCGCCAAGCGCTGGTTCCTGTCCGCCGCGGCCCAGTACCACCGCGTTCTCAAACTGGATCCGGAAAACAAACGCGCCCTCGAGGCCATGGCGCTGATCAAAGCGCAGGTGGATCAGCACATCGATCGCTGGCACCAGCTCGGCCTGCAATATGTCCAACAGGGCGAACTGGCCACGGCGCGCGAAGTGTTCGACGCCATTCTGCTGGTGCGGCCCGATCACCTGCTGTCGCAAGTCGAGCGGGATAAAATCAACCAGACCTTTAACAAGCAGGCGGAAGAATTTTATTATAAAGGCCTGGGATACTATAGCCAGAAGAACTGGGAGCCGGCGGAGCAAGCGTTCAAACAGGCGCTGGAATTGCGGCCGGACTGGACCGAAGCGCAGTCCTACCTCTGGCATATCCAACAGCAGAAAAATCTGGCCGAGGAAGAGCTGGAACGGTTGTGGAAGGAAGCGGAGACGCTGAAGGCCAAGGGCAACTGGCTGGCAGCCCGGCGGGCCTACAAAGCCATTCTGGATAAGGATCCCAACCACAGCGGCGCCAAAGCCGGCGCGGACGAAGCGCAGGCGCACCTCACCGTGTATGTGAGCCAGGTTTACACCAGGGCGGAAACGCTCTATCGCAACGGCGATACGGAAAACGCGCGACGCCTTTTTACCCAGGTGCTCGAGATCAACCCGGCGCATGCGGGCGCGCGCCGCTATATGGAAGCCATCAACACCTCGCTGTCGCTGCCGCTGCAGCGGCTGTGGGAACGGGCCCGCGCCTATGCCAATGCCAATGACTGGACGAACTGTCTGCAGAGCGTGGACTCGCTCCTGCAGGCCCGGCCGCAAATGGCGGAAGCGCAGCAGCTGCGACGCCGCGTATTCAGCGCTCTCACCGCCGATCAGCTGATGGACCTGGCGCGAACAAGTTATCTGCAGTCGCAATTCGGTGAAGCGTCCGCGCTGGCCATGGAAGCGCTGAAAAAGAATCCGAACCATGCGGCGGCGCAGAATCTCTACAGCCAGTCGCAAAAGCGCATCGCCGCGCAGGTGGACGAGTGGTACAACAGGGGCATCAAACTGTATACGGAAGAAAAATACCGCTCCGCCATTGTCGAGTGGGACAAGGTCCTGGCCGTCAATCCCGACCACGAAGGCGCCAAAGACTATAAACGCCGCGCCCAGGAGCGCCTCGACGCCCTCAACCGCCTGCCATGAATTGCCTAAAAGGATCGCGAAGCGATTTTGGATCGCGGAGCTCCAGCTCCGCGAGGGCAGAGTAGTGCGGTCTGGCATATCCGCGCGACGTACCAGAAGGGCGGACCTGGAGGTCCGCCCTCCAGAGGATTAGGAGCTCTAGCTCCGCTTCGCCGTCTATAACGACGCCCGATTTTTGCCACGGCAGCAATGCCCATATTAACCAACTGGATTGAATTGCCAAAAAAATGTCTACCCTTTACCACATGGTCACTAGAGCAGACAAACTCCTTTTCAGCCTGTTGCTGTTGCTCACCCTGCTCTCTTTTTTCCTCTCGCGAATTTTTCGCAGCCAGGGCGAAATCGCCCTGGTGCAATCACGGGGCGTCGAATACGCCAAATTATATCTCAATGAACCGGGCCAATACGACATCCCCGGCAGGCTCGGCCTTTCGCATATTGTGGTCGAAAACCATCGTATCTATTTTCAATCATCCCCGTGTCCGGACAAACTCTGCGTCCACAGCGGCGCCGCCCGCCTGCAGGGCGACGTCCTCGTCTGCGTGCCCAATCAGGTGGTCATCCGCATCCCCGGCGACACGGACAAGAACCTTGATCTGATTACCTACTGACATGACACGCCGCCCGACCGCATATTGGCTCTATATGGGACTGCTCATCGCCGCAGGGCTCTTGCTTTTTCTGTTTGAATCCCTGATCCCGCGGCCGCTGCCCTGGTTCAAGCCCGGACTGGCCAACCTCCTCACGGTGCTGGCCCTGTACCGCTTTGACAGCCGCAGCGCCATCATCGTAACCCTGGGACGCATCCTGCTGGCCGCGTTGATCCTGGGGACCCTGTTTTCGCCCATGTTCTGGCTCTCCATCAGCGCCGGCTGCAGCGCGGCGATGGTCATGGCCGTGCTGTACAGGGCGGGGAAGAGGCTGTTCAGTCCCATCGGCATCAGCCTGGCCGGCGCAGTGGCGCACAATGTCACGCAGCTGCTCATGGCCTGGCTGCTAATCGTCGGTGATGCGCACATTTTTTTATTGCTGCCGCTGCTGCTGTTGCCGGCGCTGTTCACCGGCCCGCTCGTCGGCGTGGTCGCCGTCCTCATCCTCCGCCGCTGGCCGGAAGAGTCGTTGCCAGGATAGAGTAAGAAGTTTTTGCTCCGCCCTCCATTTTTTTTGGAGCGCGGAGCTCCAGCTCCGCGAGGGTAGGTGGGCGGTCTGGCATATCCGCGCGACGTACCAGAAGGGCGGACCTGGAGGTCCGCC
>CAZISM010000212.1:0-3315 GCA_964541895.1 uncultured Cytophagia bacterium
AGAGCAATTGGCCGACGTCCAGCGGATCGCCTTCCAGCCAGGTGCTGAAACTCGGCGCTGCCAACAGATTGTTGAGTGACAACGCCAGTTCGGTTCGTTCTTTGGCCGGATAAAAAGCATCCAAGGCAAATGCGCCCACGCGGGCAAAAGGCGGATTCTGAATGGCGTTGATCAATGCCGGTAGATCCAGATCTTTGCCGTTTTTCCAGGAGTGGTTGAGTATGTTGGAAATCAGAATGTGTTCGCGGCTCTTGATGGGATCTGCGGTGATGCCGATGAGGCCGAGCAGGCCGGTAGCGGCAGCGGAAATCAAATCAGCCAACGACTCGCTGTCTTCCAGCGTCTCCGCTCCCGGACAGCTAAAGCTGTTGAGAATGGAAATGGGCACACCCATGGTGCTGCCCGGAGTGTAGATGGTATAGACCGCGCTCTCTTTAAGCTTTTTGATGCGGTCGCCGTCCTGTCCCCACTCTGCCAGCCCTTTTTTCCACAGGGCGGCCTGAGCTTGTGCAAACTCGTCCGGTGACTGGCCGCTGCGACTGGCATCGTCGCTGTTGATCCAGGGTTTGAATTCCTCACCGCTCAAACCGGGAAACGTCAGCAGCAGGTTGCCCATGTCGCCCTTGGGATCGATGACAATGGCCGGAATATTGTCGATTGCCGCTTCTTCCAGCAAACCGATGCACAAGCCGGTTTTGCCGCTGCCGGTCATGCCCACACACACGCCATGCGTCACCAGGTCTTTGGAATCGTAGAGCAGCAAATCGTCCTGCAATTTTTTTGTAGCGGCATCATACTTTTTGCCAAGGTAAAATTGACCAAGCTTTTCAAAATCTGCCATGACAGGCTCCATGTCTTAAAGTCAGTCTTGCTAAAATCTGCTGTTGGCCAGCAGCAACGGCATCAGCTCTCGACTGGAAAAAATCCCGAGCCCGCCCTGCAGACAGGCCACTTCATCGAATGTCTGTACCGCGTCGTACCGGCAATATTCGCTGTGGATCAGCACCGGCACCGGGTGCCAGGACACTCTGCCAAGTGCGGTCGGCCGCGAACTATCGCCGGTGACGGCGATCACCTGCGGCTGCAGTTTGACCAGCTCTTGTACGAAAAAATCCAGCTCTTCAATGGCTTTGATTTTTTCATAATACTCGCCTTCACCAAACTGAGCGGGCGTGTCGATATGCAAGATGAAAAAATTAAAACGGTCGTAGACCTGGGTTATACTCCCGAAACAGGCGCCAAGATCCGGATCGCAGCGATGAATCGGGATGGACAGCGCCCGGGCCATTTTCTGATAGCCGGCATCCGGGGAAACCAGAACGGCTTTTCGATGATACCGTTTGTTAAAGGAGAGACCGGCTGCTGCCCTGGCCGTACCCGGACCATAGCCGAGTAGATTTCGCAACATGGTCTTTGGCTCCGGTGCCTGGCCTGGCCCGGCCGGATGCATGAGGCCGCATACCGATTTGCGCACCAACGCGTTGAGATTGGGTTTGTGGGATTGCTGCAATTCTGTAAGCATGTTGGGCCCGGACTGTACTCCGCCCACCCCGCCCATAATGAGCAATATAGTTTTGTTTTCCGACATATCCGTCCGTTTATTGATCTGTTATCTGCAAGAATTAATATATTTATTGCCCCATTCAAAATCAACCCAATTTGCAAAGAATTCTTTCAGGTTAATCGAATTTTTAGTAAATTACCAGCTTTAACTGATAACCTGTCACTCTCTTTTGAGGTACATATGTCCCTGCAATTGAAAAAACTCGGATCTTTTCCTGGTCGCAAAGGTCCTCTCCTGCTGATTATTATGGATGGTATCGGCCTTGGCAAAAACGACGACAGCAATGCCGTCTATCTGGCCAAAACCCCTGTTCTGGACAAACTGATGGCCGGGCCGCTGCAGACGCGGTTGCGCGCGCACGGTACCGCCGTGGGCTTGCCCTCGGATGAAGACATGGGCAACAGCGAAGTGGGACACAACGCCATCGGCGCCGGCCGTGTCTTTGCGCAAGGGGCCAAGCTGGTGGATACGGCCATCGAAAACAAATCGATCTTTAACACCGAAATCTGGAATAATCTGGTCAAACGCGGCCAGGGTACCGCGACGCTCCATTTCATCGGCCTGCTCTCCGACGGCAATGTGCACTCGCACATCAAGCAGCTTTACGCCCTGCTGCAGAATTGCGCCGAAAAAGGCGTGAAACGGGTGCGCTTGCATCCTCTGCTGGATGGCCGCGATGTGGGCGAAAAAACGGCCTTGACCTATATCGAACAGACCGAAGTGCTGCTCAAAAGACTTAACCAGGATCACGGCGTCGATTATCGCATCGCTTCCGGTGGCGGTCGTATGGTCACCACCATGGATCGTTACAATGCCGACTGGAGCGTGGTCAAACGCGGCTGGGATGCGCATGTGCTCGGTAAGGCCCGCGCCTTCCGTTCGGCCGCCGAAGCCGTACAGACCTACTATGATGAAGATGCCAAAATCACCGATCAGTACCTGCCGTCGTTTGTTGTTGCCGATGAACAGGGCAAGCCAGTGGGCCCCATCAAAGACGGCGATGGCGTGATCAATTTCAATTTCCGCGGCGACCGCGCCATTGAAATTTCGCGTGCCTTTGAAGAGAAAGAGTTTAACGAATTCGATCGCGAAACATATCCGGATGTGCTCTATGCCGGCATGATGGAATACGACGGCGACCTGCACATTCCGCACAATTTTCTCGTCTCGCCGCCGGAGATCGATCGCACGGTGTCCGAATACCTGTGCGACAGCGGCGTGCCCTCTTTTGCGCTCTCTGAAACGCAAAAATACGGCCACGTCACCTATTTCTGGAACGGCAATCGCTCCGGCTATATCAACGACAAACTGGAATACTTTATGGAAATTCCGTCGGATAAAATCCAGTTTGACAAAGCGCCCAAGATGAAGGCGTTCGAAATTGCTGAAGAAGCGGAAAAATTGCTGGCTACCAGCAAATACCGCTGGGGCCGTGTTAATTTTGCCAACGGCGATATGGTCGGCCACACCGGCATCGTTGACGCCACGGTTACCGCTGTGGAAGCGGTGGATACCTGTGTCGGTCGCCTGTTGAAAGTGGTGGACGACATGAAGGGGTTGGCCATCATCACCGCCGATCACGGCAATGCCGACGAGATGTTTACCGTCAAAGGCGGCAAGAAATCGGTCAAGACCGCGCACACGCTCAATCCGGTGCCGTTCATCATCTACGATCCGCAGTACAACGGCGAATACGAGATGGCACAGGTAAGCAACGCCGGCCTGTCCAACATTGCCGCGACCCTGCTGAA
>CAZISM010000212.1:3415-6627 GCA_964541895.1 uncultured Cytophagia bacterium
GTTTTTTGTGGCGCGACCAGGTTGGTCGCGCTGCCGCCAAGCCGATATATCCTGATTCATGTCTTACTAATTGTAATGTGATTGTTGACCACAGGCCAAACCGCGAATACTCTATTAGCGTGAATTCGCGGTTAATAGCCTCTTTATCTGCGGCTATCCGGATTTAGTCTTAAAAAATCCCGGACCGGGCATTAGTCCTTGCCCAGCCCGGGATTTTTTTAATGTATATGAAGTCATTGGGAGTGCAGCAACCGCGTTGCTGCTGGCTGGCGCGGGCTTTGCGCCGGCCAATATGGTGCCGTATAATAGGTCCATCTTCTGCCAGCTATTCCTCCCCATCCCCTGTTCCTGGAAATGATTGCCAATTAATAAAATTTCTGGTAAATTCCTTTCTCAAACCATTCCTCACGCCAAATCAGGAGGGCTGTACATGCGATTAAAAGCTGTACTCTCCGGGGTTCTGCTGGCCTTAGCCATCGTAGCGATCACCTCAACGGCAGAAAAGGTTCAAGGGGCTGAGAGCGTTATCACTCTTAAAGATTTCACCACAACCGTACCCGTCCCGGTGCAAGAGTGGAAGTATCACCGCAACGATACTACAGGCGCCTGGCAGACCGATTTCGACGATTCCAAATGGCCAGGCGTTGATTTCAATTTTAACTGGGGCGAGAATCCCACCTGCTGGTTCCGCAAGCAAGTGACCATACCGAAAGAGATGGCCGGCAAGGCGGTGCGGATGAACGTCATTGTCGACGACAAGGGCATCATCTACATGGACGGCAAGCTGCACCACCGCTTTGACTGGTACGGCAAAGCGTTCCTGACCGCCAAGGCGCGTGCCGGCGAAACATTCCTCGTCTGTGTAAAAGGTTTGAATCGCAAAGGCAGCGGCCATCTGGTCAGCACAGAACTGCTGGCGATGTCTGATCCGGTGCGCTATGCCATCGATGAAAAAATGGAATCGCTGAAACCGTTGACGCACATACAGCACCTGCAGATCGACCAATGGCGCTATCGATTCGGTGACCACGCACAAGCAACCGATCCAAACCTCGATGATAGCCAGTGGGAGCTGTGGGATGTGGGCGATCGCTGGCAGGTGGAAAACACCGTTTCCTGGCTGCGCAAACGAATCGTCATTCCTGACAAGATCAACGGTTTTGCCATCGCCGGATCCGAAGTGACGCTTTCGGTCAGCTTTGATGATGCGGCAGAAATCTATTTGAATGGACAAGGGCCGCAGGCTCCTGGCGCCAAATCCTCAGCCAGGCTTCTCACCCGGAACGCGCACGCTGGCGATTCTTTCTTCCTGGCGGTTAAAGCGATTAACAAAGACCGTTCCGGTGTGCTGTTGGATGCCCGCTTGACATTCAGCGAGCTGCAGCCTCTGGCAGAGCAGGCCACAGCTTATCTCAAGGAACTCACCGGCCTGACCATGCTGTTGGAACGCATTCCCAATCCAAACCCGCTGTGGGGAAAAAGCATCATCTCATCACTGAATCAAGCCCTGAATTGGCCATCCACAAAAAGCGTGCAAGAGTGTCAGCAGCTGCTCACGCATGCCGAAATGATGCTGGCGCCGGTCAAAAAAGCGGCTGTCGAATTTCCCATTCAGATCAAAGGGCCGTATCTGCAGAACGTCCAGCACGATGCCATCACCATCATGTGGGAAACCGACACCCCGAGCGACACCAGGGTCGAATACGGCCCGAACGATCAACTCGGCCTTTCGGTCTATCATCCCGAAAAAGTCACCATACATGAAGTCACCTTGGACCATTTGCAGCCAGAGACGCCCTATCATTACCGGGTTATTTCCGGCAAACTGGCCAGCACCACCAACACGTTTCACACCGCGGTCCGGCGCGACACGCCGTTTCGCTTTGTGGTATGGGGCGACAATCACACCAACGCCCCCCAGTTTGAAAAGAACATCAACCGCATGATTCCCTGCAAACCGGATCTGGCCATCAGCGTCGGCGATATGGTCTTGACCGGCAGCAACTATGATCTGTGGGGACAGGAATTTTTTATCCCTGGTCGCAACCTGTTCAAGAACACGCCGCTTTATACCACGTTGGGCAATCACGAGTATGGCGGTTACAGCCTCGGCACGCCGGTCGTCTGGTTTGAAAAATTCTTCAGCCTGCCCGGCAAGGAATATTACTATTCCTACAACTATGGCAACAGCCATTTCATCCATCTGAATCCACATACCAACAGTCCGTTTGGCGTCTTGCCCGGCAGCGAGCAGTACGACTGGCTGCTGGCCGATCTGGAATCGGATGCGTCAAAAAATGCCGAGTGGCGCTTTATCTTTTTCCATGAGCCGCCCATCGGCGAGCCGCTCATGGCCGAACACATCGTGCCGCTGTTGGAAAAATATAAAGTGACCATGGAGTTCAGCGGCCATTTCCACACCTACATGCGCGATCAGCGGCCAGTGCCGGATGGACCGATCTATATTATCACCGGCGGTGGCGGCGGCAGTCTCAGCGACGGTTCACGCATGACTGAACATCCCAATGCGCATTTTCAAGTATACAAATCGATCCACCATTTCTGCCTCATTGATATCAATGGCACAATATTGACCTTTAAAGCCATTGATATTGACGGTAATGTCATCGATTCGCTGGTGCTAAAAAAATAGATCGCCTCTACTTTTGTGAGAAGAAAATGAGATTACGAGTTTTCATTATCATCCTGGCTTTCGCATGCGGAGGATTATTCACCGCAAATGCCAAACAGCCGATGAACCTCATCCCGGCGCAAACCTTTATCATGGGCAATCAATCCGGCAGCGGCCGCAGCGACGCGTTGCCGGCTCACCCGGTGACGCTCGAGGCCTATTATATGTCGCCCCATTTGGTCACCGTGCAACAGTACTGCGATTTTCTCAACGAGTCCGGCTGGGTGGACGTCAAGGGCTCTTGTGTGGTTTATAAAGAATCCGGCGATGCGCTTATAGAGCTCTGGCTCGGCCCCATCACACAGGAGGCCGGACGTTATGTTCCCAGAACCGGCATGGCCAACCTGCCCATGTATTATGTTTTTTGGAAAGGCGCAGCCCTCTTTTGCAACTATCTCAGCGTCAAAGAGGGGCTGGAACCCTGTTACCAGCTGGCCAACATAACCGATATGCTCAAAGGCGATATCCTTGCCAAGCCGGAGTGGCCATGCGACCTGACCGCCAGCGGCTATCACTTGCC
>CAZISM010000213.1:0-1550 GCA_964541895.1 uncultured Cytophagia bacterium
GAATCGCCCTATTATTTTTTCAAAAAGATCAACGCCTATCTCGCCGACCGCCTGCACGAACTGGGCGTCCGTGGCGTTCATCCGGCCGGCATCAGCGATCTGGCCGTTGACGGCAAGAAAATACTCGGCTGCTCGATGTATAAATCCAGGCAAAAGTTTCTTTATCAGGGTTCACTGCTGGTACATGCAGATCCTCATGCCATCGCCCGCTATCTGCAGCATCCTTCCAAAGAACCGGATTACCGTCAGGGCCGCGACCACAGCGAATTTATAACCAGCCTGTCTGAAATGGGATTTCACCTGAAGGCGGAAGAGCTCGCGGAAATCTGGAAAAAGGCGGGGGAGCAGCCCTTGCACGAGCTGCTGCTATAGTTATTGCGGCAGGGACGCCAGAAAATGGTAGCCGGTAAGCACAAAAGCGACTTCAAACAGCGCATAGGTGACGCCGGCGATGCGATCGTTTTTCTGTGATTGCCTGAAATGGCGATCCATCTCGACCGGCACCGCACTTTTCATGTATCGATCATACGCTTCATTGCCGCGATCGCGAAAATGAGCGGTCGCCAGTCCGGTCACGGTCGCCAGACCCAGACCCGCCAGCATGAGCCGGCGATGTCGTTTGACCTCCTGCGTGGTGCGAAAAACAGCGGCTCGCTTTTCTTCCTGCCAGGAAGGAGTAACCGGCAACGTTACAAAGAGATGGTTGTCCGGGATCTCTTGCACACTATGGCTCACCGCTTCATAGCCCGCCTTTTCCAGCCGGATCACATCATCGTTGTCCGAATCGAACAGGATGGTCATGGGCGTATGGCCCAGCAGTTTTTCGTTTTTGAACACAGCGGCTTCATACGGGCTGGACTGGATCACCAGCCGGCGGGGGAAAACAGCTTCTACATCGACCTGTTCGCCGGCGTTGAGAGTGACCAGAGTCTGGAAATCACTCTGGCCCCATTCCCGGGAATAGGGCGTGGCCACGCGCAAATGATAGGTGCCGGGCTCGAACTCCGCCTGCAGCGGCGTTGGGCCGACCAAGCGGTCGTCCACGTACACCGCCAGGCCGGATTTGCAGCCGCTCACCTGCAGCACAGCCAGACTGTCGGCGGCCGGCAGAGCGGTGCACAGGATCACTATGAGGCATGCGATTTTCATGGCGCTCCGAAACAAAAAAGGTAATCATCTTCCATCGCGCACAGCAGACGGTCTTTGATGACAACCGGAGAGCCGCGCCAGCGGCCCTTGCCGACAAAGCGCCATTTCTCCTTGCCGTCCCTGAGATCAACGGCATAGAGCGTCTTGTCCATGGCGCCAAAGATCACGGTGTCATGGCTGATGATCGGATCCGTATTGATGGCGGCATCGGTTTTCAAGCTCCACAACAGGGTGCCGTCAAAACGGTTCAAGCCATAGAGCCGGTGATCGGTGGCGCCAAAGACCACGATGGAATCGGCCACGGCCGCCGGATAAAAGATGTTGCCGCTCAGATCCACCTGCCAGCGGATGGAGCCGTTGTCCGCCGCCAGGGCATAGAATTTCCCGGCGGTGGAGCCGAC
>CAZISM010000213.1:1650-4218 GCA_964541895.1 uncultured Cytophagia bacterium
ATCGTCCAGGTAAAATTTATGTCCGACATCGAAGCGCAGCACCAGCACGCCGCCCAGGTTCAGGCGTACGCCAAAGCCGGTGCTGCCGAGCACGTTATCCAGCCGGCCGTCCCAGGCATTGCCCAGATCGGTAAAGAGGGCGCCGCGAATGGCGTTAAAGGCCAGGCCGCCAAAGGGAAAGTTGATGATAAAGCGGTCGATGAAGGGAAAGCGCAGTTCGTTGCTGATCAGCGCCAGTTTGGTGCCCCACAATCGCCAGAATCGATAACCGCGCAAATCCCAACTGCCGCCCATGAAAAAGGGCGTTGCTTCCCGGCCGTTGTTGATCTGCGTCCACAACCGTACGGCATGGGTCATGCGCGTGCTCAGCCGAAAGTAGCGGCGGTAGTCAAAGAGCACGCTGACGAAATTGACGTTCGAGTGCACCACGTCGAGGGTGTTGCCCAGGGTGACGTTGAAGCGTTGGCCGTCTACCGGACCGGACGGACCCCACAGCGAGTTGTCGTGAATAAAGGCGACGAAATTGGACACCAGCATGGCCTGGCGGCGATAGCCGGTGTTGTACCATTCCTTGTCGGAGTAGCGGACGTTCACACTGGCTTCGGTGCGGGCGAATTTGGACAGCGGGTAGCTGATGGCGCCAAAGCCGCCGACACGCCGTTCCCAGAACCAGTAATCGTACAGGTTATAAAATCGACCGGCGAAATGATAGGCGCCGAAGGCGGTGTTGGTACGGCGCGACAGGTTGGCGCGTGAAAAGGCGACGTTAAAGCTGGACAGCAGTTCATCGCGGGTGCGGGCGGTATTGTAGAGAAGGAAATAGTACTGATAGTTGCCGAGCATGTCCGAAACCACCAGCTGCGCTCCGCCCGAGGTGCCAAAGATGGGATCCTGGGTGATCTGGCTCTGGGCGATGTCCAGGCTGTACTTGGGCTTGTATTTCAGCTCCTTGACCTTGCTGTCGCCGCCGATGCGGGCAAAAGTCCAGTTGTCGTTTTTTGCCAACAGAGAATCGCGCTGCAGGTGCGGCGACACCTGATAGAGCTCGGCCGGTTTTTCGAGAAGGTGGAGGTGGAAGCTGAACTGGTCAAAGGCGGTATAGAGCAGATCGCCGTCGCCGGTCCAGGCCGGATCCATGGCGCCGGTGACGATTTGGGTGATCTGTTTGAGCGGATAGCCAAAGGATTCGCCCAGGCTGTCGGCGCGCGTCAGCCAGATATTGTCGGTACCGCTGCGGTCAGAGAGAAAAGCGAGAAATCGGCCGTCCGGCGACCAGCGCGGGTACTGATCGCTAAAGCCGCCCTGGGTGATGTAGGTGATGCGGCCGTCGCGCAGGTTCATGACAAAGAGGTTGTAATATCCGTCCTGGCCGGAAGCGCCGCGATCGGAGCTGAAGGCTATGCTCTCGCCGTCCGGCGAAAAGGAGGGATCGCGTTCATCAAAGGCGTCGTTGGTCAGTTTCAACAGCTGTTTGGTGTCGCGGTCGAACAGATAAAGATCGCAGCGGCCGCTGAAGGCCAGACCGGAAAAGACAATGCGCCGGTTGTCCGGCGACCACGACGGCGAAAACAGCGACACCAGGTCGTCAAAGCCGTGCTGTTCGATCACTTTGTGTTGTTCGATATCAAACACATAGAGCACGTCCTTTTCGCCGCTCTTGGACACGAACGCCAGTTCGCCGCTGCGGTTGACGTCGATGCCGCTGCTGAGCAGGTGGAAGGATTCAAATTCCGGTGAACGCTCGCCGGCGACGAGGATTTTGGCGTTCGGCTCCTTGAGCGTTTTGCGCAGCGGCGCCAGGTAGATGTTGGAATAACCGGTGCGGTTGGAGATAAAGGCGACAAAGGCGGAATCCCCTTTCTGATAATAGGCCGGTTTGATGTTGATGCCCCGCGCCGTCAGCTTGCGGCTGATCATGCGCGCCGTGTCAAAGGATTGCAGCAGGGGATATTTTTCTTTTTTGAGGTGATAGGTCCATTTTTCATCAAAGGCGCGGTAATCCAGCCCCAGGGTGTACCGCATGACGTCGGAGAACTGTTTGGAGATCCAGACGTTTTCCATGAGCTGCAGCAGCTTGTTCTCGCTCCAGGTTTCGGCGATATATTTCATGATCGCCTGGCCTTCCTTGTACATGAGAAAAGAACCGCTGATCTGATAAATCTGCGACACGGGGAACAGATAGTCGTTAAGGACAGCGTCGCGGATAAACATTTCGGCCTGGGTGTCCCAGCCCGAGGACCAGTACTCTGCCAGGCCTTCGACAAACCAGAGCGGCAGGCCGGGATGGTTTTGCAGGCGGTGGTCCCGAAGCACCCGGTTGACTTTGCTGTGGGTAAAGACGTGCACCAGTTCGTGGCGGATGACGTGTTTGAACTGGCTGATGGAGCCGTTGGCCGGCACCACGACGCGGCCTTTGAGAAATTCAAAAAAACCGCCCACGCCTTCGGGGATGAGATAGGAGATGGTGTTGGTTTCCTGAAAGTGGGCGTGCGTGGCGTAAAAGATGAGCGGGATGCGCTGGGGGATATTGTGATTGAAACGGTGCTCGAGAAAGGTGTAGCTTTCCTC
>CAZISM010000213.1:4318-6608 GCA_964541895.1 uncultured Cytophagia bacterium
TGCGCTGGGGGATATTGTGATTGAAACGGTGCTCGAGAAAGGTGTAGCTTTCCTCCGCGTACTGGGCACCGATTTCGGCCAGTTCGCGCATCTGCGGATAGTAATAGATGTCGAAATGGGTTGTCTGCATGATCTGCCAATCAAAGCGATTGTAGATCACCTTGTTGCGGCCGAAATAGTATTGGCTGTGCAGCAACACATCCGGCAGCAGCAGCAGGATAAGCAGGAAAACGAGGCTGAACGATGATCTGCAGAAACGAGCCGTCATAGGGATATCATCAAAAGGTCACAAAAGGCTGCCATGCCGGTCGCCGGACCGGCATGATGTTGTTCTTTATAACTCCGCAGGTGGCGATTTTGTTTCCCTACATGGCTTTTTCATAAAAGCGATAGGTTTTGTAGCGCCTGGCGGAGAGGTCTTCCAGGGCACCGATCATGCGCTGGTTGGTTTCGACGATGATGGAACATTCGGATTCGTCATAGCCCATTTTGCCGCCGTTTTCGATGGTGTTGATATAAAAAGCCACGTCGATGCCGCGGTGGCGGTGTTCCTTGAGCACGCCCATAGCGATGGTGCGCAGCCGTTTGATCTTGCGACCGGCCAGCAGGATTTTGATCAGGCCAAAGGGGAAGAGTCGTCCGTTGGCCTTTTGCAGGGCCGGGTTCAGATCCTTGAGGGAGAGGGAGAAGCCGATGCACTCGCCCTTGTAAAAGGCGAAATAGGTCAGTTCCGGCACCACCACCATTTTCAGCTCTGCCGCCAGCTCTTTCAGCTGCATGTCGGTCAGCGGCACGTGGCCCCAGTTTTCCAGCCAGGCATCGCTAAAGATGCGTCCGACCTGTTTGACTCGTTCCGGAAAGAGCTTCATGTCCAGCTGTTCAATGATGAGGTCTGGTTGCTGCAGGACGCGGTCGCGCACTCTCAGATAGGCCGGGCGCAGGGGCGCATGCTTGTCCACCATAAAGGCATACCAGTCGATGGCTTTGCTGAAACCGTGCCGGGTCAGCAGGTCGTTGTAATAGGGCGGATTATAGGGCAGCATGATCACCGGCATGGAGTCGAACCCCTCATAGAGCATGCCGCTCATGTCATAGACATAAAAACTCATGGGTCCGAGGATGCGTTTCTTGCCTTTTTCGGCCAGCCAGGCGGTGGCGCTGTCCAGCAGCAGCCGGCAGGCTTCGGGATCGTTTTCACATTCAAAAAAGCCGAAAAAGCCGGTGTTGGGATCGTGATAGCTTTCGTACTTGCGGTTGATATGGGCGGAGATGCGGCCCAGAGGCCGGTCGCCGTCATAGACCATGAAATAGGCGGCCTCGCCGAATTCGAAAAAAGAACCTTTGTCCTTGTCGAGGAATTTCATCTGTTCGCCGATCAGCGGCGGAACCCAATAGGGGTTGTTGCGGTAAACCTGCCAGGGAAAGAGGACAAACTGTTTCAGGTCTGCTTTCGATTCCACTCGTTTGATCTGTTTTGCCATAGTGTTCTCCGTTTCGAGGCTGCGACTGGGGAGTGCGGGTGTTGTCTGTTTTATTTCGGCCTGGGTGATAGCGATTCTTTTATAAGCGGCGTGCTGCCGGCAACAAGGGCTATCGGTGCGTGAATTCGCCCTTCAGATTAATTGAAATATAATCAACAATATATCTCTTTTAGTCAACCTTTGCAAGGGTATAATCGCTCCTATCCGGTCAGATGAAATTTATCAGCATCACGGTGCAGGAATGTAAAAAAATATTGATTTTTATGCTAATATTTCATAATTTAAAAGGCTATAACTAAACTTGAGAGGAAAAATGGCCCATCATAAATCAGCAATCAAACGCATTCGCCAGAACGCCAAGGCGACCGAGCGCAACAAAGCGTACAAATCGGAAATGAAAACGGCTTTGAAAAAGGTCCGTGGCGCGTCCAACAAGGAAGAGGCGGCCAAATTATACCGCGAAACGGCTTCTCTGCTGGATAAACTGGCCACCAAAGGCATCATCCACAAAAACAACGCCTCCAACCATAAAGCCAAACTGGCGCGCGTGGTCAACAAGCTGGCATAGTGGCACGCGTTTGCCTTTAGAGCAGAGCGCCTGGCCGGACGGTTGATGAGCCGGCGATGATGTTACGTTGTCTTGTTGAGGGTGTTTTAAGTGGGCTCTGCTCAGCCCAAGAGTGGACGGCCTCCCGATTCTTAGATCGGCAGAGGCCGTTTTTTTTTTCTCGTCTGCCTGCCGTATATCAGCGGCTGCTCTGCAGCATATAGTTGGGCGCTTCTTTGGTGATGATGATGTCGTGCGGGTG
>CAZISM010000214.1:0-1253 GCA_964541895.1 uncultured Cytophagia bacterium
CGAATGGCGATCATGCCCAGCAACGCCATTTCGGTGAGCGCGCCGCCATACTCGAAACTGGAACTGGCCGGCGTCCCGTTGCGACCTTCTTTACACGCCCTGATCCAGTCGCCTTCATGGCTCCCGAGCACGCGCGGAATGGTCTTCTCCGGCCGTTTGTATTCCTGCATGCGCGATTCCGGTATCAGGCGCATGCTACCGGCGCCGTGGGAACCGTGGATAATTTTGCCCTTTTCGCCGATGATGATCGCACCGCTGTCAGGCAGGGTCCGACCCGGCTCCAGCTCTTCCGGCATCGGCGGCATCAGGCGGCCGTCGTACCAGGTCAGTTTGACCGGCGGCCGTTCGCCGCGGGCCGGAAAGCGATAGCGGACTATGGATGCTCTGGGAAACGTTTGACCGGCCACGTTCTCTTCCCAGTGCGTGGAGGTCGCCTCTATGGTGTCGGGTGCACCCAGGTCCAGAGCCCAGAAAGCAGGATCAAGGATGTGGCAGCCCATGTCACCGAGAGCGCCGGTGCCAAAATCCAGCCAGGCGCGCCATTTCATCGGATGATAGTCCGGGTGATACGGCCGGTACGCCACCGGACCCAACCAGAGATCCCAGTTCAACGTCTCCGGCACCGGCGGTGTGTCCTGCGGCCTGGCCTGCACCGCAAAGGTGGACCAGGGATCGCCGCCCACCGGCCGGTCGGTCCAGGCATGCACCTCGGTGACAGGTCCGATGACGCCGTCGGCCAGCCACTCCTTGAGCAGACGAATGTGTTCGGAGGAGTGGCCCTGATTTCCCATCTGCGTCTGCACGTTGTAGTAGCGGGCGGCTTTGGTGATCTCGCGCGCCTCGTACACCGTATGGGTCAGCGGCTTTTGGCAATAAACATGTTTACCCATCTGCAAGGCCGCCATGGTGATGACAGCATGGGTATGGTCGGGCGTGGCCACGATCACCGCATCGATCTCCTTTTGCTTTTCCAGCATAATCCGGTAATCGGTATAGATTTTCGCTTTTGGATATTTCTTGAACGTGGCAGCGGCATAAACACTGTCGACATCGCACAGTGCGACGATGTTTTCCTGGTTGCACGCTTCCAGGTTGCTGCCGCCCATACCGCCCACGCCGATGCCGGCGATGTTCAACCGGTTGCTCGGCGCCTGCGCACCCAGCAATCGAGCGGGTATATAGTGAAACGAATAGGCTGCCAGAGTCGACGCCGCCAGAAACGAACGCCGCGAGATTTTAGAGTCAGAGCCGAT
>CAZISM010000214.1:1353-6571 GCA_964541895.1 uncultured Cytophagia bacterium
AGGCTCAGGAACAGATAGAACACCATGGCATAGACCACATCGCCCAGGTACTTGTCCCAGAGCTTGCAACCAAGCGGCGCCATTCGCGACAAAGCCCCCACGGCCGCTGCGGCGGCAAACGCCGCTCCCAATCGATACCGGTACCTGCTGATCAATCGACACCTCGGTCTATGCAAAAATTTTCAAACTGACGCCCCACCTTCAGCAAGACGTGGATCGCCATGATGCGGGAAAAATATCCGTATAAATTCGTCGGCAGTGGGCACCATAAAGCTCTTGTTCCCATATTGCACCTGTCCTGAAAATTTCATGCCATAGCGAGCCGGCGCCAGCGAGATCCAATCGCCCTCTGCGCCCGGGGTCAGAGCAACCCAGGTGTGGTCCGGCGCCTGCACCGGCCGTAATCCGGAGCATCCGTCGAGCAGGGCATATAGATCCTCAACCTGGGCTATATAGCTTTGGGCAACCGGGATCGCCTGGCCGGCGGCGGTGCAGACGGGCTTGCTGTACATAAAACAGCACCGATCCGGCCGCTGTTGCATGCTTGCCCAGACCTCGCTGGCGATAACATCGGCAAACGGCAGCAGGACCATTTCATACTGACTTGCACCAACACAAAATCGATCCTGGCGCCACTTGCCTTTGCCGGCAAAAGTGGACGAGAGCACGTCGATATGGTAATGGTGATCGACCAGATACAGCAGCAGACGGAATATCTCTTTTGCCAGAACATCGGCTTGCTCATTGGCCAGGCTGTACATGGTTTCAACCGGAAAGATCAGCAGCAGGTTGGCCCAGGCCGGTTGCTCCGGCACCGCCTCAAAGTGCTTGGACAGTTGCGCACACCACTTGCCGAACTCGGGCCAGGTAACATGGTGAGGATATCCGGGCAGAGGGATGGAACCAAGGAAGGAGTGTTCTTCGCCGATGGTGCCGGCCGGACCGTAGATATGCGCCAGCCAGCGCTGGTCAAACAAGCGCATGATCTTGACGCAATGTTCCAGCACCCCGCTTTGCAAGCCGGAACCGTCGTCTTGCCCCATGGTCCAAAGATTGTTAAACCCGAATTGGTCTGAGCTGAATCGGGCCAGGGATCTGCCGATCGTCGCCATGGCCGCCAGATTGGCATACCAGGGCGATTCCGGAAGGCGCAACTCCTGCACGCCGCCGATGTCGACAAATCCGCCGCTCTTTACCGTCAGCGATTTCCACAGATCCAGGCTGCCGTGGTTCATATCGCACATATGCGCAGATTCAAAGTGCCAGGTATCGTGAATACCGCTCAACACGGAATCGCCCCACACCGCCTGCACGCAGCTGCGGCTGCGTTTCTGCACCTGCAGCATAAATTCCTGCAGCACGGTAAAATAGCAGGTACGAACCGAAATATGGCTGTTGTCTGCGCTCGCCAATGCCATTTGCCACATAACCTCGTCGAGGGCCCGGCCGCTCCGGAGCCGGAAGCGACGGGCGATGGCGGGCGAAAACGGCAGGCAGCCGTACATGCAGGTGAACCCGGGCTCATCCCAGACCAAACCGTCGGCCAGTTCGATCTGTTCGGCGAATTTCTGCAAAGTGCGCAAATAGCTGTTGATATGCGCGGGATTGGAAAAATCGACATGGGCGGCTATCAGTCTGAAAAAGGCAACCACCTGCCAGCTGTTGCGATCAGGCAGGTCCACACGACCAAAGGCCTCGACATATTTTTCCCGCGCATTATAAAAAAAGCGCGACTGTTCCGTAATATCGAGAACCTGAACCGGATTATGAGCGAGGGTGTCCGCACGAACGGCGAACACTTTGAACAAACCTGCCGGCTGATATTCAATGGCAACCTGAGACACGGTGTGAGCCGGCCGGGCAGGTATGGCACAACGGATCGAAAAGCGGCCGTTGACGACGGGAGCCACATGCGGCACCCGGCTGGCTCTGATATGATCGCCATAAGCCAGCACCGTAAGGCCTTCACCCTTTTCACAAAACGCAGCAGAGATCGCGCGCGCGTCCGCGCTGACCCAGAACGCCATTCCGTAGCGGCGGCACAGCCCGGAGATTCGGGCGAGTGCGTCCATGGCCGCCGCATCGTCCCACCTGTAGCGGCTGCAGCGCACCAGAGCCGCCACGCCGGCGAAACCGGCATGCCGGATATCATGAAACTCATATTCCAGGACGGACGAATCTTCGATGACCGGATCATTAATCGTCCACATCATCACCGTCGCCGGCAGCCGGATTGATCGCATGGGCTCAGTTATCATCAGGCAAAATTTCCAGCTGCACGTCGTCGAACCAGGTGGTGCCGGAACCGTTCTGCTCCAGCAGCAGATGCAATCGATCCGGCGCCGGGCTTATCCGGGGCGTGGTGATCGTTAATTTTTGCCATGGTCTGCTGTCTCTCGCCATGTCCACTGCGTAGTAATGTTCGTATTCATTCGGATTATAGAGGTTGCCGTTGCCCGGCCGGTGCAAGCGAACAGCCAGGGTCGAGCCTGTGCTGACCTGCTCCGTTTTCACATAGCCGGTCAACCGATAACGGGCCTGGTCGGGAAAGGCCGCCTGGCCGAATGCCGGCCCAAGTGTGGTAGCCAGCCAGCGATGCCGGCCCGGCACCGGGCTGTGTATCCGCAGGGAACAGCTATCCGAATAACCCTGGCCGCGATCCAGGGCGCATATCTCTTTCGCATCAGCCGCCGCCGTGCTCTCGCACGACCAAGGCCATACAGCGGCCGCCTGGCCTTGAACATCCAGGGCGGACAGGTTGAATGAATTGAGGCCCGGCCAATATATGGGTGTATCAGCGATCTCAGGCGATGAACCGACCACGGCCCTGTTGACAATATCGGCTGCGCCGGCACGGGAGATGGCGTACAGCGCAAATTCAGCGGCAAATTCCTTGAATCCCTGCAAAATGATTTCCGGCTGTTCCGGCGTGGTGCAGCGATAGGCAAAGTGGGCATCCCACATGTAGGCGCAGAGGCCGGCGGCTACCGCATCGCCTGCCATCATCTCAAACACCACATTATCATCCTCCAGCGCCCACAGAAACCGGTCCCCGTGAGCCAGCGCGATGTCGTGCTTGTCCGCCGATTCGAGATGGTGATGCGGAATAGCCGTGACCTCTGCCCCGCGCTGCACATAGCAGGCATCATATTTTTTAGGCAGCGACGGATCGGTCACAAAAGTTTGGGCCGGCCACAGATTGCAGAATTCCAGTTCACCGTGATCAGGGTTGCGCGTGACCAGCCAGCGCCGGCCGGAAGGGATCGTCAGCAGCGCTGTGATGCGAAAAAGGTAACTGCGATGTTTTTCGGAATAGCACAGCCGGAGCTGATATTCACTGCCGATACTTGCAGATTCGTTCGTGCTGGTGCAGCGCAACAACAGTTCGTCCCATTCCTGCTGTACAACCGACACCTCTCCCCGGCCGGCAGCGGAGCGTTCCGGATCCTGATGATGGTGATATTGCCGCCAAAAAAGCGGGACCGGTACGGTATCGTCGATCAGCACCGGCCCATGGGGACGGAACCGGACGTTGCATAACTGCAGATCGCGGATATCCGCGATCGGCAACGGCCCGTCCAGAATCCGGCCGCTCGCCGGTCCGGTTTGCTGAAAAACGTAGCGATGACTCATGAGTATGCCCGCTAGAGACCGTCAGGTTAACCGCGCAATCCACCGACGTTCAGCCCTTCGATGAAATGGCGCTGCGCCAGAAAAAAGATGACCACATTGGGAATCAACACCAGCACCGAGGCCGCCATCAGGATATGCCATTGCGTGATGCCGGACCCGATGATCTGGGTCTTTAACATATTCAAACCCAGAGTCAACGTGGCTTTTTCAAAGCTGTTGATATAGATCAGCGGATTAAAAAAATCGTTCCAGACGCCGACAAAACTGAACACCACCACTGCAGCGATCGCCGGCCGGGCCTGCGGCAGGATGATGCTCCAGTAAATCCGCAGCGGTCCGGCGCCGTCAAGCCGGGCCGCCTCGTCGTATTCCACCGGAATGGCAAGAAAAAATTGCCGCAGCAAAAAGATATAAAACGGCGAACCGAAAAAGGCCGGCACGACCAGCGGCAGGAACGTATCCACCCAGCCGAGCCGGGAAAACAGTACGTACAGGGGAATCATGGTGACCTGGCCGGGCAGCAGCATGGTAGCGATACAGAGCGCAAACAGGGTTTTGCGGCCGTGAAACGAAAGGCGCGCAAAACCATAAGCCACCAGCGTGCTGGACAACAGCGTGCCGGCGATGACCAGGGCGGAAATCAACACCGTATTGCCCAGATAGCGGACAAAGGGAATGATGGTCATCGCTTCCTGATAATTGCGCCACTGCGGCGCATCCGGGATCCAGTCGAATGGCACGGCGAACACATCGTTGAGACCGTGCAGGGAGGAGGAAATCAGCCACAGAAGCGGCGCCATAAACACCAGGCTGAATACGATCAGCAGAAAATAAGCAGCGCCCAGGCGCAGACAGGGTCCGATGGATGTCGTTTTCATGCCGATCATTTTTTATCCATTCCTCCGCTTTCATAATAGACCCATCGACGGGACAGGCTGAACTGTATGACCGTGAACAGCAGAATGATCAGAAACAGCAGCCAGGCCAGGGCAGAGGCATAGCCCATTTTAAATTGCTGAAAGGCCTTTTTGTACAAATAGAGCACGAAAAAAAGGGTCGCGTTGTTCGGCCCACCCTCCTGGCCCTGACTGGAAGAGGCGGTCATGACAAACGCCTGCGTGAACACTTGAAAGGCGCCGATGGTATTCATGACCAGATTGAAAAAAAGCACCGGCGAGAGCATCGGCAGGGTGATGTGGCGGAAGCGGTGCCGGCGCCTGGCGCCGTCCAGTTGCGCGGCTTCGTAGAGTTCCCTGGGAATGCTTTGCAGTCCGGCCAGGGTGATGATCATGCCGCCGCCGACACCCCACAGCGACATCAGGATCAGAGCCGGTTTGGCCCAGAGCTCGCTCTGCAACCACAGCGGACCGGAAATGCCCAACAGCGCCAGACCCCGGTTCAAGAGTCCGAATTCCGGGTTGAACACCCACATCCACAGGATGGATACAGCGACCATGTTGGTGACCGAAGGCAGGAAAAAAATGGTGCGGAACAGGCCCATACCCTTCAGCTTTTGATTCAGCAACAGGGCCAGCACCAGCGACAGAAGGACGCCCAGCGGCACGGCAAACAGAACATACCAGGC
>CAZISM010000215.1:0-6524 GCA_964541895.1 uncultured Cytophagia bacterium
CTATCAGTAATTGCCTATCAGTAAAATCAAATTGCCTATCAGTAAATCAAATTGCCTATCAGTTATCAGTTGTTCGTATCTGCCAATCCCACGCTGTTGCCGCCGGAGGCGGTTGGCGGCGGCCCGGCCCGACCCGAACTCGTGGAGTTTGCTGTGGCCGATGCCAAGGTTCCTCGGCGTGTGCAGGCGGTGGTTTGGCAGAGGCAGCCGCCGCTTAACCAGCATTCCTACCGGTCCATGGCGGCCGATGTGTCATGCGGAGAGATTATTCTGTTTCAGAACGCGCATTTGTCGAATTCCGAATGGGCGTTGCGGAAGGCCGATGGCGCATGGATCGCGGGGCAACTGTTCTGGCCGCCGCACGCGAAGACGGATCTCGCGCCATTCGGCGCCACCCACGCGCGCGTGAACTATCCGGTTGTTGTTCTGCGCAACCGGGCCGTTCATTTCTGCGGAATTGCGGCCTACGATAACTGGGACCGCGTGAAGACCGTGGCCGATCTCGGGTTGGGCAAGGATCCGAATGCCAAAGGCGAATCGGGCATGGCCGGACGGCAGCGCGGCAATCGCATGCGGCGCGTGCTCTACAGTTGGACACCGCGGATCGGCGAGAAGCCGTTCGCTGAATGGCTGGAGATAGACAACACGTTCGATGATGGCGGCTGGCTGTTTGTTACGGATATGCACATGGACGAGACCGGGTTGGTGCATCTCCTGTGGTTCCGCTCGCCGATGCTGCCATCCGTGCGCGACGCGCTCTACAAGGATATCCGGCGCGTGTACAGCCTGCGGTATGCCACGTTGAAAGACGGGAAGATCCTGTCGAAACGGACCTTGCTGGAGGCCGGTGAGGGGGCTGACCCGGCGATTCCCACCGATCTCGATCAGGTGGGTCTTCCCTATCTTCTGGACAATGGCGAGCGGATTCTCGGGGATACGATCAGCACCCCCCGTTTTCACGTGACGCCCGATGGACGCCGGTTTGTGGTGTATTATGTGAATGGAAAGAGGGCGGACGGAACGGAGATTTCCGAAAACCGGCTGATGGAACTCGCGCCGGATGGGACGCCGTCGAAGCCAATCACGCTGCAGCTCAAGCGCCCGCTCGTGCAGTTCTTCACGGCCACGCCCCGCGCCGGCAATGCGCCGTCGTGGACGCTGGATCTGCTGGGGGTGCCGCGTGGCGGATGGAAGCCGCATGAAGGCGCTAATTTCAAGGAGTGGGACGGGGAAATGAGCTATGTGCGGGTGTATTTACGATAAGCAATGGGCCGACTTGCGTCGGCGCATCGTCCTCGCGAAGGTGGGTGTCGTGGTTGACAAGCAGGAGGAGACATGCCTACACCGAACCAGAAGCATCCAGGCTGGTCTTGCCGGCGTGCTGCGGCCATAACCGGGATGATGATCGCACTGTCTGTGAAATCGGTGGCGCTTGCGGGGACGTATCACGTTTCGCCGCATGGAGATGACGCGAACCCGGGGACGGAGATGAAGCCATGGCAGACGCTGCGGAAGGCCGCCGCCACGTTGGTTGCCGGTGACACTGCCGTTTTCGAAGACGGCCGCTACACTGAAACACAGCCCGTTACCCCGGCGCACAGCGGCGAAGCGGGTAAGCCAATGGTCTTCCGTTCGAGGAACAAGCACAAGGCCCAGTGGTACTTCAAGGGCATCAAGAACAGCGGTTACGACGGGAGTACGGGGGCGATCGCCCTTTTCTGGTGCAAGAGCAACAGCTACGTCACCGTGCAGGACTTCGAGATTACCCAGCACGAGAGCAACTTCGATCTGGCCCAAGGCGGCCGTGCGGAAAAGGGCAACTTCGGTGTCGCCTTCTATTGGGGCTCCGACCACTGCCGGCTGGTTGGCAACCGGATCCACCACAGCAGCGAGGACGCCATCAAGGGCTACAAGATCAAGGGATTGATCGTTGAGGACAATATCGTCCATGACATCGGCTTCGACGCCATAGACTTCGTTGATGTTGCGTCGGTGACCGTGCGGAACAACCTGCTCATCAACCCGCGGGGCAACGGAATTCTGGTCAAGGGCGGATCGCGGGATGTGCTGATCCACGGCAACCGGATCATTGTAAACGAGACGATACGCTACCAGAACTATTTCCATGACAGGCCCCAGCATGGTCTGTCCGTCGGCATCTCGCTGGGTGGGTATACGGCCGGGCAGTTCGGTTATGATCCGGCCGGGTCTGAGGCGTACAATTGTGCGGCCTGGAACAACCTGATCGTCTGCCGGAAGCCGGGGGTGATCCAGAGTGCGTTTGAACTGACTGGCGCGCGCGACTGTGCGGCGTTCAACAACATCGTTGCCGGCGCCACCACGGCGCTGCGTGCCACTCGAAGATCCGCTGGCAACGGGTGGACGGTCACGGCACAAGTCGAAGGCGGCCGGTTCTTCAATAATATGGTCCTCGATTGCGCGAATGCCGTGAACTCCGACACGAAAACGGGGCTGCGCGCCGAGCACAATCTCTATTGGCAAACGCCGCCACCGGCGCAGGAGGCGGGCAGCGTCTCCGGCAAGGATCCGCTGCTTGTTAATCCGACCGTTGACGTTGACCCGAAGCAGGGCATCTTCAATACCGGCAACTGGCGGCTGCAACCGAACAGCCCCGCCATCGACGCCGGCGTCGAGGCGCGCTTCGCCGGATTCACGAATCAGGAGATCGAGGTCTCGCGCGATGCGGCCGGTACAAAGCGGAAGCAGCCATGGGACATCGGCATCCACGAGGCCGATAATTGAGAAAATGGACATGCCGCTGCAGGCGGTCTGCCGGCTGGATCCGCCACGGCAATGAAGGAAATGTTGATCATGATGCAAGAGTCTGCGGGTTGTGATGACCGGCGGTGCTCCGCTCCCGCGTCAGCGGGTGCGCGGGATGTGCTGGCGACGTGGCCGGCGCCGGAGGGGCTGCCGGAGTCGGTGCGGTTTCAGGTCAGGGTGCGCCGGGCCAACGACCCGGACTGGACGGGCGTGTTTGTGCATAGTGTCCCGGTCGGGCAAAATTTTGATTACTCTATTAGTCCAACCCATAAGCATCAGCAGCAAGAGCGCTGTTCCGCTGTGGCGCTGCCGGCGGCAGACGCTGGCAGCCATTCTCCGGACTCGCCATTCTTCTCTTATGATCGCGGTGAAAAAAAGTAGTTGCGTTTGCCCGGGTATTAATATATATTTAGGTGTACATATTAGCACCTAACGTTATCGCCAAGGGGTGAATATGGCTGCTAAAAAACTGCTCGATCAGGTCCGCGATGTCATCCGCGTCAAACATTACAGCTACAAAACAGAAAAAACATATGTCCTTTGGATCAGGCGATTCATCCTGTTTCAGAAATAACGCCACCCCCTGGAAATGGGAGAAGCAGAAATCAGCCAGTTCCTGACGCATCTGGCCACCCACGAACGTGTGGCCTCAGCAACACAGAACCTGGCGCTGAATGCCATTGTTTTCCTCTACAAGCATGTGCTGCAAAAGGATCTGGGCGAGTTCACCAACATTATCTGGTCTAAAAAACCCAAACATTTGCCCGTGGTGCTCGATCGCCAGGAAATTCACGGTCTGTTCAGCCATTTGCGCGGCAGGGACCATATCATGGCTTTACTCCTCTATGGCTCGGGCTTGCGCTTGAATGAATGCCTGCGCCTTCGCGTCAAAGATATCGATTTTAACATGTGCCAGGTCATGGTCAGGTCCGGCAAGGGCGGCAAAGATCGCGTCACCATGCTTCCGAAAGGGCTGGTTGAGCCGCTGCAACGCCATCTCGAATCCGTCAGGCTGTTACATCGCCAGGATCTGGCCGAAGGGTTCGGCGCCGTTGAATTGCCCTTTGCGCTCGACAGAAAATATCCAAACGCTGATAAGGAATGGGGCTGGCAATATATTTTCCCCGCGACGAACAGATCTATCGATCCGCGCAGCGGCTGCGAACGCCGCCATCATCTGGATGAATCGGTTTTGCAAAAAGCGGTAAAAGCCGCCATACGAAAAGCGGGCATCACCAAACACGCCGGCTGCCACACGCTTAGACACTCTTTTGCCACTCATGTATTAGAGAACGGGTACGATATTCGAACGGTTCAGGAACTGTTGGGACATAACGATGTGCGTACAACCATGATCTATACGCATGTGTTGAACAAGGGCGGGCTGGGTGTCAAGAGTCCTTTTGACTGATCGAGCGAACTGTCAAAGAACAACAACACAAGAAATATTGTTAATTGAAAGAAAAGATAATCCCCTGGATTATTACTCGGATGCGGGATTTTTCCGGTGATGCAAAGGCAGGCTGCTGTTCACAAGTTGCAAGAGCTGAAAGAATTTAGTATGTTGAATGGATATTCGCAAGAAAATTTTGAATTCTCGTCAATGTTTGTTAAATTGGTAGTTGTTGATTTTTCAATAGTAATAGGGTGCTGGGCCTGGGAAAGGGGCTTGAAATCCTGGAGGAGAGTGCTCCGGGCAGGACATATTATTCGCTTACAAAGTATGTAATGTAGAGCCAGATGCGACGTGGGAGACCACGCTCGAGGCAGGATATTTCGTTCGCTTACTTGGCAAGAACATGAAATGTAGTGCCAGATGCGACGTTGGCGTCAAATGGACCTGGAGGTCCGCAATCCTGAAATGACGCCTGCAGAAATCATACAAGTATAAAAATGTGCAGTGCCATGGAAAGGATAATGTATGAAACAAATCGCGCTGGTTTTGGCCATGACGGCTTGGGCCATGGCGCAGTCAGGTGACAAATGGATCGATCTGACGCCTGGACCGAACCTGCAGGGCTGGACTATCGTGGACGTCCCGGCTGATGGGCCCCTCAGTGCGACAGCGCAATGGTCTGTGGATGCTGAAAACAGGCTGGTGCGCTGCAGCGGCCAGGGCGGGCGCGACTGGCTGCGCTGCGATAAAAAAGAGTTTGCCGATTTTATCCTCTACGTTGAATGGAAATTCGATAAACTCGACACCAATGCCAAATACAACAGCGGCGTGTTTGTGCGCAATTCGGCCGAATTCAATATTTGGCATCAGGCCCAGTGCGGCAGCGCCTCCGGTGGTTTTCTCTTTGGCAATTCCTTCGTGAATGGAGAATTGAAACGCAGCACCACTCGCGCGCAGATGACAGGCGCCAGCCCGGTGCGTCCGGCCGGCGAGTGGAATACGTACGAGATCACCTGCCAGGACAGCACCATCAGCCTGACGGTGAACGGCGCTCCCACCGCACGCTGGGAGCATGTGCAGGTACGCAAAGGCTATGTCGGCCTCGAAGCCGAGGGCTATGCCATCTGTTTCCGTAATATAAAAATCAGGGAATTAGCCCGGCCCTGGCCTCCTGCATCCATTTCACCGTGTCGCTAATAAAATGCTATGATATGAAAAAAAAAAGCTCTATCTTGACGTTTCTATTTCAATCACCATTAACTTAAGGAGAACGCATGTTCAAGCATTTGATGACGCTGCTGGTGCTGGTATTCTTGTTGATCGGTTGCGGATCCAACAAAAATATTACCCTGGAAAAGGGCACCCCTCTCTATAATCTGGCCAAAGAGTTCGCCACCACCGTGCCGGCTCTGGATCCGGATGCCAACAAGGCCCTGGTCACCTGCAAGTATTTCACCATCACCCCGGGTTCGTTCCTGACCGAATTGCAGCGGAATATGGGAAAAAATATGGATCAGCTAAAGACGTTTGATAAAGCCCGTTTGCCGGAATTTTTCCGCAGCAATATCGAACGTCTGGCGGAACGCGACCTGTTCCTGGAAGACGCCCGCAAAGCCAAGATCACCATTCCGGCTGCTGAACTGGACAGCACTCTGGCCAAAATTTATCAGCAAAACGGCGGCCAGGAAGCGTTCGCCAAACGCATCAGCGAAGAGGGCATCACCCTCGATGTCGTTCGCACCGATGTCGAGCGCAATATGATTCTAAAGGCATATTTTGATAAAAAGAACGCCGAGCTCAAGGTGGCCGAAGAGGATCTGGCGAAAGCGTACAACGAGGATAAAACCGCCAGCGTACGTCATATCCTGCTCATGACCCAGGGCATGGATGAGGCCAAAAAGGCGGAAACGCGCCAAAAGATGCAGGGCATTCTCGATCGCGCCCGCAACGGCGAAGATTTTGCCAAACTGGCCAAGGAATTTTCCGAAGATCCGGGCTCTAAAGACAATGGCGGATTGTACAACGATTTCGGCAAAGGCCAGATGGTAAAGCCGTTTGAAGATGCCGCGTTTACCGTGGCCGTCGGCAGTCTGTCCGATATCGTGGAAACCCAATACGGCTTTCACATCCTCCAGGTCGTGGACCGGAAAAGAGAAACCCGGCCGTTGGCTGAGGTTAAAAGCGAACTGGAGCAGAATCTGCTGAGATCCAAACGGCGTGAACTGCAAACCAGCCTGCTGGAAAAACTCAAAGCCGAATCTGATTTCAAAGTCACCATATAATCGCGATTTCAGTTCATAGGGCCCTTGTCCCGGCCGGGACAGGGGCCTCTCTGTTTGCGGAC
>CAZISM010000216.1:0-6440 GCA_964541895.1 uncultured Cytophagia bacterium
GCTGCCGTTCATGGTCAGCCAATTTATCAGCAAAACGAGGCCGATGTATAAAACGATAACGCCGTCATTTGTAAAAAATCTCCTGCAATATCTTAATCCCCAGGCGGCTGTGACCGATACCGTTTGGCAGTTGACAGGGTGGATGATATCAATTTCGCTCTTTCTCTGGGGAGCCTGGCGCCTGCGCCATCAACGGTTGACATCGATTGCTCCGGCGCCGTCCACCACCTCCCGCGGCATGAGAACCGGGCTTTTGCTGGGCTATGGAGTGACTGCATTTTTTATGGCGTTCGGGACTTTGTATCTAACGCCCTCCACCACCACCCCCCTGCTGCTGCAACAGCTGGCACAAAATCCGCCGGCCATATTTGCCTCTTCCCTCAAATCGTATCATGTGGAGCAGCTGGCCTCTCTGCAGCATGCCTTTCTGGCTGCTGCGGTTCTGGGTGGCTTGGCCTTGATTGTGTTTTATGGCATGGATCGCTTTTTTGCCGCAGCGCCCCTGCAGCCGACAGCGACCACGGCTGTTTCCATGAATCTGTTTTTGTCTCTCCACCTCGGGCTGCCCTTACTGCTCGCCGGACTGGTTTCGCTGAAAAGCCCCTATCTCTTGCTGCGCAACCTGATCATCATTTTGCCCTTTTACATTCTTACGCTGGCTTCCGGCATCGCCGCCACAGCGCGACGGCGTCAGCTGCTGCTGTTGGTCCCGCTATTATTTCTGTCCGCTCTATCTCTTGCCGACTTTGAAGAGTGGTACAAAAAAGACGACTGGCGCGGATTGGCCCATCTGTTGCAAACCCGCTGCCGGCCCGGAGATGCGATCTTGCTGGATCATCTCTTCGGCCAAAAGCCGTTGTATTATTACGGTGTGGAATCACACCGCCCCTTACGCCGTACAGAATTCCACGATTACTCTGATCACCTGCAGGGCGATCTCTGGGTGGTTCGCTCCTATAAAAACGATTGGTGCATCGTGGATTCTACGGACCGCTATTTTAATAAAGCAGGCGAATGGTCCTTCACCGGCAGCACCAATCCGGACGACCTCTTTCCCATCGAAGGCTTGCTTAAAGTCTATCATTACCAGCGAAAATCAGACACACCGGCCGCGACCGCTCAACTGGCGGACCTGCCGAGTCCTGGAAGCCCACGGTTGCCCATTTCGGTGACATCATCGATAACTACGGTTTCAGGGAGTTCAAGGCACAAAACACTGTTCAAAAGGTAGGGCACAGGTATGTGGGATCGATTGGCTCGCGTTATTACTCTGGTCACGCTATGGAGTTGCTGCTGTCCGCATCATGGCCAGACCGCCGTTTTCACAGTTATCAACAGTGACACCACCGGGTTCGGTTCGCTGATGTGGGCCCTGCAGCAGACGCAAACCAGGATCGGGCCGGACACCGTTCGTTTTGCCATTCCAGCCGGCGACAGACGGTTCGACGGCAAGATTTGTCGGATTTATCTCAACGCGCCGCTGCCGCCTCTGGTGGATGGTCAGACTCTGATCGACGGCTTTTCCCAGCCCGACAGCAATCCCGATGGACCGGAAATCGAGATCCAGGGCGATGCACGCTTCAGCAGCCAGGAGGGCTGGCAAATCCGTTCGGCCGGAAATTACATCCGCGGATTGGCGCTCGGCCTCTTTCCCAACTCTGCCCTTTTGCTGGCCGGCGCCGACTGCCACGACAACGTCATTGCCGGCTGCCATATCGGCTGCGCCGCGGACGGCAAGAGCCGTTTGCGCAACCGTCTCGCCGGCATCGAGTGTCTGCGCGGCAGCCATCACAACACCATCGGCGGTGATTCGGTGCGGCTGCGCAATATTATATCCGGCAACGGCACCTATGGCATCCGAATGGAGGACAGTCATAACAACACCGTGCTCGGCAATTATATCGGCGTCGACCCTAGCGGACTGCAACCGTTGCCGAACGGCGATTTCCTGCGCCAGCAGAATTGTGCCGGTATCATCCTCTCCAGCCATGCGAAATACAATCACATCGGCAACGGCAAGGCCTCGGGCCGCAACATCCTCTCCGGCAACAATCGCACCGGCCTGCGCATCGAATGGAGCGGCGCGGATTACAACGTGGTGCAGGGCAATTATCTGGGATTGGCGGCGGATGGACGCACACGCATGGCCAACGGAGAGGCCGGCCTGGTCATCGGCCGCGGCGCACGTTTTAACACCATCGGCGGCGATTCCAGCGGTCAGGCCAACGTCATTTCCGGCAATTATTCCAGCGGCATCCAGTTCGCACGCGCTTCCGCCTTTAACGTGCTCAAAGGCAATTACATTGGCACAGATGCGCACCTGGTCACGGTCGTCCCCAACGCCCACAACGGCATCTATTTTTACGGCGATGACAGCGAAGGGTATCCGCAGGATAACGTCATCGGCCCCAACAACATTATTTGCGGCAACGGCAACGATCCGGCCAGTCGCTACTGGGCCGGCGTGTCGCTGGATTACAGCGGCACCACCAGAAATGTCTGCTGGGGTAATTTTATCGGCGTCACTCCCGACGGAACGCTACGGGCCGGCCAGCCCACCGGCATTCTGGTGCAACGCGGGAGCCACGATAACATCTTTGGCCCCGATAACGTCATCGCCTTTTCACACTATGACGGCTTCCTGGTCATGAACGCCACCACCACCGGCAACAGATTGACGCAAAACTCTATCTATGGCAGCGGCCTGCAGGCGATTCGCAATCTCGATGGCGGCAACCGTGAACTGAAAGCGCCCATACTGGTGGCCAACAGCAACGGCCGCGTGGCCGGTATCACCTTGCCGCTGGCAGAGGTGGAAATCTACGGCGATCCGGCGGATCAGGCTCGGCGCTATCTGGCCATGGTTCGCGCTGACAGCAACGGCCATTTCAGCTGGACCGGCTCGGTTCCTCAGGGATGGCAGGTGAACGTCCTGGCGATCGACCATATAGGCAACACCTCCGCGTTATCCAGCGGCGGTGTGGTGCCGGTAGAACTGGTCGAATTCACCGGCCAGGCGGCCGGCGGCCATCTGGTCAAGCTGCAATGGGTGACCGCCTGTGAAAGCAATAATTACGGTTTCCAGCTGCAAAGACGCAGCGGAACCTTTTATGTGAATCTGGCCTTTATTCCGGGCAACGGCACCAGCCAGGAGCCGCGCCGCTATGCCTATGTCGATACCGTGGCCGGCAGCGGCGTCTGCTTTTACCGTTTGCAGCAGATCGATCTCGACGGCACCCCGGCCTATTCGGCTGAAATTGCGGTGAAGCTGCCGCCCACACCCGATATCGACCTTGCTTCGGTCTATCCCAATCCGTTCAACGCCGCCACCGCCATCACCTACCATACCCTCCATCCGCAACGGATCCTGCTGGCGGTCTATGATGTTCAGGGACACGTGGTGAACACACTCGTGGACGGCATGGCGCCTGCCGGCATTCACCATATGACCTGGGACGGGCACAACGATCAGGGGGTGCCGGTCGCCAGCGGTCAATATTTCATCGTGCTGCAGACCAACACCGATCGTCGCCTGCGTTCGTGCCTGTTGCTGAAATAATTCATTTTCAACAGGCTGTTCTTCCCCGGGGATTTTTCGCTTGTGATTTTATTAAAATTATAATAAATTATTATCTTACATAAACTAATCGTGTCTGGTATGAAAAAAAAATACTACTGGCCGTTGCTGCTGCTCCTTGTGGCAGGCTGCGGCACCTCTCACAAGCTTGCTAAATCAAAACCGGCCAAACCGGCCTTTAACCATGAGGCCATGAGCCACATGATCAACGGCGCGGTGGAAGATCTGGTGGGACAGCCCAAGAACGCCCTGGTCTCCTATCACCAGGCCGCTGAGATCGACACAACCTCCCCCGGCATCTATCTGGCTATTGCAGAAAACTATTTTGTGCTCGACGAAATCAATTCCGCCATTCGTATGGCCCGGAAGGCGCTCAGCCTGGACCCGGCCAATCTGGATGCCCTGGAACTGCTGGCGACCTGTTATGAAAAACAGCGCAAACTGCGCGATGCCCTGGTCACCTACGAACAGGTCCTGAAAGTGCAGCCCAACGATCTGCAAACCATGTACACCGTCACCACCCTGATGGCGATCAATCGGCAATATGACCAGGCCCTGAAGCAGTACCAGAAAATGGTTCAGGCCGGCCTGGACGACCCGGACTATCGTCTGCGCATCGGCAACCTGCTGTTTCAGCACCGCGCCCTCAAGGAAGCCACCACCATCTATGAGGATGTGCACCGCAGCAATCCCAATTTCGAACCCGGCTATCTGGCCATGGCGGCCGTGAGCAAAGCGCAAAAAGACACTGTGGCCATGATCGCCTGGTATCAAAAGGCGTTGCAGCAGAACCCCCGCTTTGAGGACGCCCGCGCCGAGCTGGTCCATCTCCTGCAAGTCAGCAAACGGTGGGATACGGCGATCGAAGTGTATCGCGCCCTGATCGAACGCGATCCCGACAACCTCACCGACAAACTGCAACTGGGTCAATACTATTATCAAAAAGGCGACACCGCCACCGCCCGTCAGTGGCTGGAAACGGTCATCGGACAGCATCCCAAAAGCGAACGGGGTTATCTCGCCCTGGGCATGATCAAACACTTTCAAAAAGATACGCTGGCCGAGATGGCGTTGTACAACCGCGTCCTCAAGGAACAACCGGCGTTTCTGGACGTGCGGCAGCGTTTGCGCGATCTGTATGTTGCACAAAAAAAATGGGACAACGCTCTGGATCTGTACAAGGTGTTGGAGGAGAGCGACAGCACCTACGTCGGCGCCCGCGTCGTCATCATCAATATTTTGACGCAAAAAGGGGATACCGCCAAAGCGCTGGAGTATTGTGAAGCGTTGAACAAAACCCATGCTTCCGACTGGCGCGTGCCCTTTACCCTCGGTCGCCTCTACCTGCTGAAATCACAACCGGCCAAAGCGAGACCCCATTTCGACAGCGTGATCGCGCTGCGTAACGATCTGCCCGGCCTTTGGGTGTTGCGCGGTCTCACCTTTCTGCAGATGGACAGCCTCAAGCTGGCGGAAAACAATTTCGACCAGGCTCGCCAGCTGTTCCCGGATGAACCCGAGGTCAATTACTATGCCGGCCTGGTCCTGAGCCGGCAAAACAACAACAGCGACGCCATTCCGTTCTATGAAAAATCGCTCAAAGCCGAACCGAACAGCATCCAAACCATGCTGGCCCTGTCCGCCGCCTATGACGAGGTGCGCGATCACCAGAAAGCCGAACAGCTTTATATCCGCATGCTCAAAATCAGGCCGGACCTGCCCGTGGTGCTGAACAACTATGCCTATCATCTGGCCACGCGCAATCTCCGTTTGGCGGATGCCCTGACTATGGCCGAAAAAGCCTTGCAGGCGGAACCGGACAACGGCGCTTATCTGGATACGGTGGGATGGATCCATTTTCAACGGGGCGAATACGAAAAAGCGGTAGAGTACATCGAAAAATCGCTGAAACAGCGTCCCGACTCGGCTGAGGTCATGGAACACCTGGGCGACGCTTATGAAAAAATGGGCCAAAGCCGGAAAGCCATGCAGCTCTGGCAAAGCGCTCTGAATCGGGACGCCAGTCGGGCGGACCTGGCCGAGAAAATAAAACGGCTGGCTCAATAATTCGTGCGCACCTGTCGATTCATAGCGGTGCTGGCCCTGTCGCTGACTCTGAGCCATTGCGGCTCCTCCCGGCGCGACCACACCCGGCTGCGGCCTACGGCGGAGGTGACCGCCACACTGCAAAACAACTTTGCCAACGTCCATTCATTCAAGGGGCAGGCCACGCTGAGCGTGGAGACCCCGGAACAATCTTTTTCCACCTCAGCCAGCATCTGGTTTCAACGCCCTGATACACTTTTCATCAAACTGGAAGCCGCCTTCGGCATCGATGTGGGCTGGCTGTTCGCCGCCGGCGATCACTTTGTCCTGTATCTGCCCAGACAGAACACCTGTTATACCGGTTCCACACGGTCTATACCGATTGATCAATTTATTTCGCTGGATTTGTCTTATGCCGAACTGGCCCGGCTGGTGTTTGGCCAGGAGTGGCCGGAAGGAACCCTGCAACCGTTTCCGCAACAGATGGACCGCTTATGGTCCATTCACAGCGTCCAGGACACCCTGGAGCTCCAATACCTGTATGATCCGGCCCGGGAAGCGGTGATTGAAACCATCGGCCGTACTTCGCAGGGAATTCCGGTGCTGCACAAAACGTTCGGTCGGTTCACCAAAAAGAAAAACTGCATCATACCTCAGACGATCCGGCTGCAGATGCCTCCGGCGCGACAGGCGGTGAGCCTGTTTTATCATTCCATGCAGCTCAACGATCGCCTGGCCATGAAAAAACTCGGACTGCGCATACCGAAAAACGCGCACCACATCGAATGGGAGGAGTGACACGCCTATGCCCCCGCCG
>CAZISM010000217.1:0-6426 GCA_964541895.1 uncultured Cytophagia bacterium
ATACGCTGATTGATTTGGGGGAAGGAGAAAAGCTGTCTTTGGATTGGCGCGTGCCGTTCACGCCCGGTATATTGATAGCGCAAGGGTTTAAAAAGGGCAAGCCGGTGATGGCGGACACGGTGCAAACAGCCGGTGATGCCTGTCGCATCGAATTGACCGCAGACCGAAAGCAAATTCAAGCCGACGGTCAGGACCTCTCTTATATCACGATCAGGATTCTGGATCAGCATGGCGTGCTGGTTCCTGATGCAGATCATCTGATCCATTTCGACATGGAGGGGCCTGGAAAAATAGCCGGTGTGGCCAACGGCAACCCCATCAGCATAGAGCCGGCCCAGGGCTGCCAGCGCCGCGCCTTCAGCGGCATGTGCCAGGCGGTGGTCCAAAGCACCCGACAACCAGGTACGATTACTTTGAAGGCATCGTCGCCGGGATTGTTGGACGCCATACTCATGCTTCAAACCAGATAATGGAATGATAAGGAGATCTCTCATGAATTCTCAATTTCATCGTCGAGATTTTCTCAAATTGCTGGGGCTGAGTTCCGCCGCCGCCGGCTTGTCGCAGCCTTTGAGCAGGAAAATACCCTCAAAGCGATATAATGTTTTATTCATTCTTACCGACGACCAACGGTTCGATACGATTCATGGCCTGGGCAACGAACAAGCCATAACACCCAATGTGGATCACCTGGTCCAGGAGGGGACCGTTTTTTCCAATGCCTATATCATGGGCGGAACCTCCGGGGCGGTGTGCATGCCGAGTCGTGCCATGATTCTTTCCGGGCGAAATCTGTTTTCCCTGAAAAATCGAGGTGAGACCATTCCTCAGGAGCATGTCATGCTCGGTGAAGTGTTTCGCCGGGCGGGCTATACAACCTGTGGCATCGGCAAGTGGCACAATGGAACTCAGGCTTATGCTCGATGTTTTACAACTGGTGGACCGATTCTGTTCAGGGGTATGAGCGATCAATACAATCCACCGCTCATGGATTTTGATGAAAGGGGAGTGTACGATCACGCTAAAACGTACCTGGCGCAGGATCGACCTGACCTGAAAGGAAAGCATTCTTCAGAGATCTATACCGATGCGGCGCTGGAATTTTTGCGTCAGCAGCCAAAGGAGGTGCCGTTTTTTCTCTACCTGGCGCTGCAATCGCCCCATGATCCACGGACGGCTCCGCCGGATTTTCACGCGTTGTTCAATCCGGAGGCCATACCGACGCCGGATGCCTTTTTGCCGGAACATCCATTCCGCATCGGCGATGACCGGGTACGTGATGAGCTGTTGGCGCCCTATCCCCGTACGCCAGAGATCGTGCGCCGGCACACGGCGGATTACCTTGCCATGATTTCTCATGACGATCATCAAATGGGTCGCATCATGAGTTTGCTCAAGGAGCGAGGTTTGTACGAAAAGACCATCATCGTCATAACCGGCGACAACGGGCTCGCTCTGGGACGGCATGGCCTGTTCGGCAAACAGAACGTTTATGATCATTCTGTGCATGTGCCGCTGATTTTGGCCGGACCAGGCATCCGCCGCGGGAGGCGGCTTGATGCGTTGTGCTATCTGTTCGATATATATCCCACGCTGTGCGACCTGTGCGGCCTGAAAGTACCGGAATCGGTTCAGGGCCTAAGCCTGGTCGGATCGCTGCAGGGTAAACCGGAACACCGTGATGCGTTACTGTTTGCCTATAAAAATTATGAACGGGCCTATCGCGACCGGCGATGGAAGCTGATTCTCTTTGATTACAAAGGCGAAAAGCACACCATGCTGTTTGACCTCTCTGCCGATATTCACGAATTGCGCAATTTGGCCGAGCGGCCGGAGTATCACGACACTGTTGCCAAGCTCACTCATCGATTGCAGACGATGGCCAAAAGCTTTGGTGATTGCGCGCAATGGGATCAGCCGGGATTTGGATTGCCGAACGGAGAAGGTTGACATTGCCTTGCATAGAGGGGAGCCGGCCGGTCTTGGCCATTTCAAGAAATCATGTTTTGCGGTGATATTTTTCCTGCCGACCAGATGATGCTCGCTTGAACAGCGAAAGCCGACTTTGCTTTTAAAATCGAAATTGAAAAATCATAGGAACAAGACACGCTCATGAATACCTACGAACGGATCACGCAGGCACGTTTGCTGCTGCAATTGGGCGAAAGGGCCAGCATGGAGCAAATCAAGGCCAATTTTCGCAGGTTGATCCAGCAGTACCACCCGGACAGGAATCCAGACCAGGCCGATGACCTGCTGCATATGTCACGTCAAATCATTGAAGCGTATCATACCCTGCTGGCCTATTGCACGAATTACGAATTTTCCTTTACGCAAGACGAGATCAGCCGCTATCTGACCAAGGAGGAATGGTGGCACGAACAATTCGGCCATATGCTGTAGGAGGCAGCCGATGAATGCTGATGAAACGCGTCGCCCGGAAAACCTTCCGGTGTATTTGGATTACAATGCGACCACACCGCACGATCCGGAGGTCATTGCCGCCATGCGGCCGTATTTGGAACACCATTTTGGCAATCCGTCCAGCTCGCATTCTTATGGCCTGCAAACCAAACAGGCTGTCACAGCAGCACGCCGCCAGGTCGCCGAGCTTTTACATTGCCGGATGGAGGAGATCATTTTTACCAGCGGCGGCACGGAAGCGAACAATCACGCCATCAAAGGTGTTGCGTTTGCGCATCGACACAAAGGCAACCACATCATCACCTCGCAGATCGAGCATCCCGCTGTTATTGAAGTGATCCGGTTTCTGCAAAAAAACGGTTTTGAGGCGACCTATGTGCCGGTGGACGGCTATGGCCTGGTCGATGTGGCGGAGGTGAAAAAGGCCATCACCTCTCGGACCATTTTGATCACCATCATGCACGCCAACAACGAAGTCGGCACGATCCAACCCATCGAAGAACTGGCGCAGCTGGCTAAAGAGAATGGTATCATCATACACACCGATGCGGCTCAATCCACGGGCAAAATTCCTGTGGAAGTGGACCGTCTCGGCGTCGACATGCTCTCGATCGCCGGACATAAATTGTATGCGCCCAAAGGAATCGGCGCCCTCTACATCCGTCGCGGCATCGAGCTGGAAAAATTCATGCACGGCGCCGGTCATGAGCAGGGCCGACGTGCGGGCACGGAGAATGTGCTGGAAATCGTCGGACTCGGCCAAGCTTGTGAAATCGCTGGACGCGATTTGGCAAAGAACTGGCAGCACATGAAAGAGATGCGCGATCGATTGTATAACGGCTTGAATGAAAAATTGCACAACACGAGACTGAACGGCCATCCGGAGCTGAGACTGCCGAACACCTTGAGCGCGAGCTTTTTCAATATGGATGCCGGCGATCTTTTGGCCGGGATCGTCGATCAGGTAGCGGTATCGGCGGGCGCGGCCTGTCATTCGGGCCAGGTGAACATCTCGTCGGTGCTGCAGGCCATGGCGGTCCCGCTCGAATGGGCCAGAGGCACCGTCCGGTTTTCAACCGGCCGGTTCACGACCGCAGAGGAAATAGATCATGTGATCGATATCGTCGCCGGAGCGGTGATGAAACTGAAACAATAGGCATAAGGCATAGTCAGCGATCATGAGACAACAGGGGGTAGTTAAATACCGTTCGCAGGAGCCGCTTCCCAGCGGCGATTGTCGATGGCGGCACCTGATGCCAGGCAACTGCCTACGATGCAAAGTCAGACTGGATCGAACAAAGAGTGACTAACGATTCTCTGTCTCCGTGTGAGCGTTGTTATTTGAAATGTTTATTCTGTTATTCCCTGCCAATCATCGGTCCGGAACGACGAAGCCGGCAGCCCGGCGCTGTTGTAACGATTGGCATCTTCCGGATTGTTGCCCCAGCCATAGCGGACCGCCACCGGCTGTTGAACCCGCGGACTGGATAGCTCAACGCTGTTCGGACTCACAATCCTCGCTTGCGCCCAATAAAACCGCTGATTCTCACCTGCCACCGCGAAACCTTTAAGATAGCCATAGTTGTCGTTTTTTTGCAGACCCTTTTGCATGCTGGAAAACCCTCCTGCGAATTGTTATTGACTTTCCGCAACGGATTGGCTACTTTGCCGGCATATTTGTCTGCCGAAATATTGGATCATAATATGAGGGACTATTAACCATGCACCGTCGCGAGTTCTTGCAACAGAGCCTGGCCATTCCAGCGCTGGCATTCGCTTTTCCCGGCCACCTGGCTGCGGATACGCCGGCCGAACTGACGCTCGACCGAATTCCCGGCACTCGCTTCCAAATCAACGGGCGGGTTGCACAATACCTCAAAGGGGTCACTGAACAGTGGTTGAAAGTAGCTCCGGAAAGCAATCCGGCCATGCTGGAGATGTTTCGCGACCGCGACCGCCGTCCCTTGCGCGAGATGGTGCCCTGGGCTGGTGAATTTGCCGGCAAATACCTCACTGCCGCGACCCAGGTGTGGCGGGTTACGGGCGATGAATCGCTCAAACACGTCATTCAGGATTTTGTCGCCCGACTGGTAGCATTGCAGGCAAACGACGGCTATCTGGGACCATGGCCGCAGAACAGCCGTCTGACCGGACACGCTCCCAACTGCGGCAAAAATGGCGGCGATACCTGGGATGCCTGGGGCCATTATCATGTGATGCTGGCATTGCTGTTATGGGAACAGGACACCGGCGATGCAGCGGCGCTGCAGTGCGCCCGCCGTATGGGCGATCTGTTTTGCAGCAAATTCGGATCAGGACATCGGCTGGTGGACACCGGCAGCACCGAGATGAACCTCGCGCCCATTCATTCGCTCTGCCTGCTCTATCGTCGAACAGGCGAAGAGCGCTATCTCAAACTCGCTCTGAAAATCTGTGACGAGTTTGCCGCAACCACTGCGGATGGCCAACCCCTGGCCGGTGATTACCTGAACAGCGCGCTTGCCGGAAAAGAATTTTATCAATTGCCCAAGCCGCGCTGGGAGAGCCTGCACCCGATATTGGGACTGGCCGAATTGTATCTAATCACCGGCGAAGAAAAATACCGTCGCGCTTTTGAGCACATCTGGTGGAGTATTGTCAAACTCGACCGCCACAACAACGGCGGCTTTTCCTCCGGCGAACAGGCGCAGGGCAATCCCTATCACCAGGGCGCCATCGAAACCTGTTGCACCATCGCCTGGATTGCGCTCGGTGTTGAGATGCTGCGCCTGAGCGGGAATTCGGTAGTGGCGGATGAGCTGGAGCTGTCGACGCTGAATTCGGTCATGGGACTGCATTCACCGAACGGCCGCTGGGTGACCTATAATACGCCCATGGATGGGGTGAGGAAAGCCAGCGCGCACGAGATCGTTTTTCAGGCCCGCGCCGGATCGCCGGAATTGAACTGCTGCAGTGTCAACGGCAGCCGCGGCTTTGGTATGATCAGCGACTGGGCGCTGATGAAATCCGGCCATGGTTTGGTGTTAAACTGGTACGGGCCCTGCACGATCGAATCGCAGCTGGCGTCCGGCAACCGCGTCATCCTGGAGCAGGAAACCGATTATCCGCTTAACGGCCGCGTTCAAATTAGGCTCAAGCTGGACAAGTCAGAAACATTTCCGCTGCGGTTGCGCATACCCTATTGGTCGCGCTCGACGCGGGTAGGGGTGAACGGAAAAGAGATCAACGGCGTACAGCCGGCGCAGTACCTGGTCCTCGAACGAAAATGGAAGAGCGATGACATCGTGGTGATTGAACTTGATTTCTCGCTCCATTTTTGGCAGGGTGAAAAAGAGTGCGCGGACAAAGTCTCCATCTTTCGCGGACCGGTTCTGCTCACGTATGATCGGCGTTTTAACGACATGGATCCCGATCAAGTACCGGCCTGTGATGCCGCCTCGATGACTGGCACTTTGATGCAGTCAAAAGAGTGGCTTCCGCCCATGTTGCTGATCCAATATAAAGCCAAGGATGGACGCCTGCTGCGCTTGTGCGATTTCGCCAGTGCCGGGGTGGGAGGGAGTCCTTACAGGTCCTGGCTTGAAGTCACAAACGTCGCACCGGCCGGATACAGCAAAACCAATCCGCTGAGAAGCGGAAGAGGCTCTTTGTAGCGCGGCCGGCATTTTTGTAGCGCGACCAACCTGTTCGCGCTACCTAAAACATAAAAATTGATTGTTTCGCTGTTGACCCGGTCGCGCCACAGTCGTACAACTCGAGCGCTGATTCAGCATACATCATCGCAACCATCCGGTCTGTCGGCCCCCACATCGGCATGGGCGGCCGCTTGGCGGCCGTTGCGACCTCGGCTAACTGCCACACCTCAGCCGGCACCAGCGTCCCGTTTTTTTTCACCCACTCCTCTATGTTATTTCGTGATGCCTGTCCTGCCATCTGTCCCAGGGGCCCGTTCGCGGAAAGAAGCACATAGCGAATCTGGCCAGACGCCACCTTGCCGGCGAA
>CAZISM010000218.1:0-6393 GCA_964541895.1 uncultured Cytophagia bacterium
TCTGCCGGATCACCGCGTTGAGCTGTGAACCCGGCGCCACCAGCGATTTCCCCTGCGTCTGCACAAAGCGGCGTACTTTTTCCACATACTCCCAATATACAATATACATCTCCGACAACGCCAGATCGCCGCGGCCAAGTCGATGCAATTCGGTTTCCAGCAGCGAGGTGGCGGCAAAACACCAGCAGGTGTTGGTCGTATCCTGGCAACGAGGCGGCGTATGATACACAGGCTGATAGGCCGTCGGCGGCTTTGGATAGGCGACGGTGGTGAAATCCAGTGACAGAATCGTGTCCGCTTTGGCGTAAAAATTTCTGTCGCTGCGGTACATCAAGGCATGTCGTTCGTTTTTTTGCGCCAGCAAAAAGGACGCCATGCTCAGAATAAGCAAAAGATTGGTTTTCATGCCGGCTCCATCACTCCTGGGACTCTTTTTGCGGAAAGCGGCCCTGCAGGGCCGCCTGGATGATGGCCTGCATTGCATCGGTAAAATCCTTTTCACTCATCCAGCGCAAATAATCCGGTTCGTTTTCGTACAACCATTTCAGACTTTTACCGCGATGCTTGCCGAACGAAAGCACCGCTTCGCCATGCCGCCAGTAAAGCTTGCGGTCCGACGTCACCCAACGGCCGCCGTCGTCGCTGCTGCAGTATTCAGCCAAGCCGGCGGTTTGACGCGGCAGATCCGCATAGCGGTTCAATTGTCCGGCCAGGACGTGCGCCGTAGCCCGCACATCAGCCAGGGCATCGTGGGCGTTCACCATCTCCTCACCACAATAGAGGCGGTACGCCGCCGACAGGTCTCGCGGCTCTCGTTTATGAAAGATGACCTGGCTGTCCACCAGTTGCATGCGGGAAACATCCATGGCGTGACCGTTGCGCTCCATCTCCGCCATCAGAAAGGGCACATCGAAGCGGAGAATATTGAACCCGGCAAGGTCGGCTCCCTGCAAAAATGCACGCACGCGCGCTGCAAAATCGGCGAACCGCGGCTCCCGGGCCACCATCTCATCGGTGATATGATGAACGCGACTGGCTTCCGGCGGGATCGGCAGGCCGGGGTTTACCAGCGCGCTCCATTCCTCCACCGAATGGTCGGGCATGAAGCGAATAAAAGCAAACTGCACGATGCGGTCCATGGCCGGATCCAGTCCTGTGGTTTCCAGGTCAAAGAAAACCAGCGGGCGGGTCAGGTTCAGTTGGGCCAACAGCGGCGCCGTCTCTTCAGGCTCTGGCACATCATCAAACAAGGTCGGCATGCTGGCGTCCGGAATTTTGCTTCGATTTCTCATCAATCGCTTTTTATCGGTCTTGCAAATTATTTTTTATGTAATTAGGTCAAGAAATGCCGCGAGGCCTTCTAGTCCTGATCAGGTGATTTGCTCCGGCTATAGAATACAAAAATTGGCCATCAAGTCAAAGAGAAAAAAGCTTCCACCGGCTAGGCAGGGCGTGGGTTTGCTTGAGTGCGCCAACAGGGTTGGCGCATCGTGCTTTGCTGGTGCGGGGTGGCCGGCTCACAGACCGCGCCGGCCGGCAGTCACACGGTTACTGCAAATATGCAAATCGCCCGGGGAATGTTTCCCCGGGCGATCATCCATACTAAAGCAGCCAAGAGTTTCAACGCCTGCAGGCTGTCCTGTTGCGTGCTGGTATTCTTTAGGAGCGTGCCAACCGTGTTGGCGCATCGTGTTTTGCTGGTGCGGGATGGCCGGCCAGTTCAAATCTCCTCATCTTGTCCGGACAAAATCTGGATGAACCGCTTTAGCGTCTTGCCGGCATCGCCGATGGGCGGAGAATAGTGCCAGTGCGGCGAGTCCTCGCCGTCGTGGTTTACGATGCCTATCTCATAGGCCTTTCCCATGAGAATTTCGTCATAGGCGCGACCGGCCCGGAGTTGCAGGTCCGCGACTTCCCTGGCTGACAAAATTTTGCCCTGCTGTTGCGAGCGGCGAATCAACTTGGGCAGCATGACGGCGGCTGTGGCCTCTTGCGGAGAATCGAATTTCATCTGCATCTGCACAGCCTGAATCTCTTCTTCGGTGAGCGGGCTGATAAAAACCGTGCGCAGACGAAAATCGGCGCTCCAGCGCTGCACGGACGGGTGATCGAGGAACAGCCGGCCGATGGTGGGATAGATCTCCAGCACGATCCGGGTTTCCCGTTCAAACAGTTCGGCGATCTGCTGTAAATCGACCGCTTGCAGGACAGAACGGGCGCGGCCTATGATGAACCGGTCCGGCGGCAAGCTGCCGATTTCATCTTCCTGGCGAAAATAGTAATCAATGCCCTCCTGCTCGATCGGCCGCGGTTTACGGCTGGAATAGAGCACCGGCATGGCCATGCCCAGATCCGGGCGCAGCCGGCGCACCGCCTTGAGCAAGGGGGTCTTGCCCACACTGGAAGGTCCGGACAGAATGATCAGCAGCTTATTCATAGCGCAACGCCTCCACCGGATCGATGCGGGCGGCCTTGCGGGCCGGGAAATAGCCGGCCAAAAGCCCGATCAACCCCAATATGGATACGGCCAGAATCATCACCCAGGCGTTCAACAGCGGCCGACCGAGGAATTGCATGGCGCCCTCGCTGGCCGGGATCATCCATACCGCCTTGATGACACCCCAGGCCATGAGAATGCCCATCAGGCCGCCACACGTCGAGATGAGCAGCGATTCAAAGATAAACTGCAGCTTGATGTGCCAGCGGTGCGCACCCACCGCCCGCTTGATGCCGATCTCCCTCGTTCGCTCCTTGACCACCACATACATGATGTTGGCCACGCCTACGCCGGCAATCACCAGCGTCATGGATCCGACCACGGCGAGAAAGATTTTAATGCCGAAAAACACCTTATCCTGAATTTTCACCGTCTCGTTCATGTCCCAGACCCAGAGTGCTTTTTCATCCGTGGGATCGAAACGGAATTTACGGCCGAGCACGCGAAAGATCTCGCTTTTGACCAGCTGGCTCTGATCATCGCGCACCGGTTTGATGATCATGCTCTGAATATAACGCCAGCCATAGATGCTCTGAAACGTAGAATAGGGAATGACGGCGCGGCGGTTATCCGGGCCGTTATTCATGGCCGTCTGCATCTTTTTCGGCAGCAGGCCGATCACCGTAAAGGGCACACCGTCGATCAGGACGGTCCGGCCGATGGCCTCTTTTTTGTCGAACAGTTCCGTGGCAATTTCTGAACCGAGGAACACCACGCGTCGTTTCTCCGCCAGATCCTGCTCATTGAGAAAGCGTCCGCCGGCGGTCGGATACATTCGGCGCATGTATTCAAAGCTGGGATACACCGCTTCCATATAGGTCAACGCCGTTTTGTCGCCGTAGCGCAACTGAGTGCTGTGTTTGCCCTGCTGCGCACACACCGAAGAGATCAGAGGGATGCTGCGCTGCAGCATTTCGCAATCGTCTTCGACAAAGCGTATGCGCCGGCCGATCGGCAAGCCTTCAAATTTTTTGCTGGTCTGGTTGCCCCAAACGGTGATCACCCGGTCGGCGGCGTTCAACATGCCTTCGCGCATACGGAAACTCAAGCCGGCGCCGAACGAGGTCAGCAGGATCACCACCAGTGTGCCCCAGGTGATGGCAAACGTCGTCAAAAACGCGCGCAGCTTTTGCGTTTTGATATCCTGGATGAATTCCTTCAAGAGCAGAAAAAGATGCATAGATCACGTCCTGTGTCATTTAGACTGTTGCAGCGCCTAGTAGCGCAGGCAATCGATTACGTTCAACCTGGCCGCCTTGCGCGCCGGGAAAAATCCGGCCACAAATCCGATGGCGGAGAGAATGACGATCGTCGCCACCGCGACCATGGCATCCACTTCCGGCTTGCCTACGTAGTCATCCAGACCGGGGATCGCAGCCAGGCCGCTGATCATCAACAAGGAGAGGACTAGCCCGATCAGCGAGCCCAGGCCCATGATGATGAACGTCTCCAGGATAAACTGCCCCATGATATGGCGACGCTTGGCGCCGATGGAACGCCGGATGCCGATTTCAAAGGTGCGTTCCTGCACCACCACATACATGATGTTGGCGAGACCGATGCCGCCGACCGTCAAGGTCATGATGCCGATGAGCCCGAGAAAGAGTTTGAGTCCCAGAGAAAAATAGTAGGTGAACTTGTCCATTTCCGTGGTATCCCAGATGCTCAGGGCCTGCTTGTCCCTGGCATTGAAACGGTAGCGGCTGGAGAGCACGTCATAGACGCGCGACTGTATGAACTCGGACTGGCGCGGATCTTTAGGTTGATACACCATGTTGTTGATATAACGATCGCCGAACAGGCTGTGATAGGTCGAGGCCGGAATGAACGCACGATCTTCATCGCGGCTGCTGTAGGAGGAGGGTTGGACTTTTTTTACCAGCACGCCGATGACCAGAAACGGGCTGTCCCCCACATAGACATATTGACCGACGGCATTGGTCGCTTCGCCGAACAGATAATCCTTCAATGTGTTGCCCAGAAAGACGACCCGCTTGCGCTCTTTGACATCCAGGTCATTGATCCAGCGTCCACCCGGCTGGGCCTGAATGTTGCGCATGCCGCCGTACTCTGGAATGATGCCGCTGATATTGGGTTTGTTTATTTTGTCGGCAACGCGAAGCGGGAAACCCCAGCGCGAATATTCCGGGCTGATGGCGCCAATCTCGCCGATCTCGCGGCGCAGCAGGGCGGCATCTTCTTCATGGAAGCTGATATAGCGGCCGATGTTGAATCCGGCGTGCGCCATACTGGTGCGGCCGGGCCAGAGGATAGCAATGCTTTCCCCCATGCCGTGCATATTGGCGCTCATCCGTTTCTGCACACCCACGCCGAACGCCAGCAGCACGATGATGCTGATCGTGCCCCAGACAATGCCGAACATGGTCATAAAGGTGCGCGCCTTGTATTGGCGCAGATAGTGAAATATTTCAGAAAGCGTATCAGCCAAATGATTCATAGAAAACTCGTTGGTTCTACACAAGCATGAGCGTTTTGCATGGCATGGCCCTGCTATACAACTACACGATAGGCTTTACTTTTTTCTCCAGCACGTCCTGGTTCTCCTCCAGCCCCTCCTTCACCTCGATGTTGATGGCATCGCTCAAGCCGGTCTTTATATATTTTTCTTTGGCCTGGCCCGGACTGGTCGGTATCATCACAAAAGCGGAATCGTTGCGGAACGTCACCACCCGCTCGGGTATGGAAAGCACCTTTTCCAGTTTTTTGATGATCACACTGGCGTTGGCGGAGAACCCGGCCCGCAACACGGCTCCATTGGTTTCATCGATGCTGATCTCGACAGGAAATACAGTGGTGTTGTCCTCTTTTTTTGCCTTTAAAGAAATCAGCGTAACATGGCCTTTGACCGTTTTACCGGGCAGAGCGCCAATCTGGAGTTCGGTCGGCAGGCCTTCAGCTATTTTGCCGACATCGATCTCGTCTACGGTGCCGCGAAAGATCAACTTTTTCATATCGGCCATTTTCATCAATTCGGTGCCGGCCTGATAGGAGGTCAAGGGCACCACCGGATCGCCGACGTTCACGCTCTTGTTCAAGACATAGCCGCTGATGGGCGCTTTGATAACCGTTTCGATATTGGTGTTGGCGATGCGCACTTTGCCTTTTTCCAGCAGCTCCAGGTTGTCCACGGCAATCTGATGGCGCAACACAGACTCTTCGAGAGCGCGGGACTGGTTTTCATACTCTTGATCGGAAATCAAACCCCGCTCTTTCAGCTGCTTCTGCCGGTCCACCTCTTTGCGGAGATTGTCCAGCTCAATGGTCTGCATCTCCACGTTACGCTTGGCTTCGGCCAATTCCAGCGGCGTCGGATCCGGCCGTACTTCCAGCAGCGGCGCGCCGGCCTGGACATAATCACCCACCTCTACGAACAGCCGGCCCACGACGCCGGATATTTTGGATTTGACCGCAATTTCGTTCAACGGCTCGATAGCGCCGACGGCCAGCGCTTTTTCCACAATGTCCACCCGGCTCACCTTGACCATAGCATCGGCAACCTTTTTCTCGCCTTTCGATTTTATGGCCACCAGGCCGATGACAATCACCACAACGGTGATGCCGACACCCCAAATGATTTTTTTACGTGCAGGTTGTAATGGCATGCTACCTCTCCCTGACTCGCGGTTTTTCTTTAGTGTGATATACGTCAAACGCTTTGAGATTGTTACAATTAAAGCTCATATCTCGGCCAGAGCAAGGTAGTAACGGGTGCTGCAATTGGTTTGCATAGCTGGAATCGAATGTCAGACAACATCGCGCAGGCAACAAAAAAAAAGGCCCATCTCGAAACGAGAGGGCCTTGTCGAGCCAGATCTGTAGGATCAGGCAACGGTTTCCAGTATCTTGATCAGATGCTTGTAAAAGATCCCGACCGA
>CAZISM010000219.1:0-6353 GCA_964541895.1 uncultured Cytophagia bacterium
AAACCCTCATAGCGCTCCCCATCCAGCGGCAAGGTCACCCGTTCTCTGCTGAATCCGGCCAGGACCATGGCATTGGCCATTTCCACCGATTGCAGCGCCTGCTGAAAACCGGTCATGACCGCTTCCTTGCCGGCAACGGCATTGGCGAAATTGACATGGCCGGCGGCATGCAAATCATCAAAGGAGAGCGGCGATATTTTCTGCTCTAGCCATTCCGGCACCGGGGCGCCGAACATTTCCTGATTTTTTTCATTCCAGCTCTCCAGCGGCTCTGCCAGCTGCGCGGTCGTTATGACGTTGTTTTCCATTTTCAAATAGCCGCGATCGCCCCAGATTTCCATGCGATCCACGCCTGGATGCAGATGCGTGGCGGTGGAAAAATAGAGCCGCATGCCGCTCGCATAGGCGAGCAAGGCATCCACATGATCTTCCACATACAACTCGCTATGGAACGAGGAGGTACCGGCCATGGCCTGCACTTCAGCCGGTGAGCCGAACAGATAGATAATGCGATCCAGGTCATGAGGCGACTGGTTGGTCAAGACGCCGCCTCCCTCCCTGCTCCAGGTGCCGCGCCAGTTGCCTGAACTGTAATAGGCGCGGGAGCGTAGCCAGTTGTTGTTGACAAAATGGACCGTCTGAATTTTGCCCAATGCGCCGCTGTCGAGAATGGCTTTTAACGCCTGCACGTCCGGACGGAACCGGTTCATATAGTTGACGGCGAACACGCGATCGCTGTGTTCCAGAGCCAGAGCCAGCGCCGCTGCGTGCTGTTTGTGCACCGCCACCGGTTTTTCGCAGAACACATGACACCCTTTTTGCAGCGCCGCCACGCCGATGTCCGGATGACTATAATGCGGCGTCAGAATGACCACAGCGTCCACAGCCTCGTTAGCCAGCAGATCGCGATAATCGGTGTACAAGCGGGCGCCCAGACCGGCCGCGCTCTCTTTTTTGTCATCAATATTGGTGTCGCAAATGGCGACAATCTCACTCTTGAGAATTTCCGTAATGGCACGCACATGCACACGGGCGATGGTGCCAAAACCGACCAGTCCGTATTTCATACATCCTCCTTTCAGTTATTCAGCGCGAAGGATCTGCTCCCAATCATAAACCGCCTTGATCTGCTGTCCAGGCTGAACCACAAGAAATTCGCTCTCTGGCCAATCTCCCCTTACCAGCATATCCAGCAGGCGGACATCGCCGGTGAGCAGCACGAACTCTTTGCCGTCCGCCTCAGCTTTTTGTTTGCACAATTCCGCATAGCCGAGATGAGCTGTTTCCGGTACTTCGATATAAACCATTTTGTGTCCGTCATAGCTCGCGGAGGGCGGGTGCAGCGTCTCCCAGATATAACGGGCGTTTTCTTCACCGTATTTTTCCACCATATCGGCAAACGAGTGGTCGGCGCCCACCAGCCGCTGATAGCCGTCTTCATGCACATAGGTATCGCCCCGTTCCATATAACCGGCGCTGCTGAACGGCATGCTGGGATTCTCTTTAAAATAGTGTTGAAACCGTTGCCGAGATCCCAGAAACAGCGTGCAGCAGTCGTGCGCACGGGGGATCACCAGGGGAATGGTCCGCGCCTGCAGATGCAGCGTGGCGTTGCCGCACAGTCCGAATCCCAGCAGAATGGCATCGTAGGTGCGTCCGGAGGTTTCCACCTGATCGATCTTTTCCTGCAGCAGTTGCCGCAAAAAATCGCTGCGGTCATGGGCGCCTTTATCGGTAAAATCGACATCGATGAGATGGGGAGTCCGCGCCATGCTCAGGCAGATTTCCCGAAAGAAAACTTCACACGAAATGAGTTTGAATCGCATAGGGTCCTTTAGCTTGCGGATACGAATAAGGGCAAGCTTGATACATCCAAGCTTGGCGATTGGCACTCCGAAGCGAGACACTTCGGCCACAGCCAGCGCTCCATTCAGAATAAAATAAACAGGAAAGGATTAAATCGCAATAAAAAAGGCGACCGTAGTCGCCTTTTTAATCTCCTCACGCCTTGCCGGCGCTGCCGAGCACTTTTTCGTTTTTGTGTTTGTACATGGCGACGAGCGCGTCGCGGGCCGGTCCCAGGTACTTGCGGGGGTCGAACTCGGACGGCTTGGTGGCCAGGACCTCGCGGATCTTGGCCGTCATGGCCAGACGGCCGTCGCTGTCGATGTTGATCTTGCACACCGCCGAAGCGGCTGCGCGGCGAAGTTGTTCTTCCGGAACGCCGGTGGCGTTTTCCATTTTGCCGCCGTACTGGTTGATCATGTCAACATATTCGGGCATGACCGAGCTGGCGCCGTGCAGGACGATGGGGAAACCGGGAATGCGGCGCTCGACCTCTTCGAGAATATCGAAACGCAACGGCGGCACTTCTTCACCGGGTTTCAGTTTGAATTTATAGGCGCCATGGGAGGTGCCGATAGAGATGGCGAGACTGTCGACGCCGGTTTTGCTGACAAACTCTTCCACATCGTCCGGATTCGTATAATGGCTGGTTTCATGGCTGACGTCGTCTTCGATGCCGGCCAACACGCCCAGTTCACCTTCCACAGAGACATCGTATTTATGAGCGTATTCCACCACTTTTTTGGTCAGGATGATGTTGTCGGCAAAGGAGTGGGCCGATCCGTCAATCATCACCGAAGAGAAACCGGATTCGATACAGGAGACGCACAGTTCATAGGTGTCGCCATGATCCAGGTGCAACGCGACCGGGATGGTGACGCCGGCGGCTTTGATCATCTCCATGGCGCCCATGGCCATATAGCGCAGCAGGATCTGGTTGGCATATTTGCGCGCCCCGGAGGAAACCTGCAAAATGACCGGCGATTTGGTTTCAATACAGGCGGCGATAATCGCCTGTAACTGTTCCATATTATTAAAATTATAAGCCGGGATGGCATATTTGCCGGTAATGGCCTTTTTGAACATGTCGTTGGTATTCGACAGGCCGAGGTCTTTATAATGATACATGGTACTGCTCCTTTCAGGTTGATTATGCTATCTAACGAATTATTTCTCGCGCAGAATGGTCAAACAGTGTCGAACGCCGTTGAAGTGTCCGGCATCGGTTCTGGCTTTTTCAGGTTGTGCTATGCTTTGCTGATAAATTCCAATGGAAATTTCAATTTAGTGATTTTTTCTCACTTGCACAATATTTTTAACGCAATTCACAACCGCCGGCTGTACCTTCCCGCGCGGGTGTTGTCCTGCTCCGGCTGCGTTGCCAAACGATTCATTTGCAATATTCAGCAGGGGTTGTTATATTTTGTCAGCAATACAAGAACGGTGGTTATCTGTTGATCCCGCAGCCATCACTCTGTTCAGGCATTCATTCGTTGAGGTTTTCATGAAAACCCATGCCATATTTTTTCGCCGCATGGCGGCCGTGCTCTGCATCGGGCTTGCCGCCGCGTTGTATGCACACCATCCCACACCCATTGCCAGCAACCGGATGTGCGAGAATTCCGAGTCCGCCCCTGCCCACAGTCCGGCGATCAACGAGCACGGGCACATGCCGGCCCTGGCCGGCGACGGCGCCAAAACCGTTATCGCGGTGCGGAATCCCATTGCAGAAGCCAGGCGGCAGGAAACCGTCGAGCTGGAGTGGAGCAAAATCGCGGACAAGGGCATTACGGCAGCGAATGTGACGGTCTATGATGTGCAAAGCCGCCGTTATCTCGTCACCCAGGTGGTGCACAACGCGGCCGCAAAACCGGAGCTGCTGCTGTTTCAATCGGATTGGGCCCCGCAGGAGAGCAAAACATTCTGGATCAGCGCGGTCGACAAAGACAGGCCTGCGCAGGCGGAAACGCGAACCTTTGCCATGTATGTGCCGCAACGCATGGATGACTTTGCCTGGGAAAGCGACCGCATCGCGTTTCGCATGTACGGCAAGGCGCTGGAAGTAGAGACGGTCAGCAGCGGCGTGGATGTCTGGGTAAAAAGCGTCCGCTATCCCGTCATTGAAAAATGGTACACATTGAACGACTATCACAAGGATCACGGTGAGGGTCTGGATTTTTACAAAGTCGGGCCTACGCGCGGTTGCGGCGGTCTGGCTGTCTGGCACAACGGCGAGCTCTATGGCTCCCGCAACTATCGCACACACAAGGTGATTGCCAATGGTCCTCTGCGTACGATCTTTGAGCTGGGATATGAGCCGTGGCAAGCCGGAGATCGCACCATCCGTGAGGTGAAACGAATCTCCATCGATCTGGGCTCCAATCTCAGCCGTTTCGAAAGCAGGTTCCAGGCCGCTGGTGAACAGGATATCGAATTAGCCATGGGCATCGTCAAGGTGGAAGGCGATGGTGAGATGACATACAATTTGAAAAGCGGCTGGCTGGCCTACTATCCCCCGGCCGATCCGGCCCATGGCCGTGTTGCCTGCGGCGTGGTCACCGGAGCCGTCAAAGAGATGCGTTACCTGGATCATGCCGGACACGGCCTGCTGATCGCAAGAACAAAATCGAACCAGCCGTGGATCTATTACGCCGGCGCCGGCTGGAGCAAGAGCGGCGATTTCCCCGACCGCAGCGCCTGGACTGATTATGTTGAACATTTTTGCCGTTTGTTGTCCAATCCATTAACGATCGACATTGTTAAATAGGAGAAGTTATGCAAGTAAGATATGGTGCTGACAGCATCCGTTTTCAACGGATGACCACCGATGAAATCCGCGAAGCCTTTTTGCTGGACACGCTCTTTAAAGCCGATACCATCGACCTGACCTATTGTGAAACCGATCGCGCCATTGTCGGCACGGCCGTGCCGGTCAAGCAGCCTCTGGCACTGGCCGCGGCCGGTGAGCTGCGGGCCGATTACTTTACACAGCGTCGTGAACTGGGTGTGCTCAACATCGGCGGGCCTGGTTCCGTTACGGTGGACCAAAAGGTCTATGACATGGCGCGGCTCGATTGCCTGTACATCGGCCGCGGCAGCAAAGAGATTGTATTTGCCAGCAAGGAGGCCGGCACGCCCGCCCGCTTTTATCTGCTGAGCTATCCGGCGCACAGCGAATTTCCCACCACGCTGGCCCGCCAGGCCGAAGCGGCGGCCGTCCACCTGGGATCCAAAGAGAGCGCCAACGAACGAACGATCTATAAATATATTCATCCCGACGGCATCAAAAGCTGTCAACTGGTGATGGGCTTTACCCGTCTCGAAACCGGTTCGGTTTGGAACACCATGCCGCCGCATACGCATGAACGCCGCATGGAGGTTTATCTCTATTTCGACATCGGTGCCGATGCACGCGTGTTTCACCTCATGGGCAAGCCCAGCGAAACCCGTCACCTCGTCATGGCGGACGGCCAGGCGGTGATCTCGCCGAGCTGGTCGATTCATTCCGGAGTCGGCACGCAGGCATACACCTTTTGCTGGGGCATGGGCGGTGAGAACCAGACCTTTGACGATATGGACGGATTAAAAATCGGCGACCTGCGCTAGCTCTCGTTCCGGCGCATCGGCCTATAAACAGGAGAATTGCATGATACTGGATAAATTTAAACTGGACGGAAAAGTCGCCATTGTAACCGGCGGCGCCAAAGGTCTGGGTTGCGGCATGGCCATCGGCCTGGCCGAGGCGGGCGCGGACATTGCGCTGGTGGACATTGTCGATATGACCGAAGCAAAAGAAAAGATAACCGCCCTCGGCCGCCGGTGCATCACCATCAAGACGGATTTAAGCCAAAGCGGGGCCGTCGAACAGATCGTTGAGGAAACCGTAAAAAGCCTGGGCGGCATCAATATACTCGTGAACAATGCCGGCATCATCCGGCGGGCGCCGTTTCTGGAATTTTCGCTAAAGGATTGGGACGATGTCATGAACATCAACATCCGCGCCCTCTTCCTGCTGAGCCAGGCTGCGGCGCGGGTGATGGTGCAGCAAGGTCAGGGCGGCCGCATCGTCAATGTGGCCTCCATGCTGTCGTTTCAGGGTGGTATCCGGGTGCCGTCGTATACCTCGTCCAAAAGCGCTGTGATGGGTTTGACCCGACTCATGGCCAACGAACTCTGCAGCCACGGGATCACGGTGAACGCCATCGCGCCGGGTTATATGGCAACCGACAATACGCAGCCGTTGCGAGAGGATCCGCAGCGCAGCGCCGAGATCCTCGGTCGCATCCCGGCCGGCCGCTGGGGCACGCCCGAAGATCTGCAGGGTGTGGTGGTGTTTTTGTGTTCCGGAGCGGCGGAGTATATCAACGGCTATACCGTGGCCGTAGATGGCGGCTGGTTGAGCAGGTAAGTATTCCTGATTGAGTCGCCCGGCGCTCTCTACACCCCGTCATTGCGAGCGCAGGCGCCGGTATCGCCAAAGAGGCGGCACTCGCATGCAGCGAAGCAAT
>CAZISM010000220.1:0-6320 GCA_964541895.1 uncultured Cytophagia bacterium
TTTGATGACATCGCGCATGCGGTTGATCTGATACGCCACCAGCTCGACGTCCGTCATGCCGCGTTTCCGGCAACGGCTGTCGCTGTTGATGACGCCGATTTCGTCATGATTGACATGAATTTTGCGCGGATGAAAAAGCGCAACGACCTGCGCCACGTCCCTGCTGAATTTCTCATATACTTTATCTTCGGACGGGCAGGCTTTGGCAAAACGGTGCGTACGCAGGTCCACCAGATCTGCATTCATATACACCGGTTCGGCCTCGGGGATGCGGCCGCCGGACCGGCGCACCAGCACCGGCGGCTGCCGGCTGATGATGCTGTAATCCTGCCCTTCTGCAAAAGTGGTTCCACCGCCCGGATGCGAATGCAGCCACGGCCGCGACGACTCGCGGTCGACCAGATGTTGGAAATCAAACCGGCAGGTGTCCCGGACAAACCGAACCGGCTCATCCATCAGGGCGATGCCTTCCAGTTCGGACGTTTCCGGAGAGAGCCATACCGTGGGAATGGGCTCTACACAAAAGCCGGTCAGAAATCGATAATACTCCTCCAGGCCTTTGCGCACGGCAGGATCATCCAGCTTGAAATAGCCGGAGGTATAGACCACGATTTCGTTATACTTCAAATCGATATATTCCAGCAACCGCTGTTTGTCCTCGGCTGTCATGGGCACGGACCAGTGTTGAAAGGCGCAGCGGTGGGCCTGGCTGGGATAATCGAGAATATCCGCGGCCGGCAGCACCGAGTTCGCCATCAGCAGATGCCGCAACGTGATCAGGGCGTTGTGCAATCCGGCTGCTTTTGCAGCGGTAACAGTTATCCTGTTTTCACGAACGCGGAGAACATAGGCTTCTTCGGCCAGTTCCAGCTGTTTGTTCAAACACATAACGATGTTGGATTCCGGCAAAGCTGAACCGGGAACCAGCCTGGTTTTCGCGGCCAGATCGGCGCAGAGACGATCTGCATCAGCCTGGCAGGCGCCGGAACTGGAATCGATGAGCCCGATGCGGGCGGCCATGCTGAAGGGATTGCCATGGACAAGCCGGATATCCTTGGGCAATGGCATAATCTTTTGGTAGGGAGAGGGCGCATTCGCCAGTCCGGTACGCCAGCGGGCATATTTTTGACAAAGATCCATCTGGTTCCAGCTGTCCATAGCTCGTTCATTGCCTCCGTTCAAGCCAAGTTCCAGCTGAAAATCGAGACAGCGATCGATATGAGTGATCTGCTGACGGAGAAAACCGCTGTCGGCCGGCGCGGGAACGTTTTTAAAAATGGCGTTGGCCTGCTTTAATGTCGGCGGTTTGCCGACATACAGGTCGGCTGCCAGGGTTTGTGTATAACCATGGCTGTCCTGCATGCGGCAGATGACCTGGTACAGTCCCGGTGTAAGCGGCAACGACTCTTTTTTAATGGACAAGGTTCTACCAATCGTCGCGGCGTATGACGCTGCCACATGTTTTTGATCTGGCGAGACGATCTGTACGGTAACGGGTATGGCGCGGGTGAGGAGGCCTGTCTTGTACCGGTCGCCGATAAAAATTTCCCAGCTCGTTTCGGTTTCAGTTATTTCCGGTCTGATAAAGAGAGAGATACGCGATTCGATCTGTTTGGCGGTTTGCACCAGATCCAGCAGCCGGAATTGAAAACTCCACTTGCCGCCGCCCTGGGCGATTTTCACCAAAAAGCTGTTCTCGCCTTTCACCAGCACCACCGGGACCAGGTCACGGTCCGGCTCTTCGGTGCCGCCGCAGTTGTGATCCAGTATCAACTGGCCGTTTTGCCAAACCCGAACGCCATCGTTGGAGGTCAGGCTGAGAACCATCGGCCGCGATTGGCTGGAGATGACGCTGCACGCTGCATAGGCAATAACTTGCTCGGCGGGAGTGAACAACTCGTCGAGAGGGATGAGCGGAAAAAAACCGTGGAACGAGCGCCAGCGAAGGCGCCGGCCGTCCGGATGTTTTGTCATCATGCCGTCGACCGGTTTGATGCGGCTTTCGCCGCCCTGCTCTTTCAGGTAATCCCGATAAAAACCCAGTGAGGTGGAGTCGAAACGGTGCAGAGTAATTCCCGGCGGCAGAGGATTGGGAAAAGGACCGCACAACAACCAATCCTTGAAATAGACATCAACCGGTGGATCAATGTAGGTGGGAATGTTGTCAGCCGCCATCAGCGAGACGACGCCGCACAGGAGGATGAGTCCAAGTCGTTTCATGATTCCTCAAAGGTTTTTGGGTGAAAGGTCTCTAGTTGGCCTGCCGCTCAGCGAGGGGGAGGATGTCCCTGTACTCTGCTTCGATTCCCGCGCGCTCCGCCGCCTGGCGCGGAAATCCGGGATCGGCGGGTTTGATGCCGAAGGCATTGTCCTTCCAGGTATGCCACTCTTTAATATTTTCATTGAATCGGATCGCCTCTTCGGCCGTATGGTAGATGATGTTGCGTTCGATCGTATAGCCTTTGCTGCCCTGGTCGAAAAAAATGCCGTTGTTGGGTGCGCCGCCGTGGGTATAGGGTGAGCGGTGCACGTCGTGAATCAGGTTGGCGGCCAGGACCGTGCCGGGTTGAAATCCCAGCGTATAGATCCCGCCGCCGTCTGCTAAAAGTTTCATGACATCATGGATGTGGTTGCTTTCCACCCGACATCCATGCATGCTGGTAGCGGTGGTGTCCCAGCGAAAGCCGATGGAGATGCCGGTGTAGGGCAGATCGTGCACCAGGTTATGGTCAATCACCGTTTGCTGTGAAAACGCGGCAAATATTCCGACCGCGCCAAAAAGGTGCGCACCGCAGCGATGTACATGACAGTTGCCGATGTGGTTATGGACCGGCGCATCAACGGGATCCGGCCAATCGTTTTCAAACCATTTGCGAGGCGAACGTTGTTCGCTGCCTCGCCAACCCACCATAACGCCGTTGCCGCCGATATCAAAGAACTCACAGCCAATGATGGAAACCTTGCGGCACCCGGCTGCCAGACCGAGGCCGCTGGCACCCGTATGCTGCAGTTTGCAGCGCACAAAACTGCAATTCTCAGCGTGCTCCAGCTGGATCGCCAGGGGCAGTCCATAGGTCGGTTCCTGTTCATACCTGGGTCCGAAAAAGCAGGCCTGGATTCCGGCATAGCCGACCTGCGGCAACGCCCAGTTGGCGTACTCGAACTGCAGCCCTTTAAAATGAAGATTGGCTATCGGCGTTTTGCGGGTTCCTGCGAGCACCAGCAACTGATCGATAACCGGTGCGATAAAAGAGTGTTCATTGGGATTTTCCTGATCGGCCGCCTGATAATACAAAATGCCGGTATGGCGCTCCAGGTACCATTCACCCGGTTGGTCGACAAAAGTGAGGTCGTGTTCGAGAAAGGCGCGTTTGCCCGGTTGTGCCGTGGTCCATTCGTGGCCGACCCATCCGCTAGGGGTTGCGGTGCTGAGCGAGTGCCGGTCTGCGGCCGCGATGAGGGCGCGGGATATGGACCAGTTCTGCAGCACGATCAGTTCGGCCGTTGTTGCGCTGATGGCCGGCAGCGTTTCTGTAAAGCCGATGAGTATCGCCTCGGGGTCGGCCGAACGGATGGTCAGCATGGAGTCGTTGGGAAAGCGGCTGCGCGGGAGTCGTTCGCCATCGCGATACAAATCACGAAACCACCACTGCCCGGACTGGACATCGGCCAGTTTGGCGGTCCAGATATTATTTTTTTCTTTTTGCCAGCCGCTGATCGGCCGACCACCGCAGAGTTGTACGACCTCTTTACCAAAAGAGCTGTAGGTGATGCGGCCGCCGGCGGGCGCGGAATCCTCGGGGCCGAACCGGAGCGGCTCTGTTAAACGATAGACCCCTTGCCGGATAAAGACGTTGATGTGGCGCTCTCTGGACTCCATACGCCGTATGGCATCCCGGGCTTTGGCCAGGGAGGCGAACGGCTTGGTCAGGGTGCCGGGATTCGAATCCTGACCGTCGGTGGCGACGTAAAAATTGGCAGCCCTGTCGTTCGCGCAGGCCAATCCCAGCAGAAAAGAAAGCGAAAGTATTCGAAGGATAGGATGCACAGCGCCTCCTCTGAATTGCTGATCGGGAAATGGATCGGACTGGCCTATAATAGTGAATTGCCCGATAAATTTCAAGAAGGAATATGCTCATTTTTAAATTGATTTTCTGTCATGGACTGGGTATTATAGGGTGTGACGATTTTTATTTTGCCCAAAGCGAGTAAACGGATCAGGCCGCATTGCAGACGTTGGGCCGGCTAATCCATTTATGATTTCTGAGCCAAACAGCATAGAGAGCAATCGTTTGCCTCCTGCGTACAAGCCGAACCGTATCAGTACTCCACCATAGCCCGATGAGGTAAAAAGATGATCACATGTGTGCAACGGATTTTTTTAATCGGTACTGTGCTGCTGTCATTCAATCTCGGCGCCGTCGATGTGTACGTGTCTCCGTATGGCGATGATTCTGCCTCCGGGGCAAAAGCGCATCCATTCGCAACTCTGGCCAGGGCCCGCGATGCCGTCAGAGCGATCAAGCAGAATAAAGCGGTAACCGTTCACATCCGCGGAGGGATGTATCAACTGGAAGAGCCGATTCTTTTCGGCAAAGAGGATTCAGGAAACAAAACGGCGCCTGTGATCTATCAGGCGGAAAAAGGAGCAGAACCGATTTTTTCCGGCGCTCGCAGGATCACGCAGTGGCACGCCGTAGAACGTCCGGAAAAGCTGGCGCTGTTGGCCCCGGAGGTCAGAGGGCTGATCTATATGGCCGATCTCTATGCCGGCGGCATCGCTGATCTGGGCGATCCAACCGATAAGGGGAAACGGCCGGAGCTCTTTTGCAACGGCCAAGTCCAGACGCTGGCGCGCTGGCCCAACAGCGACTTTGCCAAAGCCGGTCTGGCCAAGGGCCCTACGCAGCTGGCCGAGACCTATCTCAAAAGGCACGGCACCGTCGAAGGTATCTTTGAATACACAGACCGCCGGCAGAATCGCTGGGCAAACGAATCGGATATCAGGCTCTCCGGTTACTGGTATTGGGACTGGCTCGATGCCCCGCTCAGGGTTGAAAAGATAGACACGGTCGCGCATATCATTGCCACAAAGCCGCCCTACCACCATTATGGTTATAAAGACAGCTTGCGTTATTTCGGCCTCAACCTGTTTTGTGAACTCGATCAGCCGGGAGAGTGGTATCTGGACAGAGCCGACGGCAAGTTGTACTGGTATCCGCCGGCCGGCATTCAGCCAAACCAGGCGCAGGTAACACTGTCTGTTTTCAACGCTCCTTTTATGATTGAAATGCGCGACTGCGCCTATATAACCATCAGAGGGGTGACCTTCCGGCAGGGCCGGGGCAGCGCCCTGTTGATTCGTGATGGCGCACATTGTCAGATTACCGATTGCCGGATCGAATGCTTTGGCCAGGATGGCATTCATGTCCAGAACGGCGTCGGACACGGTATTACGGGTTGCCTGTTGCGCACGTTTGGACATGGCGGCATCAAGATTAAAGGCGGCGATCGCAAGCAGCTTATCCCGGCCAACCATTTTATCGAGCACTCTGTTGTAGAATATTTTTCGTTGTTTCAGCGCACCTATGAGCCGGCGGTGCTGGTGGAAGGCTGCGGTCTGCGCCTCAACAATAACCGATTCCGCTATTCTTCCTCCTCCGCCATTCGGCTGGAAGGAAATGATTGTGTTATCGAATACAACCAGATCAGCCATGTGGTCAATGAATCCGACGATCAGGGTGGACTGGATATCTGGTACAATCCGTCGTATCGCGGCAATGTGATTCGCTACAATCACTGGTCTGATATTTCCGGCGGAACCCGCCACGGTGCGGCCGGCGTTCGGCTCGACGATATGATTTCCGGTTTCATCATCTATGGCAACGTCTTTTCACGTTGCGGTAAAAATGACTTTGGCGGCGTGCAGATTCACGGCGGCAAGGACAACCTGGTGGAAAACAACCTGTTTTATCAATGCAGAGCAGCGGTCAGTTTTTCAAGTTGGGGGGACCAGCGCTGGCTGGAACAACTGGATACGCCTGTCATTCAAAAAAAGATCCATGAAGAAGTGGACATCCGCTCCGACCTCTACCAGTCCAGATATCCGGCTCTGAAAACGATCCGCCTCCATGCCGATCAAAACAGGGCAAAAAACAATCTCATCGTCGATTGCGAACGGCCGTTTCTCCGTGATAATGAAAACCATATCAAGGAGAACAATACCGCCATTGCTTCCGGCGGCCGAACGCTGGCCGATTTGCTTTCGAAACGATTCCTGAAAAAATACGGCCTTGAACCCATTCCCTTTGCGCAGATGG
>CAZISM010000221.1:0-6313 GCA_964541895.1 uncultured Cytophagia bacterium
AAAATGACCGCCGTATTCTCTGTCAAACCCAGACGATCAAGCGCCGTCAACACCTTACCAACGGCCTGATCCATCGCCTCTACCATAGCAGCATAAACAGCGTGATTCTGGATTTGACGGACCTCCCTATCGCCTTCTTTCCTAGGAGGCACCGACTCGTGAGGAAGCGCCGCTGCCTTTTGTTCATATTTCCGCTGCAAATCCGGCCGCGCCTGTAGCGGAATATGCACCGAATAAAAAGAAAGATACAATAGAAAAGGATTGTTGCCGGCCTTTTCAAGGAATGCTGCCGATTCCCTGGCCAAACGGTCTGGGAGATGTTCGCCATCCGGCCCATTCGTCAACTTGGGATTCTTGTAGGGTGAAAAGTATCCTCCCGGCGGCGATCCGGCGTGTGTTCCGCCTTTGTTGATATCAAATCCCTGCTCTTCCGGATAATAGCCCTCCCGACCCAGATGCCACTTGCCGGCAAAAAAAGTCTGATAGCCGTATTGTTTCAAGGCTTCAGCCATTGTGATCTCTGATAATGGCAGGCGGTCCACATAGGGAGCCGGCAAGAGTGGCTTATGGCGGGTCCAATGGTTTTTAGCTGTCTCCGGCTGAGGCGCTCCGAACCAATCGGTTGTGCCCAGGCGTGCCGGATATTTGCCGCTCATGATGCTGGCCCGGGTAGGGCTGCACACCGGGCAGGCGGCATAGGCCTGGGTAAAACGCATAGCGGTTGCCGCCAGCCTGTCGATGTGGGGGGTCTCGTAAAAGCTACTGCCGAAACAGCCGAGGTCCTTCCAGCCCAGGTCGTCCACCAGAAAGAAGACAAAATTCAGCGGCTTTTTTCTGCTGCAACAAACATGCAGAGAAACAGCCGCAGCTGACGTCACGCATGAATGAATAAACTGTCTTCTGGACAGAGTTTTCGATTTCATCTTTTCCCTTCTTGTGCCCATATAGCTGGTACCTCCTCATCCCGGGGTTGATATTGCGGCCACGGGGACGATCCATCATACAGCAGTGAGCGAGAATGTAGGGCGTTGTGATCAGCGGAGAGAAAAAATCCCTCATTGCAGATTTGTGTACATGGCTACACCGCCGGCAGGGATCTGATCCTTGAAACTCATGCCGACCAATGTCTTGACTTTATCCGAAGTGATCATGATGGATTCAGCAGAGGTCTTGATACTCGCCGGATCATACTGGTACCGCTGCAAACTGCAATTAAGCGTACGATTGATTTGGATGGTCGCTGCACACGCCGCCTCCGTTGCGTTGACGACCAGAAAGGACCACTCGCCGCTATTCTGCTGCACGACCGCAAGATACACGCCGTCTGCATTTTCGGTGTGGAAGGCTTTAGTACCTTTGCCACCACCCAGATAGCGACTCATCATGGCATAGCTATACCAGGATGGGTAGGGCAGACCCGGATCATTAATATCGTCATGCGGCCATTTCACCAGACCCCAGCGATGGACACCTTGCACAAATGAATTGCTGCCGTGTGCGTTGGTCAGCGGCTTGACATACTGCTGATCAAAAAGCAGCCAAATGAAAGACGCTTGCATTCCGGCATTGACGAATGCGGCAACCGCCTGTGCCAAAAACGTACCATGTTGCGGCGTTTGCCTAAAGCCCTTTTCCCATTCGCTGAATACATTATATTCATCGATCCAGATCGGCTTTTTTGAACCGATCAACGAGTTTTTTAAATATCGGCATAAATTTGACCATCCGGCATAGCCACTGTCCGCCGGTAGATAGGTGTGGCCGCTGTAAATATCTATCACACCATCCAATTCGTGCAAGGCCTCGCTCATGCGCAACTGGGCTGTGCCACCCACAGCGTGGTTGTTCGGCCCGACCAACTGCACATATTTTCTGGTACCTTCTATTTCCATCCGTTCCTGGACAGCCTTCATGCACCGTACATAATAGGGCCATAATTCGTAGCCGACCGGTGGCTTGCCCCAGGGAGAAGTGGTCGGTTCGGTCATGAGTATGAGATATTTAACATGATCATAACCGCGCTTCACTACGATCTGCCGTATCGATTCACTGACCCAGCCGGCAAACTGCAGAGGATCCTGATCAGGATCGGACTGCTTGCTGCCGAGATGAGTATCATCGGGAAAGCCCCAGGCGGCCTGCAGTGCCACATCAACCCCCAGTTTTTTCATTTCCGCAAGCCAGAGATATAATGCCTGCATATGCGGCGACTCCCAGTCGTATGGACCACGGATATCCTGGCCTGCAAAATCCGGTCGGTACCAGGTGCGGGCGATATGCAACTTCATCGCCTTGACCCGCTCCATCTCGCGACCACGGTCTGCGTTATTCATGCCTTTGCCAATCTGTTCGGGCATCCAGGCAAAACCGTGATACACGGCATTTACGCCAAGAAAATTTTCCTGAACAACCCGATCTAGATCAGCCTTGAGAATTACCGGCTTTTGCGCCAAGGCCATAGAAAAATTGAGCAGGAGCATACACAACAGGTGACGCATAACAGACTCCTCGGAAGCAGAATACGAAGGTCAGTGGGATAAACAACAAACAAACGACTGCATCAACTCACCAGTTATCCATCGCTATGACTTCATTGGCTGAAATCGGAATGGCCTGTCGGCCGACCGCTTGCGCCGGATTCTTGAGCACTTGCCCCAATTCGAGAAGAGCATAGAGCAGAAAACCTACTCCATCCATGGCTTCATAATACGGTTTGGCTGGATGACCGCGAAACAGACCTTTGTGATACAGTTTAGCCACCGCTTCGTCCGCCAGGGTCTGTGCATCGCGCAAGTAGATGTCCTCACCCGTCATGATATACAGGTGGAGATAAAAAGAGATCGAGCGACCATAATGGTCGGCATAGGTACCGGTTCTGCCCGGACCGTCGGCATAATTTTTAAACCAAGCCGTTTCGTCTTCCACGGTTCCCGGCGGGGTTTTGCGGATCCATTCGGCAAATCGTCTGGCCGTCTGCAGCATGTCGGCATCGGCGGTCAACTGATACGCATAGGGATAAATCTGAGCCGTGCTGATCGCATGCTCATAACCGGCCACATAGGGTTGCCACAGCGTCAGGTGACCACGAGGTTGAAATGCTTCGTATCCTTCGGCCGAATCTACATTTTCCGAATACACCCGTGGGCCGGGAATGGGCGTGCCGTCCAGGCGAAGAGCGCCCCAATAACGGCCGGTTGTTTCATCATAACCATAACGACTGTATGCTTTCAGATACGCCAGAGCATAATCACGAAAATGCGTCTCTCCGGTCGATTCAAACGCTTTAAGCAAAGAGTGGCAATACAGCCCGGTAATAGACGTCGTAAAACTGGAGCCGTCGAAACGATCCTTGCCCGCATTCGGCCTTTCCGGAACGAGGTTCGTATTCCTGTCCCGAAGATTCCAGAAATAATCAGCCAACAGCCTGGCCCTATCCAGCCACTTTTGATCACGCGTTTTTCCATAGAGAAAGCAGAACGCCTCGATATAAGCGCCGCTGGACATGCTAAAATCACAGCCGCGTTTGCCATCGCCGTGGCGATTGATTTCGCCGGTGTTTTTATCTATCACGTGCCACTGCCAGATCGCCTCGATCTCCTTCAGCACCGCCGGTTGATTTACCTGCCACAGACGATCCCAGGCGATACAATTGTTGGAGTGAATTTCATGCAAGTTCCCGTTGTGGCCATCACGGATATCCCGATATACATCGTAATGGCGGTGCCAACCCCACCAAAAAAAGCCCATATCGTCGACCAGATGGGACATGACGTAGCCGGAATAGCGTTGTGCGAAATCGGCGTACGCAGGAGATCCGGTCAGGGTTGAGACCAGATACATTGTTTTGAGAAGGGATTGATCGGTGAGCAGGTTCGAGCCGGCTGGATTACGGCGCTCGCGTCTGGTGACGCGATAGTACTCATCCAGTTTTTCCGGATTTTCCGGACTTGTTTTCGACTCCACATCAAGGATACTCACCACGATCGGCGCATGCACCGTGCCGTACCGGTCCGTGCCGTGCTCCATAATACAATCCAGACATTCTTTTACATAGTGCTCGTATGGCTTGTTGCGTGGCTGGCGAGCGGTTTTATCGACAGGCGCGGCCCCCAGGCCCAAAAAGCCAGCCAACACTGTGAACCACAAACCGCGCCTTGCGCAAAAAATCATATCTCCTCCGTCTCGATGTGCACAGCAACTCTTTTTCGGCTATTAATCGCCTGGTACGGGGCAGCCGCAGCCAGGCATTACTATAGCATCTATTGTTTTCGCATCTCAATCACCCAAGTGCCTGGAGCAAAATCCTGCAAATATACATAATACTCATCGGAACGAGCTGTTGCAGCTGTCTTGTGTTGAACGGAATCAACGTACAATTTATTATTCACATATATGGCCCAGTGTCCTGAAGCGGCCGTTTTGGGCACGCCGACAGTGGCCGTAGTACCGGGAGGGGACTGCAGCGTTTCCTTGAAAAGGACCTTACCTGTCCCCTTTTCCCAGGAAAAGCGGATGTTACCGTACGGAGTGGGCACCTCTCCTTTAGCCCACTGCAGATCGGCCGGATGGGGTATGGCGTCAAAGCTTTGATAGCCGACATCCGTCGGGTATACACCCAATACGGATTCGGAAAGCACATAGGCCAACGCCACGTCGCCATGACAGGTGCTGCCTTTGCCCACTCCGTTTTCCGACAGTTGCATGCATTCCCAGGTGGTGCAGCGGGGACCCTTCCAGTGGTGGATCGCTTGCGGCCAGTTGGGTTGAATCTTGTCATTGCGGATGCGATCCAGAGCAGCCTGATCCTGATGATTGAAAAACTTGCCGCGGATGGAGAACAGCTCGACCTTGCCGTGCCAACAGCCATCACCGTATTGCTGCAAGATACTCTGCGATTGTTCCGGTGTGGTGAACCGCATGCCCAGCGCCATGCCGTTAGGCCAGACATCGTATTCTTTACTCTCCAAGGAAAGAATATAATGCCCCTTTTTCTCATCCCAAAGATTTTTATTGATGCCGTCTTTCAGCATTCTTGCCCGCATGCGATAGAGCTCGGCGTCGGCAGGGTACCCGAGTTTTTCTGCCAGAAATATGCCGGACTCTAGCGCATAATGGACGACCAGATTGATAAAGGTGTTATACCCCTTGTTTGTTTTTTCCAGTATTTTAGAGTATTTAGACGTTTCTTCCCTCTGGTAAAACAGCGTGAGCGTTAAAATTTCCACCTGCTGCCAAAGATAATCCAGATCCTTTTTCACCGCAGGATATACTTTTAATGCCGTGGTGGTATCGGCTGTGAACAGAAAATAGTCGGCCACCAGCGGCACATACCAGGCCGAATATTCATCGCATTCAAAATGACCAAAGCCCGGCGGATTTTCGCTGTCCGATGGGTCAAGGACGCCATAGATAAAACCGTCCTCTTTTTGATGCTCGGCAAACAGCAGAATGGTGTCACGAACATATTTTTTTTCAAAGGTCGAATAATAGGTGTTGCGATTGCCCAGTGTCAGGTCACAATTCCAGATCAATTTTTCCCTTTTGGGGCCATGACCCATATAGGCGCCGGTCTGAACATACTCCCAGGCCTTTAGATCGCTGCTAAAGTCCTCCGCAAACAGTGTTTCACCGTTTTGACCTCTGACGATAATATTATCAGCCCAGGCTAGCTCGTATTTATTCTGAGCAAATCCGATCCGGCCGGTCTTGAACGTTTCATCACAGGTTTCATCGATCAACCGGCCATCCAGAAAGGTTTTAAAAAGGTCGTCCTCTACTACGGTCTCAACGCGATGACTCTCACCATCCCGCAACGAAACCGGCAGAGTGCGAGCCGGCTTGAGCAGGCGATAATTGCCGTTGATGCGTTTCTTGATCGTGAATTGATTATGCAAATTGACCTGACAAACATAACCGTTGTCCGCATCCTGGGCGCGGAAAACCCAACCCACCCCGGAAGGCCGGTCCATGCTCTTGATGATCTTGAAATCGAATGAAAAGGAATAATTTTTCCACTTGACGCCGGGTTTTGCCAGCACCACCTCGTTGGTGTTGCGCAGTTTGATCACGGCCCCCTGCCCCATGCGTTGAATCAACGAACCGGTCGGTTCACAGGATTCGGTCTGCAGGGTATAGGCGCTGCCGTACCACAGCTGGTTCAGCAGCTCATCATTGCACAAGAAATTTCCTTTATAGGGGCTGATGTCCGTCGTCATGTCAGTGCGGATAAAATCCAGATCTACGCTGGTTCCCGGGGTGTCCAGATAAATGGCGGCCCAGCATTGCCCGCCCTGCATCATCGGATGAGTATAAA
>CAZISM010000222.1:0-1882 GCA_964541895.1 uncultured Cytophagia bacterium
AAGACCGCCACCGGCTCCTATCGCTTCCTGCTGGAGAGCGTGGAGCAGGGCGCGCAGCGAGGCCGTTATTCCATCATCGGCGACCGGCCGCTGGCGATCATCAAAAGCCGGCAGGGCCGAACGGTGTTCCAGAATCTGGTCGAACGTACGGAAGAGACGTTCAGCGAGAATCCGCTGCAGGTCCTGCAGACCTATATCAGAAAATACACGGTGGCGGAGGCAGCCGCCGGGCCGTTCTACGACAGCGGTTTTTTCGGGTATCTCGGTTATGACAGCATACGCCATATCGAACGTTTGCCGGAAAAGGCCGAGGATGATTTGCAGGTTCCGGACTTTCATCTGTTCATTCCGCAGCGCATCATTGTTTTCGACAATCTGCTCAATCGCCTGACCATTCTGCATTTCATTTCGCCCACCGGCCAGGCAGAGCAGGATTACCTGCACGCCATCGAAGAACTGAAAAAGGTGGAATGGCAGATCCTGCATGGCGAGCGGCCCACCGGCGCCTGCACGACGCCGGAGCAGCAAAGTGACACCTCCACCAATATGAATCGCGACCAATTTGAAGAGATCGTGCGCCAGGCGCAGGCACATATCAGGCGCGGTGATATTTTTCAGGTGGTGCTCAGCCGGCGGATTCAGCGCAAGACCTTGGCTCCGGCCCTGGACATTTACCGGGCGCTGCGCGTGGTCAATCCCTCGCCCTACATGTTTTTTATCGAGATGGGATCGGACATCCTGTTGGGATCGTCGCCGGAAACCCTGGTCAAGCTGGAGGATGGCCGCGTTACCGTCAAACCCATTGCCGGCACGCGCAGGCGCGGCGGCAGCGAGCGCGAGGACGATCAATTGATCCAGGAGCTGCTCGCTGACCCGAAAGAACGGGCGGAACACACCATGCTGGTGGATCTCGGCCGCAACGACATCGGCCGGGTCTGTGAATATGGTTCGGTGCAGGTGGAAGAGTTGATGGCCATTGAAAAATATTCGCACGTCATCCACATCGTCTCGACCGTCACCGGCCGTCTGCGCCCCGGACTCGATAGTGTGGATGTATACCGCGCCGCCTTCCCGGCGGGCACGGTATCCGGCGCCCCCAAGGTCCGCGCCATGGAGATCATCGAGGATCTGGAACCCACCCGGCGCGGACTCTATGCCGGCGCGGTCGGGTATTTCTCCTTCAATGGCAATATGGATGTGTGTATCGCCATCCGCACCATCTGGATCTGCGGCCAGGAGGCCATGATCCAAACCGGCGCCGGCATCGTCGCGGATTCGGTACCTGCCAGCGAGTATGAAGAAACCCAGAACAAGGCGCGCGGCCTGCTGCGCGCCATCGAATACGCAGAGGAGGGCTTGTCATGATCCTGGTGATCGATAATTACGATTCGTTTACCTACAACCTGGTGCAGTACATCGGCCATTTCGGCGAAGAGATCTGTGTGGTGCGCAACGACGAAAAAACCGTCGCTGAGCTGGCGGCGCTGCATCCGGCCAAGGTTTTAATCTCTCCCGGCCCCGGCTATCCGGACGAGTCGGGCGTGACCCTGTCGGCCATTACCTATTTCAGCGACAAGTGCCCGGTCCTGGGTGTTTGTCTGGGCTTGCAGGCCATCGGCCAGGCCATGGGTGGGCAGGTGGTGCCGGCCCCGCAGCTGTTTCACGGCAAGAGCAGCGCCATCTATCATGACGGCCGGACGATTTATCAGGGGGTGCGCAATCCCTTTCAGGCCGGAAGATATCATTCGCTGATGGTGGAACGGACAACCCTGCCGGAATGCCTGCAGGTAACGGCAGAGACCGATGACGGCCTGGTGATGGGGCTGCGCCACAAAGAGCTGCCGCTGGAAGGCGTCCAGTTTCATCCCGAGTCCATTCTCAC
>CAZISM010000222.1:1982-6250 GCA_964541895.1 uncultured Cytophagia bacterium
GGTCAAACCAGGGCGGAAGAGCAGGTGACGGCTCTGAACGCCGGTGCCGCCATCTATGTGGCCGGCCAGGCGGATTCCCTGCAAGAGGGTATGGAAAAGGCCTGTGCCTCCATCCGCAGCGGCGCTGCGGCTGATAAACTGGCAGAATGGATTACCTATACGCAACAGTTCACCAACTGAGCGGAGAGCCGAATGACCATCCTCGAGACCATTTTGCAGCGAACGGCCCAGGACCTTCAGCAACGGCAGGAGCGCCATCCTCTGGCGATGTGGCAGCACCATGCCGAACGGAAAGCACGTTCGATGCCGCATCACCGCTTTGCCGACGCGCTGCAGAAAAACGAAATCACCGTCATCGCCGAACTGAAGAAAGCGTCCCCCAGCAAAGGGGTGATCTGCGCCGATTTTGACTTATTGCAGATAGCGCGCGAATATGAAGGTGGCGGCGCCGCTGCGCTGTCGGTACTGACCGAGCCCCATTTTTTTCAAGGGTCGCTGGACTATTTGCGGATTCTGGCAGAGTCTGTTTCGCTGCCGTTGTTGCGCAAGGATTTCATCATCGATGAGTATCAGATCTTTGAAGCGGTCATGGCCGGCGCGAGCGCGGTTCTGTTGATCGTGGCCGCTCTTGATGACAACACCATGCGGCGTCTGTTGTCATGCGCCGCTGCTCTCCGCCTGGATGCCCTGGTGGAGGTGCACGATGAAATCGAAGTACAGCGTGCTCTGGAGGCCGGGGCGCGTCTGGTCGGTGTTAACAACCGCAACTTGAAGACGTTTGATGTGGATCTGGGGACCAGTCTGCGTTTGATTCAACAGCTGCCGAACACGGTGGTGGCGGTCAGTGAAAGCGGAATTCATACCCATCAGCATCTGCAGCAGATGCGGCAAGCCGGTTTTGCGGCTGCTCTGGTCGGTGAAGCGTTGATGACGCAACCGGATCGTGCGGCGGCGTTACGAGCCTTGAGGGGCCTATGACCTGGCTTAAAATATGCGGCATTACCCGTGCGGAGGATGCAGAGCTCTGCCATGGCGCCGGAGCCGATGCCATCGGCTTTATCTTTGCCCCCAGCATTCGCCAGGTAACTTTTGCACAGGCGTACAGCATTTGCAGAGCGGTGCCCGCCATTCTCAAAGTCGGTGTGTTCGTGGATGCGCCGCTGCAACAGGTGCAGCAGCAGCGCCGGCAGCTCGGGCTGGACATCATCCAACTGCACGGCCGTGAAAGCAACGACTATTGCCGGCAGCTCGGCGGTGTGGTCATCAAAGCCCTTCGGCCGCAAAGCGCAATTGATTTACAGGATATAGATCGCTATATTGATGTCTGGAAAATTCTTGTCGATGCCTATTCACCCGGCCGGATGGGCGGGACCGGCCAGGAGGTGACGGCGGCTATTCTCCATGGCATCAGGGATTTCAGTCGCATCATCCTCGCCGGCGGCATCGGTCCTGATAATGCCAAAGCCATTGTGGACGCCTTGCGGCCGTACGGGCTGGACAGCAGCTCCAGACTGGAGGCGACGCCGGGCGTCAAAGATCATGAGAAAATAAAATCACTGTGTACACTAGTCAAAGGTCCAGCGTATGAAGAGTAGGGGTTATTTTGGCTCCTTCGGCGGACAGTTTGTTCCGGAACTGCTGATGCCGGCTTTGATCGAATTGGAGCAGGCGTTCGATACATACCGGCGGGATCCCGAGTTTCAGAATGAGCTGTTCGCGATGTATAAAAACTATGCCGGGCGTCCAACGCCGCTGTATGAAGCAAAAAATCTGAGCCGGCGTTGTGGCGGCGCCCGCCTGTTTCTGAAACGGGAAGATCTGGCGCACACCGGTTCCCACAAGTTGAACAATTGCCTCGGCCAGGTGTTGATGGCGGCCAGGATGGGAAAGCGGTATATCATCGCCGAGACCGGCGCCGGCCAGCACGGCGTGGCCACGGCCACCGCGTCTGCGCTGCTGGGTTTGCCCTGCCGTGTCTTCATGGGCGCCGAAGATGTGCACCGCCAGGAGCTCAATGTGTTTCGCATGAAGCTCCTGGGCGCCGAGGTGATCACCGTTCATTGCGGCCGTTCCACCCTGAAAGACGCCATCAATGAAGCCATGCGCTGCTGGGTGGCGGAGGTGAAGGAAACCGCCTATGTCATCGGCTCGGTCATCGGGCCGCACCCCTATCCGCTCATGGTACGGGAGTTTCAGTCGGTCATCGGCATGGAGTGCCGGTCGCAACTGAAAGAGTACGGCATCGCAGCGCCCGATTATATTGTGGCGTGTGTCGGTGGCGGCAGCAATGCCATGGGCATTTTTCATCCATTCAAAGAGTCGCCCAGCCGGTTGATCGGCGTTGAAGCGGCCGGCAAAGGCAGCGGCCGCGGCGACCACGCCGAATCTCTGGGCAAGGGGGAGGTGGGCGTGTTTCATGGAGTGCGCAGTTACTTTTTGCAGGATGAAAACGGCCAGATCGAGGACGCTTATTCGATTTCTGCCGGGCTGGATTATCCCGGTGTTGGCCCAGAGCATGCGGCGTACAAAGCGTCCGGCCGCGCTCACTATGTCAGTGTTAACGACGAACAGGCGTTGCAGGCTTTTCATGATTTGGCCAGGGTGGAAGGCATCATCCCTGCCCTGGAAAGCAGCCATGCCGTGGCCTATGCCATGGTGCTGGCCCCAACCCTGGCAGAGAACCAGAGCATCCTGGTCAGCCTTTCAGGCCGAGGCGACAAGGATTTGAACCAGGTCATGAATATGCCGATGCAGAGGTGAATATGAATCGATTGGATCAACTGTTTGCGCAGCTGCGCAGTCAAGGTAAAAAGGCCCAGACCCTGTTCATCACCGCCGGTGATCCTGATCTGGAGAGCACGCTGGCGATCATGCAGGCTCTGGCAGACCATGGCGCTCACGTATTGGAGCTGGGGATGCCGTTCTCGGATCCCATCGCCGATGGGCCGGCCATTCAACGCGCCAGCCAACGCGCCTTGAAGAACAAGGTGTACATCCCGGAGATACTGGCGCTGGTCAGCCGGTTCCGCAAAACCCACAGCACGCCGGTTGTGCTTATGGGTTATTATAACCCGGTGTTGCGCTATGGCGTGGATCAGTTCGCAGTGGACTGCCGGCTGGCCGGAGTGGATGGCCTTATCATCGCCGATTTACCCTATGAGGAAGCGGATCTGCTGGCAGAAGCGTGCCGAGCGGAGGAGGTCGCTTTGATCTTTCTGGTGGCTCCGGAGAAGGGCGGCGATCGGGCCGGAAAAATCGCCAAAGCCGGCGCGGGATTCATTTATTGCGTTTCGCACTATGGCACCACCGGTGAATCCGGCCAATCGGCCGACCATCTCGAGGCGGTGGTCGCTTCATTGCGAGCCGTGACCGCATTACCCATTCAGGTGGGCTTTGGCATCTCTTCGCTGGCGGCTGTGCAGGAGGCCAGCCGGGTGGCGGACGGCGTTATCATCGGCAGCTGGCTGATTCGTACGCTGGAAGAACAGGGCGACAAAGTGGCGGCCGCCGGCGAGTTTGCCCGTATGGTGAGCAGCGCGCTCTGTTCACACACGTAAAAGCCGCATAAAAGCAGGAATTTTATGAAAAAATACTTGCATGAAAAAAGGATTTTTAATATATTATAAGGCTTTAGTAACAAGCCCAGATGGTGGGTGTAGCTCAGCTGGTTAGAGCACCAGGTTGTGGCCCTGGTGGCCGCGGGTTCGAATCCCGTCACTCACCCCACAACCCGCCACCAAAACATACATGTCCCCATCGTCTAGGGGTTAGGACTCGGGATTTTCGATCCCGCAGCAGGGGTTCGAATCCCCTTGGGGACACTGATAAGCCGATGCGATTCGTATCGGCTTTTTTTATGGCTGCACCTTCTCACCCGGATCGCCTCAATCAGGTGCTTTTTCAGAACCGTTCTCACTCCGTTTGTCCTGTTTGGCGCAGGGCATACCGCCGCAGCGGACAGGGCAGCTGTCCCAGGCTACACAACGATGATTGCACAGGGGGGTATAGCGGAAGCTGTTGTTGCTGTTTGAGCGAACCGGTCGAACCGGTGCATAGACGGCCATCAGGTGTTTGACATCATGAAGAGCGGCGCAATCGCCGGTCAGCAGGTCTGGTCTGATTTTTACCGCCGCTTCGCGCACCTGTGGATCATGGCGGATCTCTCCCCAACTTTCCGTTTTGACGTTGAGGACGCTCTGGGTGATCAGCCCCAGGTTCTGAGCCCGGCCGTGGTCGTCGTTCGGATGCACGTTGTTCAGGAGAAGCCG
>CAZISM010000223.1:0-6217 GCA_964541895.1 uncultured Cytophagia bacterium
TGGGCGTCGATGACCACCGTGCGATTGTGACAGGCATGGATGAGGTTGGGATCGTAGCCGTCCCGTTTCATGGCGCGGATGACCCCTTCCAGTTGCCATGGCGTGGTGGAACTGCCGGGAAAGAAAAAATGCCACGAGATGTTGACCTTGAGGGCGGTGTCCGCCTGGCGGTCGATGACGCTCTGGTAGCCGGCCAGGTTCATCAAGCGGTGGTAATCTCTGAGAACGGTTTCGGGTCTGGTGGTCAACGCCGCTACTTGAGCTTTTGCCATACTACTCCTTTGAAACTGGTGGCCGGTTGGATGAAAATAACCGGTCGGCTACATATCTATCCCGCAAATACCGGGTCGCGCTTTCGTTCTTGCCTATGGTGCAGGCAGGCCATGCTAAAGACACCAGGCGTGTATGATCTTAAATATGGTGCGGGCTGTTTCCACACCCGGGCCATCGGTTTCCGGCAGCCCTTACTCCTGCGCCGGCATACCGAATTGACTCCATTCTTCGGCGGAGGGACCGCAGACGCCGGGAACCTGGAGCCCGGCCTGGCGCAGCAACACGGTCATCTGGCCGCGATGGTGGATCTCGTGATTAATGAGAATCTGCAGGGTGACGCCGCGTTTCCACATTTCACCGTACATGTTGTCTTCAATCTGCAGATCAGCATCAGACCAGGTCTGAACCGCTTTGGCCAACGACTCGGCGGCCGCGGCATAGGCATCGGCGATGCCTTTCGCCTGTGCCGGTATCGGCGCATCTTCCCCGGGCGCCTCCACCGGCAGCCCCATGCGTCCGGCCATGTCGTTAAAACTCTGCACGATGTGCCAGGCGATACGACCCAGGGAGCGGCCCTGAGGGGTCACCCGCTGCTGCAGGGAGTTGTCTGAAAGCTGCTGCATGACTTTGAGGGTATTGGCGCTTTCGTTTTGCCACTCTTGCACAAAATCTTTGATAAAATGATACATGGCCCACCTCGTGTTGGATTGGAAACATCTGTGTTGTTTAATGTGTTCCGAGCTGCTGTCCGCGCAGAAAGGTCGAAACAGACCGGCCAGCGCGAGGGTGCTGGAAGCGTGATTCCAGGTAGTTTTGATGAAGCAAATCAAGACAATAAATATATATATTCCTGAACAGAATGTCAATGCTTTAGCTGGCCGGCAAGCGCTTCTTTACATGAAAATACTTGCACAAACATCTAAATTTGTTTATAATAGGTTTTGCAATCGAGGAGCAGAATGAAGAGAGTTACCGTATTGCTATTGCTTGGCCTGTCCGTGTCATGGGCACAGGAACAATTCGATGGTCACAACGCCTTGAGCTATGTGGAAGAGTTGTGCCGGCCCGAATACGCCGGCCGTAAAACCGGATTGCCCGGCGCCCGCCAGGCGGCCCTCTGGATCGGCGAGCGCTTTAAATCGTGGGGACTGGAGCCTGGCGGCGATAAACAGAGTTTTATTCAGGAATTTCCCATGCTGGTCACGGACCAGAAAAAGCGTGCCCAATTGAAATTGCTCGATGGCGCGTTTGGTTCAGTGAACTACCAGGAGGGGGTCGATTTCGTCGTCTACTTTAATTCCGGTTCGGGTAACATCTCCAGCCAGGTGATCTTTGTGGGTTATGGCATCTCGGAACCGGAAAAGGGGTGGGATGATTATGCCGGGCTGGATGTAACCGGCAAGATCGTGCTTCTCTATCGCGGCACGCCGCAGGACGGCGGCGACTGGTCCTTTGCCAACGAGCGTTTCTACAAGGTGCGGACAGCAGCTCAAAAAGGAGCCGCCGCGCTGCTCATCCTGGAGCGGGGTGATTGGCCGGTGCGCGGGGTTACGGTGAACGGCGAGGGCTACCAGCCCACCATGCCGCTGATCAGCATATCGAAAAAAGCGGCGCGTGATCTTTTTATCGGCACGCACAAGCATATCGACCTGGTCATTCGCGATCTGGAAAAAAAGCCGCAATCTTTTGCCATGTCCAAAAAAGTCTCCCTGTCGGTGGATATGCGGCCGCACGCCTCGCAGAGCGGTGAAAACGTCGTAGGGATCTGGCGCGGGTCGGATCCGCTGCTGCAGAACGAATACATCGTCCTGGGCGGTCATATGGATCATAACGGCATCAGCCCGGACGGCCATCTCTATGCCGGCGCTGATGATAACGCCTCGGGAACGGCCGTGGTCATGGAACTGGCGCGGGTCTTTGCCGGTCGGCCGCGCCCGAAACGAAGTCTGGTGTTTATCGGTTTCGGCGGTGAAGAACAGGGCTTGCTGGGCTCCTGGTACTATGCGCACCACCCCACGGTGCCGGCGGAAAACATGGTGGCCATGTTCAATTTTGATATGGAGGGCGCCGGCACCGGCGGGGCCAGCGTCAGCGGGCGCAACTATTTTATGAATCCGGTGGATGCCGTATACGGCGCCTACCCGGATTCGATTTTGCAGAAATTCAGCATGCGACGCGGCAGCGGGATGGCCGGTTCGGACCACTCGTTTTTTGTGCAGCAGGGCATTCCGGCCTATTATTTCTTTTCAACAGGCGATCATCCGTTTTACCATCAGTTTGAAGATGAACCGTCCACGCTCAATGTGGCGTCGCTGCAGTTTGTCGGCGATCGCAGCGTGGATCTGATACAGGCGCTGGCCGATCACCCCTCGACGCTGCAGTTTTATGGCCATCGCAGCGGCCGGTTTTTTTACCTGTTTGGAGATCAGATCGATTTTTCCGGGCAGCCGTTTCACGCCCTGGAGCAGGCCGATTCCCTGGTGCAAAAGGCGCAGCCCGCCGGAGTTCGTTGTGTAGTTTGGCCGTTGCGCAACGCGCAACAGCTCTTTGCGGATCTGGATCACGTGGAAGAGCTGATCCGGAACGGCAAGGATAAAAGGTTGATCCGTTTCAAAAACAGCGCTTCCCTGGATGCGGCAGCCAATGAGAGCAAACTGGCGGTGGCGGTAGCGTTGAACGGCAGCGCTATGCTGGCCGGCAACGTCATGCTGGCGCGTGTGCTCTGCCGCGCCGGTGTCAACTGGTTGACCATTCGGGATCGCCAGGATCCGATGTTCAACGCCGGCCTGCTGAGCGAGTGGGGCAAAACGCTGCTGAAGGCCTGGAGTGAGGAGAACGGAGTACTGGATTGCGCGCTGAGCGATACGGCATCCATTCGTGCCCTCGCCGCTGCCTATAAAGGTAAAATGTTTCTGCGCGTAAAATACCACCTGATCGACGGTTTGGCTGATTTTCTCGTCGATATCGGCAAAAATAAAAATTGCCTGGTGATCCTGGAAGCAACGCCGGATCAGATGCCGGAAAAGGTGTGGGCGTTTTACGAACGGATGCGGCCGGCCGGCCTGCACCTGACCCTGACCAACACCCTGCTCATCAGCGATGAGCTGAAATACCAGTGGATGCAGAAACTCTATGATGCACGGCTTGCTACGGCCGGACGGGACGTTGCCTACAAGCAGATGACCGCTCTGCTGGGGGAAAAATTGAAATCCTTTATCGGACGCTAGGATGAAAAACGCCTTTGCAGACCTGTGGGGCCTGGACCCCCAGGTTACCTTTCTCAACCATGGTTCGTTCGGCGCCACCCCGCTGGCGGTGTTGCAATACCAGTCCGAGTTGCGCCGGCAGCTGGAAGCCGAGCCGGTGCGTTTTATGATGCGAGAACTGGAGCCGCTCTATCGGCGGTCGCTGATGGTGCTGGCTGATTTGATCGGCGCGCAACAGCAGGATCTGGTCTTTGTCCCCAATGCTACGCATGGGGTCAATGCCGTCGTGCGTTCCCTGTCGTTTCGGGAAGGCGATGAAATTTTAACCACCAACCACGACTATTACGCTGTGCGCAACACCCTGCAGCTGGTGGCGCAGCGAAGCGGCGCGCACGTGGTTGTGGCAGAGGTGCCGTTTCCTCTTTCGGATGAGCAAGCGGTCGTGCAGGCCATTCGAGAAAAAATCAGCCCGCGCACCCGCCTGGCGGTTGTCGATCATGTGACCAGCCCCACCGCTCTGATTTTTCCGGTGCAACAAATCGTCCGGCTGCTGCAGGAGCGGGACATCGACGTGCTGATCGACGGCGCCCATGCTCCCGGCATGATCCCTCTGGATGTGGAAAAAATCGGCGCCGCCTACTATACCGGTAATTGCCATAAATGGCTGTGCGCACCCAAAGGAGCCGGCTTTCTCTGGGTTCGGCCCGACCGCCAGGAGTTGATCCATCCGCCAGTGTCGAGTTACACCCGCTCCAGTTCGTATTCTCTAACACCTTTTCAGCTGGAATTTTATTGGGCCGGCACCCTGGACCCAACGGCGTATTTGTCGGTGGGCAAAGCGATCGGCTATATGCAATCGCTGCTGGAGAAGGGATGGCCCGGAATCATGAAACGTAACCGTGATTTGATCATTCAGGCACGACGCCACTACTGTACGACGCTCAGCCAGGCGCCGTCCTGTCCGGAGCAGATGCTGGGCTCCATGGCTGCGCTGGAGCTGCCTGCCGGCGACGTTGTCGGTCCGCTGCCCGCTTTTTATATGGATGCTTTGCAGGAACGGCTGATTTCCGACTATGGCATTCAGGTGCCGATCATGATGTGGCCAGGACCACCGCGGCGTCTGTTGCGCTTTTCAGCGCAGCTGTATAATGACCTGCCGCACTATGAAAAACTGACTCTGGCTATGGCCCGCTTGGCGGCGCCGGCATAAGAAGAAAACAGACCCCTAACAGAAGCATCCGGAACAGACCTTTTCTTATTACAGGAGTTGCCATGACAACGACAGAACGCGTATTGGCCGTATTAGCCCATAACAAACCGGATCAAGTACCCAATGTGGATTTTGGCTATTGGGATGAGACCATCACAGCGTGGCACAAGCAGGGTTTGCCCCGCTCCGTCACCACCAATTCCGAAGTGGAATCCTATTTGGGCCTGGAGGGTGTCTCCATTTTTCCGGCCATACCGCTGCTGAACGGCTTGTTTCCGGAATTCGGCCGCACGGTCCTTGAGGATCGCGGCGAACACCTTATCATTCAGGATAACGACGGCAACATCTGCGAAGTCCCGGCGCACGGCTCTTCGATTCCCCGTTATATCAAATTCGTCATCGAGTCGAAAGCGGACTGGATCAGGTTCCGTGACGAGCGGCTGGATTACCGGCATCCGGATCGCATCGGCGATCTGCGGCTGTTTGCAGGTCCAGCGCGAAAAACCGGGCTGCCGATCATCTTTAATGCCGGATCTCTGTATGGCTGGCTGCGCAACTGGATGGGAGTGGAAAACCTTTCCTATGCGGTGATGAGCGAAAAAGAGTGGGTCGCAGAAATGATGGATCACCTGGTGGAGATGTCGCTTCATCTTATCGATATCATTCCGCCCGGGCAGGTGGACCTGGCGTGGTGGTGGGAGGATATGTGCTACAACCGCGGACCGCTGCTGTCGCCCAAACTCTTCAATGAACTGATGGTGCCGCGTTATAAAGAGATCACCGCGGCGCTGGCGGGCAAAGGGGTGGTGTACAATGTTCTGGATTGTGACGGCTGTATCTATGAGCTGGTTCCCGGCTGGCTGGCCGGCGGCATCAACGTCATGTTTCCTATTGAAGCGGCTCACACCGATCCGATGGAGTTGCGCAAGCGCTTTGATCCCCGCCTTCGCATGATCGGCGGCGTTGACAAGCGGGCCTTGATCAAAGGTGCGGCGGCCATCGATCGGGAGCTGGACAAATTGGCGCCGCTGGTGGCGGAGGGCGGCTATATACCCACTCTGGATCACCGGGTGCCGCCGGATGTCAGCTTTGCCGATTATCTCTATTATCTTGAAAAGCGCAAGCAGGTGTGGGGGTGAACAGTCTCATTTGGTTTTTTGCGCCTTGAGAATTTTTTTACACAACGCCTTGTTGCTCTTTGTGACCTGTCTCCGGATGGCATCGGTGATGTCGAGATTAAAGTGCTCCAGCGCCGCTTCGCAGCTCTGATTCAGTTTTGCCAACAGGCTCTGTTCGAGTTTGATGTAATAATATTTCTTACGATCGTTTAATGGAAAGACAAAAAATTGTAAAATCGCCCGCCCCCTTAATTTCTCCGTCCACGTTTTGGTGTTGAAGGTCAAGCCCAGCAACCCGCCCACAGGAATTTTTTGTTGCCACTGTTTTAACAGCGCCGTTGCCAGTTCCGCCAGCAGGGGGTGGTGTGCTACCAATAGCACCGACGTTCTGGTTTTTGGCAGTTTTTGCA
>CAZISM010000224.1:0-1515 GCA_964541895.1 uncultured Cytophagia bacterium
AACGTGGGCAGCGCCATCCTGTCCCGCTGGGAGCTGGTCGATGCCGACCGCATTCAACTGCCGCTGCGCGGCGATCAGGATGCCTTGACCAGATATTTCTATCTGCGCCGCAATATTCTCAAGGCTCGCATCGCCCTGCCCAATAACAGCCACTTTTATATTCTTAACCTGCATGCCGACGCCTTTTCTACCGACGATACCAAACGCAAGCACATCGTTCGCTTCAAGGAGGAACTGGACAAGCTGGATGGCAGCGGCGCCGTCTTTGTCGCCGGCGGCGATTTCAATATGTTGCCGCCGGATTCGGACTCGACCGATTTTTGTCTGGTCGACCGGTGCCCGGGAGAGTCCTTTCATCACAGCGGCGACGATCCCTTTCATAAGGAGGGCAGCAACTATACACCGGAAAAAACCTGGCTGATCGATATATACAATCGCTATGTGCCCGACATCCCGCTGGCGCAGTTTCGGGTGGCCCAAAAGCGATATTTTACCCACACCATGGATCCAGCGGCGTTCTGGGACCGCAAGGTGGATTATCTGTTCACCAACACCCGTTGGGTTGAAGCATCGGTCATCACTCATCAGAATTTTTTAGATGCGTCCGATCACGCACCGGTCAGCGCCCGCTGGGAGGTGGTCAAATGAAAACTCGTGCGATCGTTATGGTGCTGTTGATGGCCGCCCTGGCTTTTGGACAGAGTGAATTTGCCACCGCCGGAGCGACCACACTGCCGCAGGGGCGCTGGCAGAAGGGTGTGTTTCAGCCGCTGCGCTATGGCTGGAAACCGAATGCCGAACTGTCGACGCACCCGCTGGTATTTTTTGTCATGCCCAACGGCCAGGTCAAATGGGGGCATGGCAAAACGGGTTCATTTGATTGGGCCAGCCGGCATTCGTTTTATTATCCGACACTGCTGCTGCGCACTGTGGCCAGAGAGGGCATAGGCGGACTGATTTCGCCCGAATTCGAAATTCCGCATATGGTGGTGCTCAACAACGAAATTGTTGTCAGTCGGCAACTCCGTTCGCTGCTTCTAAGCGGGCAGGTGGGCGCGAGCATAACGCTGCGCTCGGCTGAATTGGATGAGCGCACCACCATCGATCTGCCGCTGATCTATCCGCGGCTCAATGTGCTGTACCACCCGGTCGCTCTGCATGCCGGTGTGAGCGTTCAGGGAGCGGTGTGGCGACGATGGAGCCTGCTGGCTGATATGGACTGGTTCGATTGTCCGGATGGCGAGAACGATTCGGCGTTCGAGCACAAAGGATTGGTGATATGGAACAAGTCGGACCGCGTGCAGCTGTGTATTGGATATAAAGTGTGCTACGGCGAGTATCCGTTCGGTACCCAGTGGCACCTGCTGGCGCCGCTGCTGGATGTGCAGTGGGGGTGGGGAGGAAAGTAGCCGGCGCCCAAAACGCGGAAGAGATCCTGCTTGCTTCAGGTTGATTCAACGCAGAGACGCAGAGGCCGCAGAGGAACGCAGAGTCTGTCTGTCAGGTTGTCGTGAA
>CAZISM010000224.1:1615-6208 GCA_964541895.1 uncultured Cytophagia bacterium
CATTCGCTGATGTGCGGCACATTGTTCTCCCAGGAGGATTCGTATTCAATGGCGATGTTGCCGTTGAATCCCTGCCGCTTTAACTCATCCAGCACCGCTTTGACGTCCGCAACACCCTTGCCAAAGGGCACATCGCCGGCTTTGGGGCCGAATACATCCAGATCCTTGAGATGACAGCTCATCACCCGGCCGCTGAGGATTTTCAGCGCCTCCACCGGTTTGAGGCCGGAACGGATCCAGTGACCGGTATCGGCGCCCGACCCGATGCGGGGATCGCGGCCTTTGACCAGCGACAGCACGAAATTGGGATCCCAGTATCGGTAATTGGGGTCGTTTTCGTGTTTCGGATGGTTGTGGATGGCCAGCTTGATGTTGTACTCTTTGACCATCTTTTCCAGTTTGTCAATGGTCTCGGGCGTGGCCGGACTGGGTTCCATGGTCACACAGGGGATGTCCATCAGCTTGGCAAAATCAAAAATCCGGCGCAGCTCCGCATCGTCTTTAAAGCCGACTACGCCATAATTCACCAGCCGGACGCCGGTCGCTTCCAGCTTGCGTTTGGCTCTGCTCCAGACCTCCGGCGTCGCCATGTGGCCGAACGGCGTGGCATCGTCCGGACTCAGTTTTTGCCCGGGATAGGATTCGATCACGCTGCAGCCGGCTTCTTTGGCTTTATCGATAGCTTCGAAAAACGTATAGAGCCGGAACGAATAGGCCTGCGGTCCGATATAAAAACCGCCTACCTTGCATTCGTTGGGAATTTCCGCGGCCCAGGCCAGAACCGCCCACAGGCTGACCGACATCAGGGCCAAGGTCCCGATCAATTCTCTTTTCATTTTCATCTCCTTTTTTGGACTATTTTACGCTTTTGTGCAATTTGATCGTATGGGCGCGTTTGTCGCGCATCCGCAAATTCAACATCTCGACCCCCACGGAAAAGGCCATGGCAAAATAGATATAACCTTTGGGAATGTGCAGATCAAACCCCTCTCCCAGCAGAGCGACACCGACCAGGATCAAAAAGCTCAACGCCAGCATTTTGATGGTGGGATGGTCATCGACAAACTGGCCGATCGCTTTGGCCGCCAGCATCATGACGAGCACAGCCAGGACGATGGCCAGGATCATGACCGGCAGGTGCCTGGCCATCCCGACGGCGGTGATCACCGAGTCCAGGGAAAAGACGATGTCGATGACAGCGATGAGAAACAGCGTGCCGGCGAAGCCGTGCGATTTGTACGTTTTATCGCCTTCCTGAGTTCCTTCCAGGCTGGTATGAATCTCATGGGTGCTTTTGGCCAGAAGAAAGAGTCCGCCGAATATCAGAATCAGATCGCGACCGGAAATGGCTTGTCCCAGCACCGTGAAAAACGGCGCTGTCAGCTTCATGATCCAGGTCAGAGAGAGCAGCAGGAGAATGCGGGTGATCATGGCCAGCGCCAGCCCCAGCACCCGCGCCTGGTTGCGCTGTACATCCGGCAACCGGCTCACGAGTATGGAGATGAAAATGATGTTGTCGATTCCCAGAACGATTTCCAGGGAGGTCAACGTCGCCAGGGCTATCCAGGCTTGCGGGTCGGTTATCCAGTTCATGGGTTCTCCAGGCCGGTTAGAGTTCTCTACTGCATTGACTGAAATAAAATCAAAAACATCTTGCCAGTCCGCCTTTGCCAGGTAATGACCGGCTTGCCGGATCTATTCATAAACCGCCGAGTCGCGAAGAGGAACGCAGAGAAAAGCAAAAAGATCAGCATGGGATGGAGATTTTTGTCATACCAATTTTTTCTCCGCGTTCTCGTCCTCGGCGGTGGATCATTCAGTTTAGTTTATCCAGCGCGAATTTTTTTGCCAGAATACGATCGAGCAACCGTTCCGGCAGCATTCGTTTCAACAACGGCATGCCGATGCAGCCGCGGCCGTAGCGGACGATGATCGGGGCCTTTTTGCGCAGAATTTTAGTTACCGTCGCGCGGGCGAATCTTTCCGCCGAGGTCGGCCTGGCTTGCGAGGCCATGGCACGATCGTCGATCGCCTTTTTAATCGGCAGATAGAGCGAATCTTTTTTCAGTGTTTCACTCAACAGCCGGCTGGCGGTGGCGCCGAAGCGGGAACGAATAGCGCCCGGTTGCACAGTGATGACGTGAATGCCAAACGGGGACAATTCGATGCGCAGGGCATCCGAGATCGTATGCAGCGCCGATTTGCTGGCGCAATAAGCGCCGGCATAGGGAGAGGTCAATATGCCGGACACGCTGCCGATGTTCACCACCCGGGCCTGTTTTGCCGCCAGCAATAACGGCAGGGCAGCCTGCACCACGGCGAGTGTTGCAAAGACGTTGGTTTCAAACTGGCGGCGCAGATGTGTCAGCGGCATCTCCACGATCGGCCCCATGGCGGCATAGCCGGCGTTGTTGACGAGGATGTCCAGTTGCGCCTCGGCGTGCGCCACCATTTGGATGGCGGATTGAATGCTGGTCTCGTCATCCACATCCAGGGCAAGGGTGTGGAGGCCGAGAGCGGCCAGATCCCGGATCGACTCCAATTGGCGGGCGGTGGCATATACCGTACAGCCCCGGTGATGAAACGCCTCGGCCATGGCGCGGCCGAGGCCGGTGGAGCAGCCGGTGATCAACACAACAGGTTTTGCTGTTGACATGTTCGTTCTCTATTAGGCAATGACCATTTGGCGTTTCGTGCTCGAGTGGCCGCCGAAGCGAGACGCTTCGGCCACACCATTCGCGAAAGTTCTGAATCTGCTAATGAATGGCCGGCACCTGCATCCCCACCACTCCGTCATAGATCAATTTAAGTCCGACGATGACCAGGAAGGCGTAGCAGAGCCGATAGAATAATTTTTCATCGATGACATGATGGAGGCGGACGCCGAGCCAGATCCCGATGGGCGCCACCGGCGCCAGCACCAGGGAGGTGCCGAGATTCTGTGTGGTAAACTGGCCCAGCAGAGCATACGGCACCAGCTTGATTACATTGATGGTGCCAAACAAGAATACGGTGGTGCCGACAAAAGCGGTTTTGGACAAACGCTGTGGCAGCAAGACGCGCAGCATGCCCGGCCCGCCGGCATGGGCGCTGAAACTGGTAAAGCCGTCCAGCGTAGCCCAAAAGATACGATGCGGGATGGCGAGTTTTTCTGATGGCGCGGTCTTTTCTTTTTTCAACAGATAATTGATCACCACATAGATGCCGATGCCGCCCACCAGCAATCGCAGATGGGCGACGGAAAAATACGCAAAGCATTGCGTGCCCAACAGCACACCGACGGTAGCGGCCGGCAACAGAATGAGCAGATTGCGTTTGTCCCACTGCTTCCAATAGTGCCGGATGGCAAAGAAATCCATCACGCACAGGAGCGGCAACAGAATGGCGGCCGCCTGCGGCGGAGGGATGACCAGGGACATGAGCGGTACGCCCAACACTCCCAGCCCGCCGCCAAAGCCGCTTTTGGATATGCCGACGATGATGATGGCCAGGCAGGCCAGCACATAAAAGAGAGGATCGTGTATAATGGCCATCGCTAAAGTTAAACCGCCTTGCGGCGCTTGCGCGCAGCGAATTCGGGCGCTTCCAGGATACAGGTGCCCAGCACTTTGAACGAGCGCATCAGTACACTCAGTCCGGAGCGTTTCAGCTCGGGCGCCTCGCCATCCACGCAGGGATAGCCGTTGTCATCGGCAATTGCTTTTTCCCAATTGTGGAACAGGCGTCCCCATGCACTCTGCAGAGCCTGCTGCATTTTGTGTTTGGCGAACAGGGGATACCAAAAGCTGTCGTGGTACACCACGCTGGCGATGTACGACCACGGCGCCAGAAACGTTTTCAGGCTCCACTCCAGCGGCTTTTTCAACGGACCCCAGTAAATCCTGTGCTGCATGCGGGAGGCAAAAGTCATTTTTTTGAACGGGCCGACAAATTTCCAGTTGGCGTTGGCCAGCGACGTGTCGCCGATGATCTCGATGTCGCGCGGATCGCCGACGCCCAGGCCTCGTTCATGGGCCAGGCGGATGAACTTTATACTCATCGGGTCCATGCCCATCAATTTGGCGGCCACGGCGTCAATCGCCACCTGATCGCTGGAGGCCAGCAGCACGTTCTTGACGTACGGAGTCATGCAGCGCGGGCCCGGACCGTCGCCGGCAAAGGTGCCGTCCATGACGGCGAACAACCCTTTGTGGATCTGCTTTTGAATCATGAGCAGATCCACCAGCGTTTCATGAATGACCGGATGGGTCCAGTGGCGATGCTCGTTCAACAGGCCGCCAAAGGCGTTTTTCATGGCGCCGGTGGTGGTGGTAAAGATGTGCGTTTTTATCGTGGGCAGATGGATGATGTTTTCGCCGATGAACCGCCTGGGAATGAAAAAGCCCTTGGGATACACCTGGTTCAAAACCAAGAACTCTTTTGTCAGATCACCCACCGCATCATAGATGTTGATCCACTCTTCGCCTTCATACAGATGCACGTTGCGCAAGCCGTGTGCTTCAATCACCTGGAGCTGTTTGTTTTCCCGTTCGCCCAGATGGGCGTCGATGACCACCGTGCGATTGTGACAGGCATGGATGAGGTTGGGATCGT
>CAZISM010000225.1:0-2063 GCA_964541895.1 uncultured Cytophagia bacterium
GAAATGATCATCGCCGCTCCCAACGACGGCATCATGATTCCGATTCCGCAATACCCGCTCTATTCTGCCGCCATAAAAAAATACGGCGGCGTACAGATCAACTATTACCCGGACGAGGATCAGGACTGGAACCTGACCGGTGATATGCTGGAGGAAGCCATGGGCCAGGCCCGCCGCGCTTCCGTCAACGTCAAAGCGATCGTGGCCATCAACCCGGCCAATCCGACCGGAGCGATCCTCAACGAAGAGAGCATGGCACAGGTCATTCGCTTTGCCGAAAAATACGGTCTGGCCGTCATCGCCGATGAGGTCTATCAGGAAAATGTTTATGACGGACGTTTCACCTCGTTCGCCAAAATGGTGGGAGGCGCCCCCATCCCCCTGTTCAGCCTGCACAGCGTGTCGAAAGGATTTTACGGCGAATGCGGCCATCGCGGCGGCTATCTCGAAATTCGCAACGCGCCCAGGGTGGACGATTCATCGATGAGCTTTATAGATGTCATGATCAAACAGGCTTCGGTCAGTCTCTGCTCCAACACCGTCGGCCAGGTGTTGACGTATCTGATGGTTTCGCCACCGGAAACCGGCTCGCCATCCTTTGCGGCGTTTGAGGAGGAAAAGCACACGATTCTCGCGGAACTGTATGAAAAGGCCCGTATCATCAAACAGGCTTTTCAGGAGATGGCCGGCATGCGCTGCTTCGGCCGTATCGGCGCGCTCTACCTCTTCCCGCGCATGCAACGGCTGCCTGCCGAAACCACGGATTACGACTATTGTATGAATTTGCTGGACAGCACGGGCCTGTGCACCGTGAACGGTTTGGGCTTTGGCCAGAGGGCCGGTACGCATCATTTGCGGATTGCGTTTCTGCCGCCGAAATCCATACTGGAACAGGTGCTGCCGGCGTGGATCAGCTTTCATAATAGATATGTCCAAAGCTAGCCAAGAGACGGCGACGAACCACTCATGAACGATAAACTCCTGGCTGAGACCGAACGGCGCCTGCTCGATTATTATGCCAGTCATCCGGTGCACCGGGATGCCTGGGGCGTGGCCATCGACCGCCGTCACGTCCAACACTACCTGGACACCGGACGGAACCGATTCAGAATTCTTATTGAATACATACAGACTTGTACATCTTCAGGGGCACGTATCTTGGAAGTCGGCGCCGGCTACAGCGTCGTCTTGATGTATCTGAAGGAACTGGGCTACCGGGTTCACGCCGCAGAGTTGCCACAGTGTCTGGAGGCCTTTTCTTCAGCGCTTATTGAACAACAGATTCCGGTTACACCGTGGGACCTGCACCTGGCGGAAGAGCCGTTGGCAGGGCAAACGTTCGACGTCGTCCTGGCCTCAGAGGTGCTCGAACACGTACAAATGAGCCTGCGCAGCGCCATGGGCCGTCTCACACCGCTGGTGGCGCCGGACGGTCGGCTGGTTATAACTACGCCCAACCTGTATCGTATGAACAATCTTGTCAAGATAGTGCAGGGCCGGAACATCAATGAACCGTTCGGCGATACAGCCGTGCTGCGGCACGGCGTGGTGATCGACAACAGAACACATCCCAGAGAACCGGTGCGAACAGAACTCGTGCAGGCCATGATCGAGAATAATCTGTCCATCATTCATCAGGACATGTTCAACAGTCATCCGCGCCGCCGCTGGATCAGTCTGTTGTACACCGTGTGGCCGAAAAAATACCGCGACCACATCCTGTTGGTTGGTCGGCCGGCCGAAACCATCACCTGACCAACCTTTCCAAAACACACAACTATGTTGCAGCCGAGGAGGGCGGATATGATGCAAACAAGACATGTTGCTCGGGTTCTGAAGAATATTCCGACCATCGAGGGGGCCGGCGTTCATCTTAAACGGGTGTTCGGCAATCATCAAATCCCATCGTTTGATCCTTTCCTCTTGATGGATGACTTTCATGCCCGGCAGATCGATGAGTATGCCGCAGGTTTTCCCTGGCACCCGCATCGCGGCATCGAGACCATCACCTACATGCTGCACGGCCAGGTGGAACACAAAGACAGCCTGGGCCACCACGGCAT
>CAZISM010000225.1:2163-3639 GCA_964541895.1 uncultured Cytophagia bacterium
ATGCAGGCGAACATTCAAGAGTTGTCGCAGCGATTAAAAGCCCTCGGCCTGAACAAAGGGGATCGCATTGCTCTGTTGGGAGAAAACAGCCCCAACTGGGCCATAGCCTATCTGACGATCACCACCGCCGGATGGGTGGTCGTGCCCATACTGCCCGGCTTTACAGAGAACGATACCCGGCATATCATACGCCATGCCGGCTGCCAGGCGATATTTGTCAGCGAAAAACAGCGTCCGAAACTGGAAGAACTGGAATCCTATCCGTTGATCATTTTTTCTCTGGAAGATTTCAGCATCGAGGACACGGCCAAAACCCAGCCCGCTCTGCATGACAAAAGCCGGCAAAAATCCAGGGTGGTGCAAAGCGAGTGGCCGGAGACGGCCGAGGAGGATTTGGCGGCCATCATTTATACCTCCGGCACCACCGGCAACTCCAAAGGCGTTATGCTGTCGCACCGCAACATCGTCTACGATGTCGTACACAGCATCGAACGCTTTCCCATCACCCACCAGGATCGTTTTCTGTCCATTCTGCCGCTCTCGCACGCCTACGAAACCACCGGCGGCATGCTCTGTCCCATGGCGGTCGGCGTCTCCATCTATTACCTGAAGGGCATGCCGACGCCGCAGAAACTTTTGACCGGCATGGAGATGGTCAAACCGACCGGCGTGCTCACGGTTCCTTTGGTAGTGGACAAGATCTATCGCAAACGCATTCTGCCCAAACTGCAAAAGAGCGCTCTGATGCGCCGGCTCTACGGCATGCCATTTTTCCGCAAGCGGCTGCATAGACTCGCCGGCAAAAAACTGCTGCAATCCCTGGGCGGCTCGCTGCGCTTTTTCATGTTCGGCGGCGCCTCCTTGAATCTTGATGTGGAGACCTTTCTGCAGGAAGCCGGCATCAGCTACTCTTCCGGCTATGGCATGACCGAAACGTCCCCCATCATGACCATCAATCCGTTCGGTGCGGTCAGGGTCGGTTCCTGCGGCAAGCCCATTCCGGGTATTGAAATGAAAATCCGCGACCCGCACCCGCAAACCGGTATCGGAGAAATTGTTGTGGCCGGAGCGATTGTGATGCAGGGGTATTATAACAATCCGGACGCCACCCGTGAGACCATTGCTGAGGACGGCTGGTTAAAAACCGGGGATTTGGGGTATTTCGATGAAAACGGCTATCTGTTTATCAAGGGCCGCTCCAAGAATGTCATCGTCGGCCCTTCCGGTGAAAACATTTACCCGGAATTGATCGAGCAAAAACTGCAGCAATCGCCGTTCGTGCAGGAAGCGGTGGTCTATAGCCACCGCGGTCGTCTGTTAGCCAAAGTCTATCTGGATCCGGACGCCCTGGATCAGGAGATGTCCAGCCGCCAGATCGAGCCGGCAAAATCCAGGTTGTTTATCGACAGCATTCTGGACGAGACGCGCAAAACGACCAATCAGGAGCTGCCGTCCTTTTCTCATATTGCCCAGCTC
>CAZISM010000225.1:3739-6151 GCA_964541895.1 uncultured Cytophagia bacterium
GACGCGCAAAACGACCAATCAGGAGCTGCCGTCCTTTTCTCATATTGCCCAGCTCTTCGAACAGACCGAGCCCTTTGAAAAGACACCGACGAACAAAGTAAAACGGTATCTCTATATTCCCCAGGAGGAGTAGCCGCCGGTCACGATGGTCTGCGCCGGGGCAGGCCACCGCTATGGTCCTGACGCCCTCACATCGGCAATCATTTTATCCGTGCGCTGTTCGCGCCCGCGTCGGTTCAAATGATACTCTGTATCGTAAAAACAGGCGCGCGGGAACGCATAATCGTCCGGTGTGCCCACGACCGGCACCCGCAGGCGCTGCAGATCTTTAATCACGACTTGCAGAGCCGCTCTGTTACGGCCCAATCGTTCCTGTTCATAGCATGGAAACAACATCACCATGCCCACGCCGCGGCGTTGCATCTCTTGCGCAAAGCTCGCCAGGACTCGCGCTGCGGCCGGATCATACCGGTCAATGCGTAAAGGCTGATAGTCGCCATAGTGCCAGTCAAACGGCGGCTGATCAAGGTGTGACAGCAGATCACCGTAGGGTGAAAACGCCCTGCGTTGATAAATATCGTAACGGTCGTCCCGCCGCACCGCGCTGATCTCCTCCAGCCAGTATTTAAGATTTCCCTGGATAAAGTCAAAACTGTGCACGGCAAAACGCCACCATTGCCCGGGCGTGCGAATATAACGGGCGCTGCGGGGGTAATAGTGCACCACCTTGACCAGGGAGACGTTGCCGTTCATGATGCCGAAAAACTGTTCATACTCGGGAACCACCACCACCCTGTCGCCCGGCAGCAGACGATCTCGCACCTCCGCCAGCATAAAGCGCAGGCCGAGGTCGGCGTGCAATCCCATATTCACCACCGGTTGCTGCAGGGCCTGCTGCATTCGTTCGCTATCTACGCCGCAGGCCAGATTGGAACCGCCGACCAGCACCAGTTTCGGCGACTCGGCGCTATCGAGCCGATGATGTTTATCGATGATGGCGGCGAAATAGTGGTTCATGTCCACCGGCAGCACCCACCATAAAAACAGCTGCGTGGCCAGCACGGCCGAAGTGAGAATTAAAAGTTGTCGAATGAATCGGCGCATACCCGTTGGTCCACCCCTAGAATTGAAAATAGATAAATTGCTGTTCCCTGGTCATCATGCCAAACAGCAGAATGATCATCACCAGCGCATAGTACAGCGACCGGCGCACCCAGACCGGTTTGTCCGCCAGCAGGCGGCGCCACGATCCCTTTTGTTGAATCCATTCTACGCTTGCCAGCAGCAGCAGGGCAAGCAGCGCCACGGCCATTTCGACTTTGCCCAGGGCCACGCTCTGGTGAGCGGCCGGCCAGATCCACAATTTTTTCAGGATCAACAGGGCATCAGAAAGGGAATTGGCGCGAAAAAAGATCCAGGAAAACAGCACCAGATGGAAGGTGACCACGACCTGCATCGCCGCGAGCAGGCGCGGCCAATGTACCATCCCGCTCCACATATACAGCCGGCTGCGCAACGGTGCCACCCAGCCGGAAAACACCATATAAAAGCCGTGCAAGGCGCCCCAGATTATAAAAGTCCAATTGGCGCCATGCCATAGCCCGCTGATCAGAAACACCACCAGCATGTTCAACTGCCGGCGGCCGGCACCGACGCGGTTGCCGCCGAGGGGGATGTACAGATAATCCTTGAACCAGGTGGACAACGAGATGTGCCAGCGCTGCCAGAATTCACGAATGGAGCGGCTGTGGTATGGTCTGCGAAAATTTTCCATCAGCGTAAAGCCCATCACCTGGGCCGCCCCAATGGCAATATCGGAATATCCCGAAAAATCGCAATAAATCTGAAAAGCGAAAAAATAGGTGGCCAGCCACACCGGCCCGCCGCTGAAATCCGCCGGGTGGTTGTACACGGTATTGACATAAACCGCCAGCCGGTCGGCAATGACCAGTTTTTTGAAAAATCCCCACGCCATCCGTCTCAAGCCGTCGGTTATGCGCTGATAGTCAAACTCGAATTGCTGGTAAAACTGCGGCAGGAGATTTCTGGCCCGTTCTATCGGCCCGGCCACGAGTTGCGGGAAAAAGGTGACGAACAGCAAAAAGCGTCCATAATGCCGTTCGATCGGAATAACGCCCCGATAGACGTCTATGGTATAGCTGAGACTTTGAAACGTATAGAACGAGATCCCGACCGGCAGAAGGAGGTCGGAAAAAGGAACAGCCCATGGCAGATGCAGCGAGTGAAACAGGGCCTGCAGGTTGTGGTTAAAAAAATTGAAATATTTAAAAAAGAAGAGAACGGCCAGATTGCTCACCAGGCTGATCACCAGCAGCAGCCGGCGCCACGCCGGCGATGCCTTTGGCATGGCCAGGGCGGCAAGATAGTCGATGCTGGCGGTGAAAAGGAGCA
>CAZISM010000226.1:0-6107 GCA_964541895.1 uncultured Cytophagia bacterium
CCCAATCCGGGTGATTGCGGTTGGCATAGGGTGTGCCTATCACCAGATCGGTCTGCCGGCACAGAGTATAGAGCATGGCTTTGAACAGGGCGATAAGGCCGGAAAACAGATTGGCGTTCTGCAGCTGCGTCCAGCTTTCAAGCCGTTTCACCGTCTCCGGCGCCAGGGAAAAAGAGATCCGCTTCCCTTTGTAGGAGGGCTGCAACCGTCCGCTCTGACGATAGGGCAGGTTCAGGCGTGGGGGAACCGGCAGCAGTTTGCGGCGCCAGAAGGCGAGATCGCTTGCCGGTTCTGATTGCTGCCGGCGCACCAGGCTGCAGGCCTCAAAATAGCTCATGCCGCTATGGTGCGATCGACCGTTACGGCCTGACTGGGCATCATATTGGATCAGGAGATGATCGAAAAAGATGTTATGCGACCAGCCGTCAAAAACAAGATGATGCACGCTGAACAGGAAGACGTGGTGGTCCGGCGTTAATCGGTACAATCTGGCCGCAAACAGCGGCCAACGCGCCGTGTTAAAGACCAGCTCGCCGAGCTTTTCTGCCTCACTCTGCAGAAAACGATCGGGCCGGTCCCCCGTCCCTTCGAGATTTTTTACTTCGATGGAATAGTGCGGAGACGAAACCAGGTGATGAAATACCGAAGAGCCGGCCATGACAAATATAGAGTGCAGCGCCTGATGTTGTCTGAGGAGAGTTTGAAAAGCCGATTGCCAGTGCGATGGCTGCAACGGGCCGTGAATGTCAGCGCGGATGACGATGTTGCGGATATGGCTGTTCTGGTCCAGCTGATGTAATACCCAGAGCTCCTCCTGGGTCAGCGTCAGGACCGGCTGGTTGCTGTCTGGTATCGTAGGCGCCGGCTGCGCCTGGCCTGATTCGTCAAGAGGCAGCTGTTCAGGCAGCATTCGGCAGAACGCCTCCAGGGTCGGATTATCCATCAACGATTTCAAAGACAGCCGCATCTGAAACAATTGAAAGATTCGTGACAGTATCTGCGTGGCATTGAGCGAGTGTCCGCCCAGGGAAAAGAAATGGTCCTGGGCCTGCACCGTCTCTGCCTGCAGCATCTCTTTCCAGATGTTGGCGACGCGCTGTTGCACAGCGGACAGGGCCGCTTTTTCTGTTACTTTTTTTATCGCCGCAAGCTGGCGGTAATCGATTTTGCCGTTATGGTCGCGTGGCATCTCTGTCAGTAAGGAGAGTTCAGCCGGAACGGCATACGCCGGCAACCATTCCTCGAGAAACGAGCGGACCTTTACCAGCGATGGAGTTTGGTCCGGCTGACTGGTGAAAAAAGCGCGCAGAAACATTCCGTCGGTTTCAGCACCCTGTACGACCACCGCGGCTTCGACGATCTCCGGATGCTGCCGCAAAACAGATTCGATTTCCAGCAGTTCGATGCGGTGGCCGCGCAGTTTTATCTGGCGATCGATGCGGCCGGCAAAGATCAGCTGTCCGTCTGCGCGCAGGCGGCCCAGATCGCCGCTGCGATACAATCGCCCCGAACCGTCCGCCGAAAAGGGATCGGCGATAAATTTTTCCGCGGTCAGGGTGTCGTCGTTAAAGTAACCCGTTGCCAGGCCTTTGCCGCCGATCAATATTTCTCCCGTATCGCCGGGTCTTACCGCGTGCATGTTTTCATCGACGAGGTGAATCGTATAGCCGAAAAGGGGCTGACCTATAGGAGTGACTTCGTCCGGTTGCGTTGAGGCGGTAAAGGGGTACATCGTGCAGCAGATGGTGGTTTCCGTTGGACCATAGCCGTTGAGGATATCCGCTTCCGGCAGCAGATTACGAAATCGTTGCAGCAACCCTTCCTTAATGGGCTCCACACCCACCAGGAGTCGCCGCAACGACAGCGGCGAAGAGAGGCGTTCCATTTCGGCAATTACGGGTGCCAGCAGGCCGGGAGGCAGATAGGCGGAGGTGATCCGGTGCACCTGCAGGTACCGGCTCAGAATTTTGGGATTCAGTTTCGTGTTGGGACCGAGCAGATGCAGCGTTCCGCCATGGCAGAGCATGCTGAATATTTCATAGACGGAGACATCAAATGTATAGGGCGTGAGCGAAACGCCGGCAAACGGTTCCGGCCAGGGTTGGCACAGAGCGGCTGTGGCATTCAGCATGGTGACAACCGCTTCATGGGGGATGAGCACCCCTTTGGGTTTGCCGGTGGTGCCGGAGGTGTAGATCATGTAGGCGGTCTCTTGCGGTTCGAGCTGCACAGCAGGGGCATCGTCCGGTTCGTGCGGCCACAAGCGGTTATCGCGCGGCCAGAGCATCGCCTGGAGATGCTCCGGCTTTTCCGGGAGTGGCAGCTCTTTTTCCAGCAGGAGGCATGGCGCGGACAGTTCCTGCAGCATCGCCAGCAGCCGTCGAGCAGGCACCTGGGGATTGATGGGAACATAGGCTGCACCGCATTTCATGATCGCCAACATGGAAGCGATCATGGCGGTGGAGGGAGAAAAGACGATCGGGATCAGATCGCCGCGGCGGACGCCCTGTCGGCGCAGAAAATGCGCCAGGCGGTTGGTCGTCCGATCCAGTTCGGCATAGGTCCACTTTTGGCCGCCGGCTTGTACGGCGATCTGATCCGCCCTGTGTCGGGCCTGAATTTCAAAAGCCTGGTGAAGTGTCGTCATTTATAGTGCTCTCCGCTCCGTCCCACTGCGGTCTGAACCCGTGCTGGAGGGTTGCAGCCAAGTCATCATAACTCTGGGGCCAGCTGACATGAAGGCAAGCTACCTTGTTTTTGCCATTTTTTGCATTATTATTTGCTCGCCGGCTCGCAGCCGGCAGAAATACAGGCCATTGGCCAGCGGCCGGCCGTTATCGTTGCGGCCGTCCCAGGGGATGGCGTGCCGGCCTTTGTTGTAAAAACGGTTTACCTGCAGGTGCCGCACCTGTTGACCCAGTTCGTTAAAAACGATGAGATCGATGTCTGTTTCCTGTCCCAGCCAAAAGCGGATGCTGGTTCCTCCGGAAAAGGGATTGGGCTGGGCGTGCAGCAGCAGGGAAAGGTCGGTGTTTGCATTCCCGGCAGCGTTGTCAGCGGTTGAGGAGGGTATATTGGTAATCAGTCCGGGATCCGGTTCTGCCGGGTCGAATTCCATGGCTCCCAGGTCCGGAGCTTGCTGCTGGGGGCGCAAAAGATTGCGATAGTCGAAGAGAACGCCCACCGGGTGCCCTGCGTCAACAGCCGGCGAGAGGCGCGAAAGCCTGAAATCATTTTGCAGAGGATTGATGAATTGGACGGCATCGAGGGTCCGGCTGAAAAAATTGTGGGCAATCTCTGCATCCACGTTGGCTTCGCTCAGCATCACATAAGCGTCTTCACCGCGGTCGTGGGCCGGCGATTCCGCATAGTAGGCAAAGGCGCCCGGATTTACGATGATGTTGTTGATGATTTTGTTGCCGCGGCTGATGGTGCTCGCAAAGCGGATGCCGTCGGTTTTTGGATTGATGATGGTATTGTGCAACAGGTAGAACGATGAATCCATCAGCGTTGCTTTGTCAGCGACATAAATGCCGTATTTTCGCATGGTCGGGTCTTGAGGAAAATAGTCCCGGCCGGCGTTGACGATAATATTGTTAAAAAGCCATTGGCCGCCCGTGCCATAACATTCGATGCCGGACCCCATACCATCGCTGATAAAGTTGTTATAGCAATCGGCCACGCAGCCGCTGCCGATCATGATGCCGCTCATCTGATGGACGGTTTGTCGATAACTGTCATTACGAATCTGGTTTTCATAGATGCGACACTCCTTGACGACAGAGCTGACTTGAATGCCGTCCCAGCCGGTGCGCTCGATGCGATTTTGATAGATGTGCACGTTTTCCAGCGTATGCGGCAACACCGGAATCGTTTTGCCGTCGCATTCGACGGCGGTGCCCAGCCAAAAGGTGCTGCCCACATAAATGCCTTCTTCACCGATGTCGTGCAGATAGTTGTTGTGGATAAACAGATTCCTCAGGACAAACTGGCCTCGAGCCACCGGCTTAAGACAGGTGGGATCGGTTTTGGCCACAATCGCGGTCTGTTTGGTGTTGCTGATTTCAAGAAACTCTATTTCGAATTCGCTGCTCAGATCGTCCACACTGATGCCGGAACCATGGCTGACCTTTTCGATTTTAATGCCGTAGAGCGTATCCGCTGAACCGTTGCCGGAAAGTTTGATGTGCGTGCAATTACGAAAGGAAATGCCGTAATAGTGATCGGTGTTGATGCGCACCTGACCGAAGCGATTGCAGATGACAATGGGCGCGTCATCCTGGCCGTGCAGATTGCGGATCAGCAGAAAGCTGCGCGGGCCTGATTCAAATACCAGGGTGTCGCCCGGGTGCACCTTGAAACCGGAGGTGCCGTCGATGACCATCAACGCAGCCGGGATGCCATGGCTTTTAGCGTCGGCGACAAACGCGTGGCTCAACAGGTGTGCAAGCAGGAGCAGGAGAACGGTTCGAGTGGCAAACCGGCGCATAGAGGCTGATTGTTTCACGCAGGATTGGTTTGCAGTTCGCCGCGCCGCACTTTTTCCCACAGCGTGGATTGCCGGCCGGAAGCATAGCGGCCGAGGCCGCGCAGGACGGCGTAATTCATGAACAGGAAATAATAGGGCACAAAGAGCAGCTTGAACCGGATGTGTCGTTTTTCCAGCAGCCATCCGCACAACGCAGAGAGGTAAAACAAGGCCTGCAGATAAAAAAACACGCGGTAGAATCCAGGAGACGGCCAGGCCAGGGCCAGGTTCACCGGCAACAGCAGTAACAGGCCGATGGGCGCCAGGGACCAGCGCAGCACACGATGAGAAATATATTGAAATGAAAAAAGGCCATACTTCCAGGGCTGGAGCAGAGCACGGAGCCGAATCACGGCCTGGATGCCGCCGGCTGATATACGAATTTTGCGTTTCAGTTCCTGGCCCATATCGGCGGAGGAGACTTCCACCGCATAGGCATCAGGCTCGTAGGCGATCCGGTACCCCTGCATGGCTATTTTGAGGGAAATGACAAAATCGTCGAGCACCGTATCCTTCGCCACCGCCGGATACAGCGCCGTGCGAACAGCGAACAGTTCACCAGCCGCTCCGACGGCGGAATACAGCTCGGCATCCCATTTTTTTAACCGGGATTCGTATCGCCAGTACAAACCTTCCCCGGCACCGGCGGCATGATCGTGGCGCAGTTCCAGGATGCGCTTTTCGCCCGACACGCAGCCGACGCGGGCATCTTGAAAATGGCGCACCAGGTTGACCACCGCCATGGGATTGAGCATGGTGTTGGCGTCGGAAAAAATAACCAGGGGTGTGGTGATAAAGGGCATGGCCCGATTGACCGCGGCAATTTTACCGTTCCGTTCCGCCTGATGCAATACCCGGACGTCCGCATAAGCGCGCAACGCTTCCGGGGTGCCGTCGTCGGAACCGTCGGTCACCCAGACGATGTTCAGCTTTTCTTTTGGATAAACAAGTTCACGGCAGTTTTTCATCTTTAGGATGACCTGATCGATTTCGTTATAGGCCGCGATGAGCAGCGTTACGGCCGGCGGATCGTCGGCCGCCGCGTCGGCTGCGGTGCGCTTGCCGAAGGCACGTTTGCCGGTGACCAGAAACCAAAGCAGCAGACCATAACCGATATAAGAATAAAAAGGAATGGCCAGACCTATCCAGAACAACCATTCTAATCCGTTCATGGCTTTCCTCCTCGTTTACGCCCGTGTTGTGTTTTCCCATTGGCCGGTGGCATGATTAAAGCTCTTGATCACGCGCGCCGGATTACCTACGGCCACAGAGAATGGCGGAATATCTTTGGTGACGACGCTGCCGGCGCCGATTTGCGATCGGCGTCCAATGCGAACGCCGGCCAGTACGACGCTGTTGGCGCCGATGTGCGATTCCTCTTCCACGATCACCCCTTTGAGCACCAGCGGCTGTTCGCTGGAGTTGCGGCTGCCGTCGCTATAACCGTGGTTAAAGCCGCTGATAAAGACGTGCTGGCCCGTGCCGGCGCCGTCGCCGATCTGCACCGGGCCGATCAGCACCGTACCGATGCCGATGCGAACGCGGTCGCCGATGATGACATCGCCGGCGCCGTTGTTGA
>CAZISM010000227.1:0-6103 GCA_964541895.1 uncultured Cytophagia bacterium
AAAAGATGATCTATGAGAATTATGCGCTGGTCTGGATCCTGGTGCCGATTGTGCTCATGGTGTTCGTTTCCAGCCGAACCGTGCTGGAGACGATTGCGGCGCTCGCCGGCATCTATTATGCCCCTTCGGTGCTGCTGCCGGTCGTGTATCTGCTGTTTATTTTCGTCATGCTGTTTTTTACCATCATCATCAGCAAGCGCGACCGCCAGATCAAGGATCTGACGCAGGAATTGGGCATTTTAAAACGCCAGGTCCGCAAGCTGGAAGAAACCCTGACGGCGAGCGACCGCCGGCGAGATCCGGCGTGTTGATCCCGGTGAAGGTTTATCAGGCAAAGTTGGGAATATAAAATGAAGCGTTCTGTAAATGTGGTGTTGCTTGCCATCGCGGTCACGGCGATTGTTGCCTGTGTGCATTTTTACGGTGTAGACAAGCTGGTGTTGAACAGCGATGAGTTGTTCCGGGCGCGTGCCCTGGCCAGCTCGGATTGGGATCTGTTCAAAGTCGCCTGGCCTGAGCAGGCGGTGCGCGAAGAGTTCAACAACTGGCCCATGCATTTACCTCCCGGCCTGGGTATCCTGATGCGGGCGGCGGTGGTGGTGTTCGGCAGCGACCAATTGCATCTGGCGTTCCGATTTTGGCCGGCTCTGTTGGGCGTAGTGGGCGTCTGGCTCGTGTTTGCCATGTATAAAACCTTTCACCGCTCCTCCTTTGCCTGGCTCGCGCTGATTCTGACGGCCCTGGCCAGCAACCAGATGTTCGAGTTTACCAAATCCATGAAGCACTATACGGCGGATGTGCTGTTCTGTTCGCTGCAATATATTTTTGCCTGGCGTTTTCTGACGCAGCAGCGCAGCCGCGATGCGATGTGGCTGGCCATCATCTCGGCCGTCGGGATCTGGTTCGCTTTTGGCGTGGTGTTTACCACGGCCGCGATTTTTGCCGGACTCTTTCTTTACGGATTTCGTCCGTTTGCGCCTGCCGGCCAGGATAAAAAGAGTTATTGGCAAGTCTTGGCCGCGGCGGTCGCGCTGATCGCTGTTTCCGCACTTGGGCTCTATGTGCTTATTGTGCAGCAAGCTATTAAAAATCCTAACTTTATCGAACACATTTCCCACTCGGGATTGCAGCTGTTTGATTGGTCCCAGGCCGGCAACCTCATCTATTGGGGCAAGTACCTGGCCCGGGCGGTGTTGCATACGGTCAGAATCTCTGCGTTCTTTTTCCGGGACAACTGGCTCTTCGGGAGCGTTGCCAACCTGCTGATTCTCTATTGGCTGTGGCAGAGCCTCAGGAGCAAAAACTATTTTGCACCGATCGCGTTTATTCTGCCCTGGCTCTTTATCGTGCTGGGTTCATTTGCGGATCTGTTTCCGTTGCAGGCGTACCGGGTGATCTCGTTCATCCTTCCCGCCTGGATCGTGATGCTGACGGGAGGCGTACAGCTGGTCTATGAAAAGCTGGCCAACCGGCAGCCCGTGTTGGCCAAGCCGTTCCTGGCGCTGTTTGTCCTTGCCAGCCTTGTGCTTTCGGTTCTCAACATCAACGATTCGTGGCACCTCCGTTTCGGCGGCGGCCGCAAGGTGGACCGGGCCATGCGGGATCTCATGGATCATGCACAGGATCAGGACACGGTATTTTTACATTGGGGCGCCATTCTGCCGTTTTATATCTATGCCACGGATCATCAGCCCGGATACCTGGATCAGTACCCGATCAAAAATACAGGCGGAGGAACGTTGTATGTGATCTATGGCAACGAGCATCGCAACCGCCTGGCGGAGTATGAAAAGCAGTTCGAGGTGGTGGAAAAGGTCCCCGGCCGGCTCTGGGTGGCGTTTTGTCATAACTGGCCCAGTGAAGACATGCTGGCGCTCAAGAACCGTTTGCTGGCGCAGCGTTCGCTGCTTGGCACCTATGATCACAAAAAATGCCAGGTGCTGCTGTTCGCACCGCCGGCCTCCTCCAGGTGAGGGTGTATGCGAATACTCACCGTACACAAATTTCATTACATCGAGGGCGGGGCAGAGCGTTATCTGTTCAATCAGACACGGCTGCTGGAGGAAAAGGGGCACGAGGTGATTCCCTTTTCCATGCATCATCCGCGCAACCAGCATTCGGAGTATCAGAACTATTTTGCCGACCATTTCAACCCGGAGCAACTGTGGGAGGTCCGCTTCAAGCCCCTGGCGCTGGCGCGACGGGTGGCGCGCGTATGCTACAATCGCAACGCCCAACAGCAGCTGGACCGTTTGATTCGTGATGCGCAGCCTGATCTGGCGCACGTGCACAGCATCTACCACCATTTGTCGCCGGCCGTGCTGCATACGTTAAAAGCCCATCGTCTGCCGGTGGTGATGGAGTTGCACGACTACAAGCTGGTGTGTCCCAACTATATTCTGCTGGACGGGCAGGGCCGGCTCTGTGAAGCCTGCCAGGGCCGCCGCTTCTTTCGCAGCGTCTGGAAAAAGTGTTTCAGAAATTCCTATCCCGCCAGTTTTCTGGTGGCCATGGAGGCCACGCTGCACAAATGGCTCAAGAGCTATCACCGTCATGTCGATCTGTTCATTTCTCCCAGCCAATTCCTGGCCGACAAGATGCGTCAATACGGCTATGGCGACAAGACCATTGTGGTGCAGCCCTACACGCTGGATGTCGCCGCCTACAAACCCTGTTATGAACCTTCGGACTATTATATTTTTATGGGCCGACTGACGCATGAAAAGGGGGTGCGTTTCCTGTTGCAGGCGGCAGCGCAGATCCGCAACAGCCAACTCTATATCTGCGGCACCGGCCCCATGGAAGCGGAGCTGAAAGAGCTGGCCCGGCAGCAGGGTCTCAGTCATGTCCGTTTTATGGGATACCAGTTCGGCGAGGCATTGAAAGAGCTGGTGGCGAAAGCGCGGTTCACGGTGGTGACTTCGGAATGGCACGACAATTCACCGCTGGTCATCTATGAGTCGTTGTCGCTGGGCAAGGCCGTGATCGGCAGCCGCCTCGGCGGCATTCCGGAGCTCATCGAGGAGGGCGTGGACGGATTCACCTTTCAGGCGGGCAATCTGCCCGAGTTTGTCGGCCGGGTGCAATCGCTGATCGACGATCCGGAGCGTGCCGTGGCTATGGGACGCAACGGCCGGGCCAAAGCGGAGCGGCTGTTTGCACCGGAGCATCATTACCAGCGGTTGCTCGAGTTGTATAAACAGGTACACTCTTTTCATGCACGCAGCGCATGACCAGGCAAAAGATAATCGTTGTCAGTTTGTCCAAAGAGCGGCGCGGCGGCGTGGCTACCGTGCTGCAGACGCTGGCGTCCGCCGGCTTTTTCAGCGGCGAGATCGTCTACCACTCTTCCTGCGGTGACGGTTCGCAGAAGGACAAGCTGGTTTCTGCGATTCGACAGTGGGGCCTCTTTCTTTCTTTCCTGCGCCGGCAAAAGCCGTCATTGGCGCACATTCATTTTTCCTCTGATATGAGTTTTTGGCGCAAGGTGCCTTATATCCTCGCCTGCCGCGTTTTTCACACCCGGCTTCTGCTGCACGTTCATCCCAGCCATTTCTGGGAGTACTGGCAGAAGCAGCCGCGCTGGATCCGGCGATGGATGAACATCCTGCTGAGCAAAGCCGATGCCATCGCCTTTGCTAATCCGGCTTTGATCGAGCGCTTCCGTACCGTCTTGCCGGCAACGCCGCTGCTCTTTTTGCCCAATCCCATTGATTTGCGCAAGTATCCTTTTTCGACGCAACCACGAAAGCAGCAGGTGTTGTTTCTCGGCGCCTTGTTAAAGGGCAAGGGGGTGTACGATATTATCCGGTCGGTCCCCCTGCTGCGGCCCAACCATCCCCAATGCTCCTTCGTTCTCTGCGGCGACCACGAAGTGGACAAGGTGCGGCGCGCAGTCGATGAGAAGGGTTCGACGGCACAGGTGCAGGTTCGCACCTGGGTCGGGTATGAAGAAAAACTCGCGCTGTTGCAGCAGAGCGCGGTTCTGGTTTTACCCTCTTTCAGTGAGGGCTTTCCGGTCGTGGTTCTGGAGGCCATGGCCTGCGGCCTGCCGGTGGTCGCCACGCCTGTGGGCGGATTGGCGGCCGTGATGCGCGATGGCGAGCAGCTGCTGTTCACCGAGCCCGGAAATCCGGCCATGCTGGCCCGGCAAATCGACCGGCTGCTGCGGGACGAGCCGCTGCGGCAGCGGCTGATCCGCAACGGATTGAGCTATGTCCAACTTCATGATGTACAAGGAGTAATAGAGCGTTATCATGCGGCCTATCGTACGGTTTTACAGGGAGAACCCCATGAAAAAGCGTTTGCAATTCAGGGAAAAAATATCTAAATTTTTGTTTGCCAAATTGCGAGAGTGGCGGAATTGGCAGACGCGCTAGACTTAGGATCTAGTGTCCTAAAGACTTGGGGGTTCGAGTCCCCCCTCTCGCACCGGTAGCCGATGCTTTGGGCCTGCAAGAGAGTCACCTGGCCTCTTCCCGGGCCGTGGCTCGGCCTTTTTTGTCTCATTAAAGAACGAGGTGAAATTTGGAATACCAGATCCAACGTGGTGATAATTGGCATAACGTCATCTCTGTGACCGTGCCGGCCGTGGAGGTCAAGCCGGCGCTGGACGAGCGTTATGCCAGCCTGAAGAATATTCGTATTGAAGGGTTTCGCAAAGGCAAAGTGCCTGCCCATTTGGTGAAAAAAATGTACGGCAAGCAGGTTGAGGCCGAAGCCTTTAATCCTTTCATCTCGCAGGCGTATCAGCAGATATTCAAGGAAAACGAATTCGATTTCCTCAGCTCGCCCGAGGTGCAGAATATAACGTTCGACGAGCAGGCCGGCCTCGGCTTTGAATTTCATTTCGATATCCGGCCGATTATCGAAGTGACCGGCTTAAGCGGCATGCCGGTGGAGCGTATCGTTTTTGACGTGACCGAAGAAGACGTGGAAAAGACGTTGCAGCGCTTGCAGCAGCAGAACGCCATGGTGCACAATGTGGACGGCGAAGCGCAGACCGGCCATTTTGTCATCTGCGATCTGCAGGAACTGGACCGGACCGGTGTGCCGGTCTTGGGGCGAAAACTCGACGATCGTGTCATCGAGCTCAAGGAAGGGGACGAGATCACCGAGCAGTTGATCGGCGTCAAAGCCGGCGAAGAGCGGCGCGTGCGCGTGACCAACGAGAAACCGGCCACGGCAACGCTGGAGGTGCAGCAGGACGAGCACATTATTTATCAGGTCCAGGTCAAGGAGATCAAGGAGCGGCGCTTGCCGTCGCTGGATGATGAATTCGCCAGGGATCTGGGCCCGTATGAATCCATGGAGGCGGTGAGGGCGGATATCATGGCGCGGCTGCAGGCGCAGGCCCAGTCCGACAGCATGTCCCATTTCCGCCAGGCCCTGGAAGACGAGTTGATCAAGCGAAATTCGGTGCAGGTGCCGCCCTCCATGTTGGAAAAATACCTGGAAGCCGTGGTAGAAGACACGCGCAAACGCAGCAAGAGCAAAATGGATGTCGAGCAGCTGCGCAGCATCTTTCGGCCCATGGCCATTCGCAGCGTCAAGTGGATTCTGTTGCGCGAACAATTGATCAGGGATTTTCAGTTTACGATCACCGATGAAGAGCTGGAGACGCGGCTGTCGGCCATTGCGGCGACGGGTGAAAAAGGCGAACAGCACGTCCAGGAGCTGCGGAATAAGGAAGAGCTCCTGCGGCGTTTCAAAGATGGTATGGAAGAAGAGAAAGTATACGATCTGCTGATCAAGGAAGCGGTGGTTCAGGAGGTGCACGAGTCCTGGAGCAAACATCAGCACGGTCAGGGCAATGAATCGGAAGAGCAGTCAGAGGAGTAAGTGATGGGTCTGGTACCGATTGTAATCGAACAAACCGGGCGCGGCGAACGCGCCTATGATATTTTTTCCCGTTTGCTGAAGGAACGCATCGTCTTCATCGGTTCGGCGATCGACGATGCCGTGGCTTCGCTGGCCATTGCGCAGTTGCTGTTCCTGGAAGCCGAGGATCCGGAAAAAGATGTGTTCATGTACATCAACAGTCCGGGTGGTTATGTCACCGCCGGCCTGGCGATTTATGACACCATGCAATACATCAAGCCCG
>CAZISM010000228.1:0-6077 GCA_964541895.1 uncultured Cytophagia bacterium
CGCCTTGCACGCTTCATAGCCATCCGGTTTGTACAAACGCACGATCGGGGCCACGTTCAACGCCCGATAGATCTGGCACATCTGCGCCAGTTCCGCACGCCCCAACGGCATGTGCTCGCCGTCCAGGAATACGAAATCCACTCCGCACCGCTTGAGCAGCGGCGGCCATAGCGGTGAGGTGGACACGATGGCAGAGCCGAATACCAATTCTCTGTTGCGGAAACGATCGCTGAATGAAAGAGCCATACTTTAAGCCTTGTTAGTGTGCAAACCGTTTGAGATTTTTCATAAAGAGTGCCAGCAACACCGCCGCCAGCAGCGACACCATCGCCAGGATCAGAAAATAGTTGTGATGCGCCGTCTGTTCATAGAAACGGCCAAAGAGTCCTGATGAAAGTGCGCCGATAGCGGTCGCCCCATACCAGCCGCCGAACATCAAACCCTGAATCTGCGGCGGCGCTACTTTGGCCACGTACGACTGTCCCATAGGCGACACCAGAATTTCAGCAAGGGTGATAACCACATAGGTGGCAACCAGCCAGAGCGGCGACATGACGGAAGCATCGGCGTCGCCCCCGGCCAGCGAAGCCCACGCCATGATCAGCATGGACAGGCCCATGAATACCAGACCAAGCAAAATTTTTACCGGCGTTTCGGGTTCATGGCCATGGTCACGCCAGCGGCGAAACAGGGCCAGCAGCACCGGCGTGAAAAGAAGGATGAACGCGGCGTTGAACATGATATAAATCTCCGGCCGAAGCCAGGCGTAGGCTGTGGTAGAACGATCGGCGAACAGCGTCATGGCCATGCCGTTCTGATAATAGGGAACCCAGAAGAGGCTGGCGATCAGATACAGCACCACCAGGGTCAAAACGCGCTGCCAGAATTCCCTGCGCGACATACCAGGACCGGCCGGTGTCGCCGACATAATGGTTGTGTTTGACTCCACCATCGGCAGCTTGGCCTTACCGGTGTGCAGAAGCAGCAAAGCAAGGCAGAGGCCGCCGGCCGCGGCCCAAAATGAAAAGTGATAATCGTTGTAGAGAAAGCCGAGCACGTTTGCAGCCAACGGTCCCAACGTGGCTCCCAGATTGACCGACATGTAATAAATGTTGAACCCGGCATCACGAATGGCCGGCCGCTCCCGGTACAGACTCCCCAGCATGGCCGACATGTTGACTTTAAACATGCCGGTGCCAAAGGAGACCAGGGCCAGTCCTGCATAAAAATACGACAGCCGTTCGGGTCCTGACACTCCCAGGGCGATATACCCCAGCAGCATACACCACGCTCCTGTATGGATGGTGCGCCAGCGGCCCAGCCAACGGTCGCCCAACCAGCCGCCGAGAATGGGGAACATGTAGGAGGCAAAAAGGAAAAGACCGTAAAGCGAGCCGATGGTTTTGCCGTTAAAGTGAAGCGTTTTGTCCATGTAAAGGACGTAAATCGAGGACATGATATAAAAACCAAAGCGCTCCCACATTTCGATGGTAAACAGCACCGGCAATCCCTTGGGGTGCTTTACATTCTGTTCTTGATCTGCCATTTCGTTTTGCATCGCTGTTCCTGTGCGGACTAGTTTTTATATAACCATATTTCTGCGATCTGGGTGCCGCGCTCACCGGGCGCGCACAGAAACGTCAGGGTGGTGGAGCCGTCCCGGGTGGCAGCCGGCGGCACATCGAATTCCAGGGCCGGATCCACTCCCGTGCGGGTATAATCATGCACCAGACAAGAGTCATCCGCGACCAGTTTTATGGAAGCACGAAATCGGCCGGTATAGGCCACGCGGATTCGATACGAAGCCGTGGGGTCGAGATGGTCATACTTTAATTGCAGGGGCGTGCCGTAATGGGTGCCGACCTGCTTGGCCCAGGCCAGTGGCGTCGGCCGGCCTTCAAAGCCGTTGGCAACCACCTCGTGAACCCACTCTTCGCCCTGCAATCCGACGCCGAAATGGAGCTGTGCAAACGACAGTCCGCCCGGATCCTGATCCCATTGCAGCGGTGTCCCTACACGCGTCCAGGAGGAGGGTGAGCCCAGGTTGTCATAGTAGCCGCCGGGACCGGGATCGGTTCTATGCAAAATCCCGGCAATGCTTTTAAAGCAGGGGTCGTTCCCGGGCTGTGCCAGCGCCGATTTGAGGCCGGCCAGCAGCCATATGGCGTCGTTGAGCGGGATGTCGATGTTGTCCATGAAATTACCGCGTCCGGACATGGCATGATGTTTTTTAATCGTGAGCTGGGAGCCGATATTTTTATACACCGAATCGGCGAGAGCCACGCAGCGATCTCTCCATTCTGCCGCCGGCGGCTGGTTTCTGGCTTGCAGCAGAATCGCCATGGCTTTTTCCGCCGCAAGGCGGGCGTCGTCGGCCCGGGCTTGACGCAGCACGTCCATAGCCTTGTGCTCAAGTTCGGTTTCGAACGCCAGCCGGCGTTGAATGTAGGCATCATAATAGGCGCGCAGCAGGCCCATCTGAAAGCGATAATTGCTCAACACCGCGGCCGGTGCATTTTTTTCCAGCGCTTGCCACTGCTGCAGTGTGGTGGTGACGGATTCGTTGCGCAACAGAGGTCCGCGCCAGTTCTTTTCCTGATTCATAAAGGCCAGTGCCAAATCGTCGGCATGATCCGGATCGATGAACAACCGGGCATAGTCGCGCAGCGTTTCCATCACCGGCGTCTCCGGATTCCAGTCCTGATCGCTCCAAACGAATTTGTTGACATCGTCGTTGATGCCTTCGGAATAGCTGAGGCTGCCCTCGCAGAAGGGGGCGTGGAGGTTGTGAATATGCTTTTCATCAAGGGGGCGCGGGTTGTAGCATTCGCGTCCCAGAGTCATGGCAAAGGCCAGATCCCATTGCGGCACCGGAAACTGGCAACTGAGGCTGTGGGTGATGTCCGGATAGTGTCGAATGGGAATATCGGTACGCACCGCTTTGCGCAGGTCCGGAAGCGTGATCGGCACCCACGGTCCAAACACCACGCCGCCGAACCAGGAATATTTTCTGTTGGTGTGCGAGATAAACGATTCCATCCAGTCTGTGGTGGGTTTGAAGGCCTGCGGAGAAACCCAGATTTTGGCTGCAGGATGATAGGTGTGCAATACGCCGGCCATTTGCTGCAGCCAGGCAAATAGTTCGTCCGGATGCAAATCTCCCGGATCCCCGCCGGGCACAAACACCGCATCCACCCTGGGCAATTGCCGAAATACCGTTTCCCGCTCCGCCAGCTCTTTTTTAATGGAATCGGGGTGGCTGTAATTTTTGCCCATGTTGGGATACCAGATCCAAACATCCAGGCCGTATTTTCCGGCGATGCCGGATTGGGCGATCATCATCGTCATCGGCGCCACGGTCATGTGCACGCTCTGCGGATCATCGTCTGTCCGCGGCGGCATGATTTCGATGCTGTTGGCGCCGAACAGCGCCAATTCGCGGATATAACGATCGAATTGGGCAACGCTCCAGGCGTCATAGCTGTTTGTTTTCGGCCTGTAGCCCAGTTGATGGCCGCGAATGAGATACTGCGGCGTCTCGACCGCCGTAAAGGGCGCCTGCCAGCCGGCAGATCCTTTTTTGATATGTCCAAGACGCAGCAGTTTGCCGATTCCATACAAGAATCCGCGTTCGTCGTTGGCGATAATCAACGCCACCGGTTGCGGTTCGGTGGTGAGGTAAAGGCCAAACCCCTCTGCGCCGGCCGGAACAAGCCGGCTGGCCTGGTCGCGCAGCCAACTCGGTGTGTCTGCCGGCAGTGTGGGACCGCTCATGACGATTACGGCTTTGGGGCCTGAGGGCCAGCGTTTGCCGGTCTTTAGCTGGATACCAGTCCGACGTTGCATTTCCTCGCAGAGCACTGTTGAGGCCACAGCCGATTGCTTCGTCAGACTGACGAGTGTTGCCTGGCTGAGATCGAGAGCGCCGGTAAGCGCCCATGCCCTGGGCAAAAAGAACAAAGGCAGGAAGAGGAGAACTCTGAAACGAAACTGCATGGTACCTCCGGATTATCAACAGGTTACAGCGGCTATAGCCCGCCGCTTCGGCTTACGATGGTAAGGTGGTGCGCATCAGGCGAGATGCTGCAATTGTGTTTTTTTGAACAGCGCCACACCCAGGGCAAAATAAACGGCCGTCAACACCATCATCACCATCAATTCCGGCATCACCTCGGCTAAAGGGGCTCCCAGCGAGACGATCTTGTTCATGGCGATTACAGCATGCGTGGGCGGCAGCAGATCATTAAACGCGATTTCCCGACCCGCCACGGTGATCAGCGTAGCGCGCGGCAAGGGCATGGCCGCACCGGTGAACCACATCATGAGGAAAAACGGCAACGTACCGATGGTAAGGACACCTGTGGCATTTCGGCAAAAGCAGGCCGTGATGATGCCGAAAGCGATGACAGAACCGACGGTGAGGACGCCAACGATCATGGCCGATCCCAGCGAGCCGATGCAGCGAAATCCCAAAGCTATGGCGGCGTAAAAAGTGAGCAGTATGGACACTGACCCGATGACGATCTGGGTCAGGCTGATGCCCGCGAGCAGATCAAAGGCGGATGCCCGCGAGAGACGAAAGCGGCGCAGTGTCTTGAATTCCCGCTCGCGCACGATAGCAAGGGCGGTAGTGAAGAGGAGCATCAACACCGACAGCACCAGCAATCCCGGAACATACACTTCAAATTCCGTGCGCGGTTTGCTCTGCGAAATAAATTCTTCCTTCCATCCGACCGGTCCCTTGTAACCGGATAGCGACTGGGTGACGTTGTCCACTGCCGTCAATGCCAGGATGGAGGCCACGGTGTAGGCGGGATTGGCCATGTCGCCGGTAATGATGACGCTGGTTTGAACGGCATCGCCGCGAGGTGTTGCCGAGAGCAACGTCCGGGACAGATCCTCCGGAAGAATGAGCATCGCCGCCGCTTTGCGGTTGCGCAGCGCCAGCTCTGCTGTCGGCCGATCGTTGGCCTGTTCAACAACCGCCATGGCAGGGCCGTTGGGGTATTTCATCTCCCGGATGGCGCTGATGACCTGAGCGCCGGCTGATACGGTCTGCCCGGCCGGCGGCTTGTCGTGGTTGATCACCACTATTTTATACGTGGTGGAACCGCCGCTGGACATCATCCAGTAGAGCAGGACGAAGAAAGGGCATAAAAAGATCACCATGCTCAGGGAGGCCGGGTCGCGTATCTGTTCAAGCAGGCTTTTGCGAAAGATGTGCCAGATTTTCATTCCCGTAATCTCCTGCCGGTGAGTGCGATAAAGACATCTTCCAGGGTATTCTCCCGCATTTTCATTTCGCTGATGTGCACCTGCTGTTGCGAACACTCGTGCAGAATAAACGGGATGTCGGCAAAAATGTTTTCTTTGCTCATGATCAAAACATGGGGGAGAGGGCGGATGGTCAATCCGTGCCCGGCGAAAGCCGCAAGCAGCGATTCCGGCGCCTCGCTCGCGCTCAGCCATAATTCCAGAATTCTGGAATTGCCGTGTTGATGCTTCAGCTGCGTCGGCGAGTCCACGCACAGGATAGAGCCATGATCCATGATCGCCACACGATCGCACAGGCGGTCCGCTTCGTCCATGTTGTGCGTCGTAAAGAGCACTGTTTTATGTCGCGCCAGGTTGCGGATATAGTCCCGTGCCAGCACCCGACTCTGCGGATCCAATCCCGCCTCCGGTTCATCCAGAATTACAATATCAGGGTTATGCACAAGCGCCATCAGGATGTTGAGACGCCTCTGCATGCCACCGGAAAGGGTTTGCGCCAGTTTATGTCGTTTATCATACAGGCCGAGATCCTGCAGCAATTTCAGGCTGGTTGCCGCGGCTGTGCGAGCGGGCACCTTGTACATGCAGGCCATGAACTGCAGCTGCTCGAGACAGGTCAACTTCGGCCATAGAACGATCTCCTGCGGGCATACGCCGATCCGTGCCCGCGTGGCCGGGTCATCAGGATCCAGGCGAATACCGTTGAACACGATCTCGCCTTGATCCGGCAACAACAACCCGCACAGCATATTGATCGTAGTGCTTTTACCAGCCCCATTGGGACCCAGCAGTCCGTACACCTC
>CAZISM010000229.1:0-5996 GCA_964541895.1 uncultured Cytophagia bacterium
GCAACATCCTGGCCATCACCGGCGATCCGCCCAAGCTGGGCGATTATCCCGATGCCACGGCCGTGTTTGACGTGGATTCCATCGGCCTGTGCCGGATGCTCAGCGGTCTTAATCGCGGCTACGATGTGGCCGGCAACTTTATCGGCCGGCCCACCGGCTGGCATGTCGGCGTGGGCGCCAATCCCGGTTCGCTGGATCTCGAGCTGGAAATCAAACGGCTGTATCAAAAAGTGGAGGCCGGCGCCGAGTATATTCTGACCCAGCCGGTCTTTGACGTGGCCCAACTGATCCGTTTCTTTGAACGGGTGCCGGATATAAAGGTCCCGGTGCTGGCCGGCATCATGCCGCTGATCACCTATCGTACGGTGGAATTCCTCAATAACGAAGTGCCCGGCGTGACCGTTCCCGGGCCCATTGTTCAGGCGATGGCCGCAGCGGCCGATGCGGAGCAGGCGCGCCGCATCGGCATCGACATCGCCCGCAAGGCCATTCTCGAGATCAGGCAGCTGCCGCAGGTCAAAGGGCTCTATCTCATGCCGCCGTTCAGCAAGGATAAATACGACATTGCCATGCAGGTGCTGGACGTGCTGCAGTAATACCTATTTATGTTTGTTTGTAAATTAAAAGTGCGGGACGACCAGGCTGGCCGCCCTGCAGAAATTGGCATTTATCCGGGTAAGGATACAGGAACCAGACTATGAAAACACGATTGCCGCTGATGCGTTGCGGAGTATTGCTCCTGCTGGGTTACAATGCTCTCGTCCATGGACAAATGGAGGGGGGCATGGGACGAGCGGAAGGCGGCCGGCCGCACAATCCCTACGGCCGGGAATTGCTGGCCTATCGCGCCTACGAGTTTGCCGATGTGACCGATCGCAGCAGGACCATCGTAGAGTTTCATGTGGCGCTGGTGAACGATGTGTTGAGTTTTGTCAGGATGTCCGATCGCTGGTATCGCGCCCGCTACGAGCTGAACATCGTCTTTTACAACAAGAAGAAAGAGGTGGTGTCCTTTCAGAGCGCCCGCGACACCGTCAGCGTGCAGGATTTCCACTCCACCAACAGCCGGCGCGGCCCCATCTATCATAAATTCGTTTTCACGCTGGCGCCGGACGACTATCAATACAAGATCGAACTGCAGGATCCGGATGCGCCCAAAAGCATGGATCGCCTGATTTCGCTCAAGGTGATGGATTTCACCAAGCCGTCGCTGCAGATCAGCGACGTGGTGCTGGCGGATCGGCTGTCCTGCACCTCCGGTCTGCTCCATGACTTTACGCCCAATCTGCGCGAAACCTTTGAAGGTGATACGTCGGAGGTCGGTGCCTATTTTGAAGTGTACGGTGCGCCGTCGCCGGACAGCCTGACCGTTCGCTATGCGCTTTTTGCCGGCAACGGCGAAGGCATCGCTGAAAAGAGTTATCGCATGGTGGCGGAGGCGCGGACGGCGCAATGCCTCGCCCTCAAGCCGTTGATCAAAAAGCCGGGTGAATACCGGCTGGTGATCACCGTGCAGTCGGGCAAAGTGCAGGTGCGCGCGGAGCGCAAATTTTACATCCAGTGGGGCCGGATGCCGCTGCAGAGCGGCAACATCGATGTGGCCATCGAGCAGCTCGCGCTGGTGGCGCCGGGCGGAGCTGCCAGCCGCATGCGCTCGGCTGCGGCGGAAGAACGGCAAAAGCTGTTCGACCGGTTCTGGCTGGAGCGGGATCCCACGCCCGGCACCGAGCGCAACGAACTGCGCGAAGAGTTTTTCAACCGAATCGATTTTGCCAACAACAATTTCAGCGAAATGATCTCCGGCCAGGAAGGGTGGCGGTCGGATCGCGGACGCGTGCTGATGCGCAACGGCACCCCTGACAATGTGGATCGGCAGGCGGCGGAAATCGGCATGCCGGCGGTCGAGATCTGGGTGTACACCCGCCTGGCGAAAAAATATATCTTTGTAGACCGTCAGGGCAGCGGTGAATTCCGCCTGGTCAAGGTAGAGTAGAAAATCGTTTGGAAAAAGTCCTGCAAATTCTGTATATTGAATCTGACGGGAGCGACGGGTGCGGCCGAACCGTTCCGGCTTGGTGAAAACAAAAATGGATCTCGAGCGGCGGTCATGACGGACATCTGCAAAGGAGTACGATCGGAATGAAATTTTGGCACAAATCCAAATCCATGAATTTCGGCAACACTGTTTTTCGCTGGCGTCATCGCGATACGCGCCGTTTCTATTACAAGATCTTGTCATGGATTCTGGCGGCTTTTATCGGCGGTATTTTTGCATCCATCCTCTGCACCGCCCTGGGGATTTTTGAGCAGGCCCTGCTGCTGAGTCGCATCACCTTTTTGGTCATTTTAGTCGTTGGCGTTGCCAATTCCTACTTTATATATGTCGTCTTTGGCTCAGAGGTCCGTCTCACCGAGCGGGCGCTGGTGATGGTGCGGCCGGTGATCGGACACATTCCGCTGGCGGAGCGGCTGGGAACGCCCGCAGAGCCGTTTGCCGCCCGTTTTGATTACCTGCCCTGGGAAGAGATCAAGGACGTCAGGGAACAGGATGGCCAGCTGCTCCTGATTCTGAAACAGGATCTGCTGGAAGTGCGCATCGGGGTTGCGCCAGTGGCGTTTGTCGCCAGGGATATCGCAGAGCCGTCCGGCGGTGAAGCGCTCCGTGGCGGGGACAGCAGCAAAGACAAGGAAATCCTCAAATCGATCGTGCTTAAAGTGCGTGAGCTGAAACGGATGCCCGTCGGAAAAGCCTAGGGTATCATCCCCGCAGCAAGCATTTATAAGGAAGGGATATCGTCATGCCGTCGCGCCTCACACCGCTGGATGTCAAAACCTACGCCACACCGGAAATCTACCGCCTGGGTGAACAGGTGTATGAGGGCGGACTGGTCCGTCATCGCTTCCAAACGTTGTACGGTCTGCAGGCGATCGTCAAGGGCAAGGACAAATATCGCGTCGAGATGATCGTGGAGGGCGAAAAGCTCTTTGGCCGCTGCACCTGCGCCGCCGGCAGCGGGCATTGCGAGCATCAGGTCGCCGTGCTGCTGTGCTGGTTGAACGAGGCCAGCACCTTCATCAACTATCAGGACCTGCGCAAGTCCATCCGCAGCCAGGAAAAAAATACTCTGGTCGATATCATCATCAACCTGGTCGAGGTATTCCCCGAACTGTCACAGTTTTTTATCACGCCGGTCAACGTCGACGACGTGACCGCCATTCGTGAAGAAGTGGCCGATATTTTTGATTTTCCCCATTCTCACAAAATCAAACCTCAACACATCATCGACGCCTGCCAGATACTGTTTGCGCGCGCCAAGCTGTTGCGCAGTACCGGCAAGTGGCGCTACAGCCGGCTGATCTATTTCGAGATCATCAATCGCACCCTGGCTCTGGTGGATCGCGAGCAGACGACCACGCCGTTCCGGGAAAATTTTATCGCCGAAATCGCCGACGACTATGAAGAGATCGCCGCAAACGACCCGGATCTGGAGGCGTTTTCCGCAGAGATCGCCGCCGAAGTCCGCGAACTGCTGGACCATGAATCCGCCGAGGCGGAAGGGGTCGCACTGGAACTGATCCGGCAAAAGATCAACGAGCTGTAACCGCGACCATGAAGGCGGCGCCGCCGCTGATGCGCACGTATGTCCTCACTGCAAACCAAAAGGTGGAACCATGTCAGACATTTTTATTTCCGTTGAACAGTTGCGACAATTCATGACCGAAGCGTTCCGGGCCGTCGGCGTACCGATCGCGGATACGGACATTGTGGTGGATGTTCTGATTCGTTCCGATCTGCGCGGCATCGAATCGCACGGCATCGGCCGCTTTAAAATGTATATCGACCGCATCCGCAGCGGCATTCTCAACCCGGTCACCCATTTTGAAATCGTACGGGAATCGCCCGGCGTAGCGGTGGTGGACGGGCACGACGGCATGGGCCACGTCATCGCCTATCGTTCCATGCGCCTGGCCATGGACAAGGCCCGGCAGAGCGGCATTGCCGCCGTATCGGTGCGCAACAGCAGCCATTTCGGCATCGCCGGCTATTATCCGCTCATGGCCGCCAAAGAGAATATGGCCGGCATGGCCTTTACCAACGCCCGTCCGTCCATTTCACCGACCTTTGGCGCCGATCCCATGTTCGGCACCAATCCCATCGCCTTTGCCGTGCCCACGGACGAAGGCGGCCCCTTTTGCCTGGACATGGCCACCTCCATCGTCCAGCGCGGCAAGATCGAAGTGCTGGAACGAAAAGAAAAGCCGGTGCCGCCCGGATTGGCCATCGACCAAGAGGGCCAAAATGTGCTCAACGCCACCACGCTGTTAAAGCTGTTCGACGGCAAGGCCGCCTCGCTGCTGCCCCTGGGCGGACAGGGCGAAGAGCTGGCCGGTTATAAAGGCTATGGACTGGCCATGATGGTGGAGATCCTGTCCTCGGTGTTCAACGGCGGGCCGTTCGGCTGGGCGCTCTCCGGCGTGGACGAGGACGGCAAAAAAACACCCCATCATCTCGGCCATTTTTTTATCGCCATGGATATCGCCCATTTTCTCGAACCGGATCAGTTTAAAAAACTGGCCGGCGATCTGGTGCGCTCCATTCGCAGCTCCGGCAAGCTGCCCGGCGAGGCGAGGATTTATACCGCTGGTGAAAAAGAGTATGATTGGGAACAGATCGTGCCGAAACGCGGCGTGCCCCTGAATGAAAGCCTGGAAAAAGACATGCGCCAGGTGAAAAAAGAGCTCAACCTGACCTACGAGCTGCCGTTCTAGCCAACGCCAGGCTCCGCGAATGGATGTGAATGGATGTTCGAGGTTGATGTGTTTTCAATTGAATGGGGTGTAGTGGCCGTGGGCAACTCTTAGCGTTCATTCGCGTCCATTCGCGGCTAAATTAAAAAAAGGGGGGAACCGCTAATGCACGCGAATGGCCCGCACCCACACCCCTTAGCGTTCATTAGCGTCCATTCGCGGATAAATTAAAAAACAGGGGGGAACCGCTAATGCACGCGAATGAACGCGAATTGCTTCTGAAGGATGAAGTGTACGCCATTGTCGGAGCTGCGATGGCTGTGTCCAGCGAATTAGGCTCTGGATTTCTAGAAGCGGTGTATCAGGAGGCTTTGCAATTCGAGCTCGCAGAGCGCAAGATTCCTTTTGCAGCATTGGCTCCTATTCGAATTTTTTACAAGGGCAAAAGACTCTCCAAGGAGTATATCGCAGACTTTGTTTGTTACGAACAGGTGATCCTTGAAATCAAAGCGATCAGGCAGCTTACTTCTATCGATGAAGCACAGCTCCTTAACTACCTGAAAGCGACAGGAAAACCGGTTGGGGTTTTGCTCAACTTCGGATCCCCGAAACTGGAATGGAAACGAATGGCCCGCACCCACACCCCTTAGCGTTCATTCGCGTCCATTCGCGGATAACTTGGGCTAGAACGGCAACGTGTTCCCCTGGGTTTCGTCTTCCACCCTCAGCACCTCGGTCACCACATACTTGCTCATCCCCCGCCAGGGCAGCGGATTGAAATACTCTTTATAACGGACTTCGACGAAGCGGCCGCTGGCACGTTCCAGCCTGCGCGCGGTGCTGTCTTCAGCCACACTGAATTCGAATTCGTTGCTCTGCAGACCCCCGGGCGTGGGCGTCTTAAAGCCGGTCTGAATGATACGGCCTTCCCAGGTTTTAAAAACATATCCCTTTCTGACGATAAAGTTCAGATTGCCCGCCTTGACCCCTTCGCCAAAGACAAAATAGTAGCGCCACCAGAGGACAACGATCAAGACCAGCACAACAAGTACAACCATCGAGATGAGAATTTTACCGATTTTCATACAATTATCTCTCCAGGATAGAATGCAATTCTTCCCATCGGGCTCGTATCTCCTCCTCGTCCAAATCCTGACCGATGATAACCAGCAGATTTTCACCGGCCGGGCGATGCGGCTCACCCTGTTCCTGCCAAAAGTCGACGCCGGCATCGATATGGACCGGCA
>CAZISM010000230.1:0-5942 GCA_964541895.1 uncultured Cytophagia bacterium
GTCGCCGAGATTGTTACCCGTATAAAGCTGCAGGCCTGGTTCCGTGGTGTACACCTCCATGACTCGGCCGGTTACGGGTTCATGAACCCTGGCTGCGTACTGCAGCCCCGGGCCGGTTCTGTTGAGCACAAAATTGATATCATAGCCTTTGCCATAGCGCAATTGCTCGTTCTGTTCATGAATGCGTTCGCCGATTTTGCGGGCCATTTTAAAATCAAAAGGAGTGCCGTCAACCGGCAGGAACTCGCCGGAGGGGATGGCCGTAGAGTCGACCGGCGTATACTGATCCGCTGCGATCTGGAGTTCGTGATCGAGCACATCGCCCTGGCCTTCGCCGGCCAGATTGAAAAAGGCATGGTTGGTCAGGTTTATGACGGTGGCCTTATCCGTCGTTGCGATATAGTCGATTTTCAGTTCAGACTCGTCGGTTAGTGTGTAGCGAACCTGCACGTTCAGGTTACCCGGATAGCCCTCCTCGCCATCCGCCGAAAGATAATACAAATCCACCGTCTGCTCATCAGGCTGATGCGCATCCCAAACTACATTGCGAAAGCCCTTGCTGCCGCCGTGCAAATGATTGGGTCCGTTGTTTTTTGCCAGGGTGTATTCATTTCCATCCAGAGTGAAACGTCCGCCGGCAATACGGTTGGCGAAGCGGCCGATGGTGGCGCCCATGGAGGCGGTGCGCGTCAGATAACCCTCCAGGCTGCTGTAACCGAGAGCTACATCACCCAGGCGGCCGTTTTTATCCGGCACCAACAGTGAAACCAGTTTGGCGCCATAGTTAGTGACCTGGGCGAGATGGCCCTGTTTGTTTTTCAGGGTGTACAAATCCACCGGCTTGCCATCGCGGGTGGCTTGAAAGGCGCTGCGTTGAACCATTTTGATGGACTCTTTCTTAGTTGTGCAAAACAGGCAAGCAAACAGGCAAACGCTTGCGACCATGCTAATCCATTTAAAGTTCATTTTATGGTCCTTGCCGTTAGGTCTCCATCATGTTGTTCGACAATATAAGCATTTAAATCTGACATTCGCAAGCGATAGATGGCAAGCTCTTGTTATCCTGCCAGGGTCTCCGGATGCCGTCCTGTTTATTGCCGCAGCCCCGGATGCCTTTGCTTTTTTCCATTTCAGCAGGGATCACCCTGGTTCGAAAGGGGAGCCCCCGCCGGGATTCAGGAGCGAAAAACGTTAACAAATGTTAAATGTCGAGACATTTTTTCAGAAATTTCGTAAATTATGGTATGGATAACCGACCCACAACATCCCTGGTGGCCGCCCTGATCGGCCTGTCCCTGCTGGGTTTGGCGGCGTTGCAGCTTTTTCTTATTCGCCGGGCGGCGATTTTGGAGGCCCAGCTCTATGCCCGCACCGTGAACAGCGCCATGCAGCGGGTTGTCAGTCGTTTGGAAACACAGGAAACGCTGCACTATGTGCGCGGTCTGCCTTTGTCGACCAGAATGACGCGCACGGCCGCCTTTCACGCCAGTGATACGGACACTGACAAAGAGGAATCAGAACAGCATATCAACATCGCCGTCAGCGTGGAGAGTGAAACGCCCAAAGTCGATTTTAAAAACGACAAAGTGGTATTCGTTTTGCGAAAACCCGAGCATGTGATCATCAAAACGGTCGATTCCACAGGCCAGGTGGAGACTAAACTTGTGGATGAACAGAAACCGGCCGGACGGTTCGAGGTGCCGATAAAGACACCGCGGCAGAATCCGGCCGCGGTGCGGGTGCATATCCTCTCTGACACCACTTCCTTCTGGATGGAGCAAGTCCAGAACCGCAGGGACAGCCTCGTCGTTACGGCTGAAAAATTCAAAGAGAAAAAATGGCAGGTGAACCGGGTCATCGACGAACTGGTCATGGTGCAAACCAAGTCGGTGCTGCAGCGCATACGCTCCTCGAACCTGGATTCGCTGGTTCAAGCCACCATGAGCGATTTGGGCATTCATCAGCCTTTTGCCTACGCCATCGTCAACAGCCGCAACGATTCGATCCTGATGTGCCAGCCGAGGGGCTATGAGCGCGACCTGCTCACCACCCCGTACCGGACGCCGCTGTTCCCCAACGATGTCCGTCTCGCCGGCAGCGAATTACGCTTTTTTGCACTGCGGCGCAACCTCTCTTTTTATCACTCTTTTTTTTCGTTCGGTGCCGTATCGGCTCTGTTCCTGGCCGCTCTGCTTCTGAGCCTGATTTATATCATCCGTACCCTGAACCGGCAAAAGCGGTTCAGCCGGCGTTTGGGCGAGTTCATCAACAACATGACCCATGAATTCAAAACGCCCATCACCACTATCTCGTTGGCCAGTGAAACCATGCAAAAATCGCTGCAACGGTTTGACACGCAGCGATTGAACCATTACAGCCGAATCATCCAGGACGAGAGTCGTCGCATGCGCAGCCAGGTTGAGAAAATCCTGCAGATGGCGGCCCTGGAGCAGCGGGATCATGATCTGGCCATCGTGCCTGTGGATCTGCACCATATGATTCAAAACGCGGTTGAGAATTTTCTGCTCCAGGTCGAAGCGCGCCAGGGCAAGATTGAACTGAGCCTGGCTGCGCCGGATCCCGTTATTCAGGGCGATCTGGTGCACCTGCAAAACGTGCTCAATAATCTGCTGGATAACGCCGTTAAATACACCCGCGCGATCCCGGTGATCCGGATCAGCACCACCAGCGTCGATCATGGCGTCGAGATCAGGGTGGTCGACAACGGCATCGGTTTGGCCGAAGATGAACAGAAAAGAGTGTTTGAAAAATTTTATCGCGTCGATACCGGCAATGTGCACGATGTCAAAGGGTTCGGCATCGGCTTGAGTTATGTCAAGCTGATCGTGGATGCTCATGGCGGCCGCATCCGTGTGAAAAGCGAACCCGGTCAGGGCAGCGAATTTATCCTCTGGCTGCCTTGCGGCGGCCGCTGACCGACAAAGGCGTGTGATCGGATGAATATGGAAACTGGTGCAAAAATTCTGCTGGTCGAAGATGATCCCAATCTTGGCTATATCACCCAGGAAGGGCTGGAGTTGCATGGATTCTCGGTCACCCGCGCCCGCGACGGCGGGGAGGGCCTGCAGCTGTTTCTGCAGGGCCAGTTCGATCTCTGTCTCTTTGATATTATGATGCCGCAAAAAGACGGCTTTACCCTGGCAGTCGAATGCCGGCAGATCCGCACCGATATCCCGATCATTTTCCTCACCGCCAAATCCCTGCGCGAAGATAAAATCGCCGGATTCCAGCATGGCGCGGACGACTATGTCACCAAACCGTTCAGCATGGAAGAGTTGATCCTGCGCATTGAGGCGGTATTGCGGCGCAGCCGCTACCCGAATGCGGGCTCTGAAACAGCGACCTCTTTTACTATCGGCGATTATCGCTTTGACGCCGATCGCCAGGAATTGAGCCATCCCCGGCAAACAAAACATCTGACCTATCGGGAGGCTGAATTGTTGCGTCTCCTCTGCATCCATCAGAACAGGATCCTGGAACGCGAGACCGCGTTAAAGGCCATCTGGCAGGATGATTCTTTTTTCAACGCCCGCAGCATGGATGTGTACATATCCAAACTTCGCAAATACCTCAACCTCGATGACCGTATCGCCATCACCAATGTGCACGGCAAAGGATTTCGCCTCACCGTCCGCTGAAACCAGCTCTCTTTTTTATTGAATCTGTACGAACAAATATTTATTTTGAACCATATGATTATTGCGAGGTGTTCTATGGTTCCTTTTCAGCTTTCCCGTCGACAGTTTCTGCAAGGTGCCTGCGCCGGCATGGCTTTGGCTGCATCCCCCACCTGGTCAAAGTCTATAAAGAATCGTCCCAACATCGTTCTCATTCTCGCCGATGACATGGGGTATGGCGATCCCGGCTGCTACAATTCGGCTTCTAAAATTGCCACGCCCAATCTGGACAGCCTGGCGCGAAACGGCATGCGTTTTACCGATGCCCATTCCGGCTGTGCGGTGTGCACGCCAACCCGTTACGGCATCTTGACCGGCCGCTATTCCTGGCGTAGCCGATTGAAGCAAGGGGTGCTCTATGGCTATTCGCCACCGCTGCTCGAACCGCAGCGGCCGACCATCGCCACCTTGCTGAAATCGTCCGGCTATCGCACCGCCGCGGTCGGCAAATGGCATGTCGGCCTGGGCTGGCCGACGAAGGACGGCAGTGTCCTCAGCGACCGCAATGATGAAACAGGCCAGAACATTGATTATGATACTCCCATCCTCGATGGCCCTTTACAGCACGGCTTTGACTACTTTTTCGGCATTCCGGCTTCGTTGGATATGGTGCCCTATGTCTATATCGAAAACGATCGTGTTGTGGAGGCCCCTACCACGATCATTGAAGGCCAAAAGGGACTGTTGCTGATGCGCGGCGGACCCTGTGCGCCCCACTTTAAGCATGAAGTGGTGCTGCCGACACTGACAGATAGAGCCCTGAACTGGATGAATGGCCAGCAGGAGCCGTTTTTTCTCTATTTTCCGTTGACCGCTCCCCACACACCGGTTTTGCCGGTTGACGAATTCAAAGGCAAAAGCCCCTTTGGTCCGTATGGCGATTTTGTCACCCAGGTGGACCATGCCGTCGGCCGAGTGGTGGACTCTTTGCGCCGGCGCGGCCTGCTGGAGAACACGCTGATTATTTTTACCAGCGACAACGGCTCGCCGCAATTTGCCGGCGACGGTCACATGCCCAATTATATCTGGCGCGGTCGCAAGTCGGATATCTTTGAAGGCGGCCACCGCATGCCGCTTATCGCCCATTGGCCCGGACATGTCAGCAGGGGCCAGACCTGCGACACGCCTGTGACTCTTGGCGATCTCCCCGCCACCCTGGCCGGCATCATCGGCCTGCCGATGCCTGCCGCAGGTTTCGAGGACAGCGTGGATGCGTCGCCGCTGTTGTTGGGCCGATCCGGCTATCCCTCGGATCGGGCCATCGTTCATCACTCGGCGAACGGCCTCTTTGCCGTGCGCCAGGGCGATTGGAAATATATTGACGGCAAAGGCTCGGGCGGCTGGAGCAAAGGCGGGGAGGACGATCCCAGTCCCGGTCAGCTGTACAATCTGCGCGAGGATCCGGTGGAATCAATAAATCTGTACGCGCAATATCCGGAGAAGGTACGGGCGATGCAGGTCTTGCTGAGGAAATTACAAAAATAGATCTGGCAAATAAGGGCCGGTGCAAACCTTGTGCGTGTTCCGATTTTTTGGTGACGATTCTGTAAGAACCATTCAAAGGCAGGTCAGCGGTGGATAGCAGAGGATCACAGCGAGGTGGACAGCTTTGGCTCGCCTGCTAAACATATTCCGCATACCAATGGCCGTTTTCGCAACGACAGCCGCGAGCACGTAGCGAAGGCGGTAAGCCTTCGCTACGTGCCCGGCTTTTACTTCAGGGCAGTTCCTGCAAGAATATGTTGCGATACTCCAACCTGGTGCTGTGATTCTGCAGGCCGATATAACCCGCTCTTCTCTTGATGCCGGGATGGCTGACCGATTCCTGCATGTGTTCGATCAGATTCGTATCCACGGTTTTCACGCCGTTCAATTCCACCGTGACCTGAGGTCCCTGGCAGGTGATAGCCATCTTTTGCCATTCCCCGGCCTGTTTGGTAACGCGCCGGTTCGGCGGCTGAATGCCGTATACACTGCCGGTATACTGCCACGGCTTGAGTTTGGCATATTCGTCACCATAGTCGTCCAGCACCTGGATTTCCATGCCGGTATACGCGGGATCGCCCTGGTGCGGGCTGCGCAGAAAAACGCCGCTGTTGCCGTTTTTGGGTACTCTGAATTCGAGCTCCAGTTTAAAGTCGGCGAATTCTCTTGTCGTCGACAGCCAGCCGCCACCCTCGCCGGTGGTATAGAGAATGCCGTTTTCCACTTGCCACGCATCTTGCCGGCCGCCTATGACTTGCC
>CAZISM010000231.1:0-5799 GCA_964541895.1 uncultured Cytophagia bacterium
GAATACCTGGGTTCGACGCCGACGCTCAGCATTCGCTCCGGCGCCGTCTGCCGGAGCGGCGAAATCACCCGGTGGCAAAAAACATTGGGCTTTTTTCGAATTTTTTCTGTAAATAGGAACAATATCGAATACAGTCCGCCGTTGCGGTTCTGCAAAAATCCTACGGCGCCTTACCATAAACTGGAACTCAACCTCACGCTGGCGTTTACAGAAGCGAATGACGGCTCGTCGTCGTACAACAAAGCTGTGCTGAACAACGCCTTTCCCGTCGATCTGGAACAATGCCGAATTCGTTTTGTCATGAATCAAGGTGATTATGCCGTAACCGGAGCGATTATTGAACAGGTCATCGAGAGCAGTCGCGTTACTGTTGTCGATGTGCGTGCCACTGTCGCAGCAAATGCTCAGTCGGTGGTTATTATCAAAAGAAAACAGAACAGGTGACTATGAAAAGAAACACATCGTTTTGGGGATGGTTGCTGCTTGTGCTGCTCCCTGTGAGCAGCCTAATCGGCAAGGACAGGTCAGACACCCTGACCCTGCTGCACATCTCCGACACCCATATCAGCTTTGCCGCCAACTATCACCCCATGCTCGACAGCATCCGCGCACCCAAAAACTGTGACCCGGCGCTGCTGGACAGGTTCTTGCGAGAGATGCCCAAAAAGGTCCACGCCGATCTGGTCGTCCACACCGGCGACATGGTGGATTTTTATGAAGCCGAAACCAGCGATCAGAACGATACCTTCCTGGCCACCCAGATCGAACAATTCGCTGATCTGGTGCACGCCGCTCCGGTGCCGTTGCTGGCGGTGCTGGGCAACCATGACATCAGCAGTTACTGGATCAAGGAACAGGAACGATCGCTGGCCGCGTTCCAGCTGCAGGCGCAAATGGCCCGCGCGACCTGGATCCGCAATATCCCCTGCTTCCGCGAGGGGATCTATTATCATCGGACCTTTCTGGTCGCCGCTACCCGCTATCATTTTATGTTCCTGGATAACGGCTATGCCCTCAATAATGGAGCCTTTCTCGACAAAGCGCAGCTGGACTGGCTGGACCACGAGCTCAGCCAGACCGGCAAAGAGCCGGTGATTTTTTTTATGCACCGCTACCTGCCTAGCCTGGATTATAACCAGGACGGTTCGGCGTTTGCACCCGCCGCCGCGTCGGTGCTCAACGACTCCACCTGCGCCACCGGCTTCCTGCGCATCTGCAACGAACACCCCAACATTCAACTCTTCCTGGTCGGACATGGCCACAATCGTAAAAGCGAAAACATCCCCTTCCCGAACGGCCACAAAATATTGCAGCTCATAACCGGCGGATTCGTCAATAGCACCAATAACTGGCGCATCATAACCTGCAGCGAAGAGGGTTTGCACATCTCCGCCCCCGGCACCGATGCCGTGGAATGGCGAATTTCAAACGACTAGCACCGCTGCCGTCCACGCCCGCGTCAGCCGCGAAACAAAGTTCCGGCATCGACAAATTACTCTTGAACAAATACCTCTTTGGCGTTACATTCCAAATGGCGGAACAGGATCAGGCTGTTCCGCCCCGACGCCCCTGTCAGCCGTTCATGCCTAACCAGCAGAGGAACCTACACATGCACAACAGGATCCGACCGATAGCAGCCCTCATGTTTTTGTTGGCTGTTTTTTCATCCCATGCCCAAAGCGGGGCCCTGGACCGATCAGGGCCGGTGATCACCATCCACTCCGACCCCTACCAGATCGGCAACCAGTGGTATTGCCCGCTGTGCAGAAAACCGGTGGAACACGGCGACCGCTCGCACATCGATCCCAGGCTCCGCCTTTCTGAATGGCACGACGTGTATATCGACAGCAGCTATTTTCACGACCACATCCGCTATATCACCGACGAAGAACTGGTGCGCAGCCTGCATATCAAAGAGCTCGACAAGGATTTAAAACAGGCCCTGGCGGCCAAGGCGTACGACAGAGTCTCCACCCTGCTCTACCGCTATTTTACGACGCGAAAAGACAACCAGCGACTCTCCTCCTACGATCCGGCCAATAAAAAATATTTCACCACCACGGCGGAATTCCTGCAGGAGGTGCGCCAGGACACCGCCAGGTTCAACCGTATCGTGCGTTCGGCCAACACCTTTTATTCACCCGCAAAAGGCTATACCCTCTATGATGTAAACTGGGGCGCACACATCGATTTCAACCACAACTATCGCCAGGCCTCCAAATGGGGCGTACACTATCTCAGCGTCCTCGACGATCAGATCAATTATTTCCTTCTCCAGCGCCATCCCGCGACGGCGCGGGCCTTTGAAAGCCTGTTCAATCAATGGTACGATCAACTCGACGACATCCGCATCGAACACGCCACCAATCACGCCAAGGTTTACGACATCGTCTGGTATGAACTGGGGCTGGCCAACCGAACACAGCGACTGATCGACGCCCATCGGGTGTTTGTCCACGAGCTGTCGCCGGAAACCAATAAACGGCTGCTGAAGAACATTCTCGGCTCGGCACGCTGGCTGGAGCAGTGCCTCATCAAAACACCGTTCCATCCCTACAACTGGCAGACCCACACCTCCTTTACCCTCTCCTACATCGCGCTGGCTTATCCGGAATTCAGCGAATCCGCCGGCTGGGTGGAGCGGAGCAGAAATAACATGGTGCTGCATCTCGAGAACGATATCATGGACGACGGCGGCTATGTGGAACGTACGCCCAGCTATGCAGAATACATGTACTCTATTTTTTATCGCTACATGCTGATGATGCAGTATTTTAAAAACGATCCCACGATGATGAACCAATATCTGAGCCGGATCGAAAAATACATCGAGTTCTTTGTTTTAACCACCAGTCCACTTGCCGTCAATCCGCCGTTCAACGACGCCCACCGTAACAAGAACCTGGTGCGGGTGTTTAAAGAGATGGGCGAGTTTTTCCGGCGCGGCGATTTCATCGGCGCCATTCGGCAGGAACTGTCGCCGGCCACCATCGCTTCGCTCAGCGTCAAACCCGTGGACCCGGCGACGAAATCCATCGACTTTCCCGATTCCAAATTCTGTGTGATGCGGGATTCCTGGGATGCCAAATCGCTGTTCATGATCATCAACTATGGTGAATTTCGCAACCACTGCCATTACGATCATCTGGATTTCGAAATCTATGCCAACGCCATGCCCATCGCCCTCGATGCCGGCATCGGCAAATTCGGCTATGTGGATACCCTGCAGGTGACCTGGTACAAACATCCGCTGTCGCACAACATGCTCACCATCAACGAAGCCATTCCGGAAAAACTGGACAAACCGGGGTACGACAAGATCTGGTCCGCGCAGCAACACAGCGAATATTTTGCCGCCACGCACGACGGCTATATGCGCTATCAGCAAACCCGGCACCGCCGCCACATCGTTTTCAGCAAAAAACGCTACTGGCTGATCGTGGATCAGGTGTTTACCGGCCTAAAAGACAAACAGATCGATTTCAATTTGCATACACCCTGCGCGATGTCTGACATCGCCGACGGTTTTATATCAACCGGCCGCAAGGGATTTGTCATCAAACAGGTGCATTCGGAACAGGCCGACGTCGAGAAAATCAAATCCAGCGGCGAAGCCGATCTCGGCGGACTGCCCGGCGAACCGGACCATCGTCGCATCGACTGGCTTATCTTTCGCAAACGCTCCAGCGGCCGGGAAGTAAAAGATCGCATGGCTACGCTGATCCTGCCGTTTGCGGAAAACGATACCGTCGCCGCTGCGGCCAGGCTGGAAAAAGCAGAGCTGCAGGACAAGGACGCCATGGCTTTCAGGGTAACAACAGGCGACCGTGAGGATCTGATCGTGTTGTCCGACGGCACCCAGCGAACGTTCACAGCGCAAATCCAGGGCGATTTCAGGATGGGCTTTTTCAGTTACAAAGGCGGCGAGCTGGTGTATGCCGGTTTTGCAGATGTGGGGAAATTTAATCTGGCAGGAAAGGTGAGCCGCACCTTTAGTGCAAGACAGGATTTTGAATTACCATAACGTGTGGATACCCATGCAAGGTTTACGCTAATACCCTCATCGAGCGATGGTCGATGCCGAAGCGTCCCGCTTCGGCGCCAGTTTAGCACGAAACGCTCAACGCGGATTTTTGATAAGCAGCCGGCCGTCATGGCGGGCATACATGGTATCCCAATCAGCGACCAGGGCGGCGACCTCCATGCCGATATCACCGGCCAGCCGGCGATCATTGTCGCTGAGCGCCCAGCCGACCGCGCCCAAATTTTCCGTCATCTGGGCACGGGTTTTGGCGCCGACAATGGCCGCGGTAACACCCGATTGCTGTAACACCCAGTTGATGGCTGTCTGCGCGGCGGATTTGCCATAGTCCAGGCCAAGTTTTTCAATGCTCCTGGCGGCCTCAACGGCCGCAGCAAAGGTCCTGCCTTGAAACAGCGGCACCGCCTGCGGCCGCTGATCATCTGCATCAAAGCGCCACCCTGCACTGAACTTGGCTGTGAGCAAGCCCTGCGCGATCGAGCTGTAGCTGAGAACGGCAATGCCATGGTCACAGCAGAACGGCAGCAGACCGGCCTCTATCTGCCGCCAGAACAGACTGTAGCAGGGCTGCACCACATCCACCGGACCGGCCTGCAAAGCTCTCTGCAGGTGCGCCACCGTGAAATTGGACACGCCGATGGCGCGGATCAGCCCGCGCTCTTTCAAGCCCAGCAGCTCTTCCATATTCTCTTCAACCGCTATATCCGGATGCGGCCAGTGGATAAAATAGAGGTCGATAAACTCGCTGCCGAGCCGGCGCAGATTTTGTACCACCGTCTTTTCGGCCTGCCCCTTTCTCAGGTGTTCTGCGGTCGCCTTGGTAGAGATGAAAACTTTGTCGCGCAGGTCGGCCAGGGCTGTTTTCAGCAACACTTCGGAATGGCCCTCGCCGTAGCCGGCGGCGGTATCGAAAAAATTGATACCGCCTTCCACGGCGCAGGCCATCATGTCGATATAGGTTTCGTCACTCAGCGTTTGCCCCCACTCTGCGCCGCCACCAGCAGCCCAGCACCCCAGAACCATCCGCGACACGTTCATATCCGTACCGCCGAGTCGTATGTAATCCATCTGACGCCACCTCGCATCATCTATTATTGTATCACATGTTACTGTTCGTGCAAAATGGTCAAAAAGCGCCGGACACCTTTGCGATGTCCGATATTTACTTCAGGCTTGTCCGGGTCAGGGATTTTGCAATCATGGCCCAACAGCGTTTCGCGCTCAGCCTTCAGCCATCAGGGTTCCAGCGCCGGCCCTTGCCGTTCCCTGTACCAGAAAAAGCTTTCCGGCCTGTTTTCCCAGGTCCGCATCTCCTGCGCCAGCAGGTCGTACAAGCCGTCATCCATCGAATTCCTGGCGCTGCGACGGCCGGCTGAAGAATGGTTCAATGTTCCGCCCGGATAAGGATAGGCCGGCCGGCGATCGTTCAGATCGATGCGGGCCGACACCAGGCCGTCGTTCGTTTCTGCCATGATCCGGCCCTTGCTATCGACGATCATGGCTTTCATTTCCAGCGATGAAGCCGCCACATACACTCTGTTGTCCAGCGCCCGTGCATGCATAAGCAGAGGTTCATAGGCCTCATTGGGCACCAGCACTAATTCGGCACCGCGCAACGCCAGCAATTTGTGAATCTCTCCGTACCAGTTGTCATAGCAAATAACGATGCCCACCTTGCCAAAATCCAGATCAAATACAGGATACTCATGCCCCGGGCTTAATCCCTGCAGCATCTCTTCCGGCCAGAACGGATGGGT
>CAZISM010000232.1:0-2574 GCA_964541895.1 uncultured Cytophagia bacterium
ATAATGCTGCCAAAGCGGAGCGTTATGCCCGGTTTTCGCTGTGGCGATTTTGTCCCTTGATTCTTTCAAATGATGGCTTAACTTTACTATTGGCATCATTTGAGAGGTATGCTATGACAACAACCATATTATTGCCGGGCCAGCTGTTTGCCAGCGAAACGGAAACTGTTGGAAATACGGCTATATTAGGCCAGGAAAAGACCGCATTTCTCTGCAGCCGTAAGATACCGGCGAGTGCAGTTCTCAAATGTTACGACTGGGCGATTGCGGAGCGGGATGCCGGCCATTGTATCATCAGCGGTTTTCACAGTCAGATCGAAAAAGATGTGCTGGAGTACCTTTTCAAAGGCAAACAACCCATCATTGTCTGCCCGGCAAGAGGGTTGGGCAAAACCATGGAGAATAAATTCAGGCCTTATCTTGATGAGGGCCGGCTCCTGATTATTACTACCTTCAGCCGGCAAACAAAACGGGTCACAGAAGAGACCGCGTTGGCACGCAATCGTTTCATGATTGATTTGGCAGATAAAATTGTCGTGGGCTATGCCAATCCACAGGGACGTCTGGGCGGGCTGGTCGATTCGACAGACAAGCCTGTCTGCCATTTGTATCGTTGACAATAATTTCAATGCTGCAAGTTACAGGCGTTGCACGAGTACATGCTACCTTTCAGTTTATCGCGAATGCGTTATTTACAAATTACGAGATTGCTGCCGAATTGACCTGTTATGTATTGTTTTGGCAGACAAATAAAAATGTGGTCTGATTGACGAGATTAATTTATTTCAAGGCTGTAAATTCACGAAGCTAATGTGAGGGGTCTATAAATGGATTTCGTCGGCATACTTGTTCTGGTGATCGTATCCATGCTGGGGCTCGCCGCTTTTGCCATTACGATGGCGAGAATGATGGGAAAATGGTTCGGCCGCCTGAGCGGTTGGAGCGACCTGGCGAAACGTTTTCCAGGCGCGGCTGACACGCCGGACGGCACAGTAACCGGTGCGGTAAAGATCGGAAGCGTCTTTTTCCGGTTCGGGCCGCGATTCAGTCCGACGCCGCAAGGGTTTTATATGGTGTATAAAAGCGTGTACAGCTATCCGCCGCTGTTGATTCCGTGGGATCAGTTTAAAAATCAAAAACGGGCGATTTTGTTCTGGCGATCGGCGCGGTGCATGGATATCGGCAGCCCGGTTATCACAACGTTGACGATTCTCGAGGACACATACAAGCGGATGGAGCCTTTTTTATCAGGGCTGGCTAAAAAGTAGCAGTTGGAAGGCGGGGTGCGATCGGGGTCCCTTTTTCGCGGCCGGAGATTGCTTCGCTGCATGCGAGGGCGGATTCTTTTCTGGAACAGTGCCTGCGCTCGCAATGGTTCCGCCCGGGGAAAAAATCCCCGGGCGATCTAACAAAAATCCCCTGGCGATCTATGATGCTGTAATAGTACCTTCGCTCGCAATGACAGATGAAGGGCGATGGCGGATCATTGGGATAAATACTTAATCGAATTTTAACCTGAACGTCTCTATGGCATGTTTGCCGATAACAAATTCCAGTTTACCATCAACCACTTTAGCCGGCTTGTCTTCGCGCTCGATGATATTGGTCAGCGCCGCTGATTTGAGCGGCTGGGAAAACGAGATCGTCACGTTGGTTTCCCTGCCATCGGTTTCATAACAGCGCAAGATCCCGCCTTTGCCGTTTTCGGCTTTTTTCAACACGGTAACCACCACATTCGGCTGCGACACTGAAATAAAGGAGCCTGTTTCCGGCAGGGTGCCTTTGCACGGTTTGCCGATAACCACTTGCAGCGGCGCGTTGTGCTCCAGGCCAAAGCGGACGGCATTATGGCGGACCAGTCCGCCCTGGTGCGTGCTGATGGCAAAGCGATACACATGCTCGCCTTTCTGCGTGAAATAGAGATTGGGGTCACCGCAGCTGAACACCGAGCGCAGCAGAATCGGCTGAATAACGAAATCCGTCTTGAGCAGGAGCGGGTCGGTGAGGGCGACCCGCGTAAAGGTCTGGTAGGTGTTGCCCCAATACATGGAGAAACTGTCCGGCGGCATAACACCCTTGATGATTCTGGCATCAATAAAGCGCTCATCGCGACGATCCTTGACGTCAAACGGCGTCACTTCAGTAGCCAGGGTGACGCCCATCCGGTCGTTGGAGAGGTCGATCCAGTTGTTAGTGGCGCGGACCGTGGGATGGCAGGCTTTGGAATTGGGATTCTCTTTGCCGTACTCTACATCGCCGAACGGTACTTCATAGGTCAGGCGGGAGTCGTCCAGATGAAAAGGATAGACGGCATTGACCTGGATCTTTTTCTCGCCGTCCCAATCCAGAACCGTTTCGAGGTCGATCTTCGGCAAGTTGGCATAGAGCGAGATGGTCTGCGTTCGTTTGCTGTGCAGGATCGAGCCTTCTATTTTCAGCGTGGTGCGAACAGGCCCGGATTCGGTGACGGTGACCGTCGCCGGCTTTTCGCCCATACGCCACCAGTTTTTGGTAAACTCTTCCGCCTCATCGACGCCGAGATTTTCCATGGCGATCAGTTCGTTGCCCTGATAC
>CAZISM010000232.1:2674-5679 GCA_964541895.1 uncultured Cytophagia bacterium
TGGCGCGGCCAGGCCAGACTGTTAAACACCAGCAGCGGTGTGCCGGTCTCTTTAACGGTAATACCTGCAGCCAGGTTTGTCAACGCATCGTTGTTGATATCGGTGGCGAGCCGGTGGGCGGCGCGGGCGCGGGCCAGTTTCACGGCATCGCTGATGATGCCGTTGGTGCCGCCCCAATTGTGTTCGTGCACCCACAAACGGTCTTTCCACACCGTCTCGATGGCTCTGGCCGGATAGTCGAACCCGCTGTCGATCAGCTCATTGACGGCGGAAAATTTTTCTGCCGACGTCACCAGGTGTTCCGCCTGGCGCGACAGCATAAAAGCGTCGTTTTCCACGGACTGGGTGCCGTCCCACCAGGCCGGCATTTCGCCCTGCAACGTCTGCAATGTGCCCTGGCCGTTCTGCAACGACTTTTTAATCGCTTCCGTATATTGCTCGATCGACGTCAGTTCGACGCGGGGATAGCCGTACAGTTTGTTCCACATGTTTGCATTCACGCCCACGCGGGCGTCGGGGATGCTGCAGTCGGTGCCGTCAGCCATCATGATCACCGGCGGCAGATTCCACCGGGCGTTATGTTCCGCCTGCGTATTGACAAAATGCTGAAACGCTTTCGAGGCAGTGAGAAAATTGTCGGTGCGAAGAATATGGCCGGCGCTGTAATCGGCCGGACAGCTGGTCACCATGATCCGGGAACCGTCGGGCGCCTGCCAGTTGAAAATGTTGGGGCCGACATAGCCGGTGACGTTGAGTTTGTTTTCCGGACGATAGAGCACTTTCCAGATGATAAAGTGATCGATGCCGCTTTTGGCCAGAATCTGCGGCATCTGCAGGGTGTGGCCCGGTTCGTCGACGTTCCAGGCCATGCGGGCGTCATAGTTGAAATTATCCAGCAGCCAGTGTTTGCCGAAATAGATATTGCGGATCAGCCCTTCGCCGCCGAGCAGCAGCTCGCTGGGTCCAAAGTAGAAACCACCGCATTCAAGAATGCCGTTTTTCAGCAGTTCCTGCACCTCGGCGAACCGTTCCGGATGGCGCAGGAGAAATTCCTGCAGCACGAACACGTCTTCTTCGGAAAAGTTGAAATCCGGCAGATCGTTGAGGATGCTGATGGATTGGGCGATGGCCTGGCAGTTGAGATTGGTGCACACTTCCGGCGTGTCCGGCCAGGAGAGATCGGCGTGGGAATGGGGAACGATGAACACCTGCAGATCGGCGAACTGGTGCGATTTGCCGCGCGGCTGCGAGATGGTGAAAGAACGTTTTCCTTTGGCCGTGGTAATCTGCAATTGCGCGGTCAGGTCGGAGCCGGTGCTCTTGATGTCGGCTTTGGATTCGAGCACCAGCCAGGCCGATTGGCCGGGAGGAATGGACGGCACGGTGAATTGTGCGGCGCGGCGGTTCTTGTCGGCCGACACTTTTAACGTCACCGGCCCGGAAGGCTGCGTGCCCGTATTATAGGCCTGCGTCGAAAATACATCCAGGACGGAGTGGTCGTCCACTTTACGCGCGACCGGTGAAACGGCCGGGTCGAGGGTGTATATCTGGTCGTCAATGGCGAGGAGGTTTTCGATGCGGCTGTACAGCCACCAGTTGCCGCCCATTTGATCCACTTTGGCGAGGAGCAGATTGTCGCCTTTGTGCAGCACCACCTGGAGTTGATCCGCATCCGGACCGCTGGCGCGCACCTGGGAATGGTAATAGATCTCTTTGCCGTTGAGCCACAGTTTGAGGCGGTCGTTGCTGCCGGTTTTCAGCAAGGCCGGAATTTCCCTGTCGCAACGGATAACCGCGGCGGCATAGGCTACGTTGTTTTGATTGGGAGAGAGGTATTTGACAAAATCGAGTTTTCCGGATGCATCGGCGGTGGCCGGTTTCCAGGCTACCGATTTTTCCGCAACCGATGAGCTGGAATGTTTCAGGCCTGCGACCGGCTTGATGGCCGCTTCGCCGCCCGCTTCCTGGAGAAAATCGGTGACGATGCTGTTGCCCTGATCCATGGGAAACGGGCCGCAGATCAGCCAATCGGTGATAAAGGCGTTGGATTGATATTTTGTTATTGACTGCGCAGAAAGGGTGAGAGCGGTTATCAGCAGCAGGCCCAATAGAATGGCAGTAAATGAGTTTTTCATTTTTTCCCTCAAGTTTTAAATATGTGGCAAATTAACAAAACAGACAGCGAAAAGCAAGGTCAATCACGGCAAGGGGTTTTTCTGAATGATGCGGTGTGTGGTGGTTCGATCGTTGTATCCGGAGATGGCGCCGCTGCATGGGAGAGCAGCTTCTTTCACGATAGCTGTGCCTTCGCTCGCAATGACAGGGGGGCTGATCGGCCGGGGAATTTTTCCCCGGACGGAACCAGTCTAGCGGAAACAGAGGTCAGCCAATTCTTTCATCTCCGCATCGTCCGGGGCCCGGTAGAAAAAGAGGGCGGCATCCAGTAGCTCCTGTTTAGCGCTAGAGTCGACGCCGCCCAACGTGAGGAGGTTCTTGCCCGCTTTCACTGCCGTTTGGGGAACGGCATAGACGGCAAGACCATCGCCCGTGCTCTTAAAAAACTGGAGCCGCTCTCCGTTGAGCTGTGCCGTTATCGCCGCGGCTTTGCCGGGGCGGGCGTAAAGAAGCAGGGCTACCTGTGCGGCCATCTCTTCCATGCCGATTTCCATCTCTAATGCCACCGCATGATCGTCGAGCGGAATCGGATTGGACGGCGTCAGCATGGGCAAGGTTGCATACCCGGCGCCATTTTTCAGGTATGAATCCGGCTTTCCATTCACATAGGTGGCAAAATAGAGGGTATTTTTATTTTTCAGCTTTTCGACATGGCCAATCTCTGAAAGGTAACGGTTTCGTGTAGCATATTCATTAAAAGAATAGATGCCATCGACGCCCGCCTGCCAGGCTGCGGCGCTGCGGGCGCAGTACACGGCGTTTTGCCGCCGTTTGAGCAAAGGGTGCTCGTCGTTCACCCTGGGTTCGCTCAGGCCGGCGTAGACCTTGAC
>CAZISM010000233.1:0-5643 GCA_964541895.1 uncultured Cytophagia bacterium
TGATCAAGGCCAGCGCCGCCAGGGCGACATCCACGCCGTGCAACTCGCTGAGCGTGCCGGGGTAGATTAGATGGAATTCATCGGTCTCTCTTTTTCCAATCCCTGCCGCCGGCAGCGTAAAATATCTCGGGTTGGGCACATTGAGCATGACCGTCAACTTTGGGCGACACTGATGCCGGCTGTGCAAAATATCCACAAGAAACGGGGCAGCCACAAACACATGATCGGCTATGCCGATGGATACCTTTTCCAGCCAGATGATGGTCTTTAGCAGCCGCGAGCCGGGCTTGGCGTGATGCCGATTCATATACAGCTCAGGCATCACCTCATGCATGTCCAGAATAACCCTGGCCCCCAGCTTTTTCGGCACCAGGCCGGCCACGACCAGGATGTCGGGAATGGTATGCACATAAATGATGTCGTAGCGATGACGAAGATGGCCGGTCAGCGTCTGCCAGGCCGCCACGAGCACGAACCATGCTAACTGCAGCATATATAATACGATATTAGACGGCTTTCTCATGGGCACCGGTCTAAATATGGTAACCGGACCCCGCCTCTCTTTTCCTTTTTCCTGCGGATCGCGCAGGCATATCAGATGCACCGTATCGCCTCTTTGCGCGAACGCCTCGACGACGCTGCGTACGCGGGCATCGGATTCATATACGGTGTGCGCCATCATACATATTTTCATTGCTGTCTCCGTGTCATTGATGGATTTGGGGGCATGTCCGAGTTCGTCCGCGTCAGCCGATGTGCCGGTACGCCGCTTTGCCCAGCATTTGAAAGGCCGGGAAAGGGGCGTTGCTCAGCATCAATCTTGCGCTCTTGTACAGGATCGATTCTTCCCGCCGTTTCGGCTTTTGCCGGCCTCTGCTCTGGTATTGGAGATCGATGAGATCCTCGACCTCTGTCGCCCATTTGCGTTTGTGATCAGCCAGGCTGGTGTTGGCGACGCTGGTGCGGCCGAAATTGAATTCTTTGCAGCCCTGGTCATAGGCGATGCGCAGCGCCTGCCAGTAGAGGAATATGGGCAGGTTCAGCTCTTTCAGATCATCACGAGTGGCCAGGGTGTCCGCCAGCATGGTTTGGCCGAACGTAAAGACGTACATGCCGCCGACGATGGCGCCTTCTGTTTCCGCCAGAAAGAGTTGCAGAGTTCCGGCCAGGTTTTCGTACAGCGCTTTGAAAAAGGCAAACGGCTGCGGCGGCAAACCGCGATGGCGGCGATGCGATAGATAGATTTCATAAAAGGAGCGCCAATCCTGCTCGTCGCGGCCGACGCGGAAGGTCAGCCCGGCCGCCTGCGTCTTTCTTATCTGTCGCTGCACGCAGCTTTTATGAAATTGTTTGAACAAGCTTTCGATTGGCTGATTCAGTTGAATGGCATGGGTTTGATAATTGACCGATTTCTGCCAGGATCCGATCTCCGGCAACGACCCTGTTTTTCTCAATTTGAGTTCAATGCGCTCCACCTGCAGTTCGCCGGCGAGGTCTTTTGCGGCCTGCAGCACCATCTGCCACTCTTCGTTGCTGTTCACCAGCGGATCGGAAAAATTTGCAAACGGGATACTGACCAAGCGATCGCCGGTCAACCAGCTCTTGACATGATATATGGGCAGGCCGGCCAGAATCCGTCCGGATTCATCCACCACGGCCAGACCATACCCCCGCATATGCGGAAAGGTATGTTCCACAGCCCGCTGCCAGTTGGACAGATGGACATGGGCACCATGAGGATGCTGATGCACAAACGTGTCCCATGCGGGATCGGTCAAGGGGTTGATTCGAATGATTTTTTTCATGCTGGTAATCTCGTCTCGGTTGGGAGGCTCTGCTGATTTACTAACTGGCTCAATGCGCTTCGCAGGCGATTGGGCTCTCCGGGCGGTCAGGCACGACGCCGTTCGCAGACCGGGCCTGCCATTGCGTCCAGAAACGGGCCATGCCGGCCGGCAACGTCGGCCAATAGCCGGCGGCGTATCGCTCTTTGATGTGTTTAAGAAAATGGATGTAATGTTGCACCGGATAGGTCTCTGGCGTAGAGTCGCCATCGCCGAAATCCATATAGTCCGGATGGGTGTTCAGCAAGGCCATGCCACGGTGTTCGCAGATCCACGCCAGTTTACGACGCCAGATGGCGATAGAGTGTTCCTGCATCAGGATAAAGAGCGTAAAGTCCTGTGCGAGGGTATACGGCAACTCTACATAGTGATGACCGCTGCCCGCTTCGGTGACGACGAACGGCAGAATGGTTTGCATGCCATCCGGCTGAGGCTCAAAAGGATCGGTATCGAACGTGGAGGCGTCATACAGGAGATCCAATCCGTGCAGCCATTCCAGATTGTGATGCATGGCCGGCGAACGAAAACCGGCCGCTCCCCATTCCCTGATATAGCGGTTGATTTTTGCTGCGCGTTCGTTGAACACGGTTCTGGATTGGTACAGCCGGCCATCGTGATGCAGACCATGAACGCCTACTTCGAATCCCTGCTGCTGCAAGGTCGCGATCAAGCCGTCTGGAATCGGATATCGCTCCGGCACAAAGTTAAAACTGGAACGAAATCCCAACTCGGTTTCTATTTTCGCCAGATCCAGGCAGTGTTCAGCGCCTCGCTGTGTGTCCACATCATGGGTCAGCACCAGGGCGAACGACTTTTCTTCCGGCCAGCTGACAGGCTGCGCCTGTGCGTTCGCCGCAGCAGCCGGGTCGATGGGCCAGATGTCGGCAACGCGCGCCCGCGTCCGTTTTACGATTTGGCGGCGCAGATGCAGTTGCAGAGTGCGTGGAATGGCCGGTTTAATTCGGTAGTATATATCTCTAATGTTCATAATATGTTCCATGTTTTTTAACTTGTATGGTGATGATCAGGCCGCGTGGGCATATAGTATGCGGCCGATCATTTTAAGCAGGACCTCGGGCATGCCGGCAAAAAGCCGGGTGCTCCAGTGCCGTTCTCTGACCGGCTCCACAATAAACCTGCTCTGTGCCAGATGGTACTTGTGGTAATGGATTACTTTTTCCCGTGCGCCCCAGTTTAATTTGAACCGGCGCAGCCCTTCGTTGCCAGGTTCGGTTTTGCCAAAATCAAACGTCTTAAAACCATGCGCACAACCGTGTTCTATTGCTTTCCACATGAGCAGGTTATTGGCGCGCAGGGCCTGATAGCGTTCGTCTGACGCGCCGTATTTATAGATGATGTGCAAACCGAAATCGAAAAAGACCGCACCGGCAATGGTTTTACGTTCAGCCTGTGCCAGGTAGATTCTGCCTTTGCCCGGCCGGATTATTTTTTCCCAAATGGTGCGGAAGAACGAATAGGGTTGCGGCGGCAGGCCGTGCTTTTTCCGTGTCATGCTGTTCAGCCGGTAAAACGCCTCGAGCGCCTGCAGCGACGAGCTGACCTCTACCTGAACCCCCGACCGTTCAGCTTTTCTGATGTTGCGTCTGGTTGAATCGTGCAGGCTGTGGTAGAGACGGGTCGAATCAGCCGACAGTTCCAACTGGTGCGTAACGTAATGTCGCGAAGCCGGCTGGCCGGCCAACAGGGCGTCGCCGCCGCGAAATTCTATAGTCCGCCATCCTCTTTTTTCTGCAAAGGCGTGGAGCTCCGGCAACACGGCCTGGAATTGCGATTCGGTCTCATAGATCGGCTCGCAATAATCGGTAAAGGGCAGGGAGATCGCCCGTTTGCCGGTCAGGTAACTGTTGACTTCCATCATGGGCAGCAGAAAGCGAATGCGCCCTTCCGGTGCGTCCTGCCAGTAATAGGGCTGGTAGCCGTATGCGGATTTGAAGACCTCCGCCCAGGCCGAGGAGAGAAAAAAGTGTCCTTTGCCGCTGGCCAACAGCCTCTCATCGTAATGAACATGTTCGGTCGGATCTATAATTTGGCACGTGCGTGACATGGTCCAGGATCCTGGGTTGCAATTCAGGTGATTGGGTTGTTTAGTGTACGTTGGTCGCTTCGGTCACGGCTTGCGGCGCGTGTTTGGCGCGATCCTCGCGAATCAATTCGATGATGGCCGGAATGGTCTTGAAGAGAATTTTCAGGTCCGACCAGATCGACAGGCGCCGGGCATAAGCGATATCCAGGCGAATCATTTCCTTGAACGTCTTTTTGTTTTTGCCGTTGACCTGCCACGAGCCTGTCATGCCCGGCAACACCAGAAAGCGTTCACTCTGCCAGGGCAGGTAATGCACCGCTTCGTAAGGCAGACAGGGCCTGGGGCCGACGATGCTCATGTCGCCGATCAGGACATTGAACAGCTGCGGCAGTTCGTCAACACAGGATGCGCGCATCACTTTTCCCAGGGGAATGATGCGGGGATCCCTGGCCAGATCCAGTTTGGCCATGGGTATGTCCTGTTTCATCAGATCGGAAACGTGCTGCTCATGCGATTCCGTTTCCGCCTGGATTTTCATCGTGCGAAATTTCCAGAATGTAAAGGGACGGCCTGCCAGTCCGATGCGGGTCTGTTTGAAAAAAATGGGACCGGGCGATACCACATAGATGATGGTCCCGATCAGAATGAACAGGGGGGAGAGGAGGATCACGGCGGTGCCGGCGAACAGAATATCCATCACTCTCTTCCAGGCTGGCGTCGGCTTGACCAGCATCGGCAGCAGGCCGTTTTCGGCCGGGCCATAACGCAGAGGCGTGTCTTGCGCTGTCATGGGCCCTGCATCAGCCGATGTGTTGGCTTCTGCGCCGTTCGCCAGGGCAAGCGGCGCCTCATCGCTGACGGCCTGCAGTATTTCTTGCTCAGCCGACCGGGACGCTTTGTCCGGCGCAACCAGGGCTGCGGGATGGATGTATATCTGCCACACATTCGCGTTGGTATTGTGACCGACAGAGCTGGTCAGGGCGGTGGTGAAGGACCGGGCGCCTTCCAAACCTGTTTCGTACAGAAGAACCGCCAGGCGGTTGTCGTCCAGCCAACCCAGAATATCGGTCAGACGTGTTCGCTTTTGCAGCAGTTGCACCATGAATGTAAAGTCTGCGCTGCCCAGTTCGTTCATGTTCACGACAACCAGGGAGAATGTTGTATCCGTGCGGTCGGCACGGGCGCGCTCCCGCTGGAGCACTCGATTAAACTCATGTTTTGAATAAATATACATTTCTTGTTCGACTTCTGCCTCAGGGCAAAGCCGTTTGAAGCGTTCTGCCGGGGTTTCTGTGGATGGTTTCATATCTGCTCCTGAACGGCAAAGGATGGTTTGCCGGTTGCTTTTTCACTCGTTGCTTTCACGTTCGTTATGCGTGCTCTGGGCAGCTACAATCGACGCAGGAGCCATGTTGGAACAATGGACTCGCGTCGATTTAAAATGCCACCGAGAATGGGGACCTTGTTTCGTTCCAGCAGGGTGCGAACCTGTTGGATCGATTGCCGTCGTGTTTTGCCTCCTTCCACGACAAGGGTCACAGCCTGACAGAGTCGGGCGAGATCGATGCCGCTCGGATAGGACCCCAAAGCCGGAAGATCTACAAAAATATGGGTGTAATGGCGCCTGGCCTCGTTGAGGAAGGCGGCAAAGGCCACCCATTCCGGCTGGGTAAGAAAGGTCTTGTTCACATCGCCGGCGGTTACGATATGCAGATGCGGCAAGACTCTTTGTATGCTTGCTGAAACCGGCGCCCC
>CAZISM010000234.1:0-5588 GCA_964541895.1 uncultured Cytophagia bacterium
TGCGATGGTGTGATAGCTGAAACGGAAGCTGACGGCCATCGTGTTGCTTTTAATCGAGTTTTTGCCGAAGAGGGATTGGGAATCGAATGGGATGTGGCCGCCTACGGGGAGAAGCTGAAAATTGCCGGCGGCAAAGAACGCATGCGTTCCATATTTGCGGACGGGTCATGCACTATTGAGACCGACGATCTGGACGAGTTTATCAAAAAACTCCATAAACGAAAAACCGATCTTTATATGGAAATCATCGAAAAGGGCGAATTGCCGGGACGGGATGGGGTCAAGCGACTGGTCGAGGAGGCCCATGCGGCCGGCATCAAGCTGGCCATTGCGTCCACGTCCAACGAACGCGGGGTGCGGCTGATCGCCCGCTGGGTCCTGGGTGAGGCGTTTGACTATTTTGATGCCGTCCTGGCCGGTGATGTGGTGAGCCGGAAAAAGCCGGATCCGGAAATTTATCTGTTAGCCGCCCGGACCTTACAGGTGGATCCGGCTGAGTGTTGTGTCGTCGAAGATAGCGAGAATGGATTTCAGGCCGCACAGAAGGCGGGTATGCACTGCGTTGTAACACGCAGCCAATACAGCCAGGATGAGCATTTTCCCGGTGCAGACCTGGTGGTGGACAGCCTGGCGGGCAGCGCCGGCCCGGTTACCATTGCTGCCATCAAATCTTTTTTTACGGCCTGACGCTATATATCTATACCCACCACGCTGCGCCCAAATCCTCACGGATGACCACGTCTCTTAACATGCTGATAGCTTTGTTCAGACCTTCCGGACCGCTCATGAGGCTGTCCTCATGCTCAATGCTGAGGGTGCCGTTATAGCCGCACAAACGCATCGTCGATACCAGATCACACCAGAATTCGCGGCCGTGGCCATAGCCGACGGAGCGAAAGATCCAGGAGCGGTTGATTTCGTCGAGGTAGGATTTGGTATCCAGTACGCCGTTGATGCCAGAGTTGGATTCGTAGATCTTGGTATCTTTGGCGTGACAGTGGTATATGCATCCGGCCAGCGCCCGCACGGCCAGCACCGGATCGATGCCTTGCCAGAACAGATGCGAGGGATCGAAATTGCAGCCGATGGTGTCGCCGCATTCCCGGCGCAGGCGCAGCAGGCTTTCCGGATTGTAGACCATAAATCCCGGGTGCATTTCTATACCGACCTTTACGTCATGATCGGCCATAAACCTGGACATGTTCCGCCAATATGGAATCAGCTTTTCTTCCCATTGCCATTTCAGGGCATCCGTGTATTCATTAGGCCACGGACAGGTTATCCAGTTGGGGGTTTTGTCCTGCGGACCGCCGCCCGGCGTGCCGGAAAAATTGTTGACCACCTTTACGCCGCACAGTTGGGCCAATTTGATTGTTTTTTCAAAAATAATGTGATGAGCGCCGGCTATGCGTTCATCCGGGTGCAGCATGTTGCCGTGGCAGGAAAAGCCGCTGATCTCCAAACCCCGGCTGTGCACCTTGTCCAGAAACCGCTTGCGCGCGTCCTCTGAGGCCAACAGGTTGTCGAGCTCGCAGTGAGGACTGCCGGGATAATTGCCGGTGCCGATCTCTACGGTTTCCAGGCCCAGCGCTTTGACTTTGTCCAGCGCGGCGTCAAGGCTGTCCTGAGCATAAATCGCAATAAACAATCCAATTTTCATATGGCATGTCTCCGTGTTGCTTTACCTGGTCGCCATAGGGCGATGCGGTCCATCCAGGTACGACAGCCCGGCATCCGTTCCTTAAAGCGGCTGCGGACCCTACCGGGATGAACTGTTTTCGCCGTGACCTCTGATTACAGTTTGGCTTCTTTAATGCACTCGCGCACCAGCTGTGCCATGGCCGGACCGTCTGTGCCATGACGGCGCAGCTCACGAGCTCCTTTTTTGTTCAATAGCTCCACGATGTGCTGGCCGTAGCGCAGGTTTTCCACCGACAGGCGCATATAGTCGATGGGATTGTCCCGATAGGGGAACAAATCAAGGCCGAACCAGCCGTCGTAGCCTTGTTGATCGAGTACATAGAGGATACTGACCAGGCGAATCATGTTGACCGTACCGGGCGGCAGGTCCATATCCGCCTGCTGATCGTTATCGTCGAAATGGGTATGGAACAGCTTTTTATAGCGCAGCACCAGCGATATCTGGTCTTCTATGTTCTCTTTGGCGATGAGACTGTGACCCACATCGATATTGATGCCCAGGTTGGGGTCGTTGACTTCATTGACCAGGGTCAATGCCTGACCGGTGGTGCCCATCATGATCCAGGAGCGCGGTTCAAAAGGCTTGGGTTCAATGCAGATCCTGGTGCTGTATTTATTCTTGTGCAGATACTCCATGATTTTGTGCACCGAATCCACATAGCGGTCATAGAGGCCGACATAATCGGTTTGCAATGGAAAGTCGTTGCCGTCCGTGGCCGGCCAGAGCACGCTGATGGGCACCTGAAAGCGGGCGCCCATATCCAGCGCCCATTTGACGCGATCAATAGCGGCCTGCCTCACTTTGGCGTCGGTGTCGCCCAGAGCGCCGAATTTGTATTGCCGTTCCGTCCAGGTATGGCCGCACAGCTGCACCATGCTCAGGTTATAGTCCTTCATCACCTTTTCGATCTCGTCGGCATTCTTGTCATCGATCTCGGTCGGAACATGCAGTTCAAAACCGTCAATACCCTCGGTCTCGCCGCAGGCTTTAATGCGGTCGATGACGGTCGCTTCATCGCCAAAACCGTTGATGTTGAAACGGTCGCGCAGATTGGTCATACCCCAAATGCCCATACATATCTTGTTCATGTGACCTCCAAAAAAGAGTTACGGTTTTATTCAACAGTGTGCTGCAGTTTCGTGCTCTAGTCCCAGCCAACCGGATTGGAAACCGGCATGGACCTTACGGGGACATGGTGTTCGGCTGAAGGCGTCCACATCGCTTGGAGTTACGGCCGCTGTAGCGCCTTTTTTCGTCGCCACCAGCGCACCGAGCATGTTGCCAAAGCGACAGGCTTCTGCAAGGGAGGCGCCGGCTAAAATATTATGAACGAATCCGGCAGAAAAAGCGTCGCCGGAGCCCAGGGAATCCGCCAGGGCGATGTGATAGCCCGGTTCATAGACCTGCCGGCCATGCCGGTCTGCCGCACATACGCCATTTTCTCCGAGAGTGACCAAACAATAGGTGAGCGGCCATAAGCGAAGCATGGCATGACAGAAATCGGCGATGGTATGAAAAGGGATATCCAGTATGGCCGCCAGTTGAACGGCTTCATCTTCGTTGAGCTTTAAGGCATCTGCGCAGGCCAGAGACTGGGTGATGTGATCACGCGTATAACATTTTTTTCGTAAATTGATATCATAAAAAACAAAGCAAGAGTCAGCGGCGGTTTTCAGAATGGCGGCCAGAGTCTGGCAGGCGACTTCGGACCGTTGGGCGAGGGTGCCGAAACAGATCGCGTCGGCCGAAGCAGCCGCCTGCTGCAAATCGGTGGTAAAGGTGGTAAAATCATAAGCGACGTGAGGGATGATGACATAATCGGGATTTTTGTGTTCATCGAAACTCACCACCACCGTGCCGGTCGGGTGATGGTCATCCCATTGCAGCAGCTGCGTCGATAGGCCCAACATCTCGACCTGGCGGCAGGCGCGGATGCCGAAGTCATCGCGGCCCAGGCGGCTGGCAAAAAGCGCTTCGTGGCCGAGGGAGTGGATGCGGTAGCTAAAGTTAAACGGCGCCCCGCCCAACAGGGTGGCGTCGGGCAGGATATCCCAGAGAATTTCGCCAAAGGCCAGAATTCTTTTTGTGGTCATGTTATCGGTTTACCTTTTGCCAGTCCTTTTTAAAGGTATCCAGCCCTTCGCTGGTCAACGGATGTCGGTAGAGTTGGAAAAAGAGTGCTTCCGGGACCGTGGCGATGTCGATGCCGGCGCGCAGGCAGGTCATGATATGATTCTGGGTTTTCAGGCTGGCGCCGATAATCCGGGAATTGAATCCATAGGTTTGCTTGATCAGAGCGCTGTCGTCAACGAGGGATTCGCTTTCTCCGGCTATGGCGTCGAGGCGGCTGAGCACGATGCTGACAAAGCTGGCGCCGGCTTTCATGGCCAGGTAACACTGGGTAGGCGAAAAGATCATGGTGACATTGCAGCGGACGCCCAACCCTTCCAGCGTCGGAACCGCTTTAAGTCCTGCCGGTGTCATCGGTATCTTGATGACGATGTTGCCGGCCAGTGCGGCGAGTCTTTGCGCATCCTCAATCATACCCTCTGTATCTTCGGCCATGGTTTCAACACTGACCGGACCTTTAACGATGCGGCATATCTCCCTGACGGTGTCAAGAAAGGGCCGGCCGGCTTTGGCGATATGACTTGGATTGGTAGTGACACCGTCCAGCAAGCCGGTATCGTTTGCTCTTTTAATTTCATCGATGCTGCCTGTGTCAAGATAGAGATCCATATCGACTTGCTCCTTCGTAAATTCGTTAGGGTAGCTCCGGCCGCAGCGTTTCAAGCACCGAACTGCTCCAAATGGTCCTTGAGTGCGCCGAGAAATTGTGCACCATAGGCTCCATCGACGGCGCGATGATCACAGGCCAGACTCAACTCCATGACGTTATGGATGGAAATGCTGTGTGGATCCTGGGCCACCACTTTTTTGTGCATAGAGCCCACACCCAAAATGGCTACTTCCGGGGCATTGATGATAGGTAGAAATGTGGTGATGTTGTACATGCCAAGATTGCTGATCGTGAAGGTGGCCGGCGTCGTGCCCAGCTTGCCGTCGCGCGCGGCTTCGGCATTTTTCCTGGAAAGCTGGCTGATCTCTTGCAGGGTTTTGTCCTGAGCGTGAGCGACTACCGGAACCAACAGGCCATCAGTCACAGAAACGGCTACACCGATATTCACATCGACTTTTTGCAGCAATACGTTTTTTTGCAAAAGGGCGTTCAGGCGTGGAAACCGCGGCAGCAGGCCGGCGACGGCCTTGATGATGATATCCGTAATGGTAATGCGGGCCTGATGATGCTGATTAAAAGCCGCACGCCAGATTTCCGCCACCGTCATATCCACTTCACTGAACAGGTAAAAGTGGGGCACGTTCTGCTTGCTGAACGTCATCCGCTCGGCAATTTGCAGGCGCATGCGGCTGAGTGGTATGGCTTCGTCGCCGGTCCGGGCTGCTGCCATCACGGCGGCTGCAGCGGGAGCGGCGGATTGCAGCTGAGCGAGAACGTCCCGTTTAACAATACGACCATTAGGTCCGCTGCCCTGGACGCGACGCCAGTCGAGATTATGCTCACCGGCAATGCGACGGGCCGTCGGCGACGACAATTGTTTTCCGGTCACGGGAGCCGACTGAGCGGTTTCAATAGCAGGCTGGACCGCCGCAGAAAAAGCCGTTGCGGCCGGTGCTGGTTTGTTGTTGCCGTTTGGCAAAGATTCACCCGGCTGGCCAAGATAGCCGATAGGTGCGAGCACGCGCGCCTCTTCGCCGGCATGATTAAGAATCTTCAGGAGCACTCCATCTTCGTACGCCTCCACATCAAAAGTAGCCTTGTCTGATTCCACGACGGCGAGAATGTCGCCCTTTTTGACCTGTTGGT
>CAZISM010000235.1:0-5445 GCA_964541895.1 uncultured Cytophagia bacterium
GCTCCCGCCTGTTTTGGAATGGAGAACCAGGCAGCCGTTGCCGCCATAGACGATGGTGCCCGGTTCGGCATACAGATGCACGCCCGCTTCCTGGCACAATCGGCGCAGCACCGCCGCATCCACCGGCGGCAGGCTGAAGAACCAGCTGGTAGCCGCGTCCAGTTTCTTGCTGGCGACCGCCACCGCGTTATTTTCCGGAAACACCCCCCAGGGTTGGGCGGCTTTGTCTTCAATGCTGAAAATCGGCGCGAACGGTTTCTTACCTGTGGTCCAGGAGAGATCCGGATTGGAGATCCGGATAGCCGGAACACGGTCGAGATGGGTTTCGACCATTTTCAAGCCGGTCACCTGACTGATATGATCGTCCGCCAGTGTCTTGCCGTTGCTGAAGCCGGGCGCATAGATAAAGGCGACATGCCGGCCTTCGTTCAGCACCTGGCGACGGATGAAACGACGCTGCGCCTCGCTGAGCACAAAGGTGTTGGCAAAAATTACCAGCTTGTATGGCTTGAAGTCAACGCGCTCCAGATCAGCGAGGTGAACGGGATCGAAAATCGCGCCGGCCTGATAAGCGGCCAGCGTCATCCAGTTGACCGCCTGCTGGCTGACCGGATCGATCTCTTCCTTGATGCCGACATGATAATAAACATCCGTATCAAAGACCATAAGCACATCGGCAGCGGAAGCATAGGGTTTGGTCATGGTCTGATCGAGCCAGGTTTTCAAACGGCGAATGTCGTGCATCAGCGCCGGGTGGTCCCACCAGCCGGTGGCGAATTCGGCCGCGGTGGAATTGAGGCGGTTGCCGGCTACGCCGAAATCATAGAACCAGAAGCCCATGCCTTTGGCAAAGGTAAAGAGGGCGTTGCGGCGCACGTGCGCCACGCTGTTCTGCACGCCCGCCTGATAGTCCGGGTCTTTTTTTGATTTCAGGTAGGGCTGCTGGTCCATTTCATCCAGCCACAATTTGCCGTGCAGCCGCACGCTCTCGATCAGGCTGCGTGACCGATAGGGATCGCCGACGTCGGTGTGACGGGGATAGTAGACGTTGGGGCCGGACAGATAATCGACATAGGGAGACGCCAGCACCTTTTGCAGAGCCAGATGGCCGCCGGTGGCGTCGCGACCGAACACGGAAAAATAGTAACCATAGAAGGTGCCGGTGATCAACGGCCGCGGCCAGTTTTCCCTGGCGATTTTGCAGAAATAGATAATGTCGTCGGCCACCAGCTCGTGCTGACATTGATAATAGTCGATGACCTGCTGCTCCTGCTGCGGATCACGAAACACGCCGTTGGCGGTGTGCAGCCGTTCGCTCAGGGAGGGCACGCCGGCTGTTTGCAGGCCGGTGTGCGGATTTTTCCAGGCTTTTTGCAGCGTACGGTCCGTTCCATACTTTTGCACCAGCCACGCACGAAAGTGGGCCTGCATGGGTTCACTCAGATCCGGTTCGTTGTGCAGCAAGCCCCAGTAATGCCATTCGCCGTAAATCCCTCCTGCCAGTTGCAGGCCGGCGATCGCCGCACCTTCGGGCGTGGCGGCCAACTCGCGGCAGAATTGCGCCAGTTTTTCCCCGCAGGCAGCCAGCCATTTTTTCGAAGCCAGACTCGTGCGCGTGGGGGTGGCGGCATCATCTTCAATGATGCGCAACAGGCCCCATTCCGTATCCGGTTTGGGGTGGGTATCGGCATAGAGCGTATTCTCCTCCGGATGCAGCCGCATCCACCATTTCGGCGCGTTGACGTGAAAGCGGATGAACAGAGCAGCGTCCGGCCGCACCGCCAGCACACCGGCCAGTTGTTTGCGGGCCATGGTCAAATCAAAGGTGCCATCCTGCGTCCAGACATGCTCGAGAAACAGATCCACCTGGAACAGGCGAACGCCGGCGTCGGCGAAAATCTGCAGATTGCGCTGCGCCAGCTCCTCCCAGGACCAGCGGCCGCCCGGTACGTCGGTCAGCGAATAGATCATGGGATATTCCGGCGTGTCGTTGATAAAAATGGTGGGGCGTCCCAGGTGCATCTTGACCTGGCTGGACAACGGGGCGGCAGAAAGGGTCTGGGCCAGCATGCAGATTCCTGTCAGTAATAAAATGTGTTTGATCATGGTTGTTTCCTGTGACGGGATGATGGACCAAGCCGGCGGATGTTTGCGTCACGGCTTTGGCGGGGGATAGAGATTGCCCTCCTTGTCATAGCAGGCTACCGCTTCCACCAGGGCGTTGGGATTTTGCAGCGTAATCGGCTGCGCCGCCACATAGTTGCGCATGCGGCAACCGAACAGCGACACCGTCATTTTTTCCGTCCCCCGCAGCAGCAGAAAATCCTGCGACCGGTTGAGCGTCGTCAGCGCGCTGTTGGGACCGGAAAAAGATTCCACGTTGGCAAGCGAGGTGTGACCGTTGCCCTCGATGACGATGGGGTGAATGTTTTCCAGACGATCGCCGGTGTTGGCGATGATCGAGCCCTGGGCGATCTGCCAGTTGCGATTAAAGGTGTTGTCGCCGTTCTTGTAAATACCGATGGTAACACAATCGAAATTGAAATTGGTCAACTGTCCGTAACTGGCCTGATCGAGACATATACCGCCATACACGCCAAAGGTGAACACATCCATCACCTGGGCGTTGTCAGTGTGATTGATCCGATAGCTGAAGGTCTTTTGCCGCACCACAGAATCGATGATGCAGGTCGCATAGCCGCCATCGATATATCGGCGGTTGGCCGGATTGACATGGCAATGCAGAATGCGGGGGATGTCATAGCAGCGGTCGATGCGGATGAACTGACCGCTCAGAGGATAGCCGTAGCAGTGTTCAAAGAGTATCTGCTCGCAGGGATTCTTGCGGCTGGCGTTGAAATCCATGGCGATGTATTCGCCGTAAAACGTCAGGCAGGAGAGCGTAACACCCTGACTGGGTTTTTCCTGCGAGACCTGAATGGTAGGCGGATAGGGAATGATTTTGCTGGAATCATCACGGGTCTGCTGCGGGTACCAGAACTGAATGCCGCGCAGTTGCGTAGCTCCCTCCACCGTGATGAACGGTGCGTTTTGATCCTGGATGATGAAAACGCTGCCCACCGGCTGCTTCCTGGAAGGATGGGCGGTGCCGCGGCCCACCGGACCGTGCGCGCCGATGAGAGAGGCATTCTGTTTCAGCACGATGCCGCTGGCGATGCGATAACCGCTCTCCGAGGGTTCCACATAGAGGGCGGCGCCGCGCCGGCCGGCCCAGTTGATGGCTTTTTGCAGATTGGCTTTGTTGGTCTTGGGGCCGTTGCCGGGCAAGACGCCGAATTCACGGATGCTGCGCATGCCGTTGTGGGCGGACAGGTTGCCGCCCAGGCCGACCAGAATGGCCAAAAGAAATTGAAGATGCCGAGAACCAGTCACGTGCGCCTCCTTTGTCATACCGCCGGGAAAGGACAACTTGTTGCGGCCTTAATACCACGATTCGGCCAGAGCCACCTCATAGGCCAGTTCCACCCGCTCCAGCAAAGTATCCGGCTGTACCGTATGTTCTGTGTTAAAGATAAAGCCGCCTCCGGGTTTGCAGGTGCGCATGTTGTTGCGCACATGGTCGATCAGCTCCGGCTCCGGGCTGCGGGAGAGGTAATAGCGCAGCTCCAGGCCGCCGTGCAGCGTCAAGCGCGAGCCGTGATTCTGTTTCACATCCTGTAGCTCCATGCCGGCGGATTGCTGCAACGGGTGCACAACCTGGATGCCCATGTCCGCCAGATCCCCCAGGATCGGCCGGATGTAGCCGCAGGAGTGCAACGAAATCGGCATCTTTTTGCGCAGGCCGGGCGCTATGATGGCGCTGTCGAAGGGTACAATTTTCTCGCGCCAGCTTTCAGGTCGAACCAGCATGGATTGGTTGGCGCCGACATCGCTGGAGATATGCAGCACATCGATGCCCATTTCGACGACGTTCTCCGCCACCCGCATCGACCAGGCTGAAATCTTTTTAAACAGCGCCTCCATGGCAGGGGTCCATAACGCGAACTGCAGAATGGTCTCTTCCACTCCCATGAAAGAGTAGGCGGCCTCCAGCACCCCCCAGACGTGCGCCAGAACGCATTTTTCATCGCCCTGTTGCGCCACCAGCTCTTTGACGCCGGTGTAGAGGGCCGGATCATCGGGATCCATGAAATAACTGTCGTCGATCGCTTCCAAAGGGATCGGCGGAAAATCTTCGCGGAAATCCTGATTCGGCCTGCAGGGCGGCGGCGTGATCGCCATAAAGACATCGATGTGCAGCGCCTGGTAAAAATTATCCATGCTGCCATAGCGTTCGATGACCCGCGCCTGCATGTCGTCCCGCATCATCCAGATGTTGAGCGGCACCCGGTCCGGTTCTTCATGGCGGATGGCTTTCAGCGTTCTCTGCTTGCCGTTCATTCTCTCGCTGTTCATCTCATGCCTCGTTTTTACAGGTTTCAATATAGGGTATGCCGGCGATTCAAGCAAGAGAAATCATCGGACGCCTGGCGGGGTTGAAAGGCCACGCCCGATCGCCCGGGGGAAAATCCCCCGGGCGGAACCATGGATCCGATCGCCCGGGGGTTTTTCCCCCGGGCGGAACCATGGCTCGGGCTTTTGCCCGAGATACAGTGGGATCTGGATGCAGGGATTTGGGAGAATATCCGGAGATTGCTTCGCTGCATTTGAGCGCAGATCCTTCCACGACATCCGCGCCTTCGCTCGCAATGGGGGTGCGGCCGACATGGCCTAAAACGACAAAGGCCGGAACAGATCCGGCCTTTGCACAGCAACGCTCCAGGCAGCTATCAGAACACAGAAAACTTTAAATAACGGCCGGGATTCTTTTGCAGATCCTTGACCAGCTGATTGAGCTCGTTCACCGTCTGGTTCAGATTCTGCACATACTCTTTATTTTTCAACAATTCGCCCATAGAACCTTCGCCGTTGTTGAGACTGGTGGACAGCTTGGTCAATTGCACGGACAGATCGGAAAGATTCCTGGCCGCCGTGCCCACCTGCGCCAGGCTTGCGCTCGACGCTTCGCTGACCTTGTGCACGTCCTCTTTGGCCGTGGACGCCATTTCGCGGACGCTGCGGGCGGCGTCGCCCAATTCCACAATCTGGCGGTTGATCAGCGTCATATCGACCTGATCGATTTTCTTGTCCATTTTCAGCACCAGTTCTTTCAGGGTGCCGAGAGCGCCGGCCAGCTCTGCGGCCTTTTTATCCAAATCGCCGCGGTCGATCTTTTCTTTCAGCGTGTTCAAAAGATTGCGGGCGAGAATCATGATATCCTTGTTCTCGCCTTCGAGAACGTCATACGGCTTGAGAAATTGATCCGACTTGCCCGGGCTGATGGTGATGGCTTTTTCACCGATCAGGTTCAGTGTGTTGATCTCTATTTTGGAATCGATGGGAATCTGGAATCGTCTTTTGATATCCACGCGCACCAGCACCGCG
>CAZISM010000236.1:0-5443 GCA_964541895.1 uncultured Cytophagia bacterium
TTGTGTCATATCATAGGGCAACTCCCAGACCTGGTCGCCCTGCTGATTGGTGAAGTAAAGCCTGGAGATGGACATGGCGTGAGGATCTCCGTCCGCCCAAAAGGCGTAAAAGTCGGGATGAGCGTTCACCGGTCGCCGTACAAAACCATGATTGCGTTCGCTTTTTTGTGTAACCGTGCGTGCGCGGCTCCAGTGCTTGCGGTCCCTGCACACCCACACCTCCACTTCGCCGCCGCTGCCGTACCATTGCGGACCGGCGGCTGTGGGAGCGATCAGCTTCCAGCCGTCAGCTTCTACGTACAACGAACCCATATCATAATTGTGCGTGGCCAGGGCAATACGTTGAAAATCCCATTGCGCCCCGGTCCAGGCCGCTGTTTCCCAGAATCGAAAACCACCTTTGGGCCCTGGCGCAAAATGGTTGCTGGTGATGTAGAGAATGACCGGATGGCCGTTTTCGTCGAACACAATATCCTTCAAATAAACCAGGCGCCCTTCCGCGCAGTAATCCCGCACCAGCGCCGTAGTGTCATAATCGGCCAGAGGCGTGGTCACGGTCCGGCCGGCGATGGTTTGCCAGGTCTGCCCCATATCGGTTGTTTGCAGAACGTAGAGGTTGGTTCGGCCGTCCACATAGGTGTGGTGCGGGTGTACATCAAAAGCGGTGATAAGCCGGTTACCCTGCATATTGGTAACCTGGTAATGGCCGCCCTGCACCAGCTTTTTATCCTCTGTCCAGCTCAGGCCGTCGGCGCTGGCGGCGCAGTAGAGCTCCCGGCCCATGGTGTATTTGGTAAAGCACCATAAAAAGCCTTTGCCGGCGCTCCACCACGGCTGCGGGTAGGCAAATTCACGTTCCTGCACAAGTTCAAACGAATCGATATCATATGGCTTTTGACTGCGGTAGATGAAACCCGGCCGGTGCCTGCCACGACCGCTGACAAACACCCACAGGTGGCCGTGATCGTCCATGCTGATGCTGGGATTATCGTGGGGATCGTTTACGCCGCCCTTGTCGTGAACCACGCGCGGCTGCGGCACCAGGCGGGTCGTATGGTCGTAATAGGAAATCATCGCCAGCAGGTGACGGGAGGTGCGGTCCAAGGTTCCGCCATACACGAAAAAGGTCCTGTTGACTGCGGCGGCATACACGGCGAGCGGAATATGTTTGGCGGTATAGGTAGCCAGTCCGCCGGAATATTTATCACCATAGACCGAGTATTGTTCCAGCGTAAACCAGATGCCTCTATACCCTGGAATCTTTGCGGGTTCAGAGGAAAAACCTTCCGCCCCGGCAAACATCCATATCAGCAGAACAGCTAACACTCGACGGTGGATCATGCAAGCACCTCATCTGGTCCGCTTTAGTCACGCGGCCCGACTGCTGAAATATCGTTTCATCATTACGATCCAGAGCGCCACCCCGGCCACGAACAGCGCCAGAAAGAGCAGCAGCACATCCCATTGGGTTTGCACCGCCAGCGTATCCGGTTTGAAATAGGGAAGCAGATACGAATCACGCAGCAAGTCGCGTTGAACCGTCATAAGTACTACCAGTAGAATGGTGACCACCATGCTGGTGAGAACGCCTTTGCGCGGATCGGGCTTTTTTAAAGCACGAATCATCAATATAATCAGCACCAGGGAGATGACAAAGCCGGCGGCAAAGAGGACGGATTGAAGCAGGTCTTTTCCCATGAGCAGCATCATCAGCGGCCTGGGTAGTGCAACGACAAACCACAAACCGACGACGATCTGCGCCATGTTGACATAAGCAAACCACTTGCCGCCTGTTTGCAGCAAAAAGGCGGCATACGGTCGCTCTTTTGCCCAGTGCAGAAATCCGAGCCCTGCGACCAGCAATCCGGCCACAGCCAGCGCGGCCAACACAAAATGCAGGTAACGGGGAACCAGCGTGGCTTCCTGCCAATTGAGGTTCCACCCCGCCGGATCGCCCTGATAGAGCGGCATCCACTTTTCCGGAGTCAACATCAGCGTCATAGCGTTGGTATAGAAAAAGCCGATGAAGAATATGAATAGCGCACTCAACCCTGCGAGCCAGCGGACGCCGGTCGAACCGTTTTGTTTGAAGGCTATGATATAAAAACCGTAATAAGCCGGTATCAGCAGCACCACCACGGAAAACCATGGCCAGGCCATGAGGATGGTAGAGGTATAAAATAGATGACCGTAGATCACCTGGGTAAACAGCAGCGGCGCGATGCCCAGCGTGATGGTAGCCGCCAGCAGGGAGGGTATATACTTGCCCAGTTCGCGCGCCAGCCTGGCCTGGTGCTCGCTGCGGCCGGATTTAAAGCGTGCGATCAGAGCGATGACGCTGCCGCCGAACATGGTGTTCATGGCCAGGAGGTGCAGAACAAAGGTAACGATCAGCAGCACCTTGAACAGCCCGTACGGTGCCGGCAAGGGCATGGGATCGACGAAAGGCAGGACCGGAGATGGTGTCATGACAGGAACTCCTCGGTTTGGGATCCGTTCGAAACAGACAACGATCAGCGATAGTCCATGATCCATTTGGCCAGAGCCTCCTGCTCCTCGCCGCTGCCGCCAAAGGGCGGCATATTTTCATTGAGAGAATCCAGTTTGCCGATCAGGTATCGTGCTCTGGGTTCCGGCCATTGTTTCAATGTCGTAAACAGCGGATCGTTGCTTTCCTTGACGTGACAGGAGGAGCAGTAGGTCTCGAAGACGGCGTCTCCGCTGATGGCGCTCGCTGTGGCTGTTGCGGCCGGCGCCAGCGTCGCCAGGTAGGCCGCCAGACACCGGCGTTCTGCGTCCGTTCCTGCGAACGGGGGCATGGTGCCGTTGACCATGTTATCCAGGCTGCCGATCATGTTATAAAGGCCCTGTTCGTTCCAGCCTTTGAGCACCAGGGCACTCTGCAGCCCGCGGTAGCCGTTGATGGTATGACACGATTGACACTGCAGCCGGAACACATCCTTGCCGGCTTCTATCGTGTTCGCTGCGGTTATCTCTTTCACAAAAGCCCACCTGGCCGTGGCCAGAACGCCGTTCCGGTTCAAGCCGGCCATATTGAGGCCGCCGTCGCCGGCCAGTTCCTGCTTGAGCACGGAATTGGCATACATGAAATCGTTGATGATGAACGGTTTGCGAATCGCCTCGCGCACAAATTCAAACGAGCCCATGGCGCCGAGGGCGGCTAGCAGCACCGCCGCTGCGAGTACAAACGGCGTTTTACGCGGACGAATCAGTGTCGCCAGTGAACCAAGAAACGTCACGGCGGCAAAGATCAACAGCAGGCCGGCGTAACGGCTGGCGGTGGGCATTTTGCCGGTCGCGCTCGCCCAGATGGCGTCCGGAATGGCGCTGATGTACCAATACACGAACACGGGCAACAGCACAAAGGCCGGTATGATCCAGCGGCCGCTCCAGGCCACCAGCCGGGCTTTGAGCTCTGCATTCTTTTGCGGAGCAGCGGTGAGCAACGCATAGATGCCTGCCAACGCCAGAGAAAAAATAAAACGCACCGACAGGGAAGGGAAATAGGTCGGATTGAAAAAGCCGTGCCAGAAATTATGGGTGCTGGTCCAGCGGCCCGCGGTCAGCATAAAGGTCAGAATGCCGTTGATGACCACCATGCTTAAAAAGGCGGTTATAAAATAGATCCAGCCGATCCAAAGGTGGGTTTTGCGATCCAGCCGCTTCCAGCCGTAGAGGTAAAGCAGGGCGGCGGTGATTTCCAGGAAAAAAAAGATCCACTCGATCGCCCACCCCCAGACGTACGCATGGATCAACGAACTGGTGGCCGAAGGCTGAATGAGGCCGATGGTAAACCAGATGCCCACTCCGGTCACGGCGCCGAACACCACCGTGACCAGAGCAAAAAATTTGCTATGGCCCTGCAACCAGTTCAGCAGCGCCTGATCTTTTTCGCGATACGCCTTTTTCTCCGTCAGCACCAGAAACAGACCGCCGCCGACGGCAAAGTGAGAGACGAACACGTGCACGATGGAAACAACGGCAATGAGCAATCCCGCGCCAAAACTTGTATCCCAGACAGGATAATTCATACTCACCTCCTGCGTTGCAAACGTATCATGGGAGTGCGATAGCGGACAATACCGCGCCTGACCTATTTAAAGCGCAACGCGTTTTCAGGACACGATTCGATGCAGATGCCGCAGGCATGGCAATCGGGCCGGATACGCTTTTCGTCCAGAATGGCCGGCACGGCCGGACAGGGACTCGCCTTGACACAACGCATGCATTTGGTGCAGGCCTTTTGATCCAGCCGCACTTTTTTCAGAGCGATCTGCTCGATCGGCCAGGTCAGCAGACCCAGCGGGCAGAGCAGATAGCAAAACGGCCGAAATACAAAGAGAGCGCCGATAAACGTGACCACAAAGGCCGGGATGACCGCCCATTCCAGGGTCCAATGCAGGAATTCAAAAGGATTGACATAGGCGTAAAAACTGTAGCCGGTGGCGAAAAGGATGGCCAGAAACGCCACAAAGCCGATGAGCCGGATTGTATTGGTGATACGGAACGGTACTTTGAATTTCCATGCAGCAGGCAGGGGCACCCGGTGCAGCAGTTCCTGAATCGCACCGATCGGGCAGTTCCAGCCGCAAAAACTTTTGTTGGAGAGAAACGAGATCAAGGCCACGAAGGCGATGATGGCGATGAATACGATCGGCACGGCGCGGCCCATTTGCATAAAAATAAATGGCTTTTCAATCGAACACATCGGGCTGGGATGCAGGCCCATGCCGTCGCTGAATTTGCCCAATTCCAGACTGGACAACACCGCAAAACTGAAAAAAATCACGATCAGGCTTGCGATACGGACACCCCGCTTGGCCTTTCCGGTCATCAGCAGAATGGTGCCGGCCAGAGCCAACAGCGCGCCCACCCAGACCCGTGGCAGCGCCCAGATATCCCAAAAGGTTATTGTTCTCGCCGGCGCCGCCTCTTCGTCAGAGGCCCAGGCCAGCGCAACCAGGAACAGCAGAACCAATGCAGACAGCACCAGCCAAACGATTCGTCTTTTCTTGTTCAAAGCCATCGCTCGTTCACTCCTTCTCTTCCGTTAGCAGATCCGGCCATCATAGTAATCAGCACGCGCCCATCGCAACGCATGCGGTCCAGCCAATTCAGCCAGCCGTTCTTCCAGTTCGTTGCGATTTAAAGCGGACAATTTTCCGGCGCCCATGTCTTTGGCTATGCCGATGTTGGCTGCCAGGTGGTCCATGCCGGAATGGGCCACCACGGCCGACGCAACCCCGGATTGAGTCCAGGCATACTGCAGACACTCCGCGGCCGACGCTTTCGCACCCACAATGTCCCGCATTAATTTCATGGCTATCACTCCGACGTTTCCGGCTTGAGCGGCCGGCAGGGCTGTTTTGGCAAAATCGCCATACTTGGTGGCGTTCATGGCCAGAATACACACATCCACATC
>CAZISM010000237.1:0-5370 GCA_964541895.1 uncultured Cytophagia bacterium
GCCGGCGCCAACGGATCGCCAAAGTGATCGGTGAGCGCGCCGACATACGAGACCGGGTACATGTTGGACATCATGCAGGGACGATCGAGCATGTGGGTGATCATCATCATGCTCATCATGGCGATATAGTCGCCGTCGCAGGCGGTGACATAACCCTCTTCGCGCAACAGCAGCTGGGCCAGACACGGCACATCGCGTCCACCGCGAATGATCAGATCGCCGAAGCAGTTCAGGCCAAAGGCGCAGGCGTTCTCTTCCTCGAGAATCTCTTTGATGGCGAGATAGGTGCGCAGCGCCTGGTCGAGCTCTGCGGGTTTTACGGTCGTGACCTTGTAGCGAGTTTGGCGTTCCTGCCAGAGCGATTGCAGTTGCGCGGCGCTGTAGCGCTGGTAGCGTTGGCGGATATCGGAAATCGGCCGGATGGCAATTTTCGTTCCCAGACTTTCCGTAACCAGGTGGCCGCCGTCTGCGGCGTTCCAGGGAAAATTCTGCTCGCCGAACACCACCATTTTGCTGGAAGCGAGGAACCGTTTGACGGCATACGCTTTTACGAGTTGTTGGGCGTGGCGAACGTTCTCGGCAATGTGCACACGAATACCCAGGGCTTGCAGAAAATCGCGCGCCGACCAGCGCCAGAAATCCGGCTCGTCATACGGCATGAGCGGCCAGAAAATCAACGGCAGGCCGCGCTCCCGCAACGGCTGCGGGTGCGAATTCCACACTTCGGTGGGATAAGCCGGGATGCTCATCGGCAGGATCGCGTCCACCGAAGCGTCCAGTCCCAGGACCGTTTCCTGCCAGTGCTGCGGTGATTCGATGGCCACCAGGGGCTGCACGTTCGCAATCGGTTTCAAGATGGCGGTGGTAGCCGCCAGGTCCATGGTGGCATTCCCCTGCTTGGCCAGAATCGGCTGCAGGGAGGCCAGTGGCCGCTGCAGATGCGCAGCAGGTGATTTTAGCAGATAACGCAAGGAGTTGCTGTTCATAGTATTCTCCGGTCTATCATGAAATGATCATCGTGGTCAATAGCGACAAGGGCCCCCGGATGTTGCCGCGTCTTTTTGCGGCATCTCCGGGTGTCCCGCAATCGGTGTTTCTTTTGAAGACCTGCTCGCGGAACACCCGGGGTCGCCAAGAGCGCGACACCCGGGGTTCCGATCGAAAATATAGCCAAAAAATCCTATATGCACAAGCATTCCCTTTTCATAATTTTGCAGCCGATATATCTTGGAATGGGCTGTTTTTTTGTTTATCTTTTTTTACGCACCAGGAGGAGGCCTAATGAAGATTTCATCATTTCTTTGTCTATGCTGCGTCGTTACGGCTCTGTGGGCGCAAACGCCGGCAGATGTTGTTATCATTGATGCAAAAATCTGGACCATGGACGATGCCAAGCCGGAGGTAGAAGCCCTGGCTATCACAGACGGCCATGTTACTGCAGTTGGTTTCAACAAAGAGATTAAAAAATATGTCGGTCCGCAAACGCAGGTTCTTCGTCTGGCCGGCAAGCGCGTTCTGCCGGGATTTATCGACAATCATGTCCACTTTATGGCCGGCGGCTTTCAGCTCTTGGGCATTGATCTGCGCGGTGCCAAAACGCAGCAGGAATTCGTCCAATTGATCCGCGAGCAGGCCGCCCGCTTTCCCGGTAAATGGATCACCGGCGGCGACTGGGATCATGAGAACTGGCCGGACACTCCTTTGCCGTCCAAAGAATGGATCGACGCCGTGACGCCAAACACACCGGTATTCGTCAGCCGCTTTGACGGCCATATGGGCGTTGCCAATTCGATGGCGCTGGCCATGGCCGGCATCACCGCCAAAACGCCGGATCCACCGGGCGGCGAAATCGTGCGGGACCCCCGCACCGGCGAACCGACCGGCATTCTCAAGGATGAAGCCATGTCGGCTGTTTTTCGTCTGGTACCTGATCCTTCAGATGAGGATTGCGTGCATGCCGCTCTGGCGGCTCTGGCCGAAGCACGCAGGTACGGCGTGACCAGTCTGCAGGATCTCAGTTCAGCGCAGGATCTGCGTGTGTATCAACAGCTGCGGAGAGAGGGGCGTTTGACCAGCCGCCTGCATTGCCGTCTGCCGGTGGCGGGCATCGATCACGTTCTCGCCTGCGGCCTGGAAACCGGGCTGGGTGATGACTGGATTCGCATCGGCGGGTTGAAGGCTTTTGCCGACGGCTCTCTCGGTTCTTCAACGGCCCTCTTTTATGCGCCCTATGAAGGCCAGCCCAACGTGTTCGGACTGGCTTCAGATATTTTGCTGGATGGCCGGCTGGAAAAATGGATTCTGCAGGCGGATCGATTCGGCCTGCAGGTTTCCACCCATGCCATTGGTGACAGCGCCAACTGCCGGACGCTGGACTGTTATGAGCTGGCAGCAGGAAAAAATCCAAAATGGGATCGGCGCCACCGCATCGAACATGCACAGCACCTGGCCGACAAGGATATCCCCCGTTTTGCCGAACTGGGCGTGCTGGCCGCGGTTCATCCTTACCATCTGATCGATGACGGCCGCTGGGCGGCCAAACGCATCGGCCAGGCGCGTTGTCGGAATGCGTACCCGATAAAATCGCTGCTGGACCGAGGCGCCAAGGTGAGCTTTGGTACCGATTGGACGGTAGCGCCCATCAATCCCCTGTGGGGCATCTATGCGGCGGTGACGCGCCGCACGCTGGACGGCAAAAATCCCAATGGCTGGATTCCGGAAGAAAAAATTACGGTGCAGCAGGCCGTTCGCTGTTATACGATCAACAGCGCCTACGCCGGCTATGAAGAAAACAGCAAAGGGTGTTTAAAGCCGGGCTATCTGGCGGATCTGGTGGTGTTGTCGGATGATATTCTTGCCATTGATCCGGTAAAAATTTGGGACGTGGCTATAGAGATGACGATGGTGGGCGGCAAGATAGTATATCAAAAGTAAGCCGAACGGGAAGGCGACCACGCGAAATAATTGCGGATGAAAAATTAGATGTAGAGGATAGCCGTATACCTGCTATGCCAAATACATTTCAACCCAACGGCGCCTTACAGAGCCAGCGGTTTCGTTGCGACTTGACTGTGGTATGGATCGCAGCGCTTGCCTACCGTTTTCCGGAATCATTGGCTCATCAGCCAAAGGATGAGCGATCAATGGCCGGGTTCCTGTTTATCGCATCAGAATCATTTTGCGGCGCATGGTGAAATCGTTGACGCGCATTTCATAGAAATAGGTGCCGCTGGGCACGGCCAACCCCTGGTCGTTCTGCCCGTTCCACTGCACCACCTGGCGCCCGGAACGCAGTTCGCCCGTAAGCAGATGCCGCACCAGTTCGCCACGGATGTTGTAAATATTCATATACACCGCGCCGGATTCTTTGAGCGAAAAGTGGATGATGGTCTCCGGATTGAACGGGTTGGGATAGTTCTGCTCCAGGGAGTAATCGGCCGGCTTGACAAGGGACGCCTCATAGGGGCCGTGCAAGGTGGCGAGGCCGCTGTAATCCACGTCGGCGATTTTGTAATAATAGGTCTGGCCCACATGTGCGCTTCGATCCACGAACCGGTACAAGCGCTCATTCTCGCTCTGGCCCGCACCCCACACCAGGGCCGGATTTATTTTCTGATATTCCCCCTCCGGTACAAAGGCCCGGTAAATGTGGAAGCCCAGATTTTTGCTTTCGCTGGCCGTCTGCCAGTACAAAGCCAGCAGGCCGTTTTCGGCCTTGGTCCAAAAGGCCTGCAGCTCCACCGGCAACTGCATGTCGTCGCTGCCGCTGAGGGTCAACTCCAGTGTGGCCGGTGTGCCGGTGAGCACCTCTGTGGCGGCGGCCGCCCATGACAGGTCGCTCTGTTCGCTGCTGTTCTGAATCGGCAGGCTTAGTGAGCATAGTCGCAACCAATCGTCCAACGGCGGGTACCAGTTATCACCGCCGCCATCGCCGTCGTAGGAGAGAATGACAAAGGCTTGCCGCCCTTCACCAGCGCGACCGGATTGCAGCTGATAATTGGCGTTGCCGACCAGATGGACCTCCAGATTGCTCACCACCGGATCATCCGCCGTAAACCCGTCTGCATTCACATTAAAATAGAATCGTGTATTGCCCAGCACTCTGTTGGCGCTGCTGCCCCAGTCGTTGGTGCGTTTGATTTCAACATCCCAGCAAAAAGAGTTGTTGTCGATGCGTGGATTTATGATGCGCGCCGACAGTTCGCCGTCGCACGGGGCTATCTGTTCGGTGGCAACAAGAACGATGGGATGGGTAAAATCCTGCGCCCATCGCTCCGCCGCCGTCGAAGTCTGGTTCCCTGGCAGGTAATAGCGGGCAAAGCCCAAGTTAAATTGGCCCAGACTGGGACGGGCGAAGGAGATACCGATGTCGCCCCAGGATTGATCATCACCGGTGTCGTTGGTGCGGTCGCTGGTGCCGCCGCTCCTGTTGTCGTTATAGTACAGAGTCTGCGGATTGCCCACAGCCGGAAGTTGAACGGTTTGAAATATGGTGCCCTGCGAGCCGGTCATCATGGCCCACGTCCAACCCGAAACCGGCAGGGTGGCGGAGGTCGCATCGCTGTTGCCATCGATTACGAGGCCGCTGTTGACCGGATTGTAAAACGTCATGCCCACCGCCTGGCTGTTTAAATCCAGGGATTGACGGAGATAGTTAACCCCGTATTGCGCCTCCAATCTGCCGACGCCGCCGCCGGTGAGCGACATCCGTTCATAAAACCGCTCGGAAAGCGCCAGAGTATAACCTAATCCCGGCATGGCCAGTTGAAAGGTCTGTTCGCGGATCACACGAACCGGACCGTCTTTGAAGCGACGATGGTGAGTGGTGAGATGGTCTTCACACACTTCATAGGTGATGAAAGCGATGGCCCCGCAGATGCGAAATTTTTCACGATCCACGATATCGGCGTTGTTGCCGCCGCCGTTGGTGGTGATTTGCAAGCGATCGAAAATGCCGCTGCTGTCGTGACCGATGCTGTAATAGTCGCTGCTGATCTCGTCCGTCAGGGTGTCGCTGGATACATAATCCTGCACAGGGGTATAGGCCAGAGTCGCCGAGCGATACACATAGATCCAGGCCCGACGGTTGGGATCGGCCGGATCACTCACGACCAGCTGATAGCGCCGGTATTGCTTGGAATCAGCGTTATCGATCCAGTTGCCGGTCCCGGCCTGATCGCCGGCATCCCGGGCCATGAAAACCAGTTCGTCGTTGCTGTCGAGAAGGCCGTCGCTCTCGGAAAAATAGCCTTCGTCGCTGCCCACGTCATCGATCTGAAACGGTATCTGTTCCCAGGAGTTGCTGGCGCTGACAAAACGAAATACAAAAAGGTCGTGATGAGGGACCGTGAGAAAATTTCCCATTTCATC
>CAZISM010000238.1:0-5189 GCA_964541895.1 uncultured Cytophagia bacterium
GCCACGATCATGCCGCCGGTGCCGGGGAAGGTTTGTACTGGCGATACGAATCCCGATTAAAAAAATGGGATGCCGAGTTGTATTCCGCCGTCGGAGCGGCTGGTGAATTGTTCGCCGTTCGCACTGCGCTGTATCCGGCGGTGGCCAGGGATACGGTGCTCGACGATTTTGTCATTTCGCTGAAAATAGCCATGCAGGGGTACCGGATCGCCTACGAGCCTGATGCTTATGCAGTGGAAGTCTCCTCCGCCGATATGAGCCAGGAGTTGAAACGAAAAATTCGTATATCAGCCGGCGGCATCCAGGCCGTGATTCGGCTCCGTGCGCTGCTCCAACCCTGGAAGTATGGCCTTTTATCATTTCAATATATCTCTCACCGCGTGCTGCGCTGGTCCCTGGCGCCCATCGGCCTGTTGCTGCTGCTGCCGGTGAACCTGGCCCTGGCCTGGTCGTCTCCAGGATTCTATCGCGTGTTTTTTTATCTGCAGGCCTTGTTTTACCTCTCGGCGTTGTGCGGATGGCTGCTGGAAAAACGACACATCCGGTTCAAGCTGCTCTTTGTGCCCTATTATTTCCTGTTCATGAATTACGCCGTCCTGCGCGGCCTCGGCCGCTATGCTTCCGGCCGGCAATCCACGCTGTGGGAAAAAGTGCGGCGCGGCGAACTGCAAACCAATCCTGCGTGAAACAATCAGCCTCTATGCGCCGGTTTGCCACTCGAACCGTTCTCCTGCTCCTGCTTGCACACCTGTTGAGCCACGCGTTTGTCGCCGACGCTAAAAGCCATGGCATCCCGGCTGCGTTGATGGTCATCGACGGCACCTCCGGTTTCAAGGTGCACCCGGGCGACACCCTGGTATTTGAATCAGGCCCGCGCAGCTTTCTGCTGATCCGCAATCTGCACGGCCAGGATGACGCGCCCATTGTCATCTGCAATCGCTTCGGTCAGGTGCGCATCAACACGGATCACTATTACGGCATTTCCTTTCGCAACTGCACGCACATCAAACTTTCCGGTAACGGTTCGGCAGATACGGTTTACGGCATTACCATCGAAAAGGTCGGCCATGGCTCCGGCGTCAGCGTGGACGATCTGAGCAGCGATTTCGAAATAGAGTTTCTTGAAATCAGCAACACCAAACAGACCGCCATTGTGGCCAAGACCGATCCCACCTGTCTTAAACCGGCGGCTCGAGGCCAGTTTGTCCTGAGGAATCTGTTGATCCACAACAACTATCTGCACGACATCGGTGAGGAAGGCATATATGTGGGCAGCACGTTCTGGCTGGGCACCACCATCGAATGCGACGGCAAAACGATTCCGGTGTTGCCGCACACACTGGAAAACGTGCACATCTATCAAAATCGCGTCGAGCGCACCGGCTGGGACGGCATTCAAGTCAGCTCGGTAGTCAAGGAGTGTCGCATCTATGAAAACCGGATTCGCCATGACAGTTATCGACAAACCGTCCATCAGATGAGCGGCATCATGATCGGCAGCGGCTGCGTGGCCGATTGCTACAACAATTTTATCGGCGATGGTATGGGATCGGGCATCGAATGTTATGGCACGGGCGGCCAATGGCTTTTTAACAATATCATCGTCAACGCCGGCCGGAGCTACTTTCCTCAAGACCCGACCATGCGCAAATACGGCATTTATGTCGCCGACAAAGCAACGCTGGCGGATTCATCGTTCTACCTGCTGCACAACACCATCATCAACCCAAAAACCGACGGCATCCGCTTTGCTAGCACCATCAGCCGGAGCAATAAAATCATCAACAACATCATCGTCAATCCAGGCGCCTTCGACTACTATGCAGAATCGCCGGCCCACGACCGCGGTGAAGACGCTTTTGTGATGCTGAGCGAAGCCAACGTGGAAGCAGAGATTGCCCACAATTTTTTCAGCCGCACCATCGATGCGGTCCAATTCATCAATCCTCTGCAAAACGATTTCAGGCTCTCGCGCCTCTCCCCGGCCGTCGACGCAGGTCGCTCTGTGGGCGTTCTCTTCGACTATCGCAATCTTTTGCGCCCCCAGCAACAAGCACCGGACCTGGGAGCCATGGAATTCGATCCCACAGAACCGGATCCCGGACTGATTACCAATATACCTTCCACAGCCGCTAAAAGCGCCGCCGAGAACGCCAGCACCGGCCTTGCCATGCTGCTGCACGCTCAGCCAAACCCCTTTTCCACAGGAACCAACTTTAACTTCTGGCTGGGACAGGAAGCAGACATCGAGCTCACCGTGTTTAACGAACTGGGCCAACAGGTGCGGCACCTGCTGGTAAACCGTTTCTACAGCAAAGGCCGGCACGCCATCCCCTGGGACGGCCGCAACGATAACGGCCGGCCGCTGGCCAATGGCCTGTATTTCTGCCGGCTGCGAGCCGGCGAGCAAATAATAATGCAAAAAATGGCAAAAACAAGGTAGCTTGCCTTCATGTCAGCTGGCCCCAGAGTTATGATGACTTGGCTGCAACCCTCCAGCACGGGTTCAGACCGCAGTGGGACGGAGCGGAGAGCACTATAAATGACGACACTTCACCAGGCTTTTGAAATTCAGGCCCGACACAGGGCGGATCAGATCGCCGTACAAGCCGGCGGCCAAAAGTGGACCTATGCCGAACTGGATCGGACGACCAACCGCCTGGCGCATTTTCTGCGCCGACAGGGCGTCCGCCGCGGCGATCTGATCCCGATCGTCTTTTCTCCCTCCACCGCCATGATCGCTTCCATGTTGGCGATCATGAAATGCGGTGCAGCCTATGTTCCCATCAATCCCCAGGTGCCTGCTCGACGGCTGCTGGCGATGCTGCAGGAACTGTCCGCGCCATGCCTCCTGCTGGAAAAAGAGCTGCCACTCCCGGAAAAGCCGGAGCATCTCCAGGCGATGCTCTGGCCGCGCGATAACCGCTTGTGGCCGCACGAACCGGACGATGCCCCTGCTGTGCAGCTCGAACCGCAAGAGACCGCCTACATGATCTACACCTCCGGCACCACCGGCAAACCCAAAGGGGTGCTCATCCCCCATGAAGCGGTTGTCACCATGCTGAATGCCACAGCCGCTCTGTGCCAACCCTGGCCGGAACCGTTTGCCGGCGTTTCGCTCACGCCCTATACATTTGATGTCTCCGTCTATGAAATATTCAGCATGCTCTGCCATGGCGGAACGCTGCATCTGCTCGGTCCCAACACGAAACTGAATCCCAAAATTCTGAGCCGGTACCTGCAGGTGCACCGGATCACCTCCGCCTATCTGCCTCCCGGCCTGCTGGCACCCGTAATTGCCGAAATGGAACGCCTCTCTTCGCCGCTGTCGTTGCGGCGACTCCTGGTGGGTGTGGAGCCCATTAAGGAAGGGTTGCTGCAACGATTTCGTAATCTGCTGCCGGAAGCGGATATCCTCAACGGCTATGGTCCAACGGAAACCACCATCTGCTGCACGATGTACCCCTTTACCACCTCAACGCAGCCGGACGAAATCACCCCCATCGGTCAGCCCCTTTTCGGCTATACGATTCACATCGTCGATGAACATATGCATCCGGCACAGCCCGGCGCTACGGGAGAAATTTTGGTCGGCGGCAAAGGCCTGGCAACTGGTTACTTAAACGACGACACCCTGACCGCGGAAAAATTTATCGCCGATCCCTTTGCGGCGGACGGTTCAGGGCGATTGTATCGCAGCGGCGATCTGGGCCGTCTGCGAGCGGACGGACAGTTGATCTTTGCCGGCCGCATCGATCGCCAGATAAAACTGCGCGGCCACCGCATCGAACTGCCGGAAATCGAATCCGTTTTGCGGCAGCATCCGGATATCGTCGAAGCGGCTGTGGTCGTACAGGGAGCTGAAACGGACGGAATGTTCCTGAGCGCTTTTTTTACCAGTCCGCCGGACAAAAAACCATCGTTGCAACTGGTTCGCTCGTTTGTCGAGGAATGGTTGCCGGCCTATGCCGTTCCGGCTGAACTCTCCCAGCTGGCAGAGATGCCACGCGACCACAACGGCAAAATCGATTATCGCCAGCTCGCGGCGATAAAAAAAGTGGCGGAAAAAGCGGCTTTGTCCGCCGTGCAACAGCGCGTCGCCAACATCTGGAAAGAGATGCTGCACGCCGAGACGGTGCAGGCCCAGGACCATTTCTTTTCCCTGGGCGGACACTCGCTCAATGCCACGCAGATACTGTCACGAATCTTTCAATTGTTTCAGATGCGGCTGTCTTTGAAATCGTTGATGGATAATCCGACCCTGGAGGCGTTCTGCCGAATGCTGCCTGAACAGCTGCCTCTTGACGAATCAGGCCAGGCGCAGCCGGCGCCTACGATACCAGACAGCAACCAGCCGGTCCTGACGCTGACCCAGGAGGAGCTCTGGGTATTACATCAGCTGGACCAGAACAGCCATATCCGCAACATCGTCATCCGCGCTGACATTCACGGCCCGTTGCAGCCATCGCACTGGCAATCGGCTTTTCAAACTCTCCTCAGACAACATCAGGCGCTGCACTCTATATTTGTCATGGCCGGCTCTTCGGTATTTCATCACCTGGTTTCGTCTCCGCACTATTCCATCGAAGTAAAAAATCTCGAAGGGACGGGGGACCGGCCCGATCGTTTTCTGCAGAGTGAGGCAGAAAAGCTCGGCGAGCTGGTCTTTAACACGGCGCGTTGGCCGCTGTTTGCGGCCAGGTTGTATCGATTAACGCCGGGCCACCACGTTTTCCTGTTCAGCGTGCATCATCTTGTTTTTGACGGCTGGTCGCATAACGTCTTCTTCGATCATCTCCTGATCCAATACGATGCCCTGTCAGGCCGTAACGGCCGATCGCATCATAGCGGCATGAGCTATTATGAAGCCTGCAGCCTGGTGCGGCGGCAGCAATCTGAAACGACGAGCGAGCTCGCCTTCTGGCGCCGCAAACTGCTGCCGGTTCCACCGCGCCTGAATCTGCCCTATCGTCAGAGCGGACGGTTGCAGCCCTCCTTCAAAGGGAAGCGGATCTCTTTTTCCCTGACACCGGAAACGGTGAAACGGCTTGAGAGTTGGACGCAGCTGCAGAACGCCAACCTGTTTTCCGGCCTTATCGCCCTGTTCAAAGCCATGCTCTATACTCTGTGCCGACAGACCGATCTGGTGATAGGCACACCCTATGCCAACCGCAATCACCCGGATTGGG
>CAZISM010000239.1:0-5153 GCA_964541895.1 uncultured Cytophagia bacterium
CTCGGGCCAATGCCCGAGCCATGGTTCCGCCCGGGGAAAAATTCCCCGGGCGATCTGTGATCGATTCCCGCAAAGCTGTTGAAAATTTCAATTTTCTTTCGTATATAGTGCAATAAACGTGTCAGGTTTAACCATCCAGGCGAAGGAGTATATACATGAATCGTTATGCATTTATTCTGTTACTTCTAATGGGGATTGGCCTTGTTTTGCCGGCTCAGGATATCAACAACACGCCGGTGCCGGAACTCATTCGGCCCATGTATCGAACCGATATTCGTGTGCCATCCATTATGGGCTTTACGACCCTGAAATGCGATTTTCACATGCACACCGTTTATTCCGACGGCATCGTCTGGCCGCAGATCCGCGTTCAGGAAGCCTGGTTGAACGGTTTGGATGTGCTGGCCATCACCGACCATATCCGCAAGGACGGCAGCAAAGAGCGCTTGCCCGGTGACAACAACCAGCCGTTCGAGATGGCGGTCAACCGCGCCCGCGAGCTGGATATGGTGCTCATCAAAGCCGGCGAACTGACCAAGAAAATGCCGCCCGGCCATTTGAATGCGCTCTTTTTAAAAGATGTTGAAGTCCTTAACAACGACGACCCCTATGCGGCCCTGGAAGCGGCGGCCAGGCAGGGGGCGTTCATTCAGTGGAACCACCCGGGCTGGAAATCCCAGCAACCGGACACCACCCGATGGTGGCCGGAACATCAGATGATCTATGACAAGGGCTGGATGCACGGCATCGAGGTGTTCAACTATACCGAATGGTATCCGATCGCGCTGGACTGGTGTTTGGATAAAAATCTCACCGTTCTCGCCGATACCGATCTGCACGGTGTCACCAGCCTGCAATACGATCTGGACAAGTGGCCCCGTCCCATGACGCTGGTGTTCAGCAAAGAGCGCAGTGAAGAGGGTGTGCGGGAGGCTCTGTTCGGCCATCGCACGGTAGCCTGGTTCGGCAACAACCTGGCCGGCAGGGCGGAATATGTGGAGGCGCTGTTCAGAGCCAGCGTGCAGATTTTGCCGGCTCATTACAGCAATGAAAAGGGCACGCGCTATCACCATCTGGTGAACAGCAGCGATCTGCCGTGGAAGATCAAAGATCTGTCCGGCGCCATGAAAGGGGAGATCTGGATACCAAAGCGGGGCAGCGCCGTAGTGGAGATTAAAAAAGATACAAAAGAGCTGTCTCTGCTGCTGACCAACACCTATATCCGCAGCAGCGAGCACCTAAAGGTGGGGTGGACGTTCTAGTCTGGCCTGGATAGATGTCGGACAACTGCAAGTTGTCCGACATCTATAGTCAAAGACCAACAAATGGAATACCCGGGTCGCCAAGGGCGCGACCCCCGGGGTTCTGTGGGAAGGCAACAGACGCTGCAAAGAGCGCAGCTCCCGGGGTTCCTGTTATTGCCGAACTGTTTCTTTTCTCACCGTGTGCCAGTAAATCAATCCGGCTGACAGCAGAAATAACAGATCTTCGGCAAGCCGCTGCAGGCCGACCCGCGAAGCGTGTGCCTGCAGGGTAAAACAGCCGCACTCGATATCCAGGCCCCGCACCATGGCGGACAGAATAGCGATGATGAAGACAACGTTCATGACCATCATCCACAACGCGGCCCCGCGCAGCCAGCGTCCGACCAGCAAGGCGATGGCGCTGAACAGTTCCAGCCAGGGCAATATCATGGCCATGAGCCCCACCAGAATCCAGGGCAGCAGGCGGTAGTGGTCGATCTGTTCGGCGAACAGCTTTGGGTCCGCAATTTTGCCTGCAGCGGCGTAGAGAAACACCAGGGCCAACGCCCAGCGCAGAATTACGGCGATCGCCGATTCCAGTTTTTTATTCATTCGGTTCTCCGCTTTCAAGCCTGCCTTTATGGTTTTGCCAATCGTTCAATCCGGCGTCGTATACAGCCACAAGCTCGAACCGGTTTTGCAGCAGAAGGTTTGCCAGCAGGTGCGAAAGGTCGCAGGGCGGGCCTTCGCAGTACGTCACCAGCCAGCGATCGTGCGGCAAGGCGTGGATTTTTTCCATATATTGGCCCACTTGCTCGAAAGGCATGGAGCGGGCGCCCTGCAGATGGCCGGACGAAAATTCCTCGCGAGAACGGGCGTCCAGCAAGACCACCGCGTTTCGTTTCATCAATTCCGATAAGGCGGCGAAGGAGATGATTCTGGGCTGTGAAGGGGCCGTGCCTGGCGGAGTCAAAGCCACTGCCGGCAATTCCCGAACAAATACAGAATCCTGGACCGTCAGTTTCAGGGGCCGGCTGAAGGACAGACTGACGGCATGGGGATGAAAGGGATGGACGATCAATCCGGTCAGCGCCGCGGCGCTGACCAGAAAGAGCGCTTCCCTGAGGCTCTGGTTCATGCTGTTCCTTTAATTCCGAATCGCAGGTTCAGTTCATTGTTTCATAAAGTAAAATATTTTTGGCAAATTAGCAATTTTTAGTTACATTTTCATATTAGCCGGTTGTGCGATCTTTGCTTGTCAGGCCGCCGCGCCGGTGTGGCGGCTCCAATCGCTCAAATTGGTATGGATCGGATCTGGACATGATGACGTTATTATCCAATGGCTATTTTCTTTTTTCCCTGATCATCGCGCTGGGCCTGGTAGTCGGCCAGATAAAAATCCGCGGCATTTCGCTGGACGCCTCGGCCGTGATTTTTATCGCCATCCTGTTCGGCCATCTGGGGTATCAGGCCCCGGCGGAGGTGCAGACGTTCGGACTGTTGCTGTTTATTTTCACCATCGGCATCCAGGCCGGACCGGGCTTTTTCGACTCGTTTCGCAAAAAAGAGTTTTCTCTGTTCATCACGCCGCTGATCATTGTCTCCCTGGCTGCGCTGTTCACCGCCGTGCTGGCGCTGCTCTTCAAGCTGGATATGGCGCTGGCGTGCGGTCTGTTTACCGGTGCGCTTACCAGCACGCCCGGTCTGGCCGCTGCGGTGGAAGCGACCAGATCGCCGTTGACTTCGCTGGGGTATGGCGTGGCGTATCCCATGGCGGTCATCGGCGTCATCCTTTTTGTGCGGATTCTGCCCCGTCTGGTTCGCGTGGATCTGGCGCAGGCCCGCGCTCAGTATCAGACCGGTCTGAAGCAGGCGTATCCGGAAATAATCAACAGAAATTTCATGGTGGTCAACATCAATGTGGACGGTAAATCCATCGCCGATTTGAATCTCCGCCGCATGACCAACGCCACCCTTTCCCGCGTGTTGCACGAAGGCAAGGCGGTAACGCCGACGCCGCAGACCCGTCTGCACATCGGCGATCTCGTCAAGGCGGTAGGCACCGCAGCGGCCCTGGAGAACGTGCGTCTGCTCATCGGCCGCCCGACGGAAAAAGCGATCCCGTTGAGCCAGGGGTATGATGTGCAATGGATTCTGGTCACAAACAAAAAAGTGATCAACAAATCGCTGGCTGAACTGAATCTGCTGGCCAATTTCAATGCGACGGTAACGCGCATCCGCCGCAGCGAGGTGGATATCACGCCGCAGCCGCACAGCGTGCTGCGGTTCGGCGATAAATTGATGGTGGCAGCCGATCTCGACAACATGGAGCAGGTCGCGGTACTGCTGGGCAACAATGTGAAAAAGCTGTCCGAAACCGATTTTCTGCCGATTTTTGTCGGCATCACCGCCGGCATTCTTTTGGGCGGCTGGCACATTCCGTTGCCAAGCGGAATGAATTTTCAATTGGGATTGACCGGTGGTGTTTTAACCACGGCGTTGCTCCTGAGCCGCATCGGCAAAACCGGTCCGATCATCTGGAGCCTGTCCGGCACCGGCAACCAGGTCCTGCGCCAGTTGGGTTTATTGCTTTTTCTCGCCTGTGTGGGCACAGAAGCCGGTCACCATCTGGATCAGGTTCTCACGGCTGAGGGTTTGACCATGGCGGCGATCGGTATTATTATTACCCTGCTGCCCATGGTGCTGGCCACCTGGATCGCCCTGCGCTGGGTAAAATTGAACATTCTCAGTTTCCTCGGCGCCTTGACCGGCGGCATGACCAGCACGCCCGGACTAGCAGCCATCGACTCCATGACCGATTGCGCCGCGCCGCATGTCGCGTATGCCACTGTGTATCCGCTGGCGCTGGTTTTTAAAATTCTCTGTGTTCGACTTTTAGTTCTAATTCTCGGTTGAAATCTGTCCGGTTGCGCAAAAGGAGGAGGCGTTAAAGTTTAAAAAAGAGCTGCGTCCTGGCGTTGGCGGATTTGTTGTTCATCGCCTGCTCGCAGCTGACGCCCTATATATACAACGGCTGCAACCTGGACATGGATGGTTTTGTCACCACGTATCCCTGGCATATTCCGGATCTGATTATCTGGCTCAAAGAGTGCCGGATCACCATCCAGCAGATCGGCTGGAAGGACGGCTTGTACGAGCGGCAGGACGACTGGAGTTGTGCCACCTTTTGGTATGAACCGCTGCCCAGTGCCGGCTTGCCGGCTTTGCCGGGTGTGGCGGACCGAACCTTGAATATCTGGCCCCAATAGGCCAAAAAAGAGCGGATGAGAGCTTTGATGTGAAATAAAATAGCAGAAAAATTGTTATATTGGGCGAATGAGCGAGGAATAATCAACTCTTAACAGGAGGATTGCCATGTTGTCTAAAACGATGGAAAAAGCGCTGAACGAACAGATCAATAAAGAGATGTTTTCCAGCTACTTGTATCTGGCGATGTCCGCTTACCTGAGCACGCAGTACCTGGAGGGTTTTGCCAAATTTTTCAAAGTCCAGTCGCAGGAAGAGATGGGCCACGCCATGAAGTTGTTCGGTTACATCAATGAACGCGGCGGCCAGGTCGTCCTGGATAAAATCGACAAACCGCAAACCAACTATAAGGACATTGAAGAGATTTTTACGCAGACGCTGGAGCATGAAAAATTTATCACCAAAAGCATCCACGAGCTGGTCGAACTGGCCATTCAAGAAAAAGATCATGCCAGCAAGAATTTCCTGGACTGGTATGTGAACGAACAGGTTGAGGAAGAGGCCAACATGGATAACTGGTTGGCCAAGATCAAGATGGTCGGCAACAAAGGCCAGGCCCTGATTATGCTGGATGTGCATGCCGGACAGCGTGGTTGATAGACAGCGTTTTTGCGATCAGATTGGCTGTAAATATGAACCCCG
>CAZISM010000240.1:0-5144 GCA_964541895.1 uncultured Cytophagia bacterium
ATCGTCTGGAAGCCGCCAACCTGGCTCTGACGAAAAAAATGATCTATATGAAATAGCCTGGAACATCCGCACGGCTCGCGAAGAAATCCGACGTGCGGATGATCAACTCTACAATAACCGAACCGCCGGGATATCCCGGCGGTTCGGTTACTCTCTTCTCTCGACCTCATCAACGATACACATTCTGTCCGGACAAGTTTTATTCTGTCAACAACCGCTAAAAGCAGTAAACAAAATCTCGCTGCATAGAGATGTGTTGATTTGATTACCTTCGCACATGCACAGGAGTGCCTCCGCATGGATCAAAACAACAATCAACCCAAAAGGCGCGATGTCCTTCTCTATGGATTTGGCGCCAGCCTGGCGACTTTTTTAGGCATGATTTTGTATCCTGTTACCCGCTATATCATGCCGCCCCCTATGCCCGAATCATCACAAAATTCCGTCAAAGCCGCCACCGTCAAGGATCTTAAACCCAACAGCGCCAAAATATTCCCGTTCGGCAGCAGGCCGGCCATTCTCATTCAGCTGGCGGACGGCAGCTATCGCGCCCTGTCCGCCGTCTGTCCGCATCTCAACTGCACCGTGCAATACCGTGAGGACAGCAGAATAATCTGGTGCGCCTGTCACAACGGTCAGTTCGATCTGTCCGGCCAGGTGATCGCCGGACCGCCGCCCCGCAACCTGGAAGAGTACGACGTAAACGTACAGGGTGAAGATATCATTGTGTCCAAAAACGCGTAGGAGGCTGCGGTGAAAATCGTTACCTGTCTTTCAGAGTGGCTGAGCCAGCGCCTGGATTTGAGCGGCGTCAAATCCTTCGCCGAACACAAAGTGGTGCCGGTGCACAAGCACCATATCTGGTACGGCATCGGCGGCATCACCCTGTTCCTCTTCGGCATTCAGGTGATGACCGGCATCCTGTTGTTGCTCTATTATCGCCCGACCGCCGAAAGCGCCTATGAATCCGTCGAGTTCATCATGACCACCGTCCCTTTTGGCTGGCTCATGCGATCGCTGCACAGTTGGGGCGCCAACCTCATGATCCTCTTTCTTTTTATTCATATGTTCAGCGCCTTTTTCATGAAGGCGTACCGGCGGCCGCGCGAGTTGACCTGGTTGAGCGGATTTGTTCTGTTCATCCTGGCCCTGGCTTTTGGATTTTCAGGCTATTTATTACCCTGGAACAGCCTGGCCTTTTTCGCCACCAAAGTGGGCACCGAGATCGCCGCGGCTGTGCCGATCGTCGGCGAGCACCTTCTCGTCTTTTTGCGCGGCGGCAACGAGGTGACGGGCGCCACCCTGACGCGCTTTTTCGGCTTTCATGTCGCCTTGCTGCCTTTGATTACCACTCTCCTGCTGGCCATACATCTGGTTCTCATTCAAGCCCAGGGGATGAGCGTGCCGCCGTCTCTGCAGGCCGAGTATGACAAAAATCCCAAATCGATGAAATTTTTCCCGGAATTTCTCCTCCGCGATGCTGTCGGCTGGCTCTTGGTGCTGGGCCTGTTGGGCATTCTCGCCGCCCTCTTTCCCTGGGAACTGGGCGAGAAGGCGGATCCCTTTGCGCCGGCCCCGGCCGGCATCAAGCCGGAATGGTTCTTCGTCTACATGTTTCAAACCTTAAAGTATATACCGGGCACAATTTTCTCCCTAAACGGTGAAGCACTGGCCATCATGGCCTTTGCCATCGGCTTTGCCCTGTGGGCCCTGGTGCCGTTTTTCGATCGCCGTGCCGGGGAAAACAGACCCAGCCCCCTGTTCACCTGGATCGGCATTATGTTTATCATCTACATTCTGTCCATGACGATGGTGTCCTACTTTTTCGATTGAAGTATCGCGAACGAAACATGAGGGATTCGACATTGAAAGCATTGACTCTGTTTTGTAGCCTGCTCCTGATCCCGGCCGTCATGCTGATGGCACAGGAAAAGGCCAACAGCTGTGTCACATGTCACGCGGAGTTGGAACCCCGGTTGGCTGCGCCCGTGAACCTGGTGGGCCAGAGCGTTCATCACTCCGCCGAACTGTCCTGCGCGGGTTGCCATGGCGGTGATCCCGGCCAGGACGATCCGGATCTGGCCATGTCACCCGCCAAAGGATTCGTCGGCAAACCCGATGCCGGCCAGATTCCCAGGTTATGCGCCACCTGCCACAGCAACGCGGTCTTTATGCGCCGTTTCAATCCCAAGTCGGCCATCGATCAGTACGAACTCTACCTCACCAGCCGCCACGGTGAATTATGGAGCAAAGGCGATCGCAACGTAGCGCAATGCGTCAGTTGCCACACGGCCCACGAGATACGCAAAAGCAGCGACCCGCTCTCCACCACCTACCCGACTGCTCTGGCTGAACAGTGCGCCACCTGCCACAGCCGGGCGGATTATATGGAATCGTACGGCATCGCTACTGATCAATACGATGAATACAAAGCCGGCATTCATGCGCGGATGCTGTACAAGGCCGGCGACCTGAGCGCGCCGACGTGCAATGACTGTCATGGCAACCACGGCGCCACGCCGCCCGGCGTCAGCTCGATCTCGAACGTCTGTGGAACCTGCCATCTGGTTCAGAAGGAATACTTTGCAGCAAGCCCTCATAAAATGGCTTTTGAACAAAACCATATATCCGAATGCGAAGCGTGTCACGGCAATCACAACATTCAGCCGGCCAACGATGCCATGCTGGGTACCTCTGAACCGGCGGTGTGTGTGCAGTGCCATGACTCGGACTCAAAAGGCTATCAGGAAGCCGGCCTGATGCGAGCCGGCATCGATCGTTTGCACGCGTCCATCTCTCACACCGATTCTCTTCTCCACCTCGCTCACAAAGCCGGGGTGTCCATCAAAGATGAAAAGCTGGTTCTGCCGGCGGCCAAAGATGCGCTCACGCTGGCGCGGGCACTCGTCCACACGTTCCGGATGGGCGACCTTGAACCGGCTCTGCACAAGGGCATGACTGCGGCCGGCGAAGCCGGCCTCCTGGCTCAAAACGCATTTAAAGAACTGATCAACCGGCGCCGGCTGTTAGTCGCCATGGTGGTTCTGACGTTGCTGGTGGCCGTTTTCCTGATGCTTTATATTCGGAGCCGCTATCATGAACATGGAAACATCTGAACGAAGCGATGCGGAATTGCTCGAACGGTTTCGGCAGGTAGAAGCTAGGTTGCTTCGGCTGGAACAGTATTTGGGCATGAGCACGCAAACGCCGGCCGGCGCGGTGGCACCATCGGGAACGGCCGGCACAGGCGTGGACGACGGATCGCTGGAAGAGCAGATCAGTCAGTACTGGCTGGCGCGTTTTGGGGCCATATTCCTGCTGCTGAGCATCGGCTTTTTTATTTTATATCCGTTCCCGGCCTTGCCGGTGCTGTTGACCAGCTTGTGGGGATACGGGGCCGTGGCGCTGGTGTATCTGTTTGCCCGCAGCAGGGAAAAAACATATCCCTATTTGTCAAAGCTCCTGCATGGCGGGATTCTGATCCTGCTCTACCTGGCCACACTCCGCCTCCATTTCTTTCATCCCATGCCATTGCTGGCGGACAAAACCATCGGTCTGCTGCTCCTGGTTCTGCTGGTCAGCGTGTTGATGTATTATGCCGTTACCCGCCGCAGCCAGAGCCTGACCATCCTGGTGCTGGCTCTCTTTAACGTCACGGCCCTTATCAGCGATCAGCCCTATTTCTGCCTTTCGCTGACCACAACCGCGGCCATCCTGACCGTCACCCTGCTCTTTCGCCGCACCTGGCCGTGGATGGCATTCGCCGGTTTGGCTATGACCTATCTTACCTTGTTGCTATGGCTGCTCAATAATCCGGTCATGGGGCATGCCGTGCAGGCCACAGCAGCGCATCACCATAATCTGGTATACCTGGCCATCATCGGCACAGCCTTTGCGGCCGCCAATATCTATCGAGACAAGGACGCCTACAGCAACATCTTTGAAATCGGATTTTCCGTGTTGAACGGACTGGGCATCTATCTCATCGGCGGTTTGAATATTCTGTTCTTTTTCAGAAATTGGACCAGCCTGCTGGCCACCGCCACCGCGGTCTTCTTCCTGCTCGTAGCCATTCTGAACTGGAAACGGACCCGGAGTACCTTTTCCACTTCCCTTTATGCCTGTTTCGGCTATGTCGCAATGAGCGTTGCGATCATCACCGGGTTCAAATCTCCCGATTATTTTATCTGGCTGGGTTTGCAGAGCTGGTTGGTCATCGTGACCGCGTTATGGTTCAGATCGCAACTGATTGTCATCGCCAACATCATCATGTACCTGCTGATCTTTATGCTTTATTTGCCGCTGGTGCCTTCCAACACCTCGGTCAATATCAGTTACGCCGTCTCGGCGCTGGCGAGCGCCCGCCTGCTGAATTGGCAGCGCGAACGGCTGAAATTAAAAACCGACCTTATCCGCAACATATACCTGGCCTGCGCCTTCCTGATTGTCCTCTATGGCCTTGTTCACGCGGTTCGACCAGAGTACATCAGCCTCTCCTGGCTGCTAGCTGCCGTATTCTATTTCATAGTGAGCCTGGCGCTCAAAAACATAAAATATCGCTGGATGGCCATTTTAACCGTACTGGCGACCATCGGTCGCGTCATAACCGTGGACCTGGCCAATATGGCCGCCGGCCTGCGCATCATTCTGCTTTTGACAGTCAGCCTGGTTCTGATCTTTTGGTCGATTTTTTACGCCCGCTATAAAAGCCGAATCAAGGCGGCTGACCGGCAGAAAGCACTTTGATTTTTTCCCGGAATCCACTAGCTTATTAAGGATGTCCTGAATCAGCCGCACGTTTTAATTACAATGGCTAAGCCGGACAAGCCGGAACCAAATGTCGAACACCCTCAGAGTGTTTCGCAAAAGGTCTTTGAACTCCGTCTGTTCCATAACTGGCGGAGAATGCAAAGCGGTACACCAGGAGCTGCCGCAAAAAGCGCGGCAACATCCGGGGGCGCTGCTTTTGCGACACGCTCTTGAGGTGTCCGGTATTTTTTTGACCGTTTTGCGCGAAAAACAACTCGTAATACATTAATCAACGGAAAGGAGTCGCATGAAGCTGCGTCTGCCCCATTCGTTCTATAACACGATCTCGTACATAGGCGCCGCCATTGCCACCATCGCCACCTCTATGTTTGTCT
>CAZISM010000241.1:0-5053 GCA_964541895.1 uncultured Cytophagia bacterium
TCAGCAGGTGATCAGGTGTAAAGCGGGAGAGGCGTTGGCGGAGCTGTTTGATTGAATAGTAGTACCGCGCGTCGCCGCAATCAGCGTAGCGAGCCGGCTCCTGCAAGTCACATCTAATCCAAATGCGCATTCGAAAGAGGAGCTTCCCAACAGCGATTTTCGTCGCGCCATTCTACAACCCCCACCGGCCCACAATGAAAAAAAAGCCCTGGTCCGTATGGAACCAGGGCTTCATGTTCTCAATCTCTCAGGTTCAAGACCTAGCTGGCCTTTTCACCCTTTTCAAAACGATCGGCAATGGCGGCCAGAGCGGTACGCACGGTTTTGCTCTTGTCCACCTGCGCCTGCTCGCGAATGGCGGTGATGCAACGGCTGTCACCGATCTTCCACAAGGCATTGGCGGCCACGATACGCAGCGAAGCCACATCGTCGGTCTTCATCATCTGCGTCAATACCTCTACCGCTTGCTTGCAGCACTGCACGCCCAGTTTTTCCGCGGCCTTGGCCCTCTCCTGAGCTTTTTCGCTGTTCAACGACACCAGCATCGCTCGCTGTTCCTTGGTCAATTCGGTTGTCGACGGCACATAGGTATCACGCGCCCACGCCGCAACACAGAGCCCAACCACCAGAAGGGCTATTACGCTGATCATTCGAGTCGATTTCATGGCACACCTCCAAGTTTGAGTGTTCGATGTTTCTACTCTTGCTATGGCAATTAGCGTACCAAACTGGTTTACATTTTTAAAAACTTGGCCCGACCATCTCTATGTTTATGAATACATTGCACTACCCACATCATTATGCGGTTTCAGGCGCCATGATGCAGGTGAGAGGAATTCTGGTACGAAACGTGGCAGTTGTGGTACCTTTCGTACCAGTCGCTCTTTGACAGCGAATTCCAGCCGGCATGAATAGCACGGATGGGAGCATAGTGTGGGAGGCAGAGGTGATTTGAGAAATCGGTTGTGGAATTATTACAGGCTGTAGCGGGATAATTTTTCGCGCAGTGTTTTGCGCGCGATGCCGAGGATGCGGGCGGCTTCGCTCTTGTTATAGTCGGCCATCTGCAGCACGGATTGGATGTGCTGCCGTTCCAGCTCCTCCAGGCGCATGCCTGGCGCGGCCGGCGGCGCCGCGGCGGCACGGCTGATCATACGATGAATGGCTTCGGGATTGCTGTTGAAAATCACCGCCCGTTCCACCAGGTTGCGCAGTTCGCGCACGTTGCCGGGGTAATGGTAACTCGACAGATAATCATACAACTCGGGACGAAGGTTCGGCAAACCGGCCTGGTATTTTTCATTGAACTGCCTGAAGAAAAAATCGATGAGCAGCGGGATATCCTGACATCGGTCCCGCAACGGTGGAATTTCTATCTGCAGCAGATTGATGCGGAAAAACAGATCTTCACGAAACGCGCCCTGACGGATCAGGTCGTTCACATTTTTGTTGGTGGCGCTGATGAGACGGACATCGGCGTGCTGGGAGGATTGCCCGCCGACCCGTTCGAACACGCCATCCTGCAACACCCGCAGCAGCTTGGCCTGGGTGGCCAGACTCATGTCGCCGATCTCATCGAGAAACAGCGTCGACCCATCTGCGAATTCGAATTTGCCTTTCCGCCGGTACAGCGCGCCGGTGAACGCCCCTTTTTCGTGGCCGAACAGTTCGCTCTCCACCAGCGTCTCCGGAATCGAGGCACAATTCATCACCACCATGCTCTTGTCCCGACGCCGGCTGGATCGATGGATGGCGCGGGCCACCAGTTCCTTGCCGGTGCCACTTTCACCGGTGAGCAGTACGCTGGCATCCGTGGCCGAAATCTGGCTGATCAATTGCTTGATTTCCCGTATCGCCGGCGACACGCCGATAATTTCCGCATAGGCATCCACCCGCCGGATCGGCCGCAAGCGGCTGGCCGCATCGGGCACGCCGGCGGCAGCGCTCTCGGCCCCGGCCGTTGTTTTTTGTGTGAACAGGGTTGCCAGAATACGCAGACCGTCCAGTTCATCGAGAGTGTAATCAATGCCGGAAACCTTGGACCCCAGACTTATGACCAGAAAGCGCGTGTGGCTGAGGAACAGCGGCAAATGCAGTTCACACGCCTGCCACGGACCGTCCTCCTGATCCATCAACAACAGATAGCCCCCCGCCCTCTGCTCATCGCAGGTCAGCAAGAGACCGCGCTGCAAAATGGTTTCATCCAGTTCCTGACGAAACAGCAGCGATGGTAAGGGAGGTATCAGCGCAGAGTGGGAGAAAATATTCCTGGCGAGAAGGCGGCCGGACGGCAGATCAAACAGCAAAATGGACACAAACGAAGCGTTCATCCACCCGGCCAGAAAGGGGCAGGTGTACTCCAGCAGGGCCGCCGAATCGTTGACGGATTCGACCTTTTCCAGAAACTCGGCCAGAGCGGCCAGAGGCCGACAGGATTGTGGTGGATTTTCCTTCATCTCTATTATATACAGCTATAAAAGGGCAAAAGTTTCATTCCGTGCTGCTCAAAGGCAGAGCAAAAGCGCCGGGATCGCTTGCCGGCGGCGCGGCCCTTTGCCGGGAACTAGCGCAGCACGTAATAGAAAATCCAGGTCATTTCCAGAAATTCCTCCGGAAAATTGGCCGGCAACGATTTGAAGGGATTGGAGCCGCGCACGGCGTTTATACTGGTTTGCACCAGGGCCACATGACCGCGATATCCCAGGGTCTTGAGCCCTTCCACGCGGCCGTCCCGCCGCAAACGAAATTGCAGTTGCACCTCCCCGCTGATGGCGCCCATTTGATAGAACGCAGGCGGCGGAAAAATGTGCTCGCGCAGACGCCGACGCATATATTCGATATAAGGCGCCCACTCCCACGCATAGGTGCTCAGCGAAACGTCCCCGAATTCAGGCGCGGTCGTCATGCGGTTGTCGTACTGGCCGTCGTTGGCAAAAGCGCGGTTGCCGCCGCTGCCGCCGGCGTTATGCAGCATATCCCGACTGAAAGGCCGGTAATTCTGCGACGCCGGCGCATCCACCCCCAGTGAATCGCCGCTCTGTTGGCGACGCAGCTGTTGATGGGGTATCATGCCGTTGCCTTCATAGGGTTTGGCCGCGCCGCTGCCGCTCGCATCAGCCAGAACGGCCGCAGCGCCGGATTGCTCCTGCGCCGGCAGAGAGGGCTGCTGGGCCGGCTGCGGTTGCCCTGGCGGCAATCCATCGCCACCCTGAAAAACAGGCGCCCTGGTGTTGCCTTCGCTGTAGGGCAAACCCTGCGGCAGATCCTTTTGCGCGCGCCGGTCGGCCGCTTCCGCACTCTTATCAGAGAGAAATCGTGCAGGTTCGGAAGATTTTTTATCCTTGACGATTTCCGGCGTTTCGATCAGCTCGATGGGGATATAACGAAAACGGGGATAGCGGGCTTGCACGGAATCAGGATAGGCCGATACCGGCCGATCCGGCAGGACATACCGGTCCGAATCCAGTCCGTGACGAAAAGCAATGAGCAGCAGGATGTGCAGCAAGCCGGAAACAACCAGAGCCAAGAGCAGGTTTCGTTCAACATGTTCGGGATCGCGTCGATACATGGCCTATTGCCAATCCGCCAGTTCGGTCTCTTCGTGGATCCAGTCAAGATACTCACGATGACCTTCGACGATCGGCAGCGCAATGATCTCGGGCACGTCATACGAGTGATGGGTCGTGATCCATTCGCTCAGTTCTTTGAAATACTTTTTGCGCGTCTTCATGATGACCATCACTTCACCCGCCTCGGTGACCTTTTGTTGCCACCAGAAAAACGACTGCACCCCCGGCACGATATTGGCACAGGCGATCAGACGGGCCTGCAACACCTTTTTAACGATTTTTTCCGCTTCCTCCTGCGAGGCGCAAGTGGTCAGCACCATATAGTAGGTATCCATAATTCCATTCTGGTTAGAGTGATTGCAATCAGCAAAATAATTGCAAATGTGATAAAAGTCAAGTAATTTCCATCATCAGGACCGGGAACCCGGGGACGTTCCCGCCGTACAACAGGTGACGACAGCGAGAATCCATGAAGAAAACGGTTATCATATCCCTTTTGTTCCATGCCGGACTCTTGATCGTGTTCCTGGTCGTGCGTATTCCCCTCAAGGTGGCGTCAGAGGACATTTTTGTTGTTTGGGACATGGTGGAAGTGAAACCGGAATCCCGTCAACAGCCATTACCCAAAACCGAGAACATGCCGGCGATCGTCACAGCGGAAAAACAAGAGTTCGAAGTGGATGAGACCGGTGGAATCGCGGTTGCAGCGCTGTGGCCAGATTCACTGACCGCAGCACCTCAGGATTCGCAGCCGGACGCCATAGAGCTGAACTATTCTGATTTCTATTTAAAGAAAAACCTGGCAGAACGTCCGCCGCAGGACTCGAGTGAACAGAAAATCATGCCGATGTGGAACGGTCTGCCCCCATTAAGCGATCCCATAGTCGGCAGCCGGGACGGCGATATCGGCACCCGGGAGATGGCGCGTCGCCGGCAAACCTATGGCAAACCCGTGCCCCTGACCGATGTGGGCCGCGCTCTGGCGCAAAAGCTGCAAGGCAAAGCCAAACCGCCAACTCCGCGCATGCGCTTTATTCCCACCATGGCGGAACTGGACGTCCTGCTGGCGGTCTGGCCGCACGAAAGCATCACCGATCAGGATGTCTACCGCCGGCTGGATGCGTCGGTTCACTTGACCGCGGAAGATGTGCTAAAGATCCTCAAAGGTCTGGAAAGCAAAGGGGTGTTAAGCTCGGAACTGGTCAGCCCCCGTAACGAGTTTACCATCGCTACACCACTCGGCTCCGCCGGACTTGAAATGAGCGCGCAGAACCGACGCAACCGCATCTTTCGCTACAAGAGCCTGATCGACCGGCAGCACATGATTCGTTTTCTCAACGCGGTGTTGGACCAGGTGCAGAACCGGCGCGGGCCCTATTATCAGCCGCATCAGGACAACAGCCGCCTGGCGCAGGACCTGCAGGATAAAATCGTCAAACTCGTTGACGAGTAACAGGACGTGAACAAGGTTTAGCGGTTCCCAT
>CAZISM010000242.1:0-4998 GCA_964541895.1 uncultured Cytophagia bacterium
ACCGTTTTCACTTTCCCTGTGATGGCGTTGTTGTCGAACATCGCCGCATCAAAGGGCATTATCATTCGGTCAATCCCTTCGCGTTGGCGATGGGCGTCGATGTCTTTGGCCGGAACGAGCGTCAGGTCACGATGATTGAAAACGAACGTCTGGGTCGATTCGCTTTTATTGAAGTCGGCGCCTTCGGGGTCGGCCGCATCGTGCAAACCTTTATCGGGCCATCGGTCCGGAAAGGCGAAGAGAAGGGGTACTTTGCATACGGCGGCTCTACCGTTGTGCTGGTTTTTCAGCCGGGACGGATTCAGTTTAAAAAGGATTTGCTTGATCATAGCACCGAAGGGATCGAGACGTTTCTCAAGGCCGGCGAGGTGCTGGGCCAACGTCGCTGACTTTGCAAGAAATAAGAGGCGGCAGCCGGCCTGATCAGCGCTCGACGTTGATGATCTGATCCAGTTCATGTTCCAGTTCGGTCACACGGAATTCGGCCCACAGAGGCAGGTGGTCGCTCACCTCTTTGCGGGCGGCGTTCTCCGCTTGTCCGGATTCTTTGTACAGCACCTCCCCGAACGGGACGACGCCGAACCGGCCGGTAAACTCGAATTCAGCGCTCGGAATCCAGGCGATTTTATCAAAGGTTTTGGTCCGGTCATAGTTGGTGGCCAGCTGGTTCATGCCCTCCGGCATCACAAAGCGCGGGCTGTCGCCGCCGGTCAGCGCCTGGAAAAAGCGATCGCCGTCTTTTTGAATATTAAAATCACCGACGAGAAAAAAATCCGGGTCAAAGACCGATCCCTGCGCCCGCCGCGCCTCCCGCTTGATGAATTTTACCAGCTCCTGAATTTCCTGTTCGCGGAGATTTTCGCCCACCTGGCCATGGCTCGATCCTTCTGCGATGTGTACGGATACCAGCGTAAAGTCGAAACGGCCGGCTTTGAACGAGGCGCAATAGGGCGAACGTTGAAACTGAAACACATTAGGGGTGGTGATGGTGCCGTTGAAGGCGATCTCGCAAACCAGGCCGGTGCTGACGACCGTGCGCGTGTCATAGAGAAACGCCATGCGTTCGTTGTTACCCGTCGGATCGGAAACCAGGATTTCGTAAAAGCCGGGCAGCTTTTCCTGAAGTTTGGCCAGTCCCTGCAGGTTGCTTTTTACCTCCTGAATCGCAACGATATCAAAGCGTTCGCAGATGTCGGCCATATACTGCAGGGCCCGCTGTTTTTTCTTGTCGGAAAACTGGGCGATGTTCCATGAGGCCATGACAACGTTTTCATCCACTGACCGCAGCGGGATGTCGTTGAGCAGCGTCAGCAGCTGCCGGCGCTCGGTGGCTATACTGTGTTGTTCGCTGGGCATACAGGTTCCTTTCCAGGTCTATTTTTCCGCTTTGTCCAGGTCGCTCTGAATGTCGCGCTGGAACTCCCAGAGCAGAAAGTCGGTGCTGAGCGGCAGGGAGAGCTCCAGGGTATACAAGAATTGTATTTCCGCCCGCGCCTCGTTGATATCACAGGAGAGCAGATGACCGCCGTGCTGTCTGTCCTGCGACAAAAAATGCAGGTGCAGTCCCGGTACGTTCAGCGAGGCCATAAACGCCGGGGTGAAGAATCCCACCAGTGTGCCGGCGACATCGTGATACTCAAACTCGGCTTGTTCCTGCGCGACCTGCACCAGCGGACGATAATTTTCCTGTTTGGGGACTGAACGCGTTTTGACGCGACTGAATGAGCCCTCAACGCGAAACGCATAAAAGATATTGGCAGACGGCATCAGCCCGGTCAGCCACTGCAGGAATTCAGGATAAGAGTGCGCGCCGCTAACCACATCGGCACTCATGGGCCGGAAAAACGTCACACACGCAAACGGGGTCAAGGTCTGCGGGTCCACCGGGGTGACGGTTCCGTCTGCTGCGGCGCGATAGATGTGGCCGTCGAGCAGAACCATTTCGCCGTCGAGATCGTTAAACGTGCCGAGCCCTAAATCGCCATGTTTCTGGATTTCGTGCAACGGCATGTTTTGCTCATAGATGCCTTCCACGAGCGCATTGACCGGTGTGCTCAGATAGAGCTTGCTGTTTTGGGGATTATAGTCTGTACTGGTTGTCACTGCTTATTCCCTGGCTGTTCGTAACACATGGCAGCCGTTGCCGGCCATAGCGTCGCCATACAGCAATATAGGAGAAAATATAAACTTTTGCAGATGTTTTTTCTGATCTGTTGGCGGAACGCCCGCGGTCGCAAAAAGCACGACACCCGGGGTTCCTTGCTATCGATATGGCATGGTTAGGTCTGCTGGCGGAACACCCAGAGTCGCAGAGCGCGACAACCGGGATTCCTTGTCTATGGCTTTCGAATAAGTGGATGTGTTTATGGGACCCCCCGGGATTTCTATTTCCGGATCAGGAGGTGATGGTGACTTTGCCGATCCGCCAGTCCAGTCCCTCCGTGTCATAGAGCAGCTCGAACGAGCCGGATTCTCTGGTGGATACATGAAAGTGATAGACCCGCTTGCGACCGCAGAGTTCGTGCCACAAGCCGTTCACCACCGTGATATGGTAGGGCCGGCCGCGCCAGCGAAAACGCAATGGCCGCATTTTTCTGCCGTCAAAGTAGCTTATTACTTCAACGGCCTCGTTTATCTCTTCGATGTGCATACTTTTTAAAAGTGTAATAATGTACACCTAATAGTAATCAAAAAATAATCCATAAGCAAGGATTTTGTGTGGTTGTTATTGGTATTTTGCCGATATTTTTATAAATTCCTGTGCCGGTTTCTTTTGATATAGTCTTAATGGGCAAGGAACGGTCCGAGATCTGGTTCAAAGACTCTAGCCGTTGCTGACCGCCCATCTCTTTAGTGGTGTTCTTGCAGTTAATAAACCTCTTGTGCGGCAACCTGATGGCTGTTACATTTGTACATAAAAAACTGTACCTCGCCGGGATCCTGGCCGCGACCTGCGTCACGATCGGCTATCTGTTTCTGTTGATTCCCAACCTGGAGTTCATAACAGCGGCCATCTTTATTTCAGGTTATCTGACCGGCCCGCTGTACGGGATTCTCATCGGCGTGGTGGCGGAATTGATTTTTTCGCTGTTTAATCCATACGGAGCGCCGTCGCTGCCGCTGCTGGTCAGCCAGTTGCTGTCCATGGCCATGGTCGGGATGTGCGGCGGCTACATGGCGCGCACCCGCCGGCTGGCGGGCGGCTTTACCTCCCGCGCCGTCGTCTTTGGAGCCGTGGGGTTGGCCTTGACGTTTCTGTATGACCTGCTCACTACGCTGAGCGATGCCCTGGTCATGTCCGGCGGCGATATGGAGAAACTGTTCAAACTCGTCATGGCCGGGCTGGCGTTTTACGCCATGCATATGATCACCAACACGGCCTCTTTTGCCCTGGTGGTGCCGTTTCTACTTCAACGATTGATTGCTCATCGATGACACTCCTGCGACTGATCACAACCTGTTTGGCGCTGCTGGCGGCAACGCTGCCGGCGGCTTTGCCCGATTCCACAGCCCAGGCCGATTCTACGTTTGTGCTGCAACATCTGCACCTGGATTCGACGGCCACGCGCGGTTCCGCTTACGGCTCCTTTGCCGATGTGCTGAACGATTATCCCGGCCTCTTTCATTACGATCGTGGCAGCGTCGGCCAGCAGGCGCTGCTGTCCATGTTCGGCGGCAGCGGCCGGCACACGGCCCTGTATATGGACGGCCTGCTGCTGAACGATCCCGTAACCGGCCTGGCCGACCTGATGCTGGTGCCGGTGGAAGCGGTCGAGAACGGCCAAATCAACGGCCGTTCGCTCGAGCTGGAAAGCAGGGACATCGCAGCGGCGCCGTTGCGCTCGCGCGTTGCCTATCGCACGGGCATGAACGGCTATGACGACATTGACGCGCGCCTGGGCGCACGCTTTTCGGCGCGAACGACGCTCAACGCCGGCGGTGTCTTGCGCAATTACGGCGGCACCACCGCGGGCAGGGAAAAATACCGCGGCCAGATCGTCAACCTGTTGTGGCGGCGACAGTGGTCCCCAAAGTGGCAGGTGAGCTATCGACTGTTGCTGAACCGGCTGGATCGTGACATTCCTCTGCCGGTGGCGATCCCGTGGTGGCCTGAGCTGCAGCAGCCGCATGAAAAGTTCGATCGTTATGATCACGGGGTGATCGTGGAAAAAGAACGGCGTTTGCGCTTCTCCTGGCAATACACCGATCTGCATCACGAGTGGTACGGCTATCGCCACAGCATGGTCGATCAGACTATGGATGCCGGACGTTCGATGCTGCTACTGCTGTGGCAGGGCCAGGGATCAAAAGCCAGCTGGCAAACGGAGGGGGCCTGGACGTTTACACACGCCAACAGTACCGATTGGGCTGAAACGATTAACCAGAACGATCTGCAACTCGGGTTCCGGTTGCGATCGTCGGCTGCATCCGCATGGTATTGGCAATGGGCCATGCAGCTGGACAAACGCCAGGATTTCAGCCTGCAGGTGCTGCCGCACGTCGAAGCGGGCAGAACCCTGTCCTATGGTTGGCGGTTCAAGGTATGGCAATGCGCCTCGCTGTATACGGCCGGTCTGGCCGGACGCTTCAGCCGGGGTCCGTTGCTATGGGGACAAGCGGACCTGAAAGCGGAACGCAGTGACCAATCGGGCGTGGCCCTGGAGCAGCAACATGCCAACGGCTCACTGTTTCTTGCTACAGGTTTCTGGTGGCACCGCCAACCGATCTGGAGCCTGTATGAACCGTTCGACGTGTCGTCAGCGGCTGTTCCCCATTACCAAAATGGCCCATCGCGCCGGGTCTGGACCAGTGATGCGGCGATGGCACAAAACCTGACGCGTGTGTTTTCGTTTTCCGTGAAGGCGAGTTATCGTCATGGCAACGAGGTCGCCTTCGCGCCCGAACCCCGATTCTGGGCGCGGGGATTTCTGCAATTTCACCAGATCTTTTTCGGCGGCGATCTCAACACCACGCTGCGTCTGGGCGCCGCCGTGTTCG
>CAZISM010000243.1:0-4836 GCA_964541895.1 uncultured Cytophagia bacterium
AGCTGAAAAACATTCCCTTTGCCAGGGTGGCCGAAGCCACCACTGCCAACGCGCGCCACCTCTTTGGACTGAATCCCTGAGCCCGCCGATTATGATCGATCACAGAGCAAAAAAAAGTCTGGGCCAGAATTTTCTCATCGATCCGAATGCGCTGCTCAAGCTGGTGTCGGCGCTGGAGCTGGGCCCGGATGATGCGGTCATCGAGATCGGGCCGGGCACCGGCCTGCTGACCGCGCTCATCCAGCCGATCGTGCGCACGCTGCTGGCTGTGGAAATCGACTCACAGCTGGTCATCCGTTTGCGCGACACCTTTGCCGGTTGCGCCAATGTCGAGATTCGCCATGCCGACATTTTAAAGACCGATCTGCAGGAGTGGATCGGAGCGCGCCGGGCGCGCGTCGTCGGCAACATCCCCTATTATATCACCACCCCCATCATCTTTCATATTCTCGATCGCCCCGGGCAGATCCGCGACATGACGCTGCTTATGCAGAAAGAGGTCGCTGAACGCATCATCGCCCAACCCAACAGCAAAGCCTATGGCATTCTCTCCGTCATCAGCCAGGCGTGCGCCCACGTCGACTGCCTGCTGCAGATGCCGGCCTCGGTATTCCGTCCCCGGCCCAAAGTGGACTCGGCGCTGGTGCGCTGGAGTTTTCCCGCACAGCCGGAGGCCAGGATCGCGGACCACGCACTCTTTCGCCGCCTGGTGCGCACCGCGTTCAATCAGCGCCGCAAAATGCTTCGTGCGACATTAAAATCGTTCCCGCTGCAGCGGTTGTCAGGGTGGGATTTTACCAAACGGCCCGAGGATTTATCAGTGGCAGAGTGGATTGATTTGGCGAATGATGTAAAGAAGGTGATGGAATAGGAATCAAGAGGGGCGGCACACTAACAGCTCTGGCCGCACAGATCCTTCTGCCTCCAGAGGGGGCTTCCGGGTGACCCCGTTCCCCCAAAAGGTTGTCATGCTGAGGAGCCAGGCGCAAGATTCTTGATACTATAAGGGATAATTTTTTGGCGACGAAGCAACTGTTAGCTGATCGCCTGTGACGAACATGAAGCGTGCACATTGAGGAACAGATCATATTTCGCCCGTCGCTACGCGTGCTGGCTCAGACGCATGCTCAAATCATAGCTGTGTAACCGCTGACGCAGTTTTGTCATTCTGAACCCCGCCGGCGTTTGGCAAGGTGAAAATCTATCAGATCCTCGATCCTGTATCATCTCGCCTGGCAACACCAATTACCCAACAGATGCTTCAGCGCGGAAAATCATTCGCGACCATTGCGGGCCCTTTGCGTCGCGCGCTTCAGCATGACACAGGTACGGCTGTCTTGTCAAAAAATCATATGCAATCTCTTCCCCTTACCGCGCAATCACCACTTTGCCGAATTTTTCCGCTCTGGCGGCTTCTTCACCCTTCTGCCGGACCGCCTGCAATCGATACAGATAGACCCCGTTCGCTACCGGATCGCCGTCCTCATCGGTGCCGTCCCAGGTCTCCGGAAACACATTGAATCCCACCTGCGCCGGCATGGCGCTGAAACGCCTGATCAACCGGCCTGCCACTGAATAGATGGCCAGCGTCACCTGGGCATCGTTGCTGAGCTCAAACGTGAATTGGGTGTGCTGCATCATGGGATTGGGATAATTGAGCAGGTTGCGCACCGTGAGAATGGAATCCGAAACCACCATAAAGGTGGTCTCGGTCACACTGGAATTGTTAGAGTTGTCCCAGGCCTTGATCTGAATGGTGTGCAAGCCCTCTGCCAGGTCAGTCAACTGATATTTCACGGCTCCGGTGGTATAGCTGCCCGGATTATATTCAAAAAAAGTCGTCATATCCTTGACCGCGCTGCTCTGGCCATCCAGGATCATGGTGATTTGATGGCCGATGTCGCCGGCAATGTTCACCCCCGAGAGCGAGTCATGGATGGCTACATTCAGCAGCGGATTCGGCGTCGTATAATCACCGCTCATAAACTCTTTCTCGCCAAATCCTATTTTGATCTCCGGCCCCTCATGGTCGACCAGGTTCACCGCTGTGCCGCCGACCAGCAGATCTTCGTAATGGCCGCTGCCCTCCACCTGATCGTTCCAGAAATAGAGGCTGATGCGGCCGTCGTTGCCGCCGTAGGAAATATCCTTTGGCACGATGAATTCCATATCGAAGCGGCCGTTTTGAATCTGGCCGGCGCCGCGAAACACGCTGTTGCCCGGCATCACATAGTCGATCTGGATTTTGGACTTGGTTTCATAAGTTCGCTTTTTTCGTGCATCCATGACGCGCAGCAGCGCCGTGCCGCTAAAGTCCGTCCAGGGCGTATTGTCCTTTTCCACCTGTCCGGACACGCGAATCTTGCGCAACGCCTGCAAGCTGTCCGGCTCGATGCGCTCAATCCGGGCGCGATAGCGCGGAGCTCCCAGCCGCAGGGCCGGATCGCCTAAAACCGCATATTTTTCGCTGTTGACGTCATTGTACGAGTATCGTTTGGCCAGCATGACGGCATCGCCCAGGCGGGTGATGCGGCCGTCTGTGGCATAAGTCTTGAAGAGCTCGTCAAACAGGGAGTAATTAAAGGCGGCATTGTTGTAGGAAAAAGCCAGGCGCGAAGAAGCCACCATGGAGACGGCGCCGTTATCCGCCACATTCACGACCCGTTCGGCAAAACTCTGCTTGTCCGGCTGATCCCAATAGGCGAATTCGCAGGTGGCGGCCACCCATAAAGCCAGGCGGCCTTGATTCTGCAGCCGTTCGTAATCGGTGGGCGCGTTCAGCACCCGCTCATGGGTCCACAGTTCGTCGTTGCCGTGACCGATAAAGTTTAAGATGAGCGTGCCCTGGTTGATCTGGTCAATCAGCGCTTCGTTAGCCTGAGGCTTGGTCACGCCGGACACGCTGGCGGTTCGCACCGCGGGATACTCTACCAGATAAATCTTGCGCACATTAAAGAGATCCGGAATATGCATCTCGGCCAGCGTTTCCGACTGTGCCGTATGCTCAAACTCGTCGCCGCTGCCGCCGGCCACCAGTTCGTCGTCACCCAGCAGAGTGATGGTTTTGCGCCATTCGCCCGGCTCGTAATCAGTGGCATAGGCGATGATCTTGTTCACCAGGGATTGCGCCTCTTCAACGGATTGCACCGGCAAACGACCGATGGCCATCTGCATCCCGGACCGGTCGCCGCGAAAATAGGTAAACCAGTCATCGGTCGCTCTCGTAACGTTGACGGACCGGTCAGCCGTCTCATACGGAATAATGGGGTTGATCCGGCCGTGTTTGAGAATATTTTTATAGTCATAATGGCCGTCCCCCAGCAACAGGACATACCCCGGCTGGCCCCAGCGGCTGTAGCTGGAGGCGAGAAAGTTGCGAATCGCCGCCGGATCGCTGATGCCCCAGCCGAACTCATTCATCACGTCGCTGATCTTGACGATCTCGGTGACCAGGCGGTCGCCGGGATTCCAGTTTTCATGCAGGCTCTTGAGTTGCTGGGCCTGCTGATAAAAATCATCATAGGCGATGATGATGTAATCCACGTCGCGGCTCTTGCGCAGATCGGTGCGTGTGGCGCCGCGGATTTCCGTAACGCTGCGAAAGGCAGCTGGTGTAAAGGCCAGGTAGCGGCGCGGCGTTGCCGCGGTGATCTGATCGGCAAAGGTCACCGACTTGCTGAACAGCTGCGGAGAGGATATTCTCGCCACATCATTAAAACTGGTCACATCCCACACCGTGATATCGTCGCGACTGAACTGTTCCGCCTTAAAGGCCGCCAGGCCGTCCCGGCGAGGAGCATGAAAAAGCAGTTGATCAGACTGGGCCCAAAAGCGGCGCTGATACTCTATCTCGATCCAGTCGACATAGGCCAGCATGATATCAGAGCTGTTTAAATAATTTATGCTCACCGTATTGTTGCCGTCCACCAGAACACCGGGCGAGGGGTAGCTGCCGCTGCGCAGCGAGTATCCATCCACATCCCGGCTCATGACCAGATCACCCACTTTGTTACCGTTCACGGCCACCGAAAAAGAGTGCACGCCCGCCGACGCGACCGCCATCTGGACGCGCACGGTGGCCGTATCCGCGGCGATCGCGCCCGGCAGCGCAAAGGCCTGGGAAAAGGTTTTTTTATCATTGGAAAGACCATAGCCGAACCATTCGGATCCCGATGCGAGGACGTTGGTCTTTTCGTCCTCCACAAAGGCCAGATCCTTAAAACGCGCCTCCGGCGTCAGCCCGTTCAGGGCCACAGTCGCTTTATCCGCCATGCGCTTGCCTTTCTTCTGACCATAGGTAAGCCAGTAGACGTTGTCATAGCTGTAACGATGCTGATAATGGGCAAACCGCTTCTGTATCCCGTCATAGGCAAAACCTTCCAGCGAGCGACCGTAAAAAAGAATATAATCGCCGCTATCGAACTTGCCGTCTTCGCCGCCCACCACGGTGATGGCGTTTTCGATCAGCGAGTCCGGCCTGGCTTCCAGGGCACTCTGCGGCAGCTCGCGGCCGCCGTTGTTGAAAAGCTGCAGGGTGGCAGGATCGATGCTCGCAATGGAGACGTTGGCTTTCTGCAGCGTGGCGCCATCCACTTTGTAGACCCCTTCACGGCCGCCTTTGCCGTCGCCGCGGACGACCAGTTTGAACCAGGGTCCGCCGTCGAGTTCGGCGCCCGTTTTTTGCAAAGCAGGCGCAACCGCTTGTCGCCAGGATCGTGCCTGCTCGTAATTGAACAGCAGCGACCGATACAAACCCTCATCAGCGCCGGCCGCAGCCAGGCGGCCGCTGCTCTGGCCGGACATGGAGATCCGCAGGACCAGCTTTTTGTAGATACG
>CAZISM010000244.1:0-1278 GCA_964541895.1 uncultured Cytophagia bacterium
TCCCAACGGTTCATCAGCAGGGGAACCAGTGAGCGGTCGTAAAAATGCACCAGGGAAACATGGTCCGACTCGAAGCGGGGCATTTTCTGAAAAACGTCCGCTACCCTTTGGTCGTAAACATCCTGCGCCCGCTTTATAGCTGCTGCCGGGGCGCCGGCGAGTTCTTTACACTGCTTGATAGCCTCGTTTCTTGCTCCAATGGCAAAAGTTATGTATAGCTTTATTTCTCCTCCGGGAGCAATTATTGTATCCATCCTGAAACAGTGCTGTTCTTTATTCCAGACCAGTTCCCTGCCTGCTGAAATAGATATGGCCTGATCACCTTGCTCGAGTGCGACTGAATTCTCGCCGAGTTCTTTAATCATAACCGGGGAGACACTATGTGGTGCAGAAAAACCCCAGTTGGAATCATCCAGCAATTTGTCAAGCGTAGCCTGGACGGTACATTCAAAAAGCACGGGCAGGTCGATCTTGTCCTGGTTTTTCAGCAGCAAAGAAACGATAAAGGTACGTGCTTCGGGCACCAGTAACGTTAGAGTTTGAGCAAGCAGACCGTTATCCAGGGTGGTTGATCTGTCTATATAAAAGGGGTTCCAGAGGTATTTTGGCTGACCGGCCGGTTTGCCGTTGATGGTGGCCTGGAAGGAAAAATCAGAGGACACATAGGGAGGGGCCCATATTCCTTTGATGCTGAACAGGTCGTTGCATTCAATGCCAATCGTGAGCCTGCCGTTGGCGAGGCCAAAATTCTCCGCACGCATGATGTTTTTGGCCTGGTCCATGGCAAACTTTGCGATCAGTCTGTCCTGGGATTGTGAGTTTGAAAACAAGATCAACAGGAATATAACAGGTAAGGTGAATACAATGGATTTTTTTGTTTTCATGGAGGTACTATCTTTTCCTGTCTTTTAATAGGCCAGATTTACTTTCATCAACCTGCAGCCATAATAGCGTATCAGGATCTGAAAAACAAGCAAAATCGCCTGACAGGCGTTTGCCAATATCGCTGGGGATCAACCACGGACACCTTTCTGCTCTATACGCAAAAATCGACCGTCGCTACGCGACCCGATAATTGGTTCAGTTATTCAAGGTATAACCATTTAATTCTTGATGGTCCAACGGCTGACAAATGCTTTGCCCAAAAAATTAATTCATTCCTGAACTGAGCGATTAATGTAAAAAACACCGCCACCGTGGCGCGCTTTCGACGAATCGGGAGCGATAATGCGGCGCCGAGTGGGACGATCGTCATCGCCTGAGATTGCTTCACTCCAT
>CAZISM010000244.1:1378-4823 GCA_964541895.1 uncultured Cytophagia bacterium
CAATGACAGGCAAGAGCGGGATGGCGTCCAGTTCACTGGTTCCGCCCGGGGAAGGATTCCCCCGGCGGACGCTGATTGCCAGTCAAAACATGTCAGCCACATGGAATAATTTTCGCCCGGACGGAATATATTCCCGCCTGCAATGGTTACATATTAATTACCATTGTAACGAAACAACGCTAAATTACGTTTTTCCAATCAATAACAACCAATCAACCCCACACAAGGAGATGCTCATGAGCGTACTAGTCAACAAACCAGCCCCGGATTTCACTGCATCCGCTGTCATGCCCAACGGTTCCATCAAAGAAGATTTCAAGCTGTCGGATTTAAGAGGCAAGTATGTGGTTCTGTTTTTCTGGCCTTTGGATTTTACCTTTGTCTGCCCCACGGAAATCATCGCTCATGATCATCGCCTCGAGCAATTTCTTAAAAAAGGGGTCGAGGTCGTCGGTGTCTCCATTGACTCGCAGTACACCCACTGGGCCTGGCGCAACACGCCGGTGGAACAGGGCGGTATCGGCGAGGTGAAATTCCCCATCGTTGCCGACGTGCGTCACGACATTACCCGCACCTACGGCGTCGAACATGAAGACGGCGTGGCCCTGCGCGCTTCCTTCCTGATCGACAAGAACGGCATCGTCCAGCACCAGGTGGTGAACAATCTTCCCCTGGGCCGCAACGTGGACGAGATGCTGCGCATGGTGGATGCGTTGCAGCATTATGAGAAAAACGGCGAAGTGTGTCCGGCCGGCTGGGAGGAAGGCGAAGCCGGTATGAAAGATACGGCCGCCGGCGTGGCCGAGTATCTGAGCAAACACGCGAAATCGCTCTAGATATTACCGGCACCCGACGGAGCGTGCTCACCAGGCAGTCGAAACGAGACGTTTCGGCCACGGCCATCGCTCCAGCCAGGCAGCCGTTTCCAGAATGAGAAAGGTGCGCTGAGCGCACCTTTTTTTATCCCCCTCGCCTGCGCCCTCATTTCACTTGCATGTCATCTCTATTCTTGATATTTTCATCAAATGCTCTGCGCCAGAGCGGATTCACGAACAGGGAGTAACGGGATGAACAGCAAGCAGAGGGTGTTGGCCCGACTGGCCGGATCGCCGGTGGACCGCATCCCCAATTTCAACATCATGATGACGTTTGCCGCCCATTATATCAACAAACCGTTATCAGATTATTATCTCGACTATCGCACGCTCGCCGCGGCCAATTTCGCCGTGCAACAGGATTTTAATCTCGACCTCCTGCAGGCCATTTCCGATCCCTATCGCGAAGCACACGATCTCGGCTGCCATGTGCAATTTCCGCTCGACAGTCTGCCCATCTGCCTGGAGCCGCTCATTCTCGATGGCCAGGATCTCGCCCGGCTCCGGCAACCCGATCCATATTCCGGCAAACGGATGCGGGATCGCATTCAAGCCGTCGATCTGTTTCACCGCCGCAGCGGCCAGGAGGTCATGGTCATGGGATGGGTGGAAGGCGCGCTGGCGCTGGCCGCCACCCTGCGCGGCGTCAATCAACTGCTTCTGGACCTGTATGACGAACCGGAGTGGCTGGACGATTTGCTTGCGTTCTGCTGCGAGTTGGAAATCGCTTTTGCGGTGGCGCAACTGGAGGCGGGCGCGGATATCATCGGCGTCGGCGATGCGGTGGCTTCACAAATTTCGCCGGATTTTTATCAGCGGTACGCGCTCCCCTGCGAACAAAAGCTGTTTGCCGCGATTCATGAACGGGGCGGACTGGGACGGTTGCACATCTGCGGCGACACCGGACGCATGCTCACCGACATGGCGGCGACCGGAGCCGATATCATCGACATCGACTGGATGGTGGATATGCAGCAGGCGGCTTTGACTTTTGGCGAGCGGGCCGTGGTGTGCGGCAACCACAATCCCGTGCAGGTGATGCGGTTTGGCAACGTTCCCCTGGTGGAAAAAAGCGTGCTGGCCTGTATGACGGCGGGCGGACGCCGGTGCATCAGCGCGGCCGGGTGTGAAATTCCGGACGCTACACCGGCGGAAAATCTGCTGGCCCAATCCGCCATATTGGGCCTCCTGACCGAACTGAATTAACTCGTCACCGATACGGACTGTACATCAGCTATGGCCGGGGGTGCAGAAATATAATTCCTTTCCAGCCCATCCAGCTCGGCCACAAACGCTTCCCCGAAATAATAGAGCAATTCGGCACGGCCGCCCTGGTACAGGGTGGGGCCGCTGCCCAGACATGCCAACTCTCCGTCTTCCACTTCATACGCCGGACAGAGAACGCCGGATTCGAAACTCAAGGGAAACAGACTGCAGATGATCGGCTTGAGCTGATGGTAATCGATATCATGCTCGAGACAGTAGCGATGAATGTTGCAGCCGCGATCGCGGCGGTTGAGGAAAACGCAGCGGCCGTTCTCCGGTCGAATGCGTTCCACCTGGCCGCCCGGATAATCTTCGTCCTCTTCCAGTTCGTTTCCGAACCAGCGATCGCGGGGGACAGAGGTAAAGGCTTCTAACGCCTCACGGTGTTCGTCCAGCCTGGCAATATTCTCCAGATCAATATCTGCGCCATAGGAGCAACAGCTGTCCTGACAAAAATCGCACGACAGACAATAGGCAAAAGAGGAAAGTGTAAACACGACGTCGTCGATCTGCGCAATAACCGGCGCACCTACCCGACTTTTATACGACTGCGATAATGGTAAAATCATAGTATCCCGAGGTCCACTCTGATGTAATCTGCTTGTACATTTGCTCCCGGACGCACCAACTCCCGATCCACGCCACGCCGGCTCCTCCGCTGTGGCAACCAGCGCGACACCCGGGATCTTGTGATGAATGCACTCCGAACTTGGCGATTCGGGGTCAAAAAGCAGCCGAAGCGAGACGCTTCGGCCACACCTATCGTCTGATTCAGGCGAATGCTGACGGTTTTCCGGTCGATATTGCTATTCGTTACCCATATTCACTTTTTTATAACCGGCCGGCACTTCAAACACACTGGCCGGCGCCTTGTCTTCCTTTACTTCCACCAACTCTTCCGAACTCTTCATCTCCGCACCCATCATTTTCATGGTGGTGGTGGTGAGCACCGGCATGCCTTTGATCTTTTGCATCTCTTTGACAATGTCTGCCAGCGATCCGCTCATGCCCGGCATGCGCGAATAGGCGGCGGCCGCCGCCTTGAAATACATCTCGTAATCGATCTTGATATCCGCACTGGCCCACACTTCGCTGGTGACCGGTCCCATCATGGGCATTTCCATAACCTGCAGGTACTTGCGGCACTTCCAGCCGTTGATGGTTTTGGTCTCGCTGGTTTCGGTCACCGAAATTTTCATCTGGCCGGCCAGTCCCTTCATCGCCTCCGCCATTTTGGGGTCGGTGACGGCGTCCATCATTTTGCTGAGCGGGATCTCCATGTACTTTTTCTCTTTTTTCATCAC
>CAZISM010000245.1:0-4815 GCA_964541895.1 uncultured Cytophagia bacterium
TTGATAAAAATCTCCCGCGTCACCAGCATGAAATACCTCATCGGATTCAAATAGGTCAAATACTGCGCGAACCTGGGCATGTTTTCAATGGGAAACATGAAACCGGACATCAACAGCACAAACATCATGACGAACCAGCTCATGAACAGAGCCTGCTGTTGCGTATGCACAGAGGCGGATATTAACAGGCCGACCCCCAGGGAGGTGAACAGGTAAATCAGGGTAAAGATCAGGAACAGAATCAAATTCCCGGCCAGCGGAATATGATACCACAGCCTGGCGAAGAGGACCGCCAGGACCAGCTCGATCAGGCCGATCAGGGCAAAAGGTATCAGCTTGCCGAGAACGATCTCGTATTTTTTCAGCGGCGAAACCAGCAGCTGTTCCAGGGTGCCGATCTCCCGTTCCCGCACCAGCGCCGCGGCACTCAAGCCCGAGGTGGCCAGCGTCAACAGAAAGACAATGATGCCAGGCACCATAAACACGCTGTTCTTCAAGTCCGGATTGTACCAGATGCGAATATTCGGCGTCAGCCAGTGCAGGGACTCGCCGATGCCGTTCCTGATCAGGATGGGCTTGACCTGCGCGGTGATGAAATCCTCGATGAGGTTGCTTAGATACCCGAGCGCCAGCGTCGCCGTGTTGATATCCTGTCCGTTCAGCAGAATGCGGATTTCCGTCGTTTTGCCGTTTTCCATTCCTTTGGCAAAATGCGCCGGTATGACCACCGCGGCATCGGCGTCGCCGCGATCGAGGTACCCCTGCAGATACGACTCGCGCCGGTCATGACCGATGATGGAAAAATAGCCGCCGGATTGGATCTGCTGCACCAGCGCTCTGCTGACGGGGCTGTTGTCCAGATCGCATACGACGGTTTTGATATGCCTGATGTCGGCCGAAACCACATAACCCAGGATCAGCAGCTGCAGAACCGGCATATTGAAAATGATCAGCATCATCGTGCGGTCACGACGCAACTGCAGAAATTCCTTGCGGACGATATGCCGGACGCCACGCATGGATCACCCTTCCAGCCTGGTTTTAAAGAGAAACACGCTGATCGCCAGCAGAACCGTGCCAAAGAGAAACAGAAAAATCGTTTGCTCATATATAATGCCAAAGCCGATGCCTTTGAGCATGATGCCGCGGTTGATGATGATAAAATGCTTGGTCGGTATGAAATCGGAAATGAATTGCATAAACGGCGGCAGAGAACTCAGGGGATAGATGAATCCGGACAGCAGCAGCGACGGCAGCTCAAAGGTGACGTTGGAGGCAATCATGGCGGATTGCTGCGTCCTGGCCCTGGTGGAAATAAGCACGCCGATGCTCAGGGCCGCATAGACAAAAAAGACGGACAGGACCAGCAACAACGCCGCATGACCGCGAAAAGGCACCTGAAACACCAGGATGGAAAAAAGAATGATCGAAGCCGCATCGAGCAGCGCCAGCAACACGTACGGCGCAATTTTACCGATAATGACTTCGATCGAACGGATGGGCGATACCAGGATCTGCTCCATGGTTCCGGTTTCCCGCTCGCGGGCGATGCTGATGGAAGTGAGCAGGGTGCAGATCATCATCATGATCACCACCGTCAATCCCGGCACGATAAAATCGGTGCTTTTCAGCGCCGGATTATAACAGATATGCGTCCGGATCTCCGCCGGCATGGGCAACGCCGGCCCCTGCTGCTCCAGCGAGCGAGCGGCTAAAAACAGTTTAAAATAATTGCCGGCAATCGTGGCGCTGTTGGCGTTGCTGCCATCCACCACCAGTTGCACCTGTGTGGACGGCCGGGTTCCGATCTCTCTGGCGAAACCGGCCGGGATCACCAGCACAGCCAGGGCTTGTCGCCGCAAGAATACGGATTCGATTTCACTGCGACTGGACAACCGGCCGCTGGTCTTGAAATATTGTGAACTGGTCAAATCAGCCACCAGATCGTGAGAGGCCTGACTGTTGTCCTGATCGAGGACGGCGAGATGAATCTCCTTGATGTCAAAGGTAATGGCATAGCCATAGAGCAGGACCATGAGGATAGGCAGCAGAAACAGAATGATCAGACTGCGCCAGTCGCGCCGGATGTGAATAAACTCTTTGCACACAAGCGCGAACACTCTATGGTTCATGATGCGCCCGCCGGCTCGAGTCCGATTTGATAACCGGACATGAAAACACGCAGGTTGGCTTCCCGGCGTCCGGGTCCGGATAGTCTGCTCAAGACCCGACGGCTGCCCTGCTCGTCACAGAACAGTTGGCCGCCGGCCACTGCAAAGCCGAGGAGAGCGACGTTGCCGGCGGCCGGCAGGTTCAGGGTCGCAGCCACTCTGGAGGCATCGCAGCTGAAACCTTTGCCCGGTCTATTTGAATTTATATAAAGACAGCCTTCGGGCCGGACAAATCCTTCATGCACCGCCACATTCTCTGCATTCATGAACATGGCAATGTCTGCCTGGCCGTAGCGAACGAGCGGGCTGGAAAACGATCCGACCTTGACGTGAGAAAGGACGGTGCCGCCGCGCATGGCCATGCCATGAACCTCGGAGGTCAGCACCGCCAGTCCGTATTCCAGAGCCGCTTCGGCAAAGAATCGGGTCAGGAAAAGAATCCCCTGTCCGCCGCTACCACTGAGAATAATCTGTTGATTCATACAGCCGTTTTACATTCCTTTGCCGCTTGTGGCGGCCTGGTACAGATGATTGCAGGGATTAATAACCTTTTTCGGTATCCCTCACCACGAGTTGACAGCTTTGGTGCCGAACGAAAGCGATCACCTCTCCATTGGCATGGCGATGATCGCACCGTATTTGCAGGTCGGCACACACACGCCGCAGCCGACGCACAGCTCTTCATCGATTTTAACTTTTCCTCTTTTGGAATTTTCAGCCGCCGGCTCCAACACCAAAGCCGGACATTCAAAATGTTTGATGCACACCATGCAACCGTTACAGTCGGCAGTAACGTTCATTTTGAATCGTTGCTGGTTCGGCGTGCGCACCACACACGGATGTTTGGCTATAATCACCGCCATGCCGCCGTTTTCTGCTCTGGTATGAGCGTCGGCGTTTTTCAGGCACGCCATAAATTCCGTCAACTCGTACGGATCTTTTTCCTCTACAAACCGGACCCCGCATGCCTTGACGATATCGGCGATCGATACCGGCGTGCTCGCAGCTCCGTCCGCCAGCACCGGGCTCTGCGGCGTGGGCTGATGCCCGGTCATGGCGGTGGTGGAATTATCGAGAATAACCACGAGAAATTTTGCCCCCTGGACCACAGCGTTGATGAGCGCCGGAATGCCGGCATGGAAAAACGTCGAATCCCCGATCGTCACAACGATCGCCGGCACGATTTCGTCATCCTGTTGATGGCTGAAATAAAAACCCGCGCCCTGGCTGATGCAGGCGCCCATGCACAGGCAGGTATCCACCGCGCCCATGTTCACCCCCAGTGTATAGCAACCGATATCGCTCGGGAAAATACCGCGGGGAAACGTACGCCGGATAGCATAAAATGCAGCGCGGTGGCCGCAGCCGGCGCACAGCGACGGCCGTTTACCATGGTCGTCCGGCACGGTATCAGGCGGTTCATTTTTTCCCAGAAATCCCGCAACCATGGTATTGATCCGTTCCGGGGTCAACTCGCCCGCAGAGGGAACATGGCCCGACTTTTTCCCGGACGCCGCCGGATGGCAGAGTTGCCGCTCGATAACCGGATAGGTCTCTTCGAGGATCAGGACTCGTTTGTATTGGCGATGAATCGTCTCTATGAAATCAGCGTTCAGGGGATAGGGCATAACGACGCGATACAGATCCACGACGTCACCCAATCCGAGTTCGAGCACGTGAGCATAAGCGATGCCGGAACAGATGATACAGGTATCTCGCTCGCCGGTTCCCCTCCTCTGCGGCGCGAACACTGGATCTCGCGAAATCTGTGCGATTTTTTCATTAAGCAACGCATGCAGGCCGGTCACATAGCGTGGTGTTGCCGCCCAGCGTGAAGGCTCTTTCACAAAAGCGGCTTTGCGCTGCAGCCGTATCGGCTCGCCGCAGGCCACATCCTGTCGCGCATGACAGACGCGGGTCGTTGGCCGCAGGATGACAGGGAGTTCATATCGTTCGGAGAGTTGGTAGGCAAGCGCCACCAGATCGCGGGCATCTTGAGGAGAGATGGGATCCAGAACGGGAATTTTGGCAAACTGGGCGAAGAAGCGGCTGTCCTGCTCGGTTTGAGAGCTGTGCGGTCCCGGATCGTCCGCCGCCACAATGATCAGGCCGCCTTTGACGCCCAGGTAGGCAGAGCGGGTGATGGGATCAGCGGCGACATTGAGTCCGACCTGTTTCATGGCCACAGCCGCCCGTTTGCCGGTATAACTGGCCGCCAGGGCGCTTTCCAGCGCCACCTTTTCGTTAACGGACCATTCCGCATGCATGGGAATAGCCAATTCCCGGGCAAAGGCGACCACGGCCGCGAGCACTTCGGACGCCGGCGTACCCGGATAGGAAGCAGCAAAGGTGCAGCCCTGTTCGACAAGGCCTCTGCCGATGGCTTCGTTACCCAGCAATATCCGTTTTCCCGTCATACCCATCACTTTTATGCACCCATAGAGATCGCCTGATCACATAGCCATGTTTCGGCAACGATATCCAAAAACATGATAACAATAGGGAATACAATACCAGTTCAAGGAAGGTAGGCAAGCAAGAGTTCCTGCCGGTAGCGAACTCTACGTTTTTTCATGCACACCGTTGTAATGCAGGTGCGCCATCCTTGATTCAGCTCTCACAATTTCCTAAAATAACTTTTCAG
>CAZISM010000246.1:0-4766 GCA_964541895.1 uncultured Cytophagia bacterium
ATTACAAGATGATGTTCGGCTCCTACCGCAACTGGTCGGCCAATCCCTATGAATTTGGCTATCTGATGATCAGCCATGTTCGCCGTCAATATGGAGCGGACATGTGGCCGGCTGTTATCCGGCGCACGCAGCTGTTTTCGCTGCTGCCCTATAATTTTACCTGGTCCATGCGCCGCAAAACCGGCCATTCCAGTCAGGCGACCTATCAGCAGGCCATGGATGCGTTGCAGCGCGACTGGCGGTGGCAGGCAGAGAATGCGCCAACCACAAACCATCAGCGTCTCTCCCGCCCCGGTCGATTCACAACCCATTACCTTTATCCGCAATCGTGGTCTGACAGCTCTGTTGTCGTGCTCAAGTATGGCTTTGGCGATCGCTTGAGTCTGAGCGAAATAAAGTATGATGGCCATGAGCGCGTGCTGCACCTGCCGGGAAATATATTCGCAGATCCGATTTCTGTAACGCATGACAACATTCTCTGGTATGAAAAACAGCCTGATCCGCGCTGGGGCTATCGCGATCATACGGTCATAAAATGCTATGATCGAATGACTCGACAGGTGCGGCGTATTGGCCGGCCCGGCAAATGGGCCGCGCCTTCACCAGCGCCGGATGGCAGCCGCATAGCCGTCGTTGAATACACGCCAGCCAATCAATGCCGGCTTATTATACTCGACGCCAATACAGGTGCTGAATTAAAACAGCTGGAAAATCCTGACAACGCCTTCCTGATGACACCGCGCTGGTCAGAAGACGGCCAGCGGATCGTGCTGAATCGATTGACCGCCAACGGCCGCAGCCTGAGCATTTATGAACTAGAGAGCGGCTCCATCACCGATCTGGTTCCTTACGGCAACGAAAACACCGCTGTGCCGGTTTTCTATGGGGATTATGTGCTGTTCAACTGGGACTATTCCGGCATCGACAATATCTATGCCATTCATTGTCAGACCAGGGAGATCAAACAGGTGACCAGCGCCCGGTTCGGAGCATTCAATCCGGCGCCGAGTGCGGATGGTCGATATCTTTACTATAATGATTATCAGATCGAAGGATACACTGTTGCCAGGATAGCACTGGACTCGACGACATGGCGACCGCTATCGTCGATACCGCGTTATCCGCCGGCCATACACGAACCCCTGCTCAGCCAGGAAGCGGGCATCGGCCTGCTGGACTCTATTCCGCAAAAACAGTATCAGGTAGAGCCTTATAATGCCCTTGGCAATCCGTTTCATATCCACAGCTGGAGCATTTTGGAGGATGAGCACCGTAACGTCACCTATAGCGTGTATACGCAAAACCTTCTCGGTTCAGCGTCAGGTACATTCAGCTACATCCGCAACAGCAATCAGAAAACCAATCGGGTGGCGGCGTTGTTGAGCTATGCCGGCTGGTATCCCATCCTGGATCTGGCGGCGTCTGCAGGCGGCCGCACTTCCGGATATACGGACAAGCAAAACAGCGACGTGTTGTATCACTGGAATGAAAAAACAGCCTCTTTAGGCTTGCGATTGCCGCTTGATTTGTCAAGGAATGTTTATACTACCAGGATCGAGCTGAGCGTGCAGGGGTCGGCTACGGATATTTCCAATATGCCGGTGAAGAGATATTTCGACAATAACAACGGCCAGTTTCTTTATACGACGTTATCCTTATTCGCCTTTAGAGGCTATCAATGGACGAACGAACCGTTTCCGCATCGCGGACAATCCCTTTCGATCATCCAGCGTCATACACCATCGGTCAGCGATTACAGCGGCTCGCTGTTCGCCGCTCGCGCCATCACCTATTGGCCGGGAGCGGCGCCGCGACATGGGATTCGAATTATGGCCGGATATGAAAAACAGAGTGCGGAAAATTATCGGTTTGATAATGAGCTGGCATTCAGTCGCGGCTATTCCTATCAGTTCCACGATCGCTTTAGCACGGTGAGTGCAGACTATGCCTTGCCATTATGCTATCCGGACTGGACCGTACTGGGGCTACTGTATCTGAAGCGATTGCAGTGGGATGGATTCTATGACATCACCCGCACCGCCGGCAAAGGCTCCTTTGCCAGCGTGGGTTCCGAGTTAACGGTCAATTACCATCTCTTTAGTATGCCGTTTGAGCTGATAACGGGCGTTCGCAACGTATATCGCCTGCAGGACAAAGCATGGCGGGCGGAAGTTATATTAGGGGCAGGACTGTGAGCGGCGCTGCTGCCGTTACTCATTCACCGAGCAACGGCAGCAGGTCTTTGGGCAGCATATAGTGATAGCTCAAGAGCTTGCCTTTGTACACGATGCTGAACACGCCATAGGGTGAAGGAGCCTGTTCCTGCACCTGACTCGCTGAGCTGAGAACGATTTCACGAAAACCGATTCCTTTTTCTTCAGCCGCTTCGCGGACCGTGCGCGCGGCATCTTCGATATAAGGGCACTGGTCGGTGCGAAATACCGTGAGGCCCTTTTTATACCGGCTGGATCGCTGCTGCCAGTCGTTGTAGAGCGCCGGGTCCGGCGCTTTTTTGAATTTTTTCACCAGCAGCGAAAAGGGCGGTTGCTGTTCAACAATGGTAAAGCCGTTCTGCAGCAGAAGCCGGCTGTCGGCCAGCCAGACACGGTCGCTGGTCAGCATGGCCACGCCGGCCATGCCGGCTGACCTGGCGTCCTCGATGCATTGGTCCAGCAGAATTTTGCCAAAGCCTTTGCCTTTGCTTTTGCCGACCACCCAGAGACAATGGATGAACATGTAATCCGCTGCCTGCACCGCGCGCCAGGCCAATTCGCCGGGAATATATTCGATAAAACCGCGCTCCGGCAGCTCAAGCATTTTGATGCGCATGCCTTCAGCCAGCAGCGCTTTCAGCCACTGCATTTTTTTGCCGTATCCCGGCGCCTTTTTTTTACTCATGAAGCAGAAAAAACCGGTCTTGTCCACCTCTTCGCGGGTAACGCTGATGATGTTGGCCATGAGGATATCCTTGTTTATACGCCGATCGTTTATCAGCAGGGACGAATGATTTTATCCGCCTGATCCATTATGGCCACGGTCTGGTCCATGGTGCCCACTTCACCGATGAGGAGTTTGTCCCGCAGCTGATGATGATCGAGGCAGGTTCCGCAGGTGGCGATGCGGGCGCCCTTGTCCGCCAGCTGCCTGAGGCTGGTCAAAGCCGGGCCTTCGCTGGTGGTCAAAGATATGGCGGCGTTTACACAGCCCACCAGATCCACCTTGACATCGGACGCAGCCAGTTTTTCCAGAAAAATCCGCAGCAGCTTTTCGCCCAGAACCGGGTCGCCGCTGCCCATTTTGTCGGAATTGAGATAAAGAAACGTCATAGTGACCTCCGTATGTAATTTTCAGCTTTCGATGAATCCGTTTTGCAGCGCGTCCTGAACCAGTTGTTGCGCAAGGGTCCACAGATCCGGTGCGCCGTCGGCAATGATAGAGTTGGTCTGCAATATCTGCTTGCTGGTGATGCCGTGTTTGCGCCAGGCCTTGCCCTGGTTATGATAGTTGTGCAGCATGGGCATCAAGCGATCCAGACCGCGGGCAAAGCGCGCTTCGGCGGTTTTGCGCTCTTCGAATTCGCTCCAGAGTTGGTCCAGCTCAGCAGCCTGCTCGGACGGCAACAGGCCAAAGATGCGGTCGGCGGCCTCGCGCTCGCGCGCGGCCTTGTCTTCGTTGCCCTTTACATCATAAATATAGGTATCGCCGGCATCGATTTCAATGATGTCGTGCACCAGCATCATTTTAATGACACGGCAGACATCGACGTTTTCGCCGGCGTGCTCGGCGAGGATGATCGCCATGAGCGCCACGTGCCAGCTGTGTTCGGCGGAATTTTCCATACGCTCCATGCCCACCGGCGAGGTGCGCCGTAAAACGGCTTTCAGTTTATCCATCTCCAAAAGAAAACGGATCTGTTGCTGCAACCGCGATTCATCCATGAAATGGCCTTGTCCTTTTCCTTGAAATCCGTTATTTTAACAACCATGAGTAGAATAGCTATAGAATCCCCGGACGATCCGCGGCTGGCGCCGTTTCGTCACATGACCGACAGAGAGCTGATGCATAGCCAGGGCTTGTTTGTGGCAGAAGGCGAGCACCTGGTGCGCCGGCTGCTGCTCAGTGATCTGGCCGTTCATGCGCTGCTTGGTGAAGAAGAAATTCTGGACAGGTTGGCGCCTTTTATGCGCGATACCGTGCCGGCCTATCTGGCTGATAAGGAATTGATCCGCGCCATCCCGGGCTTTGATTTTCATCGCGGCGTCATGGCGTTCGGCATTCGACCGGCCGCCAGGTCGATCGACAGCCTCCTCGCCCAAAAAAGCGATCGGTTGGCGCTGGTCATCTGTCCGGAAATCAATGATGCTGAAAACCTGGGTGCGATTTTTCGCACAGCGGCCGCTTTTGCCGTGGACGGGGTAATTCTCGGTCCCCGGTGCAGCGATCCCTTTTACCGTCGTACCGTCCGTGTCTCCATGGGATCGGTGTTCACTTTGCCGTTGATCAGTTCAGGCGACCTGCAGGCAGATCTGAAAATCCTGCTCGAACGACACCGGCTCACTCTCATCGCTACCGTGCTGCACGATGCCACTCATGCCATACCCGAGTATACAGCACCGCCCCGGTTCGGACTTTTATTCGGCACCGAGAGTCAGGGGCTCGGGCAAGAATGGCTTTCCCTTTGCGATGTAAAATTGACTTTGCCCATGCCGGCAGGGACCGACTCGTTGAATGTAGCCGTGGCAGCAGGGATTTTTTTGTATCATTGC
>CAZISM010000247.1:0-4617 GCA_964541895.1 uncultured Cytophagia bacterium
GCGTAGAGCTCCTTTGCTGCCGTGACCATCAGCAAAGAAAAGCCCTCTGGGCCGGCGATGACCGGGCCGGCTGCGGCGCCCACTTTCAGCCGAAAGGCCTGCTCCCCCAAGGGCGGCCGATCGCCTCTTTTCAACGCGCCTAAAAAGCCCTCCTTCTCCCGCATCCCGGCGCGCCGAGTGTGCTGCCGTGCCAGACGGCGAAAATCTTTTTCATCATGGATCAGCGTGCGCAGGCGATAAGCCTCTTGCTCTGTAGCCAGTAAAATTTCCAGAACCTGCATTTCACGGTCGCGGAGAAAGCGCGACCGGTGCTGTTGATAGAATTGCCGTAAATCCTCCTCGCTGAAAGCGCAGGTGTCGGCAAAAGCCGCCAGGTAAGCGGCGGAGAGCAGGTGTTGCCGTTTGTCATTGATTTCCTGCCGTACCGCAGACACCTGATCGATCCTCTTTTGCTGTGCAATCTGCAAAAGAAAGTGATTGCGCAAGCTCACCGCAACGGCACGATAGAGGCTGCGTTGGAGAATTTCCGGGGAAACGGTGGCGAGAGTGCGGCGAAAATCCTCCACGGTCCATTGGCCGCCCTCATAGAGCGCCAAAATAGCCTGCGGGCGATCACGGAGCATATTTTCCAGCGGGGTATCCGCGACCTGGGTGATGTCGCTGAATTCAATCAGGCCGTTGTTTGCAAGCTTTCTTTGCGCTTTCTCCAATTCCAGGATAAGCGGCACGTTCATGCGTATATTTTTCGACTCCATCAGCGTACGGATGCGTTCATCGCTTTGCTGATTGAGTTTCCGTTGCCACAGCTGATTCTGAATGGATTTTTTATGCATCAGGTAATCCTGCTCGGTCAGCAGCGGCTGGTAGATTAGATTTTCCAAGAAAAGAATATGCCAACCATATTTAGACTCGACAGGCTGGGAGTAGTGCCCGACCTGCATGTTGAACACAGCCTCCTCAAGGCGCAGATCATTAAAATCACCCCAGGACAAGATTCCGAGATCGCCGGCGGTTTCTTGCAGGCTGGCATCGCGAAAACAGGCGCGGGCCAGAGAGGAAAAGGTTTCGCCCCTTTGCAGACGGGCATAGAGCGAATCGATCTTGTCCTTCGAGTCCGCGAACAGATGGCGAACATGGAACTTGGTCGCCATTTTTTTATAAGCGTCCTGCAGCTCCTGCTCCGGAATGGTTTCCGGTCGCAGCGTGCGGCCGATCTCCTCCTGCCAGAGGCCATGCAACACCACCACCGTAGATTCAGCTTGCATGGCTTTGCGGAACTCTGCCCGCGAATCCAATTTGGCCTTGTGTGCCTGCTCCGCCAATACGCCGCGGCAAGCCAGATCTCTGACAATCTGCCTGCGCAGGTCGGGCGTATCTTGCACCTGAACCGAGCTTTTTTTCAGCCGGTCCATGAGCGTTCGCGATAAAGTAGATTGGTAAATAGGCCTGCCGTCAAACCGGGCGACAACCGGATCGTTGTTCCGTTTTTGTGAACAGCCGACCATCAGGAACAGGCTTAAATACAAATAGCATTTATTTTTCATAAGGCTGATGCGGCACTGACTCATTAAAGGTGACCGGACCGTGAGGGTCCATGCGGCATGGGCGGATTAGAAAACCAGTCCCAGCGAAAATCGTTGTGCGTTCTCCAGTACGCCCCAATCCGCCCAACAGTAGTCGATGCGAATGCCCATCATGCCGCGGCGATACACATCGATGCCGCCACCGCAGGTCAAGCCATTGATATGGTCGCGTTCAAAAAGGCTCTCAAAGCCGCCGCGCAGGTAAAACATATTGGCAAAGCCGTACTCCATGCCCAGGCTGATGCTCTCTGTGGCAAAACTGGGATGACAGACATCCATGGAGACCAACGCTTTGCCCAACACGCCCAAGCTTTGCTCATAGGAGAGACCAACGCGAAAAAGCAAAGGCAGCGAATAGTATCCGGTTTTATAATTCACCGGCACGCGATCATAGTTTTCTACACCTTCATCCGGATCCACAATGGTGCGGATGTGCCGGCCGCGCATCTCGATCTTGGAACCAAAGTTGCTGACGCAGGCGCCCAAGCGCAGACCCTTGACCACCGTATTATAGAAAATGCCGACATCCATGGCCATGGCGCTGCCGGTCTCGCTCCAGATACGCTGCGACACATATTTTCCGCTCAGGCCGAACGAAAAACGATCCGTAAAGGCGATGGCATAGGACAGGGCCACGCTGATGTCGCGCCCGGAAAACATTTCTCCCGTGCCTTCCGGCCGTTCAACCGTGCGGACGGGCTCATCGCCATAGTCGAGGGCGTTATAACTCAATCCGAACGTGGATCGCAGGCTGGGAACCGGTACAACGATACCGGCGAAATCATGATAAGTGCCCACCAGCCATTTGTTGTGGGCCAGCTCGCATTGCACGCCGTTGATCCAGGCAATGCCGGCTGGATTCCAATACAAGGCCGTGGCATCGTTGGCGATCGAGGTATAGGCGCCGCCCATGGCCATGGCACGTGCGCCAACGCCTATTTCCAGAAAGGCGGCAGCGCCGGTCCCGACGCCGGAAACGTCGGCGACAAACTCGACGCCTCCCTCCTTGTCGGTCTGCGTCCAAGCCAGGCTTGTCCAGACCAGCCAAAAACCCATCACCCGCGTACAGAAATACGTACTAGTCGACCATGCTTTCATAAGTAACCTCAAATTATTTTATGATCGCGAATTTTCCTTTTTTACCACCGCTCCCGGGCGCGTCCACATAAAAGAAATAATATCCGGAAGCAACTTCCAAACCATCCGCAGTGCGCAGATCCCACGATTCACGTCCTTTATCCATGGTGGCTGAATGATGTATCTCCCGAACCAGTCTTCCGGCCACCGTAAAAATAGACAGGGTGCATTCCATCGGCAGGTTGACAAAATCAATGCGGCGGTTGCCGCGTCCCAGGTCGGTGCTGATCATTTTTTGTTCCAGACTGCTGGCCGCGACATAGGGATTAGGCACCACATAAATGGTATTCACATCCTGCTGCAACGTCGCTTTATCGGTGGTGTTGCCGGTTATAGAAAATTCGAACACATCGTTGCGATCAAATGGTTTGCTGGTGGTCAAGCGCAAAATGTCGCCGCGTTGCGGAACGATTTGCGGCAAGTCTGCCGGCGCTTCGGCCGGCATGCTCACAAACAAATGCCAGGCTCTTTGCTGATAGAGGATTTCTCCGTTCGCCTGCAGCACCGGTTTGACGTAAATCCACAGATCGTCGCCGTTGCTCAATTTGGTTTTCAAGGACTCTGGTTCCGTGCGATTGATCGTCGTTCGGTAACGGACGCGAAACGGTTGGTCCGGCTCGGTCACGTCCCATATCTGGAAATTGGTGACGGCATTGTTGCCCATGGAGGTGTCTGCGCCGACGTCCAGAATGCGCACTTCGTAATCCCGCGGCACCGCTTTGCCGCTGATGCTGTTCATGGTCGCCACCAGGTTGGTGTTGCTCTTTAGCCACTGCGCGTTTTTAAAAGAGATCGTGGAATCGTTAGTAATGCTCAGCACGAAACCATCGAATATCTTGTCGCCCAGTCCTTTGACGGAGTAATCGGCTGCAGGAATCAGCAAGGTATCGTGGCTGGTCTGATCGATAAACCAGGCGCCGGAGGTAAAGCCGGTCAACAACGAATCCCACTCGCCGTTCAAGTCATAAAGAGCATTATCATCCACAAACGACAAGCGGTAGACGTGTCCGCTTTTCACTTCATAGGGCGAGATGATGTCCAGTTTTACCCTGCCGGTTCCATAGCCGGAAACATGCTGCACACCGTCCTCGAGTTGCGGCTGGACATATCCGGCCGCTGACTCCAGGGGAATCACCTTGGCGCAATTTTGATCCACATAGATAACGCTGCCCAGGGCATTGATTTGAATGATGGCCGAACACTCGGTCGGCGAAACCGGTTGCAGATTCAGCCGATCCGATAATTTGCGTTCATAAAAATCCGTGTTGTATCCCTTGTCGTAGGAGACAACCGCATAGTGATACGTACGGCCGTTGGTGACGGCCGTATCCACATAAAAATGACGAAGGCCTGAATCCCGGCCCATGGCAAAACCGATGCCCAGGTCGGATTCAGCTCCGCCTTCGCGACCGATGGTAATGGGATGAGGGCCGACCAGACCGTCCTGTACATCGTATTGCGCCAGTGCCTCATATAAAAGAGGATTATCAAAGGCATCCCGTATGGTCTTGATATCGCTGAAAGTCGGATCCGTGCTTTTATAAATTTTATATCCCTCAAAATCATTGCCGTAGACCGGATCTTTGGAAAACTCGGCCCGGCTGTCCCAGGTGAGCACGACACGGCGATCACCCGCCACCGCAACCAGCACCGGTTTGCGCGGAGGCTTGGTAAAATTATAATCGTTGTCGTAAATGGTTTGCATGGTGCGCTTGTTGCGAAAGATATCGTCCATATCATTGCCGAATAGACAGGCGATGGCGTACCGTTGAGTGCCTTCTCTGCCTGGCTCTAACGGCACAAAACCACAACCGTAGGTCACGCAGATATCGGATTCATATCCTGCTTCAATGTTAAAATTTCCCGGTTGCAGTTCGGTGTACCAAAAGGACTCATC
>CAZISM010000248.1:0-4587 GCA_964541895.1 uncultured Cytophagia bacterium
GTTTCTGCGCGACAGCCTGGCCAAGGGTGCGCAGCTGATTACAAAGTGCAAGGCTGAGCGGATCGCGATTAAAGACGGCAAGGCGATCGGGGTCTGGGCAACGACAAGGGGTCGCAGGACTTGCGTCGAAGCGGATCTGATTGTGGTGGCAGCCGGAGGCTTCGCTACTCCAGTGATTCTGAATAACTCGGGGATCTCTTGTACACCAACGCTTTTCGTCGATCCGGTCCTCTGTGTGGCGACGGAATGGCCGAACGCGCAGCAAAACAGGGAAATTCCCATGCCGTTTGTGTGCCAGCAGCCGCACTATATTCTTTCGCCCTATTTTGATCATCTGAGTTTCTTCTTCAACAAGAGTTGGCGTCTGCCGGCGGAGAATATTCTCAGCCTGATGATCAAGCTGGCGGATAGCACACATGGCGACAGCGATGGCCGCAGGATAGCCAAAGAGCTGACAACGGAGGATAAAGAGCGTCTCAAGCAAGGGGTGGAACTGTGCTGCGAAATACTTTCACGACTTGGGATAAACCGGGAATCTGTATTTCTGGGCACGGTGAACGCAGGCCATCCGGGCGGAATGTTTCCACTGTCTGCACAGGAGGCGTTGACATTGCACAGCAGCAAACTGCCGGACAACCTCTATGTCGCTGATGCCAGTCTCTTGCCAAATTCACTGGGGAACCCGCCTATTCTGACCATCATGGCCATGGCCAAACGCGTCGCCAGGCTGGCGATGGCGGCGAACTGAGAATAACACGCGTTATCAGTTTGTCATGCTGAGGAGCCAAACGCAAAACACCCACACTGTAAAAAGTCAATTTATTGGCGACGAAGCATCTGTTAGCTGATTGGCCTCTCGAATGGAGATAATTGTTCATCGAGGATTCGATTATAGAAATTTCGACAGCGCCTTGCCGCCCGAGAAGGCAAGGCAGATCGATCATGTTGTTGAATTGATAATCGAGGTCGTCTGGTAATTTCGTTTGCACAAGCCGATCAGCAACGCCTGCGCCACGTGCCACCTGGAAAAGCTGTGTGATTTAACCGAGTGCAGCGACAGCGGCTTGCCGCTGGCAATGGCCTCGGCGGCCAACAGGCCGCTGTGCACGGCCGGGCCGATGCCTTCGCCCATATCCCTGGTGGCCAGGCCGGCGGCATCACCGATCAGGAACAGCCGCCCATGGCGTTGCGCTGGCGGAGTGTTTCTGGTATAATAGACATAGCCTTTTTCGTGGAACGGGTGATTTTTAATCAGGCCGCGGCGTTCCAGCTCGTTGATATAAAGTTGCCAGTGATGGAGTATGGTGTCCGACTGGCTCTGCAGCTTTTCCAGATAGCCGCCGATGCCGATGTTAAGATGGCCATTGCGTTTCGGCACATACCAGGCATAGCCGGGGAGCTGGTTAAAGAAAAACCAGAGATGACAGCGGCTGTCCGAATAGTCGTAGGGAAATTCCTCTTCAAGCGTCGCCACCAGCTGCGTTTTCCGGCGGGGAGCAAGAGAGGGAAACGTGCGCTGAACGGGACAATGCGTGCCGCCGCTGCCGACCAGATAATCGCAGCAGTACCGGTCATCGATGATGAAAGCACCATTGTCCTGGCGGATCTGTTTGACCTCGTGGGTATGGATGGCTGCGCCGGCTCGCTGCAACAGCCAGTGGTCGAATTCATAGCGACGGATGGCATACTGTCGCACCGGCACATGAAAGCTTTTACCGGCGACATGAATGATGAAGCGGTCAAAGACGGTCAGGCTGTGTGGATACTCTTGGGGATCCACCTGCAGCAGCTTAAACACCCGGGGTGTGATCCAGCCGGCGCAGAGCTTTGTCCTGGGAAAGACCTGCTTGTCGACAAGCAGGCAGTCGATACCGAGTTGTCGCAACTTCCAGGCGCAGCTGGAACCGGCCGGTCCGGCGCCGACGATGATGACGCGTGCATACACCATTTCAGTTTACTCGACAGGCCGGTTGTGGCCGGCCCGGTTTGGTCATGACGATCTGCCACAGTTGATGGGTGCGGCTGCGAAAGCCGCCGGCGCTGGCGAGCAGATAAAAGCGCCACATGCGATAGAATCGCTCGCCATAGGTGCTGCGCAGGGAGGGCCAGGCCTGTTCAAAATTTCCGTACCAGGCCATAAGCGTGCGGTCGTAATCCGGGCCGATGTTGTGCCAGTCTTCCATGACAAATAATCCTTCCATAGCCCTGGCGATCTGGGCGATGGAGGGCAGCATGCCGTTGGGAAAGATATAGCGTTCGGTCCATCGGTTGGAGTGGGAACGACTGGCGTTGCTGCCGATGGTGTGGATAAAAGCGACCCCGTTCTTTTTCAGGCAGCGTTCGGCTGTTTCCATATAGGTACGATAGTTTTTATAGCCCACATGCTCGAGGATGCCGATGGAGATGACGGCGTCATAGCTGCCGGTGACGTCGCGGTAATCCTGCAGCCGAATCTCCACCGGCAGGCCCTGGCACCGTTCTCGGGCCAGCTTGACCTGTTCTTTGGAGATGTTGACCGCTACGACATGGGCGCCATATTTTTCCGCCGCAAATTGGGCAAAGCTGCCCCAGCCGCAACCGAGCTCGAGAACGGTCATGCCCGGTTTGAGCCCGATCTTTTTACACACCAGATCCAGCTTGTGCTCCTGGGCGGTGTCCAAAAGTTGGGCATTTTTCCAATAGGCGCAGGTATAGTTCAGTCTGGAATCGAGCATGGCCTGAAAGAGATCGTTGCCCAGGTCGTAATGCTGTTCGCCCACCTGTCCGGCGCGGGATTTTTTCTGTTTATTGAATATCCGGGCCTGCAAAGTAAACAATCCGTTTTTCCAGTTTCCCCTTATTTTTACATCGAGTTTGGCTTTGAGGATTTTGTTGATCATTTCGTCCAGGGCCGGGCAGTCCCACCAGCCGTCCATGTAGGATTCGCCCAGTCCCAGGGCGCTGTCGCGCAGCAGCCGTTGAAACAGGCGCTGGTCGTGCACCTGCATGTCCCAGGGTCTGGAGCCGTTGATGGTGACGTCGGCCTCTGCCAGGGCGGAGGTGATAATCTCTTGCGCAGCCATGATGCCCCTCGTTGTTCAGGTTGATTACGCAGGCTATAAAAAAAGGCGCACATTCAGCCATTGCAATGACTATATGTGCGCCTGTTTTTTAACCATGCTTTCTACCTCTGTATAAACAAGCTAGAACCATGGGTATACCAGTATGATAACCAAAATATGGAAATATGCAAGAGAAATCAGCGGGTTTTGCCTTTTGCCGTCATTCGTCATTTAATCAGGACCAGCCGTTTGACGGCCGTTTGCTCGGAGGATTGCAATTGGTAACAATAGATCCCTGAGGTCAGTTCACGCAGGTCTGCGCTGATCTCGTATTCGCCTTGATCGTACAGCGAGTGAGCGAGCACTTTCAGCAACCGGCCTTGCACATCAAAGAGCGATATCCGCACCGTTGCTCTTGAAGGAACGTGGAAGGGTATGGTCGTTAAGGCGTTGAACGGATTGGGATAGTTTTGCCCCAGGCTGATCTGGTCAGGGATATTTCTGTTTTTGGCGACCAGTGAAGAAGCGCTGTTACAGGATATATCCATATACACGGGCAGGTGGTCTGAAGCCCAATAAAGGGCATGGGCCATGGTTGCGGACACAACCTGATTGGCGGGAGTGTTGATGTCCCTGTTGAAGCGAATGCCGTCGTTGCCAAACGTTGTATAGGAACCTGGTACATAACGCCATTCTGACTCATCCATCAGCGCTGGTGAGCAAAATATAAAATCGAACCGATCATCCATGCCGCCGCTGGAGCCGTCATTGATTTCCAGAGTCCGCGTGGATTGCGTGTGGTATGGTGCATAAAGAACGTTGTTGTGCCAATCGCCGAGCCTGGCGATCGGATCGAGGCATTGTCCGGTGCCGCTGGCGGTTACTATCCGAATCGCCGCCTCGGCGGATGAATAGACGTTAAAATCGCCGGCCACGATAAAGTTGCTGTTGGCCGGGAGCTTGTCCAGTTCGTTGCGCAGCAGCTGCGCCTCCCGCCCCCGTTGCGCTTCGCTGCAGACGTCCGCGTTGGCTTTCAAATGCAACGAATAAAAATAGAGGGGCGGCGAGGTGGCGTCGCTGTGCGAACGAAGCACATACTCGCTGATATCGCGCAGTTCGGTTTTGATCTGGCGTCGGCCGACAAGTATTAATTTGGTGTTGTTGTAGAACAGGCAGTTATCCGTATCATAGCCGTCGACAAACTCGGCCATGCCATAGCGGCCTACGGAATCAAGCACGCTCGTTTTGAACGCATGGGCTGCTGCCAGGGAGGCAAATTCCTGCACGATCACCACGTCGGGATGAATGGCTCGATAGATGAGCTTGAGGTACGGATTGACGTCGGTCGGACCGGGGTAATTCAAAATATTATAGGTGGACACGCGCAGCGTAACCGTTTGTGCAATGCCGAGAAAGCCCAGCAAGAGTGAGAAAAAGCAGAGCCTGATTTTCATGCCGCTTCCCAGGAGGAGTGTGAACAAGAGCTGTGAGAGTGGATTTTAAAATATAAAGTTGGGGATAAAGAAGCAAGGGGAAATCGACGAAT
>CAZISM010000249.1:0-4511 GCA_964541895.1 uncultured Cytophagia bacterium
CAAGCCCATTCAATAAAAAAAGGATGGCCGGAGAAAATCTGCTCGATATGGCTGTCCGCCCAAGAGCGGATGACTCCTGCCATCCTTTCAGAAAAGAGATCTATTCGGAATAGGGATAAGTAAACGTGTATTGTCCTGATCCCAGATTCATCGTCACCGCGTCGCCCTGCTGCTGCGCGTCGGCAACGCCTTTGGCTTTGGCCAGCGGTTTGCCGCTCTCCAGCACCTGCGCCAACGTCGCGTTCGGCAGTATCGCTTTGGCGGTGGTGTTGGCCGGCACAGTGAGAACACAGGTCATGGTTTTGTTCTGGATATTCCACGAGCTGGCCACCGGTCCGTACATTGATTTCACTTCCGCCTTGACGCTGGTGAGCTCGCCGCCCGGATGCGGTTGGAAAATGATGTGGCGATAGCCGGGCTGGTTGTCATCAATCTCGATACCGGCCACTTCGCGATAGAGCCATTCGCCGATGGCGCCATAGGCGTAATGGTTGAAGGAGTTCATGCCTTCATCCTGGAAGGAACCGTCCTTGCGAATGCCGTCCCACCGTTCCCAGATGGTGGTGGCGCCGCGGGTAATGGGATACAACCAGGAGGGATACTCTTTGCGGTTGAGCAGCATGAACGCTTCATCCCAATAGCCCCAGTCGCTCAGCACCTGGCACATCAGCGGTGCACCCAGAAAGCCGGTGGTGATGTGTTTGAATTTTCTCACATCCGCGGCCAGTCGTTTCGCTGCGCCGGCGCGCAGCTCTTCCGGCAGCAGGTTGAAGCCGAGCGCCATGCCATAGGCGGTTTGGGTGTTGCTGGCCAGGCGGCCGGTTTTGGTGACAAACTCTTCGTTAAACGCCTTTTTGATGTTTCGCAACAGCTCGGTGTATTTGGCGGCATCCTCTTTCTTGCCCAGCAGCTCTGCGGTTTTCAGCACCACCTCCGTAGAGCGCGCAAAATAGGCCTGGCAGACCAGGTCTTTATCGGTGGTGGCGCCGGGATAATCGGAATTGTTGGTGGCATAGGCCAGCCAGTCACCGAACGTAAAATCGGTGTTCCACAGGTAAGACGATCCGGCTTTTTTCGCCATATAATCCACCCAGGCTTTCATGCTGGGATATTGCTGCTGCAGAACGCGGCTATCGCCGTAACAGAGATAGACCGTCCAGGGTACGATGACCGCGGCGTCCGCCCAACCGGCTGAGGCCACGTTGGCGGTGGGATCCTCTTTTTTCAGCACATTGGGAATCACATGCGGGACCGCGCCGCTCTCTTTTTGATCCAGAGCCAGATCTTTCAGCCATTTCGTATAAAAACCGGCGACGTCACCGTTGAAACAGGCGGTACGCGAAAACACCTGTGCATCACCGGTCCAGCCCAGACGTTCGTCGCGCTGCGGACAATCGGTGGGTACATCCACAAAGTTGCCGCGCTGTCCCCACTGAATGTTGTGTTGCAGCTGATTGATCATGGGGTTGGAGCATTCAAAGGAGCCTGATTCCGGATAGTCGGAGCACACCACCACGCCGGTGAGGCGGTCGGCGGTCAATTCGCCGGGGTACTCTTTGACCTGGACGTAGCGAAATCCGTGAAAGGTAAAGCGAGGTTCATAGACCTGTTCGCCGCTGCCGTTGAGGGTGAACTCGTCGGTCTGTTTGGCGGCGCGTAGGTTGTCCAGGTAGACGTTGCCGTCTTTATCCAGCACTTCAAAGTGGACCAGGCTGATCCTGGTGCCGGCCGGACCGTTGGCTTTGAGACGAACCCAGCCCACCATGTTCTGTCCCATATCCACGACCTGTTCGCCCTTGGGGGTTTTGAAAATCTTGACGGGTTTGAGCTCTTTGATCTTGCGCACAGCCGGTCCTTCCGGAGCGATCAGCGCCTGCCTGGGCGTGGCGACGACGGTGACGGGCTTCCAGCCGGTCGCCGCATAGCCGGCCTGGCTCCAGCCTTTTTTCTCCAGGCGGCTGTCATAGGTTTCGCCGTTGTAGATATCGGATGCCAGCAGGGCGCCCGTGGCGGCTTTCCAGCCGGCGTCAGTGGTTACCAGCTCTTCTTTGCCGTCGGCATAGGCAATGCGCAATTGGGCGCACAGCGCCAGTTTTTTGCCATACGAGTTGCGCTGGCCCTGAAAAGCGAGAAAACCGCGATACCAGCCGTCGCCCAGAATGGCGCCGATGGCATTAGCGCCCGGTTTCAGCAAACCGGTCACGTCATAGGTCTGGTACTGAATGCGGCTGTCATAGGCGGTCCAGCCCGGAGTCAGCACCTGATCGCCGACCTTGGCGCCGTTCAGTTCGATTTCATACAGCCCTTTGCTGGTGACGTACAATCGAGCTGATGCCACTTTGCCGGCCACGTTGAACTCGTTGCGCAGCATCGGACAGGGACAGGATTTCTTTTCATCTTCCTCCAGTCCGGGTTCGATCCAGGACGCTTTCCAGTCGCTGCTCTGCAGCAAGCCCATCTCCCACCAGGCTGCTTCACTCCAGGCCGAAGCTTTCTTCTCTCCATCCCAAATGCGTACCTGCCAATAGTAGCGGGTGCCGGGCTGCAGCACCGGACCGGCATAAGCCACATGGTTGGAAGCAGCGGAGGCAACCTGTCCGGAATCCCAGAGCAGGTTCTGGTTTTTCTGCAACGAGGCCGCTTCGGTGGCCACGCGAATCTGGTAAGCGGTTTGTACCTCACCGCGATCCGCGCTCTGGATGATCCAGCTCAAACGCGGCTGCAAAATATCGATGCCCAAAGGATTGACTTTGTATTCACAGCGCAATCCGAGAACAATCGGCGATGTTTTGGCCACGGCTACAGCGACCACGCTCACAATCAGGAACAGCAAGAGATACTTCATCGGCTTCTCCGTTGTTTAGTGTCCAGCGAGTTAAGGTTTGTGCGAAATAGTCGCCACAGGCCGGACACCGCCAGGGTGGCCGGCTTGTGGTTATAATTGCCCGGGATTAAGCAGAACATTGAGTCTAGGGGCGGTTTTTAAACAGCGCCGTTACACCATGCTGCGGCGCAACTTGTTTTTCAGCGTACGAATGCGTTGCCGGGTCCGTTTCAGTTTGCCTTTGTCTTTGGCCGTGATCGCATCCGCCCTTGATTTTTTCAGCAGATGAATTTCGCTTTTGATTTTTGTTTTGCCGGCCGCGACAGCGTGATGGTGCACATGCGTATCGATGTTCAGCGCCTTGCAGAGAGCGAGCAACAGATGCTCCTTGTTAAGCTGGGTATAGCCCTGCACGGCTTCATGTTCGATACCGGCCGCAATTTGCCTGAGATCCGCTACGTTCTTTTTCTTCAAATCTTCATACGTATAGGACATACAGCCTCCTGTTGGATGAGTGAGCCTATCTGAATTACAGACTTGATAAAAAAGCAAGCCATCGAAACCCGGCCTCAGGCGGCAAAACGTCCGAGGCCGGTCCAAGTGAAGTAAAGTTACTTAATGTCGTGCAATCTTGCAAGTGGTTATTGCGGCACCCGGTAGTGCGCTTTCTCAAAACTTTTGATCAGCATGACGCCGGCGATAAAACCGCCGATGTGGGCGAACCAGGCGACGCCGCCGCCGCCGGCGGACAAGGTCACGCCGCTGAGCAGCTGGATAAGAAACCAGATGCCGAGGACAAAAACGGCCGGTATTCTGAATATCCGGTAAATCCAGAGAAAAATCGGAATCAGCACGTACACGCGTGCGCGCGGGAAGCGTAAGGCATACGCCCCCAGCACACCGGAGATGGCGCCGCTGGCGCCGATCATGGGAATATCCGACGTCGGCTCAAAAACAAAATGGGATGCAAACGCCAGGCCGCCGCAGATCAGGTAAAAAACTATGAAACGAAAATGACCGCATATGGCCTCGATGTTGTCGCCGAACACAAAGAGATAGAGCATGTTGCCCAACAGGTGCATGAGTCCGCCGTGCAGAAACATCGACGTGATGATGGAGTGCCAGTTATGGCCGCTGACGATCACGGCCGGCACAGCCCCATAGTGGTTGACGAATTCGCGGACACTCTCCTCCGGCTGGAGAAACTGCCAGATGTACACCATGACGTTGACGGCGATCAGGGTATAGGTCACGAATGGCACCGTCTGTCTCGGATTATCGTCCTTTAATGGTATCACTATTTCACCCAAAAGATATGTGTGCGACGCGTCGCATTGCCGCTGCGGTCCTGTATGGCACACTCGAGGGTGTGGCGACCGACGGCGAGGGATTTCTTGACCTGGAAGAGCAACGCTTCGTCTTCCGGATCATATTCGGCGATAACCTTGCGGCCGTCCAGCAACAGGCGCAGTTGCTCTTCCCCGCCCATTCCGGACAGTTCGTCTTTAAAGGTCGCTTTTAGCAACGGCGTTCGATCGCTGATCTGGGCCTTGTCGGCCGGTTGCAGGGAGAGGAGCAACGGCGCCTTGCGGTCCTGCAGAATGACAAAAGATCCCAATGTTCCGGTTTTCGCTGTAATGTAGCCGGGCTGACTGGTCAGGTCTGCCTCCACATACTGCCAGCCTTT
>CAZISM010000250.1:0-2001 GCA_964541895.1 uncultured Cytophagia bacterium
ATCAGATCAGCCATTTCCGCCAGGCCATCAAAAATGTGTGTCAGATAGTCGAAATAGGAATCGGAGAACCAGGGATCGACATAGCCGATGCCGACATAGTTGATGGCGCGTTCGCCTTTGGAAAAGCGGTTAAAGGCGGAGTAGGTAGCCAGGCTGATAGCGGCGCGCGCCTCCTCCCGGTCCTTTTCATCCTGACTAAAGCCGTACCACATCGCCACCAAGGAGGCGTAGCGGGCGGTATGGCTGCTCATTTCCATAAAACAGGAATCCTGTTCGCGGATGCTGGTGGCGCCATAATGCTTGGTGCGGCCAAACCGCTGTTCCACCCATTTTATCAGAGCGGGGACATGAGTTTTATAATCAGGATCGAGTTCAGGAAACTGCAGCAGATAGCGGGCGGTTTCCAACGGGGTGTGCTGATTCAGATTCTGTTTTTGCGAAACCACATCCTCATAATATCCGGACCAATAGTTGCTGGTCATGGGAAATTTCAGTATCCAATCCAGCACCAGGTTCCGCTTTTGCAGATACTCGCTCCGTTCGCCGGGCGACAGGAACGGCAGGAGCAGATCGATCATTTTCACCGCCGATATGAGGCCGGCATCATACGTATCCAGCACGCGGCCGGTTTGCAGATGGACGCGAAACGGCAACGGTGAATGCCCGGCATCGCCCGCCTCGATCCTGGGCACTACGGTGCGGGCGATTTTTTTAGCCGCCGCGAGATATTGGTCTTGACCGGAGTATTTGTAAAAATCGATGCACCCTATGGCTACCATGCACATTTTGTCCGGTTCCGCCCATTCATCCGTATATTCGCCGTCGGGCGTATCGTCCTGGGTTCTGGGCACATCGTGCCAGACCCAATCGGCCGGCGTGCTGTAATACAGCACCCGGTCGATCAGCAATCGTACCGGTTGAAAGAGTCCGTCGTCACCGGTAAAGGCATAATATTTTTTCGCCGTCTCCATAGCCCAATAGATATTGCTGCCCTGGTTGTTCTGTTTGCGCAGGTAGGTGCCGTCCTCATTGAATTTGGCCGTTACCAGGTACCAGGGATCTTCGCCGAAACGGGTTGTTTTGGTCGGACAGGATTTGATGTAATTGGCGCTCCAGGTAATGATATTTTCAAAACTGGTCCACGGCCATAGCCGGCCCTGCGCATCCAGGACCACCTCATGGTCGAGAATTTTTTCAGCGCCATAGGCCGCCGAAGCGGTTACAACCAAAACAAGGCATACATTCAAAACCCGCGCCAATTGATTTTTCATTGTGTCGTGATCCTTTATCAGATTCGAATCATCGTTTATGCAAGAGAATAGAGTGTGCCGCAAGCGTGAACGCGTGCGAGCGGCTCGCCGTATGTATGATCTTGCGCACCGGCTGATTGGTGCTGTTATAGCAGTACCACCCGTTGGTCAACTCGGTGACAAAAATCCCATCCGCCTGTCCGTCCGGCAACGGTGCTTGCTCAGTATTAAAAAAGGCGTTCAAACTCGCCAGCAGGTTCGCCTGTTGCTCAAAGGTGCTGTTCAGCTGCAGCGTGCGCCCCTGCCCGCGTCGATGTTCGGCGGACGAATCCGGGAACCAGAGTGTATGGAAACGGTGGTCACCGGCGACGGTGAGCATGCTGTCGCCGCGCACTCCCAGCAAGGTGCCGCCGTTGCAGATCCATTCATCAATCCGACCCAGGATTGCTTCTTCATAATAGCCGCCGTCGGAGAGAAAAAGATAGGAGTAAGAGGCCAGCGCACCGTCCTCTATCATGGTTTCATCGACATAATCGTGATTGACCACATCGCGCAGCCACGCCGTTCGTTCCCTGAATTTGTTGATTTTTCGGTTTATCCAGGTCCAGTTCAGGGCCAGGTCCGTTTTGGGATAGAGCAAGGCCAGGTGAACGACCGGCTTTCCCTGAAAGAGCATGTGGGCATTGCGGCAAAAGGTATCGATTCGACTCTGCGAACTCACGACGTTGCCGGCATAATAGTGGAGCTGGCG
>CAZISM010000250.1:2101-4382 GCA_964541895.1 uncultured Cytophagia bacterium
GCAGGACCGGCGATCAGGAAAGGAACCCATTTCAATCCCTGACGGCGCAGAATCTCGACCTGTTTATCCCACTGCGTGAAATCCCACTCTCCCTCGCCGCTCCGTTCCACACTTTCCCAGGTGACATAGCTTTCCACACTGGTGACCCCGAGGTCATAATAGAGCCGGGCAGAGACCGGGTCCGCGTCATTGCCAAACGTCAGCTGAAAACCTTTCGGCAGTTTGATGGGCGCGGAGGGCCCGGTTGGTGCCGCCGCCTGCGCGGCCGGCGCAGACGTTTCGCTGACCTTGGGATAGAGATCGCGGGCGCAGCGAAAACCGATTCCAGGCATACCGGCCCAACCCGCAGAATGGGTGCGCCGGCTGCAGCGCAGGTCGCCGGCAGGGCTGTACCAGCAGCCGCCACGCAGCACTTTTTCCGATCCTGCCGCCGGACCCCGGGGATTTTTTTCAGGCGACTGGCGATAGTAATCTTCCTGAAACCAGTCGCTGCACCATTGCCAGAGATTGCCGGCCATATCGTACAAGCCAAATCGATTCGGCAAAAAGCGGCCGACGGGTGAAGTATAAGCAAAGCCGTCATCAACGACAGGAGAGCGCCATTCTGTGGCGCACTCACGGTCGGCAAAATTGGCGTGGTGCGCACCCGGCGCGCCGTCCCCCCAGGGGTACAGTCTATCTTCCAGCCCGCCGCGGGCTGCATACTCCCATTCCGCTTCTGTCGGCAATCGCTTGCCGATCCAGCGCGCAAAGGCCTCGGCATCGCTCCACGTGACGCCGACCACAGGATAATTCGGAAAATTTTGCATATACCCTGCCAGCGCAGGGAAATCGGGATTCGCCGGCAGCGGCCGACGGGTTTGCGCACAAAAATCCGCGTACTGCCGGTTGGTAATCAGATTGACATCCAGATAAAAACTGTCGAGCGAAACCCGGTGCAATGGTCTCTCACTGGCAAGGCCTTGATCAGAACCCATGGCAAAGCGGCCGGCCGGAATCAGCACCATATCTTTCGGCACCCGCGATGAGTGGGATGGATCTGCCGAAAGCAAAGCCGCCACCCCAAGGCCGATAAACGCGGACATGAATCTGCAGCACTTCATAATGAGCGCTTTCTGTTTTTGCTGTTCTGGTAACAAGCCATCTGGTCCGAGCACCGCTATTACGGCGATGCAGAGAGATCATACAATGATGTCTCTATCACAAGTTTGTTGTCCGGCACATACTGCGCCACCAGCTTTTGTCTACCCCAAATCCTTCTCTGCTCCTGCACGGTGGCACGTATCTGTTCCTGCACCGTCTCGAACGGCCTGTATATCTCCCGGCTTTCAGATACCATGATCAACGAATAGCCATCTTTGTCGGCAACGACCGGTCCGCGCGCCATGCCCGCTTTAAGCTTAAACGCCTCCCGGCCAATGTTGCCGAATTCCTGTCTGCGGATCCTGCCCAGGCAGCCGTCCCGGGTGCGCATCCCCGGCCGCCGCGTGTGCTGGCGAGCGAGGGCGCGAAAGTCCTCTTCGGTGTTGATGAGCGAGCGCAGCCGGTAGGCCTCTTTCTCGGACGCCAGCTGAATTTCCAGCACTACCATTTCACGATCCAGCAGAAACTGATTTTTGTTTTGCGCATAATAGTCCCGGAGATCATTTTCATGGAACGAACACGTATCGCTGTAGGCCGCCACGTAGGACGCCGAAAGCAGATGCTGCCGTTTATCGTCGATCTCTTGCCGAACATATTGGAGTCGATCGATCTTTTTCTCCCGGGCGATCTGCAGCAAAAAATAGTTACGCAGACTCATCGCCACAGAGCGATAAAGACTGCGATGGAGCGCGTCCGCCGGCACCGTGGACAGAAAGCGCCGGAAATCAGCCACCCTCCATTGTCCGCCCTGATAGACGGCGATCACCTCATGGGCATGCCGGTCCAGCAAATGTTCGAACGGCGTATCGGTAACCTCGGTAATGTCGCCGAACCGAATCAGGCCGCGATCTTTCAATCGACGCTGTTCCTGCTCCATGTGAACAATAAGCGGAACGTTCATGCGCACCTGTTTAGACTGCATCAACGTCTTGATGCGCTCATCGCTTTTCTGCTTCAGTGTTCGCTGCCAGAGGCGGTTCCGGATCGACGTTTTATGGAGCAGATAATCCTGTTCCGTCAGGATCGGGTTATAGGAAAGATTTTCAAGATAAAGGATATGCCAGCCGTATTTGGATTCCACCGGTGCGGAATATCGGCCGACCTGCAGGCTAAAGACCGCATCCTCCAGAGCGAGATC
>CAZISM010000251.1:0-4369 GCA_964541895.1 uncultured Cytophagia bacterium
GCAGCAACAGGGCGGCGGCAACGCTGCTGTCCACGCCGCCGCTCATGGCGACGGCTATTTTTGTTTTCACAACATTATCTCTTTTTCGTGCGTCGCGCGGCGACGCTGTAATTTTTTGCCATGGGACCAGGCGTTAAAACGCCTGGCTACCCTCGTCGGTCGCTACGCGACCGGCCAATCACCCCAACAGTATTTCGTTTTACTATGCCAGCAGCCGGCTCGTCTTATTTCATCAACTCTAATCCCCACGTCTTACCCTTCATGACAGCCGGGACGCCGTCCTTCATCCACACCGGCATCGGCGCGTCCTTGAGGTAATGATCGAAAAACTGCTGCAATCGAATGGACAGATCCTTGCTGTTTCGCCGCTCTTTCAGATTGTGCTCCTCGCCGTTGTACACCAGCATCCAGGCTGGTTTCTGCAGCCGGCGCAAGGCGGTAAAAAATTCAATGCCCTGGTAGTATGGCACAGCGCCGTCGTTGTCATTGTGCATGATCAGAACGGGGGTGGTGACGTCCGGCACTTTGAACAACGGTGAATTTTCAATATAGTGCCACGGCTTTTCCCACAACGTGCCGCCGATGCGACTCTGTTCGTGTTCATATTGAAACTGGCGCACCAGTCCCGATTCCCAGCGGATGCCGCCGTACGCGCTGGTCATATTGCTCACCGGCGCGCCGGCACCGGCGCAGCGGAACATCTGGCTGTGTGTTATCAGATAGGCCACCTGATAGCCGCCCCAACTCTGTCCCTGAATGCCGATCCGATCCTTATCAATGAACCCCTGCTCGATCAGCTTTTGCACGCCCGGGACGATGCAGGACAAGGCGCTCTTGCCCGGGTAGCCGATTTGATATACAATATCAGGAATGAAAAAACAGTAACCGCGACTGGCGAAAAACACCGGCGATACCGTGGAACGGCTGGGCCGGGGATCTATATGGCGATGCAAGCCGTCGGCGTTGCGCTCATAGAAATAGACGATCAGGGGATACTTTTTCTGCGCATCGAATCCTTCCGGCTTGTACAGCAATCCTTCCAGCGGCTGGCCGTCGTTGGACACCCATGTGACCAGTTCCACCGTACCCCAGAGATACTCGTTTTGCTGCGGATTGGCATTGCTCACCTGTCGCAGGTTCTGAAAGCGGTCCCTGGTCACCCAGAGGTTGGGAAATTCCGTAAATGAACCGCGCGTCATGACGTACACCTCTGCCTCGGCCGCTTTCATCGGCGTACCCAACGATTGATCGGCATGAAAGAGCGCCCTGGCAACGGTACGGTCCTGCACGCGCATCTCGGCCAGCCCTTCGGATTTGTCCTTTTCAGCGAACGTCTTTAGCAGCACCGTCTGGCCGGGTGTAATAAAACGCTCTTCCGGATCGAGCGACACATAGCGATACCGTACCTGCTCCCTGCGCCCCACACCCTGCGTCAGATTTCCTGGCGCCGCTTTCCCGTCCGGATCCAGTTCCCAGAGGTCATAGCGATCATAAATCAGAACGCTACGATCGTTTTCCGTCCAGCCGGCAGCACCGTAGGAGGCAGGATAATCCGGTTTGTCATTCCACTCATTGGTGACCGGCACTGTCAGCGCAGCGGTCAGATTCACCGCTTTTCTGCTGGCGACGTTGTAACTGAACCAGTGTCCTTTTTCTTCATCAAACCACAGCACATATTTTCCTTTGGGCGACCAGCTGATGCTGCCGCGCATCTTTTTGGCGATCAGGGTCCGCTTGCCGGTCGAGGCTTCCAGCAGGTAGAGATCCTGTCCGATATTGCCCTCCCAGGACGCTTGTTTCCGATAGGCGAGATCGCTCAGCCCCAGGACATATTCGGCATTGCCCTCATCCGCCAGCCGCACGTCGGGCATATCGGGCACAGCCAGCGGCTGCAGCTTTTTCTCCTTGAGAAGCACTACCGCCACATAGCTTCTTTTCCTTGTCCAGATCCTTGATCTGCTGCGTCTGCAGCTGCGGATCCTGCCAGTGCCAGATGTCGAGTCTGGCGGTTTCAAAATCAACCAGAGTGGTATCCTCTGCCACCGGGATCGGTGCCAATCCCAGAAACAGTTTGACGCCATTTGGGGAAAACTGCGGGGTGTATTGCTCGCTGACCAGCCAGCGCTGTGGCATCCTGGCCGACAGCGTATCCACCAGCGCCTGCGCCGAATCGGTTCCGGCTCTCCAGTAATAGAGGCTGTAAAAGCGCTGTTTGCTCTTGCTGCTGTCGCGATCGGCAAGAAAGGCCAGTTGGCTGCCCTCTTCGTCCCACGCCAGTTGCGTATAGGTGCCGTTGCCGGCCAGCACCGTGTTGGCGGCCGTGGTGCGGGTGTCAAAAACATGCACTCCGGCTTTGCTGGTGCTGTCCTTGCCGGCACTGCTCAAAACGACCCGATTTCCAGTTTTGCTTATTTTAAAATCAACGATCTGCGGAAACGTCCACTCGCGGCCGTCCTGCAGCCGGTGCACGACCACATCCGAACTCTTGTCGTTCTTTTTATCCCTGCCGGACTTTTCTTCGGCGTCCGCATCTTTTTTCCTGTCCGACTTGGCGGTGTCTTTTTTCGCCGGCTCTTTGGCCAGTTGATACACCAGCCAGCCAGCGCCTTTTTCCGGCAGTTGATACGACTGTACGCGGCCGATCTTGCTCCGGTGGCCGTCCGCCAGATTCAGGATGAGGAGAGAATCCTTGGGCATCTCCTCCTCTTTCTTTTTAGCGATTTTAGCCTGGCGGGTCTCCTGAAAAAACGGCTGGATCTGCGCCACCACATAGCGGGAGTCGCGGCTGAATTTAGCTTTAGAGCCGCGGGGCACAACAATTTTGGCGTCGCTAATCAGGTCAACGACCCACAGCTCGGCATCGCCTTCCTGTGGCACCAGCGCATACAGCACATAGCGGCCGTCACGCGACAGCGACGTCTCGGCAATGGATCGCCAGGAATCGTATACCGAATGGTCCAGTTGTTTTTTCCTCTCTGCCTGGCCAAACACCACGGCGGCTAACAAAACGAGAACCGAACATAAACGTTTCATAACACTCCGTCCTGATTCATCCGAGCTAGATCGATTTGTCTAATATAGGAATTTTTTATAAAACTTGCCGGGTTTTTGGAAGGGAGATGTCGGCGTGAAAACAATCTGGGCATCTGGAGAAGAAAAAGGGGCTCACCTCTGCAGGCAAAAGTAAAAGCGGGATCCCTGGCCCACCGTGCTGCTCACCTGCACCTGACTGCCATGAGCTTCGACGATGTGTTTGACGATAGCGAGGCCCAGGCCGGTGCCGCCGACGCTGCGTGATCGCTCCTTATCGACGCGGTAAAAGCGCTCGAAAATGCGCGGCAGGTGCTCGGCCGGAATCCCCCAGCCGCTGTCCTGCACAAAAAGTTCCACCTTGCTTTCCAAGATCTGATAGCCGACGGTCACGCGGCCGCCCGGCTGATTGTATTTGATGGCGTTCTGTACCAGGTTCACCATCACCTGCGTCAACCGCTCCTGATCGCCCAGAACGTGCACCGGTGAGGCCGGTTCTGCATTGGCGAGAAAGAGGGTGACCTGATACTCCCTGGCCTTTTCCTGCCACTCCTCCACCTGCCGTTGCAGCCATTCGTGCACGTTGAACACCTTGAAACTCATCTTCATCTCGCCGGATTCGATGCGCGAAATATCGATAAGATCGGTGAGCAGGTTGTTCAGGCGCACCGCCTGATGATGGGCTCGGGTGATGAACTCTTGTTTGATATTCGCATCGCTGATGGTGTTGGTCATCATGGTTTCCAGATAGCCCTGCACGGCAAAAATGGGAGTGCGCAGTTCGTGGGAGACGTTGCCGAGGAACTGGGTGCGCACCTGCTCGAGCTTGCGCAACTGGATGAGATCCTGCCGCAGTTTTGCCAGCATTTCGTTGAGCAGGTCCGCCAGTTTACCGAGTTCGTCCTGACTGTGATGTTCGAAATGGGCTTCCAGGTCGCCGGCCTTGACCCGTTCGGCGGCGGCGGCCAGTTTCTGCAATGGCTTGGTCAGGCGTTGCGCCGCCCAGAAACTGAACAGCGCCATGAGCAGCAGGGCAAAGGCACCACCACCAAAAATTTTCCAGCGCACCTCGGCGAGCGCTCGATCAATTTCAGTGGCCGGCAGGGCGATGCGAATGAAACGAATCAGGCGCAGCGTGCCCTGGCCGAGGAAACGGGATTCCACCTGCAGGGCGGCATAAAACATCGATTCGTGTATGGTGGCGCTGAGCCGCGTATTGTAACCCAATCCGGCGGCAAGCGCCGATTGAATCTCGGGGCGGGTGAAATGACTGGTCAGGCGGGTGACCTCTTCGGCCGGCAGTTCCGAATCAAAGCGAACCACGCCGCTGGAATCCATC
>CAZISM010000252.1:0-2279 GCA_964541895.1 uncultured Cytophagia bacterium
GATCCTGATCGGCATACGCTTCGTTCTGAAGCTGATCTACAGATTTTCTGATGATTCGTGTTCTGTTCAACGTCTGCTCCTCATTGCAATGATATATCAACACTTGGAATCGGAATCCCTGTCTCCTTTGCGGCTGTGCCGAGCCTGTAATTAGTGAATTCCGGCGGAATTTTCAAGTTATTTCTTTTGGCCAGCACACTATCGTGCACCTGCGGATCACATTGCCTGTTGCATGGTTGGGCTCCATGTGTTATATTTTACAACAGAGATCGTTCTTTACCCGATTGGACGGCCGGGTCATTTTTTGCGCCCAAAAGAGAACATCTGAATTTTGATAAAAGCAGGTGTAGGACGGGTGGTGTGTTGCGCAACATGATCTAATAAAGTCCCGGTTTATCCGGGTTAGGACCTCATCAACTGAAAAACTTTGACTAAAGGATGAAAAGCATGAAAAAAGCATGTTTTATGTCGCTCCTGGTCCTGCTACTGCTCCCGCTTTCGACGCACGCGCAGGGCGCTGCAAAATCCAATCGCGATACCATTCATGTGGTCGGTCATGCTCACATGGACATGAACTGGCTCTGGACTTATTCCGAAACCATGCAGATGTGCAACGACAACCTGCGGCAGGTTGCCGCTTTTATGTCGGAATTTCCCGACTATACCATGTTGCAGAGCCAGGCGGCGGTGTACAACTTTGTCGAAAAAGTCGATCCGCCCCTTTTTGAACTGGTTAAAAAACAGGTCAAAGAAGGACGCCTGGAACCGGCAGGCGGCATGTGGACCGAAGGCGATATGAATCTCTCCACCGGCGAAGCCATCGCCCGCACCTTCCTCCTCGGTCAGCGCTATTTCCAGAGCCGCTTGGGCCGAACCGCCCATGTCGGCTGGCTGCCGGATAACTTTGGCCACATCGCCCAGATGCCGCAGATTCTGCAACTGGCCGGATGCGACTATTTCTATTTTCACCGCTGCAAGCCGTATCTGGGCACGTTCTGGTGGCTGGCGCCGGATTCGTCCAGAGTGCTCTGTTATGCCAACGACGGCTATAACGGCAACATCACCAGGGAGCTCAAGAACGACATTGACAAGTATGCGCCCGACAAACGCAGAATTTTGCAGGTCACCGGTGTAGGCGACCACGGCGGCGGACCGACGAGAGCCAATATCGACATGATCCATCAGCTGGACAAGACACCGGGCCACCCGGCCATCAAATTTTCCACCGCAGAATCGTTCTTTAAGAAATGCAGCCGGGAGATGCAAGGCCGGCCGACGCATCGCGGCGAGATGCAGTTCATCTTTGAAGGGTGCTACACCAACGTCGCCGAAATCAAAGAGGGCAATCGAAACAGCGAAAACGCACTCTATGCCGGCGAATTTTTCAATACACTGCGCTGGCTCAACGGCGATCCCTATCCGGCAGAGGAACTGCACGACCTCTGGACCACGGTGACCTTTAACCAGTTTCACGATATCCTGCCCGGCTCTGCCATTAACGAAGCCAACAAGGAAGCCGTCGCCCGCTACAGCGAAGTGCTGCGCAAAACCACCGAGCTGCGCAACAACGCGTTTCGCAAAATGGCCGATGAAATACATTTCCAGAAAAACATGGGGCAACCGGTGGTGGCGTTCAATCTGCAGCCCTTTAGCCGCAAAGCGCTGGTCGAAGCCACGGTCTACACCAATACAGAACCGACTACCGCCAAACTCGCCGGCTGGGGCAATTACTATGGTTCGAAATATGTCAAAGCCGTGGATAAAGGCCAGGGAGCGGTCGCTTCGGTGCTGGTGCGCGATGCGGCAGGCAAAATCTATCCGGCGCAGATCGTATGGGGCAAATCCACGCCTCCAGGCTATACCTGTAAGGTGCAGTTCGTTGTCGACAACATGCCGGCCGGCGGCTATAAAACATTTTATGTCGACCTGAGCAAGCCGGGCATATATAATGAACCGCTGGCTTTCAAAGACAACATCCTTGAAACCGATTTCTTTAAAATCAAAATCGACATCAAGACGGGCGGCATCACCAGCCTGTACGACAAACGCCTGGCCAAAGAGTTTGTCAAAGAAGGCGACCGTCTAAACCGGCTGCGTATGTATCTGGAGGACAAAAAGGGCGGCATGAAATCATGGACCATCAATAAAATCGTGGGCCAGGAAGATGTGTCCAGGGTGGCCGGCGTCAAGGTCGTAGAAAACGGACCGGTGCGAACCTGCATCGAAACGGTGAGCACCTGGGGCAAATCGAAATTCATCGAACGGGCCTGTATCTATCG
>CAZISM010000252.1:2379-4223 GCA_964541895.1 uncultured Cytophagia bacterium
AGCGATGGCAAGGTCGGCATTGCTCTGCTCAATAAAACCAAATACGGCCACTGCTATAACAAGGGCGAATTGCGCCTTACGCTCATGCGTTCGGCGGGCGAACCGGATATCTATCCGAACCTGGGCAAATTCAATATCAGCTATGCACTTTATCCCCACAGCGGCGACTGGAAAAACGGCGCCTGGACGGAAGGCGAAGATTTCAACATTCCGGTGTATGCGGCCGAACCGCCCTCGCTGGCCCTGGTGAAAGCGCATGACACGCGTCCGCAGGAGGATTCCTTCTTTGCCATCGATGCGCCCAATGTGGTGCTCACAGGCCTCAAACGGTCAGAAGAGGGCAACGAGTTGATCGTACGGGTGGTAGAGATCCACGGCAAAGAATCGACGGCAAAGATCAAACTGCCGGTTGCCATCCAATCGGCGCGAAGGTTGAATCTCATTGAATGGCCGCTGGCGGCAGCCGCCAAACCATCCGTATCCGGCAAAACGATACAGCTCGCCATCAAACCGTACGAAATTGTGACGCTGGGGTGCAAGGTCAGGTAATGTGTAATAATGTAAACCGCGGGGAACGAAACAACTGCGAAAAAAAAACCCCGGAGGTTCCGTTAGCCAGACTCTGCCGCGCACGTGGGGAGACACCCGGAGTGGCCGCATAAAGCACGGCAACATCCGGGGTCCTCTGCGACTAAGAACCCCGGGTGTTCCGCCAGCAGGACTGTCTCACGTCAGGTCGCTCGAGTTTGGGAACGAGAAAAAACTCGTGTCATCCTGAGTCGCCAGATGCAAGGGCTGCAACACTGTCGCAGATCTTTTATTGGCGACGAAGGATCTGTTCCCTGATGGGCCTCGACGGATAAAATGGATGCACACCGAGGAACCGACTTTTCAAGCAACCAAACGGATAAATCGTATTACCTTATTCCAGCCTGATGTATCCTTTGCAGGCCACGTCCGACGACAACTATTTTTTAAACCAGCTGAACAGCTGCAGCGCATCCTGCGCACTCCCCTCCCTCGTCACCAGCACCGGCTCGGGCAGCTTGGGATCCAGGTTGAGAAACTCTTCCTTAATCTGGATAGGCGTTTTCAGAACGTACGGTTTGCAGGACGCCATATGACTCATCGCCTTTTTCGCACCTTCATACAGTGCTTTGCGTGTCTCGACAAACGGATAGAGCATGGCCGATTCTCTGGCCAACCCCTTTTTCACCGCCACCGTAACGACAGACGGACCGAAAAACCGGTTCGCTTCGCGGCAGGTCGCTTCATCGCCGGACACCAAAATTGGCGGCACGCCATAATAGCCGGCAATGGCGGCACACTGGGCCAGCTCGCCGCTCTCTACGCCATTGTACCAGTAGCGATTTTCCGACTTGCTGGACTGGGTGTGATGCAGAACCCCGTCCGGCGTTCCGTTCATGGCATGCAGACCGATAAGCGCCAGCCCGGCAAACGAACCATCCAGCTCACTCAGACTGGCAACGCCTGGCCGTGGATGACCGGTGATGTACCTGGCGCCCGGCTCCATCAGATGCGGCAAGACCGCCTGTGTGCCATGGCCGTCCAGAATAATAACCTCGGTGGCGCCGCCGTCGCGCAGACCCCGCACCACGGCCGCCACATCGGCCATAAAATATTCGCACGCCTGGATGTTCAGCGGCGAATCCTTTTGACGCGTCTGGTCAAACTTGAACACCCCGCTGATCCCTTCCAGATCGGTGATGACATAGATCTTTTTTTGCGCCTGCACCGTCGCCATGGCGAACAGGCATAATAAAACTATCCCGGTCTTTACCGTTTTTGTCAACATATAGGCCTCCCGAATAAAGCTGTGCAGG
>CAZISM010000253.1:0-4124 GCA_964541895.1 uncultured Cytophagia bacterium
AAATAATAGCCGCCGCCGATCAGGATTACGAGCAACAGAATGTAGCCGATGTTGGAAAAGATAAAATGAAGCAGCCCGGCAATGATGGCCAGAGCGATCACGGCCAGAACGATCAAAATGATCCAGTAAACATCCTTGTTCATAAAACCAGCCCTCCTTAATTCAACAGCCCCGTTTATTGTTCTCGAATTTCCAGAGTGTGATCGATAACGATCTGCCCACCCGGCGCCACTTCCCGCTCTTCGCTGTGCAATTCAAAGTGGGCCAGCCTGCGTTCAGCCGAATAGCTCTGTTCGCAGGACTGAACCTGTTGCGGATTAAATCGCCACTGTATCGCCAGCCCCCCTTCCAGCCCGGTCAGGCCTACGACGCCATTGGGTTTGGCGGCTCCGGCCAACACCTTCATCGCCATGGCGGACTCGTCCGCCAGCGAGCCCCCGTTCTCTGCCAGGTTTATTCTGATCCGGTGCGGGTCCGTCCTGAGATTGAGCCGGCACAGTAATTTGAACGTTTTCGGCGTTTCGTTTTCATTGGTGATGGTGGAATGAAAGGTGACGGCGGTGCCGCGGTCCGCCAGTGAAATTTCCCGTCTGAACAGCAGATGGGGCGCATAATGGGATGTATAGGTCGCTGGCTTCCTTTGCGTCAGGACCACGGTTCTACCGTTCACCTGCGCATCATAGGCATTCGCAAAGCCGGTGCCGGCCCATTTCTGCGCCGTGGATTCATCATAGCCGCCGGCGACCGGGTAAAAATTATCCGTAGCATCCAAAAGATGGAGCAGATTGATGCCGCTTTGTTTATGGATCAAGCCGACGAGGCGGCCTCCCAGTTCCGGCACCACTTGCACGCGCACGTCGTCGTTTTCAATGGACACCACCTGGTGCGTTGTCACCCGCTGCTTCAGCATGTGGCGCAAATTGGCATCCCGGCTCTCTTCGCGCAGCTGCTCGACCCTGAATTCATCGAGGACCGCTCCGAGTTCCTGCCAATCTCTGATGGTCTTGCTGTTTCCCGTCGGTCGGTACGCGTCGCCTTCCACTTTCAACTCGCCGGTGTTGAGAACAAAGTCGATATATTGTACCGCCATGCGGCTCTTTTTAACGTAATAAGCCGCCGATGCGTCGTCCTGCGCCAATCGCAGCGCCACGGCGTGCAAACTGTCCAGCCTGTCAATAACAGCCTGCGGCCAGAGTTTGCGCGTCACCGGATCAAAGATGTGCAGGTGGCTATCCGGATCTTTCACCCGGTCGTGGACAAGATCGAAACCGGCGCGCATGGGTTTGTAAGCCGGACCGTATACGCCACGCAGATATTCGTCCACTAGCGCCATGCCGTCCTGAAAGGGATTCCAGAGCAAACGCGCCATCACCCAGGCGCGCAAATCGGCATCTCCTCCGCCTGGTCCATGGTTCGAGCCCTGGAAAAAGAGGCCACGCACGCCGTTCTGATAATAGGTTCTGATATCAGGTATAAATTCATTGAAATCCGGAAACGGCATCAGCAGGTGCCGAAAGTCGGTGCAATAGTGCCAGACCGAAATCCGCTCGGTTTTGGCGGCCCACCCCAGCAGAATGTCGTTCATTTCCTTTGAACTCGCTTCGCGGCATTCGCTAAAGGGATGGGCAACGCAGATGCCGATGGGCGCCAATTGAATGAAAACGTTATTCCTCGGCCGCACTGTTTTCGGCGGCTTGACCGTAAAATCGTAAGCAAAGGTGACGATATATTTATCCGGATGCCTCTTTTCAACTATTTCGGCGACCTTGTTGGCAAAGTCGAGGTAAAGTCCGGCCTGCGACCCTTCTGCCTCAGCCAGTCTGGTACATGCCGGACATTGACAATAGTTGGAATAATCGTTCTGGCCGAGCGGAAAGTAGAGTTGATCCGGTTCCTGGTCCATCCAGTCGCTGAGATGGCCGGCTGTCAGCTCCACCAGGCCGGGCGCGGTGAGGCATCGCTGCACATAGCCGGTGACGCGACGGTCGCCGATGAGCGGGAAATATTCCGGATGGCTTTTGAACAGCTCCGGCGGGATCAGCCGATCAAAGGTGTGATGGCATTGCATGCTGACCTTGCCGCCCCGTTCCTGATCCAGGACGCCGTTGGTCCGATTACGCGCCGCCCAATTCAGATCATGGGCTTCGGCGATATAGGGATAGCGATACAAAAAACGCGGACCTGAGACCATGGCTAGAGGAAGAGTGACCAGCTTTACGGGGTTGCGGGAGTTTGTTTCAGCAGGCAACAGCCTGCAGTCGGACTTGCTCTTGAACCAGGTATGGCGATTCGTATACCAGCGAAAGCCCAGCGTATCCAGAAAGGTATACACGCCAAAGAGGGTGCCGCGCCGGCGGCCGCCGGCGATGACAATGTCCGTTTTTCCGGCTGCGGACGATATGGTGCGGATGATAAAATTTTCCTGCTGAGGACCAAAGTCGGTCCAGTTGACCGGCCCGGACTCCGACAGGCGGCGGTCGGCCAATTTGCCTCTGCCGATTAAAAAGCGCGGCGACGACAGGCTGCGCGCATCGGATTCGGAAACCACCGGCAGCAGCGCGCCACCGGCGAGATGAATGAAATGGGCCAACTCGCGCGCCGCCAGCTGTTCCGAAGCGGACGACGAGTCTGCCACGACCACGACATATTCGCTTCTGCCGTTCTCTGCGATGGTGATCGTCTCGCTGTGCACCGGCAACACATGAAAGCAAAAGAGAGCGATCGACAACATAACCGCGGCACATCGCATGGTCATGATCTCCCTGAGGTCACACATGTTTTGGAGAGCAGGCTCGTAAAAATCACAGCGGCTTGGACGGGAAAAAGTCATAGGTGCTGGTATCGATGTCCAGTCCTTTTTTGCTCCAGGGAATGGTGCGTTCCGAAGGCAGCAGATTTTTCTCGTAACAGTTTTGCAGCACCCGATCCAGACCCTGAATCCAGGTCAGACGGCTGCCCTCTTCGCCGGTCACCATTTTCAGCATTTCGGGAAAATGGGCGATCTCGGGCATGGATTCCTGACAGGCGTTGATACACAGCGTCTGTGAGCTGGCGGCCTCGGGGCCGCAAACCACCGGCGCGCCGCTGCGGACCATATCCATGCAATCCCACAATTTTTTCATGTATACGCCGTCCGGATCGCCGTACTCTTTGGTCGTACCATCCCAGAACCGGGCATGGATGTTGGGAGCAGCAGCCGAATAGGTCACGCGGGCATGCTCGAACTCGTAGCAGAACACCGGTCCATAGTTCTCCTTGACGGCATGGGTGGCGTAGAAAAGGATTTCCACATGGTCCGGGGTGTAACAGCGCAAGGCCGCGGTATCGAAATTTTCAATATCGTTGGCCCGATACAATTCTGCGGTCACTTTAACCGGACGAACGCTGCCGGCTGTTTCCGGGCCGAGCACATAAAACATGTTGTGCAGATAGTGCGCCGCTGCATTGTTGATGGGACTGTCCAGCACCCAGCGGCCTTCGCCGTCCTTTATCTTGCCCGCCCAGGTGTTACGGCGAAAATATTTTTCATCGCGCGGCCATTCGATCAGGGTCTTGAACCGCTTGGGGGCGCCGAACAGCCCGGCCTGGATATCGTGTTTCAGATCCTGAATCGCTTTATTGTAGGACCATTGATAGCCGACAGCGACAAAACGGTTGTGGCGCGCTGCGGCCGCCTGCATCGTGGCTATGTCCTGAATCGTGGCGCCTACGGGTTTTTCGCAGAGCACATGACTGCCATGCTCCAGAGCCAGTACGGTATCAGGCGTATGGAACTGGATGGGCGAAGAGACCAGCACCAGCTCGGTGGTGTGATGGCGATAGAATTCGGCCAGCGATGGATATATGGGGATGCCCCGGGCCTGCAGCTCCGGCAATCGGGGGCAGTTTTCCGGCCATGGATCGACGACGCCGTCAATGACATATCGCTCAGGGTCTGTCTGATCAAATAGTCCCTTGAGATAGACCAATCCATAGCCCCCTATGGCCACCAGTGCAAGATGAACAGGTTCAGTCACAATGTGCTCCTTAATGTGAATAGCATACGAACAAAAAAAAACGCCGTACCGAGAGGTACGGCGTAAAGATAAGCACGTGCGTTTTTGAAATCAACTGGAATTTCTCAG
>CAZISM010000254.1:0-3939 GCA_964541895.1 uncultured Cytophagia bacterium
ACCGGTTCTGGCTGGAGCGGGATCCCACGCCCGGCACCGAGCGCAACGAACTGCGAGAAGAGTTTTTCAGCCGCATTGATTTTGCCAACAACAATTTCAGCGAAATGGTTTCCGGCCAGGAGGGGTGGCGGTCGGATCGCGGCCGTGTGCTGGTGCGCAACGGCACCCCCGATAATGTGGAACGGCAGGCGGCGGAAATCGGTATGCCGGCGGTCGAGATCTGGGTGTACACCCGCATGGCTAAAAAATACATCTTTGTAGATCGCCAGGGCAGCGGTGAATACCGGCTGGTCAAGGTGGAGTAGAAAATCGTTTGGAAATAGTCCTGCAAATTCTGTATATTGAATCTGACAGGAGCGGCCGAACTGTTCCGGCCCGACGGACACTCTATTGGATCTCGAGCGGCGGTCATGACGAACATCTGCAAAGGAGTAGAATGGTAATGAAATTTTGGCACAAATCCAAATCCATGAATTTCGGCAACGTTGTTTTTCGCTGGCGCCATCGCGATACGCGCCGGTTTTATTACAAGATCCTGTCATGGATTCTGGCGGCGTTTATCGGCGGTATTTTTGCGTCCATCATTTGCGCCGCCCTGGGGATGTTTGGTCAGGCCCTGCTGTTGAGTCGTATCACCTTTTTGGTCATTCTGGTGGTTGGCATCGCCAATTCCTACTTTATATATGTCGTCTTTGGCTCAGAGGTCCGTCTCACCGAGCGGGCGCTGGTGATGGTGCGGCCGGTGATCGGGCACATTCCGCTGGCGGTGCGCCTGGGTACGCCCGCAGAGCCGTTTGCCGCCCGTTTTGATTACCTGCCCTGGGATGAGATCAAGGACGTCAAGGAACAGGATGGCCAGCTGCTCCTGATTTTGAAACAGGATCTGACGGAAGTGCGCATCGGAGTGGCGCCGGTGGCGTTTGTCGCCGGCGACCTGGCTGAGCCGTCCGGCCGTGAAGCGCTGCAGGGCGGGGACAGCAGCAAAGACAAGGAAATTCTCAAATCGATCGTGCTTAAAGTGCGTGAGCTGAAACGGATGCCCGTCGGAAAAGCCTAGGGTATCATCCCCGCAGCAAGCATTTATAAGGAAGGGATATCGTCATGCCGTCGCGCCTCACACCGCTGGATGTCAAAACCTACGCCACACCGGAAATCTACCGCCTGGGTGAACAGGTGTATGAGGGCGGACTGGTCCGTCATCGCTTCCAAACGTTGTACGGTCTGCAGGCGATCGTCAAGGGCAAGGACAAATATCGCGTCGAGATGATCGTGGAGGGCGAAAAGCTCTTTGGCCGCTGCACCTGCGCCGCCGGCAGCGGCCATTGCGAGCATCAGGTCGCCGTGCTGCTGTGCTGGCTGAACGAAGCCAACACCTTCATCAACTATCAGGACCTGCGCAAGGCCATCCGCAGCCAGGAAAAAAATACCCTGGTCGATATCATCATCAACCTGGTGGAAGTATTCCCCGAACTGTCACAGTTTTTCATCACGCCGGTCAAGGTCGACGACGTGACCGCCATTCGCGAAGAAGTGGCCGATATTTTTGATTTTCCCCATTCCCATAAAATCAAACCTCAACACATCATCGACGCTTGCCAGATACTGTTTGCACGCGCCAAGCTGTTGCGCAGTACCGGCAAGTGGCGCTACAGCCGGCTGATCTATTTCGAGATCATCAATCGCACCCTGGCTCTGGTGGATCGCGAGCAGACGACCACGCCGTTCCGGGAAAATTTTATCGCCGAAATCGCCGACGACTATGAAGAGATCGCCGCAAACGACCCGGATCTGGAGGCGTTTTCCGCAGAGATCGCCGCCGAAGTCCGCGAACTGCTGGACCATGAATCCGCCGAGGCGGAAGGGGTCGCTCTGGAGCTGATCCGGCAAAAGATCAGCGAGCTGTAACCGCGGCTGTGAACGCGGCGCCGCCGGACGGCCGCGCCGGTGATGCGCACGTATGTCCTCACTGAAAACCAAAAGGTGGAACCATGTCAGACATTTTTATTTCCGTCGAACAGTTGCGACAATTCATGACCGAAGCGTTCCGGGCCGTCGGCGTGCCGACCGCGGATACGAACATTGTGGTGGATGTGCTGATCCGGTCCGATCTGCGCGGCATCGAATCGCACGGCATCGGCCGCTTTAAAATGTATATCGACCGCATCCGCAGCGGCATTCTCAACCCGGTCACCCATTTTGAAATCGTACGGGAATCGCCCGGCGTAGCGGTGGTGGACGGGCACGACGGCATGGGCCACGTCATCGCCTATCGTTCCATGCGCCTGGCCATGGACAAGGCCCGGCAGAGCGGCATTGCCGCCGTATCGGTGCGCAACAGCAGCCATTTCGGCATCGCCGGCTATTATCCGCTCATGGCCGCCAAAGAGAATATGGCCGGCATGGCCTTTACCAACGCCCGCCCCTCCATTTCACCGACCTTTGGCGCCGATCCCATGTTCGGCACCAATCCCATTGCCTTTGCCGTGCCTACGGACGAAGGCGGTCCCTTTTGCCTGGACATGGCCACCTCCATCGTTCAACGCGGCAAGATCGAGGTGCTGGACCGGAAAGAGAAACCGGTGCCGCCCGGATTGGCCATCGACAAAGAGGGCCGGAATGTGCTCAACGCCACCACGCTGCTAAAACTGTTCGACGGCAAGGCCGCCTCGCTGCTGCCGCTGGGCGGGCAGGGCGAAGAGCTGGCCGGCTATAAGGGCTATGGATTGGCCATGATGGTGGAGATCCTGTCCTCGGTGTTCAACGGCGGACCGTTCGGCTGGGCGCTCTCCGGCGTGGACGAGGCCGGCCACAAAACACCCCATCATCTCGGCCACTTTTTCATCGCCATGGATATCGCCCATTTTCTCGAACCGGATCAGTTTAAAAAACTGGCCGGCGATCTGGTGCGCTCCATTCGCAGCTCCGGCAAGCTGCCCGGCGAGGCGAGGATTTATACCGCTGGTGAAAAAGAGTATGATTGGGAACAGATCGTGCCGAAACGCGGCGTGCCCCTGAATGAAAGCCTGGAAAAAGACATGCGCCAGGTGAAAAAAGAGCTCAACCTGACCTACGAGCTGCCGTTCTAGCCAAAGCCAGGCTCCGCGAATGGATGGGAATGGATGTTCGAGGTTGATGTGTCCAAAATTTAATGGGGTGTGGGAGCCGTGGGCAATCCTTAGCGTTCATTCGCGGTTGACTTAAAAATATCTAGAACGGCAACGTGTTCCCCCGAGTTTCGTCTTCCACCCTCAGCACCTCGGTCACCACATACTTGCTCATCCCCCGCCAGGGCAGCGGATTGAAAAATTCTTTATAGCGGACTTCGACAAAGCGGCCGCTGGCCCGTTCCAGGCGGCGCGCGGTGCTGTCTTCAGCCACGCTGAATTCGAATTCGTTGCTCTGCAGACCGCCGGGCGAGGGTGTCTTAAATCCGGTCTGAATGATGCGGCCTTCCCAGGTTTTAAAAACATATCCCTTTCTGACGATAAAATTCAGATTGCCCGCTTTGACCCCTTCCCCAAAGACAAAATAGTAGCGCCACCAGACGACAACGAGCAGGACCAGCACAATCGTTACAATCGTCGCGATGAGAATTTTACCGATTTTCATACAGTTATCTCTCCAGGATAGAATGCAATTCTTCCCATTTGGTCCGTATCACCGCTTCGTCAAAATCCTGACCGATGATGACCAGCAGATTTTCCCCGGCCGGGCGATGCGGCTCCCCCTGTTCCTGCCAAAAGTCGACGCCGGCGTCGATATGGACCGCCATGTTATCGATGGTCATATAGCCTTTAACGCGCAGCGCCTTCTCGTTAAAGAGTCTGCAGAAAGAGTGCCAGGCCTCCCGGCTGATGGAGCCCTTGCCCTGCAGGGTGATAGAGTGGACCGGATCCGGCCGGCCTTCGCCCAATTCACCCTGTGGCTGCAGCGGCGGCC
>CAZISM010000255.1:0-3849 GCA_964541895.1 uncultured Cytophagia bacterium
TCCAGTCCCAGCTGTGCTTTGCCGGACGAATGGCGCCTGGCTTTTTGATTGGCGGCCGGCGTCTCTGCTGAAACCGTCCAGTCGCTGAGACGTACACCGCTCGGCACCATGATCAGAGTCTGGCCGGCTTTGGTTTTAATCTGCTGGATTTTGTCATTGGTTAACCGTGCAGTTTTCTTGCCGCCAACATACAGATCAGCCGCAGGCCAGGGGATTTCAACACGACAGTTTTTTCCCAGCAGACTTTTAATCGCGACAAACGCGAGGCTCTCCTGCTTTTTTTCCGCCGAGACGATAAAGCCGCCGCGGGCATGCAGGGTAAAGCGAGCGGATTGCTGAGCCGTCACCGCCGGCATAATGCGGATAACGCCGTCGTGACTCTGCAGCAGCGCTTCATTCATGGCTGTGGCCAGCACGGACATGGCCTCCATGGACATGTGCCGGAACGGCCACATGGGCAAAGGAAATCGCTCTTCACTCTTCACCCCCCGCGAAACGTCGCGCACCTGGTTGGTGCGGAAAAAATATTCGTAATCCTTGTTGATCTCGCCTTCCAGTCCCCAGTGTCCCCAGCCGTTGACATAGATCTGCCACCGTTGCGGGAACCGTTCCAGGTCCTGGGCCAGTTCTGAAGCCAGGCCGAGCCGGGCCAGCGCGATGGGCACCGGATCCCAGCCGGTGACTTCCGGACCATAGAGCAGCAGCGTACTTGCTGCCATTTTGAACAACGGCTGACCCTTCTGAGTCAGGCCGATCCATCCGGACGGAAAAACCGGACAGGAGGGCACTGATGGGAAAATGCCGTCCAGCAATTTAAAGCCATGAGTAATATTTTCATCGCCGGGATAAAATGTCGTCAGCCATCTGTTCTCCTTGATGCCCCAGCCGGCGGCGAATATCTCCGCGCCGGGCGCGGCCCGGCCTTTGTTATAACCGCGCCGAAAAACCGGATCCTGCCTGGTGATGATGGAATCGCCTGCTGAAATCACCGGCAATGGGGCAAAGTGATCGAGCATCTCTTTCCACACCGCCGCCTGCGGCGCCTTGGCGCCTGATTCCTGCAGCGCCTGCAGGGCGACGCTGAACAGCGCGCGGCCATACGCCAATTCGGTCAAACCGTCCTTTAACTTGATCCAGCCCTCGAGACCGCTGCCCTGGGTGGCATGATAGAGCCCGTCATCCCCTTTGGCAAAAAGGCAGGTAAAAAATTTGGCCGCTTCAAGAATGAACGGCAACGCTTTTTCGCGTAAATAAACTTTATCGCCGCTGTAGCTGTACTGCCGCCAGAAATCCAGTGCGATCTCGGCTATGGGGGTGTGATTGATCAGTTCGCCGGTCGAGTTGTAGCCGCGCCGTTCGCTGACATCGGAGATAAATGCGCCGTCCACTTTAAAGAATTCGCGCGCATCCGCTTTGGCTTGCGGCAGCGAATTGAAGCGGAAATTAAGATAGGGATCAATGAGTTCGGGATAACCGGCGGCGTTGAGCGGCCAGTAGAGCTGCTGCTGATTCCAGTGAAAATAGAAATTCCAGTTTTGCACATCCCGGCTCCAGGTCCAGAGGCCGTTGTTGAATCGGCCGGGATAAGGGCCGCCCTGCGAGCCGTGAGCATAATAGATGGTCAGATGCCAGAGGTTGTTGAGATAGGGGTCGCCGAAATCCATGAACGAACGCAGCCAGAGCGACTGCCATATTTTATCATGAGCAGCGCGAATCGCACCCACGCCGGTTTTTTGCGCATCTTGCAGGATTCTTTTTACAGCCGGCACAGGCGGTTCTGTGAGCAGCGGGGTCACGGCAACAGCCAATCGGGTTGTGTTGCGCCCATTTCCCGTCAACGTGATTTCCACACTGCGCGAATGCAGCTTCTTATAATCCGTGGTGGCTTGAGCAGACTCGATCACTTTGGCGCCGACGGCAAAACGGCCGCTGCGCAGCGTCTGTTCGAGAAAGGCGCCAGACGAATCAGCCAGCGCAGCCGTGCCTTCGGTGCCGAGGGTTGCGTCACGGTTGATCTGGCTGTACCAGTGCGAATAGGTTCTGGAGCCGAACCGTTCCAGCGAAATGCGGATCGGTGTGTTTTCCTTCAGGTCGGTTTCCAGGTCGCAGAAAAGCACTCCAGTTTCATGGTCGACAAACACCTTGATCGTGACATCGCCGAATACAGAACGGCTGGAGATCCGGCACGAGGCATCGGCCAGGGAGAGCCGGGCGGAAAAATCGGCCAGGTAAAAATTATCAAAAATCGGCACCTGAAAATCGAACACCACCCGGCAGGCGTGGCGCAAGGTGGTGCTATACTCTTCTTCGTCACGGCTCCAGTTGTGAAAGCGACCGAACGCCGCGTCATCCCAGAGATCGCACTTGTTGACGACCGCGATGAGCTTTGATCCTTCACACCAGAACAGCACGCCGACATCACCGTTGCCCAGGGGAATGCCCTGCATGGGATCCACCGGCGGGCTGGCATAGACGACATCGTATTGCGCCAATCGGCCCGGCCAGGCGACGTTCCATTCAGCCGCTGATGGATTAAAGGCGGTCTGCACCGCCGCAGGTGCATGATCAGGACCTTTTGCGGTTGCGGCAGAGCCCGCCAATAACAATAGTAAACACAGGCCCAGCGGCGCCGTTCGTGATGCGGCGCGCTGAAAAATGTTCGGCATATAAAGTTTCATACGGATGCTTTCATGGTTAAGCAGGCCTCAGAGCCTGGCGGACAATGTTTTCAGGTCCACACCGTCAGGAAAATGGCTGGTAAAAAACCGCTGCAGCGAGCCGTCAAACATGGCCACACGGATGGTGCCCCAGGTTTCCTGATCGCCGGTGGCGTAAAAAACGAACGTTTTGCCCTGATATTCCAGCAGATCCACGTCAGAGTTGTTGATCCCCTCCCCTGCTTCCGCCTCGAGGATGGGATTGTATGGGCTCAGTTCCCAGGTGACCAGATTTTTTGAGCGTGCCAGGAACGAGATCCAGCCTTTATGTCCGGGAGTGGCGGCGTGGAGATAGATCACATAATAGTAAGGTTCGATGAAGCGGATGACCGGGCAGGCGGAATATTCATGTTTTTCCCCGCAAAAGGCGAGGCCGGGGATTTTGTCCCACGTGGCCAGATCGGTCGAACGGGCAAACTTGAAACAGAACTGCACCGGCCGGTCCGACTCGTAGGCCATGAGAAAGCCCTGGTTATCGCGACACACCGAAGTGTTGAACAGATGTTCCCCGCCTTCGGCTGTGATCACTTTGGTTTTCGTAAAGGTTTTCAAATCAGTGGTCACAAAACGATCGATGCCGGAGGAGTTCATGATGCGGCCAAAGTCGGTAAATTCCAGCGCGAACACGTTCAGCTGCGGACCGTGCACAAAGGCGCTGACAAAGGAGTGGCCTTCGCCGAAACGGGCCACCTCCTGTCCGGTGCGCAGATCGTCGATATAGAGATAGGCATCCTTGCCTTTGGCGTCAGCGCCGCCCGGTCGATAGTTACTGACCAGCAACAGGCGGGAATCAAACTCGATCGGCGTATTCTCCATCGGCGTTCGCCCCTGTTGTGAAAACGCAAAGGGGAGTTTCAGCAGGACCGGTCTGGCAGGCGAGGCGGCAAAAGCGCCGCTGCAAGCCAGGAGAGCAAAAAACGTAATTCTCCAACAGGTGTTGTTGTGCATAAAGCTAGTCCGTTTTCAATAGTAGAGAAAGGGTAAGGCAAGGGAGCTGGCTATCGGTAATATTACAATAATCTTGTGCCGGAAGCAACAGAAAAAACAGTCAAAGGGATCGCGGCGGGCGCTAAAATCCTTGACAAAATCGATAAAAGAGGGTATATTTAATTAAGAATGATTCCGAATAATG
>CAZISM010000256.1:0-3576 GCA_964541895.1 uncultured Cytophagia bacterium
AAACCTGAACTGAGCGTTTCGTGCTCAAAAAGCCGCCGATCGATCAATTCAGGAAAGAGATTAATCAACGTGGAGGTTTTACATGCAACTTTGTCGGTATCTTGGGCTGCTCATGGTTGTTCCGTTTGCTCTCTTCGCTTCCGGCCAGGCGGATTTTAACGGCATCTGGGATGTGGTGCCGCAAAAAAGCGCGATCATCTCGTTGTACGGCACCATGTCCCTCGAGATGCAGGTGACGGATAACCAGGTCACCATCATTCAAAAATGGGGCACGCGTCCGCGGGACCGCTTTCAGGATACCGTGCGTCTGTCAACGGACGGTCGCACACACCGCCTGGCTCTGCAGCATCAGGTCGCACCCGGATCGGTGTTTCTCGGTGTCGCCAACCTGAAAGAGGGCGAGCGGGAAATGTCGGCCCTGTGGAACAAAGACCGCACCGTGCTCACCGTCCACGAGTCGTTGCCGATTCTCTGTTCGCAAGGCACCTCCACGATACAGGCGGTTCACACCTACAGCCTGTCAGCCGCAGAGCAGCTCATCACCTATCGCGTGCAACGGGAAGGCCGTAAAAAAGGCGATCTCATCTATACGTTGAAACGCAGCGGCAGCCGGCAAGCCTGGTTCATGCGGCTGGAAGACGACTGGACCATCGACGGCAAACTGCCCTTGCAGGCGTTTCTGATTTCCATGCAGGGTCTGGCTAACAGCAACGGTCCGAATCTATATTTCATCTATCCGGAAAAATGGGATTTTCGCTATTCACCCGGGTTTTTCGATTTTCTGCAAAAGGAGCGCTGCTATACCTTCAGGGAACTGCGCACCGCCGAGCAGGCGCTGAGCACCTTTCGCGATCACGTCCGCGGTTATGTGGTGTGGGATAAATCGGTGCGCACGTCGCTGATCGTCGCCTACACCATCGCCGGCCTGGAAAAAGCGGCGGTGGTTACGGAAGAGCTCATTCCCATGATGGAAAAAGCAGGGCTGAAGCCGGTGGCGGATCTCCGCGGCCAGTTCACCGGCCAGTCCGATATTCAGATCTATCGCTGGGCCAAGGAAAAGTACTGGCATCGCTGCAGCAGAGAGTATATCGTCTGGCTGGGCGGTGAACACGGCAACATGATGAAACCGGGCGTGGCTGACTTTGGCATGCACAAACAGGTGTTCTTCAATGACCTGTGCGCCAACACCACCAACATGGAAGAGTATCAGATGACCCGGGAGCTGTTGTCGGAGATGAAACCGTTCGGATTTGTATTTGGCTGGCATTCCTATAAAAAAGATCTGGAAGAAGAGTGGGTCGGTTTGACCTCCAGCTACGCCTTGCGCGTTGAGGGACTGCACTCTTTGCCCAATATGAGTTTCAGCTCACAGGTGCCCGGCACACCCGGATTTGTCTTTAAAAACAACCACCAGCTGGTAGCCGGCAAGAGCTACAAACCCAAAAATAAAGTATATATCGCCTGCATCCAGACCGACGGCATCGGACTGGGGGCCTGGACCCAGCCCGGCCGCGGCGAGATTCCCTATGCCTGGGAAGTGTCCATGAACTATGTCTGGCTGGCGCCGGCGATGCTGGAATATTTTTATTCGCAAGCCAGCGCCAACGACTATTTCATCGGTTGCCTGGGCGGACCGGGATACGTCTATCCCAAAGCCGTGCCCGCACACCATCTGCCGCATATGGTGGAACTGGCCCATGGTTTGATGAAAAAGCTGGATCTCAACGTCTTCGAAATTATGGATTACTCCGAAGGGGTGATGGTTGAGGGCAATTCGGATTTAACCCCGGCGGTGGTGCAGGCTTTTTATGACGGCATGCCCGACGCCATCGGGTTCGTCAACGGCTATGTGCAATCGCACACCTTTGCCGTCAAGAACAAGCGGGCGCTGATCTCCTACGACTATTATCTGGCGCCGGACATAACAGACGAACAGATTGTGGCTGATCTGGAAGAGCTGACCACCATCAATCCGGTGCGACCCTATTTTCTGCTCATGCACGTGCGCCAGTACAGCAACATCAAACGGGTGAAGGGGGTGCTGGACCATCTGGGACCGCAATTCGAGCAACTGCCCCTGGATATCTTTTTAAAAATGGCCGGCGAACAGCCGACGTTCAAAGAACGGTTCCGCGACGAACGGCCCTAGAGCAACATCCCTGTGCAGCTGAAAGCCCATCGAAGTGCAACCTGATTACCTTATTCCTCGCAATAAGGTAATCAGGTCAATATTGTTTTATCGTGAGGGCTGCAAAGATCCCATTATCACCGAATACGATCAACAGCAATGATGTGTTATTATAGAATGCACGCGAACTCTGGCCATTACCCAATATGGGATGAATCGTTCATGTCGAATAACGTTACCATAGCGAAGCAGCAGGAAGCCCCACCTGCCACAAAACCGTCTCGTCGCCGGTTTTTTAAAACCACCGGCATGGCCCTTATGGCAGCATCCATGAACAAAAAGGTGTACGCACAGAACCGGCAAACAGAATCAAATCCCTTCCGCCTGTTGCAGCCGGCAGCGGCGGAAGAGATCGTCATTGCCGGTGAATTGCAGCAGCGCCTGCAGACGCTGTGGCAGCGACTGCAGGAGCCCCTCTATCAGTACCAGGGCATCATCACCTGTTCCACCCATGCCGAATGCCCGGGCGACTGGTACGGCCGTACCCTGCTGGCTCTCGTGCTCCTGAGCCGCAGCCTCAAAGCGGATACCAGCCCGGCAGAGATCCTGCTGCAGCGCTTGCCCGAGCAGATGAACCGGGAAGGCTATTTTGGCGCCCGTGTGGCTGATATTCATTACGACGAAACCAAAGTCGCCAGCCATAACTTTCTGCTGCGCGGCTTGTGCGCCGCCTACGAATGGACGCACGACCCGGCTCTGCTCGACCGGGTGGACACCATTGTCCAAAAACTGTTTCTGCCCCTGCGCCGCTCGATCCACACCTACCCGGATCACCTGCAACGGCAAAATATTGAAACGCCTGACGCCCTCATCGGCATGCTGGCGGGCCGAGTCGGCCGTTGGCGGTTGTGCACCGACACCGGTGTGCTTTTTTTCAGCCTGGACGGACTGGCGCATGCCTTAAGCCTGACCCGCCACCCCCAATGGCGTGACCTCGTCGATACCATGATCAGCCGTTTTGCTGAACTGGACCTGCTGCACATCAAAGCGCAAACCCATTCAACGCTGACCACCAGCCGCGCCCTGCTGCGGCTGTATCGCCTCTACGGCGATCGCCGTTATCTTGATCTGGCACGCGATCGCTATGAATTGTACCGGACCCACGCCTGGACGCAAGACCTGCAAAATTACAACTGGTTCCGGCGCCCGCAATGGACCGAAGGATGCGCCATCATCGACTCCTTTATGGTGGCCATGTCGCTCTGGCAGGAAACCGCCGCCTCCCGTTATCTCCACGACGCCCATTTGATCTATTATACCGCCATGCGCCACAATCAGTGGCCCAACGGCGGCTATGGCACCACCAACTGTCTCGGCGCTGACAACAGCCTGCACCTCCAGCATGGCGAGGAAGCCACCTGGTGCTGCACCATGCGCGGCGGCGAAGG
>CAZISM010000257.1:0-3549 GCA_964541895.1 uncultured Cytophagia bacterium
TCGAGGACTGTTCGCACGCCCACGGCGCCCGTTATGACGGCCGCGTCGTCGGCTCCATCGGCCAGGTCGGCGTCTGGAGCCTGCAGGGCAGCAAGCCGGTGAGCGCCGGCGAGGGTGGCATCCTGGCCACCAACGATGCCGAAATTTTTGAGCGCGCCTGTCTGGCCGGCCAGGTCAATCGCATGGGCGGCCTGGATCTGGTGACCAAAACCTATGCTCACCTGCAGCCGCTGGGACTGGGTATGAAATTTCGTGCCCATCCTCTCGGCATCGGCATCGCCGCCATCCAGTTCAGAAAACTGCCGGCGCTGAACCAAAAACGAAAAGAGTACGTCGAGGCGGTCGAAGCCAGGATCAAACAGATCCCCGGCCTGAACACGGTGCGGATGTATGACAAGGCGGAGCGGGGCGGCTATTATGCTTTTCCCATCGTTTATGAACCGGAGAGCGGCAACAGTCCTGGAACAGCAGCGGTGATCGACGCCATTCGTCAGCAGGGCCTGGCGGCGTCCGTCAGTCCCTACCAGCTGTTGCACCGCCTGCCGCTGTTCGTCAACGGCTTTGATATGTTTACCGGCGAACGCGGACCGTTGAGCGGCGACTATGCCGGCTACCGGGAAGGAGATTTCCCCAGAATCGAGGAAACCTTCGGCCGGTTGATCTTTTTGCCCATGCTCTCTGCGCCGGTGCCGGATGCCGTCGATCGCATCGCCGCCATGCTGGAACGCGCGATGGCAGAGGTTCAATCCCAACGATAATTATGATCCATTCCCTCGTTTGTAACAGGAGGCATGATGAAAAAGCAATCGAGAAGAGATTTTCTGGCCACCACCTCCATCGGCGCCGCCGCGGCGCTGACGGCCGCGGTGCCGGCTCTGGCGTTTACCAGGCCGGATGCGACCAAACCCGCTTTGCTGGGCGGGACGCCGGTGCGCAGTAAAAAATTTCCGGCCTGGCCCATCTGGGAAGATCAGGACGAAGCGGCCGTGGTGTCGGTTCTGCGCAGCGGCATCTGGTCACGCGATACGGTGGTGACGAGGACGGAGAAAAAGTATGCCGAGCTCATGGGAGCGCGTTACTGTTTGCTGACCAGCAACGGCACGCAGGCGCTGATCACAGCCCTGCGCGCCTTGAACGTGGAAGGCGGCGATGAAGTCATCACTTCGCCGTACACCTTTATCGCCACCGTGGATGCCATTCTGCTCAACAACGCCCTGCCGGTCTATGTTGATATCGATCCCGAGACCTGGCAGATGGATGCCGATAACATCGGAAAAAAAATAACACCAGCCACCAAAGTCCTGCTGCCGGTGCACATTCTCGGCGGCTTGAGCCATATGGATAAAATCAGAGCGCTGGCGAACCGCCACGGATTGAAAATCGTCGAAGACGCCTGCGAAGCGCACCTGGCCGAGTGGAAGGGACAAAAAGCGGGCACGCTGGGCGATCTCGGCTGTTTCAGCCTGCAGAACGGCAAACAGATTACCTGCGGCGAAGGCGGCGCCATTCTGGGCCACGACGAACAGCTGATGGATGTGTGCTATTCGTTTCACAACTTTGGCCGCGTTCGCGGTGCTTTTATGCCCAGGGACAAAGGCGCCACACCCATCCTTGGCACCAAGTGTCGTATGGCCGAATATCAGGCTTCCATTCTGGCAACACAAATGGAGTCGTGTATCGCGGAAACGAAACGGCGCAGCGCCAATGCCAAATACCTGACGCAAAAATTAAGCGCCATCCCCGGCATTGTGCCGCGAAAGGACTATGCTGAAACCAATGTGACGGCCTATTATTATTACGGCTTTCGAATTCAGGAGGAGACCTTTGGCCTGTCCCGCGAGCTGTTTGTCAAGGCCATGAAAGCAGAGGGCATCGGCCTCTCCACCGGTTTGGGGGTTATCGAAGGCGCGCCCATGTATCGCGAGGGCGTTATGGAGCAGACGCTCACCTCAAAGACGTTCTGCAAGCTGTATCCCAAAGCACGTCTCGATGAAATTCTCCACGACCATGATTTTCCGCACTGTGAGCGGCTGGTGAGGGAAAGCGTTGGTTTTCATCAGAGCTATTTGCTGGGCTCTCAGGCGGATATGGATGATATCGGCAACGCCATCCTGAAAATCTATGAAAACAGAGAGCAATTAAGGAGGAGCGATGGTTAGAATGCGATGGCTGGGACTGTTCCTGGCTGTTTTGCTGTCGGCATGCAATTTCGCCGGCTCGCGGGCGTACGCCCAATCCGGCAAAGTCATGGATGATCTGTCCATGACCAGCAAGATATTAAAGGGCGAACGTAAATACGCGATCTATCTGCCGCCCGATTATGAGAGTTCAAAACGCTCCTATCCCGTGCTCTACCTGCTGCATGGGATGGGCGATGATCAGACCGGGTGGGTGCAGTTCGGTGAGGTGCTGCACCTGGCCGACAAGGCGATTCAGGAAGGCACGGCCACGCCCATGATAATTGTCATGCCCGACGCCAACACCGGTCGACGGGGATACATGAACAGCCCGGACGGCGACTGGCGCTATGAGGATTTTTTCTTTGAAGAGTTGATGCCCCATGTGGAAAAGACCTATCGCGTCAAGGCGGAAAAGCGCTATCGCGCCGTGGCCGGACTGTCCATGGGCGGCGAAGGCGCGTTCATTTTTGCGTTGCACCATCCCGAGCTGTTTTCTTCCGCCTGCCCGTTGAGCGCCGCCACCGGTCCCCGTTCGCCGGAGGATGTGGCCAACATGTTGAAACGAAGATACTCCGGCACCACGATTACGCTCGCCGATACGGCCGCGAAATCTTTTTACCAGCGTTACAGCGTTCTGCACCTGGTGGAGAACCTGGCAGAGGATCAAAAGAAATCGGTGCGCTGGTATATCGATTGCGGCGACGATGATTTTCTCTACGAAGGCAACGCTCTGGTTCATATCGCCATGCGCAAGAAAGAGATCCCGCACGAGTATCGGGTGCGCGACGGCGGCCACACCTGGACCTACTGGCGCGCGTCACTGCCCCATGTGCTGGCGTTTGTTTCGGAGGCCTTTCATCAGTATTAAGAGGTGATGGATCGACGAACTTGGCGTTAGGAATGGGGTACGTATCCCCCATTCCGTACTAAAGAATAATGGCCATTCGGCATAACAACACTCATTGCATGTGTGTCATTCTGAGGCGCGAAACAAAAGGAACAAGTCACGTCATAGCTGATTTCCTGCGCCGAAGAATCTGTTAGTTGATGGGCGCATTTCAAGGCAATGAATGTGCATCCAGGATCGAGTTGATCGCCCGGAGAACTTTTTCCGGGCGGAATTATTGATCGGGCATTTGCGCGAAATGCTATGCGATGTGCCGGGGAATTTTCCCCAGGCCTGAATCATTTATCGGGCATTGGCCCGATAGGGTTGCCGCATAAAAAAATGGCGGGCCGTCGAGGAATAATCATATTGTCGGAATTCGGATGCGCACAGATCCTTCGCCCCGCAAAAAACGCGGGGCTCAGGAAGACAATGGTGCAAGAGTCGGTCGCGTAGCGACCCTGCGAAGGTAGCCAGGCGTTT
>CAZISM010000258.1:0-3380 GCA_964541895.1 uncultured Cytophagia bacterium
AATAGGTGCCGCCGCCGAACGGAAGCTGTATGGGGGTGATTTTCATTTCCGGCACGGCGCTCTGGCGGCGATAACTGCCGCTGAAATCCAGCGACGGCAAACGCGCGGCGCGCGCCTGGGCCAGATCTTCTCCGGCCAGGGAAGAATCAGCGCCAGCCACCCGCAGTCCCGGATTATGCGCCAGCGCCTGTTCCACACAATCGGACAGTGTGATCTGGCTGTGGCCTTGAGCAAAGCAGAGCAACCAACAGCCGACAATGAACCATTTTCTCATATCATCCTCAATGACAATACCCTGAATTGTGCTGGTAGAGTGGCCGGAGCGTCCCGGTCCGGCGGCTTTTTGAGCACCCATCGCACCGTCCAGATCTATGGAAATCCGCCTGGGCCGGAAATGCGACTGTGCGCCCAAAGAGCTGAAAAACCAATTTTCGAAAAACAATGTCGCTAGCGCGGCAACAAGCCATACAGAATCATCTCCACGATGGCCTTTTCGCGCTTTGCCATCAACTGCGCCCTGTTTTTGTATTCTTCCGGAAAAATCGTGCTCAATACCGGCTCGGCGATAAAATTGAACAGGTTCAGGGCCATAATATTCCACAATACATGTTTGGCGTCCATGTGGCGGACGTGACCCCGATTGATGGCCTGCTGCAGTTTATCCTGCAAACGACGAATGTTCTGCCGACCGTTGCCATCGACCATCTGCGCCAGCACCTGTTGCGGGATGGGGTTGCCGCTGTGCAGCTCGCGCGCCATCATTTTGGGCAGATGGGGATGTTCGCTGAGGAACTGCAGATGCAGGTGCACCAACCGCGGTATCAGCTGCTCGATCGGCATGTCCTCAACTTCCAGGAAAGAGGAGAACAGGTGGAACATTTCCATGAACGATTCATGGATTATCGCTTCAAACAGGGCATCCTTGGAGCGAAAATAGTAAAAGATCATCGCCTTGTTGGCGCCGGCCCGGTCGGCGATCTCTTGCATGCGCGAGGCGGCATAGCCTTTTTCGAGGAAAATTTCAGTGGCCGCGGCTTTGATCTTTTCCCGGGTGGTCTCGGCTTCGGCCGCGGTGACGACCGGGTGAGACGGTGTCTTGACCATATAGTTTAACCAACCAATTAGTTTAACCAACTGGTTAATTATAGCAAGAATTTTGCTTTTTGTCAAGTAATTTTTTGCCTACATTAATCACCTGTAGGGCGACCAGTCTGGTCGCCCTTGACCCGTACCAGATGCTTAATATACTGTTCCAAGTAAATAACCATTTTTACTCTTTCGTGTATACATACGGACAACCGAAACGCCAGTCCAGACCGGAGCTTCCCCCATGCTCGATCGACATCCTGTTCGTGCCCTGCTGTTTGACGTGGACGGCACTCTGGCCGATACCGACGATCAATATGTGCACTATCTGTTTCGCCGACTGCAGCGTTTCATGACTGCCGAAGCGGCACACCGACGCGCCCGCCGCCTGGTGATGAGTCTGGAATCCCCGCTCAACACGCTCTACGAATGGGCCGATCGCTTATACCTGGACGAGCTGTGGAAAAAACTGACCGCCGGCCGGGCCAAAGCAAAACCGTCGCCGCCGTTTATGGCTGTCCCGGGCATTGAACAGGCGCTGCAGCAATTGCGTACCTCTTTCAAGCTGGCGGTGGTCAGCGCCCGCGGCCGGCACGGCACCCTGGCTTTTCTCGAACAGTTCGGCCTCTGTGACCTCTTTAGCACCGTCATTACTTCCCACAGCTGCCGCAACAACAAACCCCATCCGGAACCGGTTCTATTGGCCGCCAGCCGGCTCCAGGTAGCGCCGCACGAGTGCATCATGATCGGCGATACGGTCATGGACATTCGCGCCGGCAAAGCCGCCGGCTGCCAGACCATCGGCGTGCTCTGCGGCTTTGGCACAGCGCAAGAGCTTTCAGACGCCGGCGCCGATGTGCTGCTGGCCAACACGGTGGAGGTGGCAGATTTTTTATTGCCGCGATGACGTTGTAGAATACCTTCCTGAAAACGGCTCTGCCATGAAAAGCCGTTGAGATAGAGTGACATTCTTTGTATATTACCATTCTTAAATTGCGGATGCCGCTGAAGGAATTGCACCGTGTATCTCGGGCGAACGCCCGATCTATGGTTCCGCCCGGGGAAACAATCCCCGGGCGATCACACGATCACGAATCGGTCGCGTAGCGACCCTGCGAAGGTAGCCAGGCGTTTCAACGCCTGGAAAGGAAATCGAAAAATATTCCGTCGCGCAGCGACGGCCGAACTCTGGTAGCATCTTTAGCTAGAGGTCCTATGCTAACCAACCATAACCAACGCAAACCCGAAGCCGAGGTCGATCCGCAATTCCTCGACCGCTGGTCGCCGCGCGCCTATTCCGAGCAACCGGTCGCCCTGGAGACGCTGCGTTCCCTTTTTGAAGCGGCCCGCTGGGCGCCCTCCTCCGCCAACGAACAGCCCTGGTTGTTTGTCTATGCCGATCGCGAACCCGCACTCGCGCAATTTCGCAACCTGCTGACGCCGTCCAATCAGGTCTGGGCCAACAAGGCGCCGGTCTTGCTGTTTGTGTTAACCCGGCGCAAATGGTCGAAAAGCGGGCGCGACTATTTCACCCACCAGTTCGATGCCGGCATGGCCTTTATGTCGCTGGCGCTGCAGGCGCGCAAATTGGGATTATACGCCCATCCCATGGGCGGCTTTGATCGTGAGCGCGCCCACGAGGTCCTGCACGCGTCCAAAGAAGATTGGGTGATCATTGTGGCGGTCGCTGCAGGCTATTATGGCGATCCACAGCAGTTGCCGCCGGATTTGCAGGAGAGAGAGCACCCCACCCTGCGCAAGCCGCTGGCCGACGTATATCATTCAGGACCCCTGCATGATTGAACAAAAGCACCAACGCATCATACTGCTGATCATGACGACCACCTCGATGCTGATTCCCTTTATGATGTCGGCCGTCAACATCGCCCTGCCCATGATCGGCCAGGATCTGCACGCCGATGCGGTGTTGTTGAGCTGGATCGCCACCAGCTATCTGCTCGCCTCCGCCTTTTTTATTCTGCCGCTGGGCCGGTTGGCGGATATTTACGGCAGAAAAAAAATATTCAGCACCGGCTTGCTGCTATTTACAGCCGCATCGCTTATGGTGGGCCTGGCGCCCACCATCACCGTCTTGTTGATCGGCCGGGCGCTGCAGGGATTCGGCGCTGCCATGATGTTCGCCACCAGCGTGGCCATTCTCACCTCGGTGTTTCCACCCAGCGAACGAGGCCGGGTGTTGGGCTTGAATGTCTCCAGCGTCTACATCGGCTTGTCGTTGGGACCGGTTCTGGGCGGCCTGTTGACCCAGTATGCCGGCTGGCGAAGCATCTTTT